>DYIL01000008.1:2035-65116 GCA_020723665.1 Methyloversatilis universalis
TTGGAGAAACTGCGCGAGACCGTATTGCAGAACCACCCGGCCCTGGTCCAAGCGCGCGCGGAAGTCGACCGGGCCAGGTCCCAGCTCGAACTGGAACAGGCGCTGCGCTATCCCCAGCCCACCATCAAAGCCGGCGTCTATCGCGAACCGCGCCTGGAGCAGTGGCGGGTCGATCTCATCGTGCCCATCCCCCTATGGAATCAGCGGCAAGGCCCCATCGCACGAGCCGTCGCCGACCGGGCGCGGGCCGACGCGCAGGCGAATCAGCAGCAATTGAACCTGATGTACGAACTGGACTCGGCGATCACCGCCTATCGCATCGCCACTCAGCAGATCGAAACCTTCGAGTCGGGACTCCTGCGCGAAGCCGAGTCCGCGCTGAAAGTCGCCGAAGCCGCCTATCGCCTCGGAGAACGGGGCATCCTCGATTATCTGGATGCTCAGCGTACCTTTCAGGCGGTGCGCGTCGATTACATCAACGCCTTGTTCGACAGGAACGCCGCGCTTCTCGAAATCGAACGGCTTCGGGCTCAGGACTATCAGGATCAGCCACAATGAAAAAAACCATACTTCTCGCTTGGCTTGCGCTCGGCATCGCGCCCGCGTTCGGACAACAGGATGCCCAAGAGGCGGAGACCACTGCCGAGATTGCCGTCACGGCCCCGCCATCGCTGCTCGAACGGCTCAAAGTCGAACCCGTCACGTCCATGGAAATCGGCGAAACCCTGCACCTGCCGGGACGGATCACTTTGAACGAACACCGGGTAGCCCGGGTCGGACCGAGCGTCACCGGCCGGGTGACCGACATAACGGCCTTCATCGGACAAAGCGTGCGGCAAGGTCAGCACTTGGCGACCATCACCAGCACCGAACTCAGCATTGCCCAAGCCGCTTACCTCAAAGCCAGAACACAGATGAATCTGCACCGGCTGGCGGTGGAGCGAGCGCGCCGGCTGCTGGACGCCGACGTCATCAGCCGGGCCGAACTCACCGAGCGCGAGAGCCAACTGGCGGAAGTCGAGGTGGAAGTCCGCGCCAGCAAAGACCAGTTGGCGGTGATGGGAATGAGCGAGAACGCCATTCGGCGCCTGTCGAACAGCGGCCAGATCGACTCCGTGATCCCGGTCACGGCCACGCTGTCGGGAACGGTCATCGAGCGAAAGATTTCCATTGGCCAGATCGTCGAACCCGCCGACGATTTGTTTACGATCGCCGACCTGTCGGAAGTCTGGGTCGTCGCCGAGGCGCCGGAGCAGAAAGCCTTTCTGGTCGAAATCGGCGGGCAGGCCGAGGTGCAGATACCGGCACTGCCCGGACAGAAAATCACCGGCAGGGTGATTTACGTGGCGGATACGGTCAATCCATCGACCCGCACCGTCACCGTGCGGATGGAGGTCAAGAATCCGGAACGCAAGATCAAGCCCGAGATGCTCGCGACCATGGTCATTCACAGGCCGCGAGTCAGTTCGCTCAACATCCCGGCCAAAGCCGTGGTCAGGACGGGCGATCATGACTATGTATTCGTACAAGTCACCGAAGATAAGTTCGTGCTGACGCCGGTTTCCCTCGGACCGGATTTAGGGGGCATGCGCAGGGTCATCGCCGGACTGACCGAAGGACAACGGATCGTCGTCGACGGCGCATTCCACCTCAACAACGAACGGATCCGCCAAGAACTGGAGTAATCCATGATAGAGAGTTTGATCCGCGCTGCGCTCAAGCAGCGACTGGTGGTTGTGATCGTTGCGATCTGCCTTCTGGCGTTCGGCATTTCGGCAATGCAACATTTGTCGGTGGATGCCTTTCCCGATGTGACCAACGTCCAGGTTCAGGTGGCGGCCGAGGTGCCCGGCAGTTCGCCCGAGGAAGTGGAGCGCTTCGTGACGGTTCCTCTGGAAATCGCCATGACCGGCCTTCCCGGCCTGGTCCAGATGCGGTCGGTGAACCGCAACGCCTTGTCGCAGATCGTCTTGGTATTCACCGACGATACCGACGTCTACTTCGCCCGCCAATTGGTGCTCGAACGACTGATCGAAGCGACGCAGCGGCTGCCGCAAGGCGTCACCCCGATTCTCGGCCCGGTATCCACCGGGCTCGGGGAAGTCTATCAATACACCCTGGAGCGGCCCGACGACGGTGACCGCCAACTGACCGAGGAAGAGTTGACGGAACGCAGGACCATTCAGGACTGGGTCGTCCGTCCCTTGCTCCGAAGCATTCCAGGCGTGGCCGAAATCAACTCGATCGGCGGCCTGGAGCGTCAATACCAGGTCCTTCCCAACCCCGACCGCTTGCGCCATTACGGCTTGACGCTGAAGGACGTCTACACGGCGCTGGCGCTCAACAACGCCAACAGCGGCGGCGGTAAATTGCCGCAATACGCCGAGCAGTATCTGATACGCGGGATCGGGTTGATTCACGACGTCGAGGACATCGGCAACATCGTCCTCAAGGAAATCGACGGCACCCCCGTGTACATCCACGACGTGGCGGAAATCCGCATCGGGCACGCGGTGCGCTCGGGCGCCGTGATCAAGGACGGGTACACCGAGGCGGTGGGCGGCATCGTTTTGCAGCTCCGCGGGGGCAACGCCAAGGAGATCGTCGGCCGGGTCAAGGATCGGGTCATGGAGATCAACGAACAAGGGATGCTGCCGGGCGGTCTCAAAATCGTACCGTTCTACGACCGTACCGACCTGGTGGACGCGGCGATCCACACCGTGACCAAGGTACTGATGGAAGGCATCGTCCTGGTGATCGTCGTGCTGTTTCTGTACCTGGGCGATATCCGTTCCAGCCTGATCGTGGTGGCGACGCTGATCATCACTCCGCTGGTGACCTTCATGGTGATGAATCACTACGGCATCTCCGCCAACTTGATGTCGCTCGGTGGGCTTGCCATCGCCATCGGCATCATGGTCGACGGCTCGGTAGTCGTGGTGGAAAACGCCTTTCATCATTTGGGCGAGGCTAAGGAAACCGGCGAAAGCCGCAGTATGGTCGTGTTGCGCGCCGCCACTCAGGTAGGGACGCCGGTATTGTTCGGGGTAGGCATTATCTGCCTGGTGTTCCTGCCGCTGATGACGATGACGGGGCTCGAAGGCAAGATGTTCGCGCCGCTGGCTTACACCATCGCGATCGCCTTGTTCATTTCCCTCATCGTATCCCTCACCTTGTCGCCGGTGCTGTGCTCTTACTTGCTCAAAGGCGGAAAGGATCACGACACCCCCATCATCGCGTTCATGAAACGGCCTTACCTCAAGCTGCTGCGCTTTGCCCTGAACAATCCGCTCAAGGTCGTCGCGAGCGCCTTTGCTTTACTGGTCGGCAGCCTGATGCTCTTTCCCTTCCTGGGAACATCCTTTATTCCGGAGATGAAAGAAGGCTCCATCGTGCCCGGCATCAATCGGGTTCCGAGCATGTCGCTGGAGGAATCGATCCGCCTGGAGAGCGAGGCCATGCGCCTGGTGATGGAAGTCCCGGGGGTCGCCAAGGCCGTGTCGCAATTGGGGCGAAGCGAAAATCCCACCGATCCGCAGCCGGAAAACGAATCCACCCCGATCGTGACGCTCAAGCCGCAGGATCAGCTTCCGGACGGCTGGGATCAAGACGACGTGATGGACGCCATCCGCGAAAAGCTCAAGGTGCTGCCGGGCGTCAACATCGTAATGGCACAGCCGATCTCGGACCGGGTGGACGAAATGGTGACCGGGGTGCGCTCTGACATCGCCATCAAGCTGTTCGGCGACGAACTGGAGGTTCTGAAGCAAAAGGCCGACGAAATCATCAAGGTACTCAATTCGATCGAAGGCGCCGCCGACATCCGCGTCGAACGGGTGAGCGGCCAGCAGTATCTCACCATCGATATCGATCGCCAGGCCATCGCCCGCCACGGCATCAACGTGGCCGACATCAACGATATCATCGAGACCGCGCTCGCCGGCCGCGTGACCACCGAGATCTATGAGGGCGAACGCCGTTTTTCGGCGGTGGTCCGATTTCCCGAAAAATTCAGGAACAACCCGCAGGCCATCGGACAAATCCTGCTGAAATCCCCCAACGGTGCCCTGGTGCCTTTGGAAGATCTGGCCATCATCGAAGTCGTGGACGGACCCGCGCAAATCAGCCGCGACGATGCCCGGCGCCGGCTGGTAATCGGCGCGAACGTCCGGGGCCGCGATTTGGGCGGCTTCGTCGCGGAACTGCAAAAGGCCGTCGCCAAACAAGTGAAGCTCCCGGAAGGCTATTACGTCACCTGGGGCGGACAGTTCGAAAACCTGGAAAGGGCCATGAAACGCTTGATGGTGATTATCCCCATCACCATCGCGGCGATCTTCTTCCTGCTGTTTCTGCTGTTCAACTCGTTACGCTTCGCCGCCCTCATCATCCTGGTACTACCGTTCGCATCGATGGGCGGCATCTTTTCGCTGTTCCTCACCGGGGAGTATCTCTCGGTTCCGGCTTCGGTCGGCTTCATCACCTTGTGGGGCATCGCGGTGCTGAACGGAGTGGTGCTGGTGTCTTATATTCGAGGGCTGCGGGACGAGGGACTGTGCCAGGCCGATGCCATCGTCGAAGGCTGCAAGCAGCGTTTCCGGCCAGTGATGATGACAGCTACCGTGGCCATGCTCGGCCTGGTGCCCTTCCTGTTCGCCACGGGTCCGGGCTCCGAAGTTCAGCGCCCGCTGGCGATCGTGGTGATCGGCGGATTGATCACGTCCACTCTGCTCACCCTGGTCGTGTTGCCGACCCTGTACCGATGGTTCGAAGAAAAACGCATCGAAGCTTGAAAGAGGAGATTCCATGAAAGAAATCAAAGCTGTCATCCAGCCCCAGCGCTTGACCAAACTCCGAAACGCATTCCGCCAGATGCGCGGCTTTCCGGGGATGACCGTGAGCCGGGTGGAAGGCTGTAGCCAGCATGAGGAACCGGAGGTCGGCCACAACATTCGGGAAGAACTGACCGATTTTTCACCCAAGGTACGGGTCGAGATCGTCGCCCCGGACGACAAGGTGGATGAGATCGTCCAAATCATCCGCGAACACAGCCGCACCGGGAAACGCGGCGACGGCATTCTGTGGGTCACGGAAATCGGAAGCTTTGAGCGGATTCGCCTTGAGCCGTAGACCTCGCAACGGATAGCGCGTCGAAAAACCGAGAACCGATCGCCACGGGCAGGCAATGTTCACCCCCATGGGGATCGAGCAAGGTCTGCCGTAGGTTTGGGTTTACGCCAAAGACCCGATCAGACCCGGAACTCCGCCACGACCGGGGCATGATCGGACGGCCTTTCTAGCTTTCTGGGTTCGACGTCGATGCGGCAGCCCAAACAATCTTCGGCCAATGAGGAGCTGACCAGAATATGATCGATGCGCAGCCCCATGTTGCGCCGGAACGCATTGAGGCGATAATCCCACCAGGTGTAGCTCTTCTCGGCCGCATCGAAACGCCTGAAAACGTCGATCAATCCCACATCGAGCAAGGCCCGGAACGCTTCGCGCTCGGGCGTGCTGCACAAAATCCTTTCGCGCCAGGCATCGGGATCGTGCACGTCCCTATCCTCCGGCGCGATGTTGAAATCCCCCAGAACGATCAGGCGCGGACAACGTTTTACTTCAAGGCTCAAGTAGTCGCGCATCTTGGCAAGCCAGTCCAGCTTGTAGGCGTATTTGTCCGAACCCACCTCCCCGCCGTTCGGCACATAGAGGTTGACGATCCGGTAACCGCCGGCGGTCACCGCCAGGATGCGCCGCTGGGCGTCGTCGAAGCCCTTGGGATCGGTGACCGGATCGGCAAGATCGAACTTGCTGAGCACCGCGACGCCGTTATAGGTCTTCTGTCCGCTGTAAACCGAGCGATAGCCGGCTTCGGCCAACTCGGCGACCGGAAACTCCTCATCAGTGATTTTGGTTTCTTGAACGCCGAGCACATCGGGCTGCTCCCGCCCAAGCCAGTTCAAAACCTGAGGCAGACGTACGCGCAAGGAGTTGACGTTCCAAGTCGCGATTTTTAAACAAGGCATAAGCTAATGTTTTTACTTCGTTTTATTCAGATTCATTCACCCCGGCTACGCATCTGGCTACACACACCAGATGCATTAGAGTGAGCCACAACGACATGATACTAAAGCGGAAGATTTCGGGGGCAATAAAAAGCCCGTACGGACGGATGGCTTTCGTCAGGGCCTTGGGAGGCTTTGGAGGAAACGGAGTACGCTCGCATTTATACGTCATTGACGTATAATCAATTTATGCATACCGTTGCCGAAACTGAAATCTTTCAGCGCTATGCCAGAGATGTCTGGTCCGAAGCGGATCGTATCTCGTTCATCAACTGGATTGCGGAAAACCCAATGGCGGGAGAGGTGATTCCGGGGTCCGGCGGCTGTCGCAAGGTACGCTGGAACCGGTCGGGCATGGGCAAGCGCGGCGGTGTGCGGGTGATCTATTTCAACGGCGGAGACGGCCGGATTTGGCTGTTGATCGTTTATGCCAAGGCCAAGTTCGACAATCTACCGACCGAATTTCTCGCCAAGCTTAAATATGAGGTGGAGCATGGATAAGGAGATGGAACAATTTCAGAACGATCTGCTGGTGTCGGTGCGCCAGATGAAGGCTGGACGGGCGGCTCAGGTGACCGAGGTTCCGGTTTCGTCTATCGCGGCGACGCGCATCGCTGCCGGTCTGTCGCAGGCGAGGTTCGCCGAACTGATGGGCGTTTCGGTGCGCACGCTACAAGAATGGGAGCAAGGCCGGCGTTCCCCGTCCGGTGCGGCCAAAACCCTTTTGCGCGTGGCGGAACGGCACCCAGAGATTTTGCGCGAGCTGGCATCCTAAGGTTGCGCCTTATGCCGAAGCTTAAGCCCGGCACGATTCTGCCGACACCGGAAGAGGATGTGGCGATTACGGCCGCGGCGAAATCCGATCTGGATAATCCCCCCATGACCAATGCCGAATTGTCGAAACTGAAGCGGATCGGCGGTCGGCGCGGAAGGCAGAAAAAGAAACCCGACCCTGAAATGATCGATGACGAAAATCCTTAATGGGCCGAAGAGGATTTCAAGCAGGCCGTTCCATTCTCAGCGCTGCCCGGATCGCTGCAAGCCAAGCTGCCAGCGGTAAGTGGGCGAGGAAAGGCTGAGGCCGAAAACGAGGACCAGGCAGAAACAAGCTCTACATTCTTTCATCCTTCTACCGATGGGTTTCAGCCGTGCCCGCTCTGCGGAGGAAAGGTTCCGGCCAGTTCCCGCTATCTTCCCGCCCTATGCGATGAATGCTCAGGCACAGCCACGGATGAGCACGGCCGCCGGCTAACCTTCTGTAATGTTGACGCAACCGGCGGGCTCCAGGTGCGTTACGCAGACACGGGAGAGATTCGGAATCGGCCTCTTTGCTATGTCCGTGGGGTTGAATGCTTAGAGCCTATCCCAATAGGCGATAATCCTGGAAATTAAGGCGATAATCCCACCAGGTGTAGCTCTTCTCGGCTTGCTCGAAACGCCTGAAAACGTCGATCAATCCCACATCGAGCAAGGCCCGGAACGCTTCGCGCTCGGGCGTGCTGCACAAAATCCTTTCGCGCCAGGCATCGGGATCGTGCACGTCCCTATCCTCCGGCGCGATGTTGAAATCCCCCAGAACGATCAGGCGCGGACAACGTTTTACTTCAAGGCTCAAGTAGTCGCGCATCTTGGCAAGCCAGTCCAGCTTGTAGGCGTATTTGTCCGAACCCACCTCCCCGCCGTTCGGCACATAGAGGTTGACGATCCGGTAACCGCCGGCGGTCACCGCCAGGATGCGCCGCTGGGCGTCGTCGAAGCCCTTGGGATCGGTGACCGGATCGGCAAGATCGAACTTGCTGAGCACCGCGACGCCGTTATAGGTCTTCTGTCCGCTGTAAACCGAGCGATAGCCGGCTTCGGCCAACTCGGCGACCGGAAACTCCTCATCAGTGATTTTGGTTTCTTGAACGCCGAGCACATCGGGCTGCTCCCGCCCAAGCCAGTTCAAAACCTGAGGCAGACGTACGCGCAAGGAGTTGACGTTCCAAGTCGCGATCTTCATGTCACTCGGCCTTGGCCAGGTCGGCGATCTTTTTTTCCAGGTTCTTCAACCGCGTCCACATCTCGTGCAAACGGGAAAACACCGCCATGTTCTTAAGATATTGCTGTAACGGCTGAGCCGGCCCGCCGGCGTACATACCGGGCTGCTTGATGCTGTTGTGGAGCCCCGCGCGGTGGAGCAATACCACGTCGTCGGCTACGGTGATGTGGTCTAGGGTGCCGGTCTGACCGGAGGCGATGACCCTTTTCCCGAACCGGGTCGAGCCGGAAATGCCGGTGTGAGCGCAGAGAATGCAGTCTTCGCCGATCTCCACGTTGTGCCCGATATGGCAGAGGGCATCGATCACGGCTCCCGAGCGTATGATGGTGGCCCCATAGGTGGCGCGGTCGATATTGGTGTTGGCGCCGATCACTACCCGATCCTCGACGATGACCTTGCCGGTGTGGGGAATACGGTAATTGCGGCGGTGCTCGTCCTGGGCGAATCCAAAACCCTCCGACCCGATCACGCAGCCAGCCTTCAAAATGACGTTGGCGCCGATCTCACACTCATAACCGACGGTAACGTGCGGATGAATCACCGTCTCCCGACCGATCTTCGCTCCTCTTTCCACCACCGTATTCGCCATGATCACCACGCCTGGCCCCAGGCTCACCTCGGCACCCAGCACGACGCCGGGACCGATCACGGCATCACCGGGGATTGCCACGCTCTGGTGAATCACCGCCGACGGGTGAATCCTCGGCCACTCGACGTCCCGCACGTTGCGGTCGCCGTAAGTCTGCTTGAGCAAGGCCATGGCGAGGCGCACGTTCGGTGCGATCAGCAGAGCGACCCCGGTATCGCCCAATTCGGCTCCGATCGCCTCGGTGGTCACTACCGCGGCCGGTTTCAGTTCACGTACCTGGGACAGATATTTCATATGGTCCACGAATACCAAATCTCCAGGCGCGCAATCGTCGACCGGCGCGAGGCGGCCGATGACTCGATCCGGTCCGCGAAGGTCGACGATTAAACCCTGAGTTCTGAAACGCTCAAATATTTCCGAGGCGAGTAAATTCATTGACAAATCCAAATACCTGAAATGAAGAGGAAGCAGCCATGATATGAAGCCGGAAATGGACGGGCAACCCTTTTCATGGGCACTTCGAAAAACGTCGAGGCATTCCAACGGAGTGGGGATGCCCCGTTGTTTTTAGCCGCGCAAGCGGGTGAAAACCGTAAGGAAGCTCTGATTAAGAGCCTATCCCAATAGGCCGTTCGCCCTGAGCCCTTCGACTGGCTCACGACAGGCTTGTCGAAGGGTTTCTTAAGCCTATTGGGATAGGCTCTAACAGGCTGTTGAAAAATTCGATGCTCCTACCATAGGTAGTGGGCAACGACGAAACTGTTAACCTACATGTCGTATGCAGAATGCGTTTTTCAACACCCTGCTAAGTCCTTCGACAGGCTCAGGACGAACGGTAAGAATGGATTCCGTTCGCGGTAAGCTTGTCGAACGATGCACGGAGTCCACTTTTCAGAGCTTCCTAAATCAAGTCCCAACCGCGGTTGGTTGTTTGCCGCCTCGCGCCGAACGTGGTCCGCGCCGCATCGAGGCGGCAGGACCAAGGTAATTTCTCGGGCGATCCAATCCATCTTCCTTTGCTATCCGATGAGCTTCTTCTAACCGCTAAAAAGGACGGCGTGCAACGGTGCCAAGGGCTCCTGGTCCAACTTTTGAGCACTCCCGGAAAAGGGATCGCCAATAGGACCGAAAGAGGCACCGTGCGGATCAAGCTTAGCGATATTCGAACCGGTTTAGTTCACGGACGCGAGACGCGAGCGAATGATCCTAGAAACGGCAGTTGACCGCTTCGATGCACCGGAAAAGTAGAATGCGGTGAGCGAAACGAACCGCCTTTCGACCAAGCTCAGGACAGGCCCTTCGACTCCGCTCAGGACAGGCTTGCCAGCCGCCCCGCCCGCCGCATACTCGAGCACGTCCAACTGCCGTTTCCAGGATGATAATCCTGGAATTAGTGTAATATTCCCTACGTTTTCCGCCGATAAACCGAATATTTCGGCTCCGATCCGGCACTTTTGGATCGTTCTGGGTCTAAGGCGCTTTGCTTTATGCGAGAGAAGACTTTGGCCATTGCACCGCAACCGCTGAATCCGCCGGCAACTTACACGGAGTCCATCGTGGAAAACCCGTATCAGCGTTTTGCCGATGAACTCGTCAGGCGGGGGAAGGTACGCGAGGCGGAGATCCATCGCGCAAAACGTTTGGCGGCCCAAGCGGACGAACAGAAGCTGCCCGCGCTTCTGGCGAAGCTCGGCATCGTTTCCGAACGCGATACCGCGGAAATATTGGCCGCCGTCGCGTCGTTGCCCTTGGTGTCACCCGCGGATTATCCGGATACCTCCCCTCTTCCCGACACCGTTGCCATACGTTTTCTGAAGGAGAATCACGTGGTCGGCATAGCCGCGCAAGATAACGAATTCATCGTCGCGGTGGCGGATCCGTTCGATCACGATCTATTGGCCGCCCTCGCTCTGGCCTGCGAGAAACCCGTGCGGCCGTATGTGGGACTGCCGTCCGAAATCGACCGGGCGCTCGAACAGCAACTCGGTTCCGGCAAGACCCTGATGGGCCAGATCGTCGAGGATTTCGGCAGCGACGACGACATCGACGAGGCCGACGTCGAACACCTCAAGGATTTGGCCTCGGAAGCCCCGGTCATCCGCATGGTCAACCTGATCATGCAGCGGGCGGTGGAGTCCCGCGCCTCCGACATTCACGTGGAGCCTTTCGAACAGCGGCTCAAGGTCCGTTTCCGGGTCGACGGCGTGTTGCGCGAGGTGGAAGCCCCGCCGGTCAGGTCCACTGCCGCCGTGATTTCGCGCATCAAGATCATGGCCAAGCTCAACATCGCCGAGCGCCGCCTACCCCAGGACGGGCGCATCAAGCTCCAGGTGCAAGGCAAGGAACTGGATTTGCGCGTCTCCACCGTACCGACCATGTACGGCGAAAGCGTGGTCATTCGTCTCTTGCACAAGGAAAGCATCGTCTTCGATTTTTCCTCCCTCGGCTTCGAGGGAGCCATGCTCGAAAGATTCCTGAACGTACTGGCGCTTCCCCACGGCATCATCCTGATTACAGGGCCCACCGGCAGCGGCAAAAGCACTACCCTGTACACGGCGCTGCACAAACTCAATACGCCCGAACGCAAAATCATTACCGTCGAGGATCCGGTGGAATACCAGTTGGAGGGCGTCAACCAAATCCAGGTCAAACCCCAGATCGGCTTGACTTTCGCCAACGCCCTCCGTTCCATCGTCCGGCAAGACCCGGACGTCATCATGATCGGCGAAATGCGCGATCTGGAGACCGCGCGCATCGCCGTGCAATCGGCGCTCACCGGTCATCTGGTGCTGTCCACGCTGCACACCAACGATGCCGCCGGCGGCGTCACCCGCCTCATGGACATGGGCCTGGAAGATTACCTTATCACCTCCACTGTGAACGGCATCCTGGGCCAACGCCTGGTGCGCCGGCTCTGTCCGAATTGTCGCGAGCCTTATCCCGCCATGGCCGAAATGGTCGAGGAAATGAGGCTGGCGCAGTTCGCCGACGGCCCGGTGATTCTGCATCGGCCCAGGGGCTGCGAGCAGTGCGACGGAACCGGCTACCGCGGTCGCCTTGCGATCCACGAATTCCTGGTCGTGAGCGACGACATCCGTCGTCTGGTGATGAATCACGCCCAAGCGCGGCAGATCGAAGAAATCGCCCTTAAGGAAGGCATGTACACGATGTACGAGGACGGCCTGCGCAAGGCCGTTGCAGGACTGACCACGATCGAAGAAGTACTGCGCGTCACTTCGGATAGCTGAGAATTATGGCCCTTTACGTCTACAAGGCCGTGGATCGGGATGGCGAAACGGTGGAAGCGGAACGCGAAGCGGCGGACGAAGCCGCTTTGATCATGACTCTGCAAAACGAAGGCTTCCTGCCGATCCGGGTGGCGCCGGCGAAATCGCGGCCGTTTGCCTGGATGGGTTTCCGGCGCAACAAGACCCGGATCTCCCAGAAACAGATCGCTTCATTCACGCGTGAATTGCTGACCCTTCTGCACGCCGGACTGCCGCTGGACCGCGCGTTGACCGTGCTGCTCGAGCTGACGGCGAAGGAACCGGCGCTGAACGGCCTGATCGGCAAAGTGCTGGATTCGGTCAAGGGCGGCGCGCAACTGTCGGATGCCTTGGAAGCCCAAGATGGCGTTTTCTCGCGGTTCTATATCAATCTGATCCGCGCCGGCGAAGCGGGCGGCGCGCTGGAACTGGTGCTGGAGCGTTTGTCCGATTATCTCGAGCGTTCCAAGGAACTCCGCGATACGGTCACGACCGCGCTGATTTATCCCGCCATACTGGTCACCATGGCCGTTCTGTCCTTATTGCTCCTGTTGACCTTCGTGGTGCCGCAGTTCACCGAGATGTTCGAATCGGCCGGCAAGGAACTTCCCGTGCCGACTCAAATCGTAATCGGCGTGGCCGATGGTCTTCGCTCCTACTGGTGGGTGTTTCTGATTTTCATCGCAGGACTAGCCAGCTATTTTCGCTATCAGTTCGCGGCCCCGGAACGCCGCCGGGTTTGGGATGCCCGGTTATTGAAACTGCCCATGGTCGGGGACCTGATCCGCAAGCTGGAAGTCGCGAGCTTCAGCCGTACCTTGGCGACTTTGCTGACCAACGGCGTGTCCATGCTGGCGGCCTTGACCATCGTTAGGGAAACGCTCGGAAATCGGGTGATCGCCGACGGGGTCGGCGTGGCCGTGGAAAGCCTCAAGCGAGGCGGAAGCCTGTCCGCACCCCTGATCGAGAGCGGGCTGTTTCCAACCTTGGCCATGCAGATGATCAAGCTGGGCGAGGAATCCGGCCATTTGGCCGAGATGCTGGAGCGGGTCGCGGTCACTTACGACAAGGAGATCAAGATTTCGATCCAGCGTATGCTGGCGCTCCTGGAACCGGTATTGATCGTAGGTTTGGGCATCATGATCGCCGGGATCATCATCTCGATACTGATGGCGATCTTGAGCGTCAATGACCTCGCGTTTTAAACGTCATTTTTATCATCCGTCGATTTCCCGATTTGTTTTCACTTTTGACTCGTACCCCCATGCAAAAACAAAGACGCCATGTTCACGCCCAACGCGGCTTTACCCTGATCGAACTCTTGGTCGTTCTGGCCATTATCGGCATGCTGGCCGGCTTGGTCGGACCTCAGGTCGTCAAGCACCTGGGAGAGTCCAAGACCAAAACCGCCCGGTTGCAGATCGAGGAACTCTCTTCCGCGCTGGATATGTATCGATTGGACGTGGGCCGCTATCCGGCCACCGACGAGGGGCTGGCGGCGCTCGTCGAGCAGCCCAGCAACGCCAAGGTGTGGAACGGTCCCTACCTTCGCAAGAAAAGGGTTCCGGTCGATCCCTGGAACAACCCTTATCACTACACCTCGCCCGGCCAGCACGGCAAGTTCGATCTTTTCACCCTGGGGGCGGACAACGCCGAGGGCGGCGAAGGCGAGGACCAGGATGTCGTAAGCTGGGAATAGGCACGCGTGTTCTTCGAATGCCCAGGGCTTGAAAAAAGGCCGCCGCAGTATGCGCGAAATCCGCTTGTGCGCCGAAAACCCGATGGCGTGAGGCACTCCGTTTGCGCGGCCATGCACCGGATTCGGCATCCGCATGCAAGGATTCGTGGCGATGCCGCCGCCCTCCGTCGGTGGGGCGGATTCACGCTGCTGGAAATGCTGTTGGCGCTGGCCGTCGCGGCCGCGCTGACGGCTGTGGCGGTGCCGAACCTCACACCGCTTCTGAACCGTGCCCAACTGGCCTCGGCCACGCGCGATATCGCGTCTGGCCTCCGCTACGCACGGGGACAGGCGCTCGCCGGTGCTCGCGAGGCCGTCTTCGAGCTCGACGTCAACCATAAAGCGTACCGGGTCAGCGGTCGCCAAAAATATTTCTCACTGCCCGACAGTGTCCGGCTCAGCCTGTACACCGCCGAGCAGGAGGCCGGCGAAGAAGGCATCGGCAGCATCCGTTTTTTCGCGGACGGCTCGTCCACCGGCGGACGCGTAACCTTGGAGGCCGCCGGAAATAAACGCCTGGTGGACGTCAATTGGCTCACCGGCGAGGTCGTCATCCGTGAAGACTGAGCAACGCGGCTTCTCCCTGCTCGAAATCTTGGTCGCTTTCGCGGTATTGGCCCTGTCTTTGGGCGTGCTGATGCGCATCTTCGGCGGCGGCGCACGAATCTCGGGGCTTGCCGACAACTACGCGCGGTCGGTCATGATCGCGGAATCGCTGCTGGCGTCGGCCGAGCTGGAAATCCCTTTGCAGCCGGGTGAAACCAGCGGCGAAGTCGACGAAACTTTTCATTGGACGATGCGGGTAAGCCCGTATCAGAGCGAGGAATACGTCCCATTCGCCGAGAACTTGCCGATCGCACCTTACCTGGTGGAACTCCGTGTGAATTGGGAAGACGGCGATGAGCCCCGCTCCTTCGAACTCACGACGCTCAGACTGCTGTCCAATCAATAACGAGTCGGCAATTCTCGATGGCAACGGCGGACAAACGACGAAACTGCGCCGGCTTCACGCTGATTGAAGTCCTGATCGCCACGACACTGCTCGGCGTCATGATGCTCCTGCTGTTCGGCAGCCTGCGCATCGGCGTCACGAGTTGGGACAGCGGCGAGGACACAATGGCGCGGGCGGGCCGGCTTTTTCTCGTGGAAAATTTCTTGCGCAACCATATCGGAAGCGCTTTGCCTCTCGTCGAGATGGAACAGGTCGGCGGCGTAGCCGTATCCTTGAGAGGCGGGGAAGACTGGCTCGAATATGTTTCGACCATGCCCCCGCAGATCAGGAAGGGCGGTCTCTATCGATTCCGATTGTATGTCGCGGGGAACGGGCGTCATAACGATCTGAAGGTCGCCATGCGCCCCTATGTCGCGAATCCGAACGCCCTCTTGAACAGAGCCGCTGAAGCGGCTGAACCGATCGAAGACGTCGTACTGCTGGAAAATCTCGATCGGATCAAATTTTCGTATCATCGGGGAAACACGCCGATCGCTGCATCCTTCCAGTCGACTTGGGTTCCCGAGTGGCAACAGTCTCAGCTTCCGCAGGCGATTCAAGTGCAAATCGAACCGGAGCACGAAAAACCCTGGCCTACTCTAGTGATCGCGCTTCGAACTCAGCGATGATGCCTATGGCGTTTCAGTCGCAAGCAGGACAGCAAGGCGTCGCTCTGATCCTGGTACTCTGGATACTGGCCTTGATGACCATCATGGCGGGCAGTTTCGCCTTGTCGACTCAACGGGAATCCTCGCTGATCACCAATTCTCGTGATCGAGCCAAGGCGGTCGCCCTGGCGGACGGCGGCATCCACTACGCCATGTTCATGCTGAGCTTGCCGAATCCGGCCCAGCGTTGGCGCGCGGACGGCACGCCCTACCGGCTGACGATTGGGGACGTTCCCGTCGAAGTACGCATCTTCGACGAGGGAGGGAAAATCGATCTCAATGCCGCCCGCGAATCGACCTTGCGGACTCTGTTGAGCAAGGTAATCCAAGACGAAAATCAGGCGGTAAAATTGACCGATGCGATTTTGGACTGGCGCGACAACGATGATCTAAAGCGCCTCAACGGGGCGGAATCGGCCGAGTACCTGGCCGCCGGGCTGGACCGGATGCCGCAAAACCGCAATTTCCTCGTGTTGGAGGAACTCCGCAGCGTCTTGGGAGTGACGCCATCGCTTTACAAAAAACTGGAGCCCTTGTTTACCCTGTACAGCAATGCCGACGGCGTGAACCCGACAAAAGCCTCGGCCAACGTGCTGTGGGCTTTGACCGACGGGAACAGCCAACTGGTGGACGACTACATCGCGGTGCGTACGGCAGGAAACGGGACAGCTCCTGCCCCGCCGCTTCCGCAGGTCCCAGGGATTCCGTTCCACTCGTTCGGAGATTCGGTTTACACGGTTCTCGCCCGCCCGTTATCGCCAAACCGCTCCGAGCCGCCGGTTGCGGCCGTCATCCGGCGGGAAGCGAGACGGCTCGGGGGAAGCCCTTTCGTTTTCCTGAGATGGCAGCCGCAAACGGCGGGCGCGGCGCCCGATCAATAGCCTTCGCGCAGTGCATATGCTCAAACTCGATACACCGATCAATCTCGATGTCGAAAGGTTCTTCCGCTGGTGGGCCGGCGAACTGTCCTTTCTGGTCCCTGCGCGATTGAAGAAGCTTTTGGGCGCAGCCGACGAATACTTAATCGTGACCAAGGACGACGACGGAGTGAATGCGGTCTACCGCAACGCCGAAGGAGACCGCCCGCTCGGCTATTTCAGTCTGGACGACAGCGGCAGCCAAAAGCGGGAACGCCTCCTGGAAAGCATGCCGGAACTGGCGGAGGCGAAAATCATCCTACGCTTGACCGCCGATCAGGCCTTGCGGAAGACGCTGAAACTGCCGCTCGCGGCTGAAGAAAACCTGGCTCAGGTAGCGGCATTCGAAATGGATCGCCTGACGCCGTTCAAGAGCGATCAGGTTTATTACACGGCGCGCGTGCTCGAGCGGCTGCCCGCAAACCGCCAGATCAAGGTGGAGTTGGTATTGACGCCGCGCAATAAACTCGACGCCTTGCTGGAGGAACTGGCGGTCTGGGGCTGGCGGCCCGATCTCGTGGACGCGGCGGGCGACTCGCCGCTCGGAGCCTACGATTTGTTGCCCGAAAGCTATCGCCCCCCACGAAATCCGTGGCCTTACCGCATCAATTTGGCGCTGACCGCGCTGATCGCACTGCTCGTGGTCGTGCTCCTGGTGTTGCCAATCTGGACCAGCCGGTCGCTCGCCATGGAGCTGGAACAGGAGGTGAGAAAAGTCGGCAAAACCGCAAAAGAAGTCGAAGCCTTGCGCCAGCAGCTGGATGACCTGGTCCACCAAACGAGATTTCTTCAGCAAAAAAAGCGCACCGAGCCGGCCATGGTGGACATGCTCAAGGAACTGACCGACGTTATGCCCGATCAGACTTGGCTCAACGGCTTGCAGTACCGAGATCACCGGCTAGTCATACAAGGACAGTCACCTTCCGCTTCGGCTTTGATCGGGCTGATCGAGGCGTCGCCTTTCTTCCGAAATACCAGTTTCGTATCACCGGTCACAAAGGACATGGCCAGCGGACTGGAACGTTTTCAGATCGCCAGCGAAGTAGTCAACGGGAGGTTCTCTGAAAAACCAGCTTCACCTGAGTAAACCTCAGCTTTTGGCGCTTGGAATTCTCGTCGGCGTCATCGCCCTCTTCTACCTGTCGGCGATCGCGCCCGTGCTCGATATTGCCCGGGAATACAACGAAACGGTGGACGATTTACGGTTTCGCCTGCAACGCTACCAAAAAGTCGCCGCGGAAAAAGACAGTCTGCTGGCCAAGCTGGAACAAATCAAAGCCGCCGGAAAACAGGACGAGCGATTCATCGCGCGCGACACGGCCGCCTTGGCTTCCGCCGATCTCCAATCCATGGTCAAAGAAATCGTGAGTCAGGCCGGCGGCGAACTGACCAGCACCCAGGTCATTCCCGAGCGCAAGGAAGAGAATTTCACGCGCATCGCCGTGAAAATACGCGTGAACGGCAGTACCGACGTATTGCGCGATGTCCTGCACAGCATCGAGACCTCGAAACCCATACTATTCGTGGAAAACCTCAATATCCGGCCGATCCGGATGCCGCGCAATATCGCGGGCAAACCGTCGCAGCCGGTCGACAAGCTGAGCTTCGATTGCGACGTCATCGGCTACATGCAGGGCAATTGAACCATGACGAAATGGGCTCGTGATAATGTGCTTACTCTGATTCTGGCCGGCGTGGCGGGCTCGCTGTTCGTTGGCCTCGCCATCGAATCGGCGCTGTTGAAGAGCGAGCGTATGACCGCAGCGTCCGCCTCGGAAAAAGCCGCGGTTCCGGAAACGACTCAGGCGGTCGACTCCGAGGATTTCGAACTACCCAACGTCCAAGAATACGAGACCATCGTCGAGCGTCCGTTGTTCATGGAAGGCCGGCGTCCCGGAGCCGAGATCGACAGCACGACCGCCGCGGCGGCGCCGGATACGCCTTTGACGGTAAAACTGGTAGGGGTCGCTTTCACGCCCACCGACAAAACTGCGCTTCTGGTCGACGCGAAAGGCAAGTACAAACGTTTGAAAAAAAACGGCTCGATCGAGGGTTGGACGCTGATCGAATTTGCCCCGGACAAAATCACGCTGCAACGCGACGACGAGCAGCGTGAATTGATGCTTCTCAAACCCAAGCCCAAGACCCAGCCGGCCGAGGCCACGCCGAATCAGCCTCAGCAACTCCCGCCTCCGCAACGACAGCAACAGCCGCCCTCTGCACCGGCAGGGCGTACGCCGCCCGCAGAGGAACCAGAGGAGGAAACCGAAGAAGTCATCGAGGAAGAAGAAACCGCCGAGGAAGGAGCCGACGACGTGGAACAGTAACGGCATCTTCAAGGAAACTCTGAACAAGTCGATTCCGTTCACGCCCTTCGACAGACTCAGGAGAGCGTTCGACAAGCTCACCGCGAACGGAATCAATAGGTTACCGTTCATCCTGAGCTTGTCGAAGGGCCGTGCTTCGCACGTCAGCGTTCGCTCCCGGCGAACGGGTGCACGCGTAAGCGCCGCTTGCGGCTCCCAAGTCTCGTGCGGGAGATATCGCAACAGCTACAACGCCGGCGTTTTGCCGTCCACAGCCTGAAATTTCACGGCTTGCGCGGTCATTCAGCGGTGCTTGGCGGTTGACTGCGGCGCTCTTTCCAAGGGCATCCGGGGTGGCGCGTCCCGTTCTGCATCGCGCCGAGAAACGTCGACTCAACTGACGCATTGCTCCGCACCCGGAAAGAGAAAGCATATTTACTTTCCCTGTCCTGCTCGGAAACGCTCGATATATCCGGTTTTCGAGGTTTTACCGAGTTGTTGTTCATGCGGAATCTTGACGATACCACGTAGAATGCAATTCGGGCGGCTGCCGCCGAAGGCGAGGCAGTGCTTCAACCTGACTGGATTGTAGAATTCAAAAAGACGAAAAGAGTCCATGCGCAAAACAACAAATCGATTCGTGGTTGCACCGATGGTGCTTGCCTTGGGGTTTTCCGGATGCGAATACCTTAAGCCGAGTGCAATAAAACCGGGGATCTTACCGGCGAATTTAACCACCCCAGGTCCGGACGCCGAGCCCGAGACCATCCCACTGCAAACCGAACCGCTAGCCCAGGAACCGCCAAGACCGCCCGAATACTACCCCCCGTCCGGCAGCGTGGTCGGTCCCGGCGCGCCGATCGAGAAGCCCGCCCGCAAAGAAGGAAAGTACACCCTGAACTTCGACGACGCCGATCTGGGGGAGGTTGCAAAAGTCATGCTGGGCGACATGCTCAAAGTCAATTACGTCTTGAGTCCGAAGGTGGCCGGCAAGGTGAGCCTGCAGACCGCGCGCCCCTTGAGCGACGACGAGCTCGTTCCCACCCTGGAAATGCTGCTCAAGATGAACGGTGCCGTGTTGATTCGGGACAAAGGGTTGTACCGTATCGAACCGGATGCCACGGCCCCGATCAACGCTCCAGGCGCACGGCTCGGCGTACCCGGGCAGCCCCTCCCCGCAGGCTACCAATTGCGGGTCGTTCCCCTGCGTTACGTAGGCGTGCAGGAAATGCAAAAGGTCCTCGAACCGATCATGCCGCCCAAGGCCGTCATACGTGCCGACGAAGCCCGGAATATCCTGATGCTCGCAGGTACCGGCGAGGAATTGGAAGGAGTTCTCGACACTATCCGTATTTTCGACGTGGACTTCATGCGCGGCATGTCGGTCGGCCTTTACCCTCTCCGAAACGTGGAACCCGCGACGATAGTGGAAGAGCTGGACAAGGTTCTCGGTGACACGGCCAAAGGTCCCCTAGCGGGCGTCATCCGGCTATTGCCCATCGAACGGCTCAACGCCGTATTGGCGGTGACACCGCAACCTCGCTACTTGGACGAGGTGGAAATGTGGGTGGAGCGGCTCGACCGATACAGTAGCACCCGAGTGGGCGGGATTCACGTTTACCGGGTGCAGAACGTGGATGCCGTGGAATTGGCGCAAACGCTGAGCGGAATTTTCGGTGAAACAGGAGCGCAGCGGCGGACGGCCGGGCCCTCGTTGAGTCCGGGCATGACGGGCACAGAAATCGGCGCATTCGGTGCTGCGAGTGGCGAGGGCGTTCAGGACGGATCTTCGTTCGGAGGAACGCCCGGAACATCCCGCTCCGCCAGCGGCCTAGGCAATGCGGCCGGCGGCGATACGTTTGGCGGCACTACAGCGGGCGGCGTTCGGCGCAGCGGCGGTTTGGGAACCGCGAGCCGAACCGGCATGGGCACCGGAATAAGCAGCGGTATAAGAGGACGAGGCATGAACGGCGCGCAACGCGCGCGCGGCCCTGCCGTCTCAGAAATCGGCGGGATGCGCATCGTTGCCGATCCCGCCAATAACGCCCTGATCATCACGGCCAAGGCGCAGGAGTACAAAGAGATCGAGGCCGTGATCAAGGAGTTGGATCGGGTGCCGTTACAGGTACTGATCGATGCCTCGATCGTCGAACTGAGCTTGGAAGGCCAATTACGGTACGGACTCCAGTGGCTGTTCAATCAAGGCAGCGGCGCATATGCGCTGGGCAGCACCGGAGATCTGACAGCCAATGCGCTTTCGACGGCAGCCGCAGCCGCGGGAGGAGGCTTTTCCTACGCGCTCGTCAACAGCGCCAAGGATATCCGTATCGTCCTCAATGCCCTGGCGAGCGAGAACAAGGTCAACGTGATTTCCTCGCCCTCCCTGATGGTGCTGAACAATCAAGAAGCCCAGATCAACGTGGGCGATACCGTTCCCCTCGCGACCGCCCAAACGACCGGGCTCGCCGGCGTCGGCGTCGGCAATCAGCCGACCATAACCAGCAGCTTCCAATATGTCGATACCGGCGTCATCCTGCATGTCCGCCCCCGGGTCAACGCGGGAGGACTGGTGACCCTCGATATCACGCAGGAAGTCAGCACGCCAAGGCCAACCACGGTAGGAAACACCGACACCTTCATCATTTCAAAGCGCTCGATTGAAAGTGCAGTAGCCGTCGCAAGTGGCGGAACCATAGCCTTGGGCGGACTGATTAGAGACAATCAAACCGAGGATTTAACAGGCATCCCCTTTCTGAGCAAGATTCCCTTCATCGGTAGCTTGTTTGGGACTACTACCAGGAATCGCACTCGAACCGAACTGGTGGTGCTCCTGACCCCCAGAGTCGTTCAGGAGAGAAAGGATATGGGCCCGATTACCAACGAATTCAAACGAAGACTCACCGGACTTTACGAAGAAACCGGCCGGCCCGGAGAATTGAAACTCAAGACCAGGGATTAAACAGGCTGTTGAAAAATTCGATGCTCCTACCATAGGTAGTGGGCAACGACGAAACTGTTAACCTACATGTCGTATGCAGAATGCGTTTTTCAACACCCTCTTAAGCCGGGCCCGGCGCTAGGCATTCGCTTATACACGACACGCCGCTCCACTAACCCAAAGTCGGTCGGCAATCCCTTGCCGGCCTACCCTTTCGCGCATTGACACGCGTGTGGCGTCCGGTCACTCCGCGAATAGGGCATCGACAAATTTCCGCGCATCGAAATCCTGCAGATCATCGATACCTTCCCCGATTCCGATAAACCGTATCGGCAGCCCGAACTGCTTGGCCAGCGCGAAGATAACGCCGCCTTTGGCGGTGCCGTCGAGCTTGGTGAGCGCAATACCCGTCAGTCCGACCGCTTCGTTGAACAGCTTGGCTTGCGAGATGGCGTTCTGGCCGGTACCTGCATCGAGCACCAGAAGCACCTCGTGCGGCGCGGTCTCGTCCAGCCTGCCCATGATGCGCTTGATCTTGCTGAGCTCCTCCATGAGATTGGTCTTCGTATGGAGACGTCCCGCCGTATCGGCGATGAGTACGTCAACGCCTCTGGCCTGGGCGGCCTGCACCGCGTCGTAGATGACCGACGCCGAATCGGCCCCGGTATGCTGGGCGATCACCTGGACGTTGTTCCGCTCGCCCCAGGTCTGCAACTGCTCTACCGCAGCGGCGCGGAACGTATCGCCGGCCGCCAGCATGACGCTATGGCCCTGATTTTGAAGACGTTTGGCTAGCTTGCCGATAGTCGTGGTCTTACCCACGCCGTTCACGCCCACGACCAAAATCACGAACGGCCTTGTCTCGGCGGGAATCTCGAGCGGAATGCTGACGGGCCGGAGAACGTCGTACAAATACTCGCGGAGACTGGCAGTCAAGGTACCGACATCGGCCAGCTGATCCCGCTCCAGGCTTTCCGTCAGATGACGAATGATGTCCTGAGTCGCCGTCACGCCGACGTCGGCCCTCAGCAACTGGGACTCGATGTCTTCCAAAACGTCGCGATCGATAGCCTTCTTGCCGAGCGCGAGCGTCCCGAGAAACCCGGTAAGGCCGCTGCGGGTTTTCCCGAGCTGGGTCTTGAGCCGAACGAACATACCCTCCGGCGTGGGCCGCACAGGCACCTTCTTGGCGGGAATCGGCAGAACGACGGGCGGCACGACTTCGCCCGGCGGCGCGACAGGGATGCGTTCAACGGCTTCTTCGTGCGCCGGTGCTTCGGCCTCAACCCGGCGGGGCAGGCGCAGATAAAGATGGATATGAACCAGATTCAGCCAAAGCAGCGCGGCTACCGCATGATGCGCGACCGCGACGGCGACCGGCAAGCGCAGCAGAACCGCCGCGATGCCCAGGCTGATCTCCGCCAGCAGCAAAAAGCTGAGGAGCACGCCGCCCTTGCTCAAGCGGGGCACCTTGCGGTTCGAGGTGACCGCAAAAGCCAGCACGCTGAGCGCCAGAAACACCGCGACAGCCCCAATCCGGTGCGCCCAGTGGATGGCGATACGGGCGTCCAGGGGCAATCCGCTCCGCCGATAGTCGGGACCTATCCCACGCCAAAGCGTGAACCCTTCGGCATAATCGGCATCCGGCCAATAAGATCCCATACAAGTGGGGAAGTCCGGACAGGACAGCCCAGCGTAATTGGACGAGGTCCAGCCGCCCAGGAAAAGCTCCACGAACAGCAGCAACAACGAAAAACCGCTCAGGCGACACAACCCTCGGCTATCTGCGTCCGGCGGCGTCTGTGGGCTCACCGTGAAGTACAGCCAATACAGAAAGGCGAGCGTGACGAATCCCGCCAACAGATGGGCCGTGACGATGGCGGGCAGCACCGAAAACTTTACGGTCCACATGCCCAGAAGCGCCTGCCCGACTACCAGCGCCAAGCTCACGTAAGTCAATGCGATCGCCTTGCCCCGGTTTTCCCGCACCCGAAACACCAGTCCCGCCAGCACCAGCACGGAAATGCCCAACCCGCCGGCCAAATAACGATGGATCATTTCCTTCCAGGCTTTAGCCGCATCGAACGGCGCCTCTCTCAAAGCCTCGGCGGTCTGCGGCTCCTCGACGATCATCTGTCCGTAGCAGCCGGGCCAATCGGGGCAGCCGAGTCCCGCGTCCGAAATACGGACATAAGCGCCCATCGCCATGACGCAGAAGGCGAGTATCAGAGAGAAAAGCGTTAGGTATCTGAACATAGTTCTATTTTCTTATTGTCGTTTCGAGGTTCGAGCGCAACCGGGGCAAGGCTTGGCGGGCCCGTCCCAAAGCCTTCGGCATCCGATTCAGCCGATCTGGGATGCGCGAAGCAAATGTTTCAAGTCCTTGAGCATGCCGTAGGGATCGAAGCCGGAGTCATACCACAGCGCCGCATTTCCGAATGGATCGACCAGGATTACCATGTCCTCGATCAAAGGTTTTCCGACTGCCGCCGCCAATTTCTCCGGCAAGGTCTTGCTCCTTACCGCCAGCAGTAAGGTTTCGTCGTTCTCGAGTACGGAGCGGAGACCGGCCGCGGCCGAATCGTCGGCGATCAGCAACAAACGGCGTACCCGCGGAATTTCCTTGTTCAACATGAGCCGGATCTGCTTGGTCTTGTACAGGGTTTCGGCACAACGGTCGCCGCACTGATCCGAAATCACGTGGACCATCACCCAGCGCCCCTTGATCTCCGACAATGGTTCACCGCCCCCGACGGGATGAGCGACCAGTTCGCCGTAATCGAGCGGGATTGGCGGCAGGATCAAGCTGCCGTAGTTGCTGCGCTTGGTGATCAACTGAGGGTTTTGGGCGTAATACCAGGCGAGCCCAAAAGGAATGATAGAGATGAGGGCGATCAGAATGATCAGGGCGCGATTTCGCCACAAAAAGTTCTTTGCGATAGCCATGGGAAGAAAAATTGAAAAAATTAAGAGACGACGGCCTTCGTGCGCGCTTTGATACCGTGGCGGACATACAGCACCAAGGCAACCAATGCGAACAGAAACCATTGCAGCGCGTAACCCAGATTCTTGCCGGGATCGAGGCGAGTCTGCCTCCACGCCCGGGTATAAGCTTCAGCCGCCGTATCATCCGCCAGAACCTGGTAAGGAAGAACCGGATAGCCCAGCCGTTCGCCGATGCGCGCGGGGTCGACGACCTGGACTACGGCCGGCCAGCCGGCGCTCGGTATTTCGGCGCCTTCCAGTCTCAAACCGACCCCGGGAAAGCGGTCCACCATGCCGCTGATCTGCACGCTGGCCTGACGAATCCTCACATCCGGCAACTCGGCCCGGCTGCTGCCCATGGGCACCCAGCCGCGGTTCACCAGAACCGCCGTCTCGCTTCCCTTGATGCGCAAAGGGGTCAGCACGTGATAGCCGGGATTGTGCCGATGAACTTGGTTATCCAGCAGAAACTGATGATCCGCATCGTACACGCCGGACACGACGACACGCCGGTACCGAATGTCTTCCAGGCCCGTCTGTTCGGCGTCCAGAATCAGCGGCTCGTCCTGCATCCGCTGCTGCTGCAATTCGATCAAGTTGGTTTTTTCGTCGGCTCGATGCAGTTGCCAAACGCCTAAGGAAATGAACAGGGGGAGGACCATGATCGCAATCAGCGACGCGGTCAGTCCCGGTTTGAAGCTATAATCACGCAATCGTCACCTCCCGGTGAAGGAAGCTCTGATTAAGTCCTTCGACAGGCTTGTCGAAGGGCTCAGAACGAACGGTAACCTATTGATTCCGTTCGTGGTGCCTGCCCGCGCGGCAGCAGGCGGGAGCTTGTCGAACGCTCTTCTGAGCCTGTCGAAGGGAGTGAACGGAATCAACTTGTTCAGAGGCTCCTGAAAACGTCCGGTGCCGCACCACCTCAAACTACAAGACAGTTTATTCGTGAAGATTCTCATCGTTCTGATCCTCCTGGTCATCGTCGCAAGCCTAGGCACGGCTCTGGTTTATCTGGTCAGGGACCGTACCCGCTCTCCCCGGACGGTCAAAGCCTTGACGGTCCGCATTAGCTTGTCCATCGGCTTGTTCATTTTGTTGCTCTTGGCTTATGGCGTCGGTTTGCTGCGTCCGCACGGCCTTCCCAGAATCCAGCCGCCCTCTCAGGGAACCCCCGGGCAAACCGAGGCTTTGCCGCAACCTTAGTCGGCAAGCAGGTCTCCTGCGCCACGCGCATGTTCGCGCCTCGTGAAAAGCACTATGATACCCGGTACAGACGTGAATTGAGCTGAACGAGGTACGCACGAGCACTCCGCGGGGCTGCAGGGCGGATCGAGCGCGCATCGCACGGAATCCGCGAAGTTCCTTCAGGAAGCTCTGATTAAGTCCTTCGACAGGCCTGTCCTGAGCCTGTCGAAGGGCGTGAACGGAATCAACTTGTTCAGAGTTTCCTTCAGAACGAGATGAGCACTTGCCGGTAGCTCACCGGTGATAAGACACCACCCGTTCGACTTCCGCTTTCGACCCCAAAATCACGGGAACACGCTGGTGAATGCCCTCGGGTTCGATGTCCATGATGCGCCGACGCCCGGTGGAACTCGCCCCGCCCGCCTGCTCGACGATGAAACTCATCGGATTGGCCTCGTACATCAAACGCAGCCGTCCCGGTTTGCCGGCCTCGCGCGTGTCGTAGGGATACATAAAAATGCCGCCGCGGGTCAGAATGCGATAGACCTCCGCGACCATGGACGCCACCCAGCGCATGTTGAAATTCTTCTCCCGGCCGCCGTCCTTGCCTTTGAGACATTCGTCGACATAACGCCGAACCGGCTCTTCCCAATAGCGCTGATTGGACATATTGATGGCGAACTCGGAGGTTTCCTCGGGAATCCGCATATTGGGATGGGTCAAAACGAACTCCCCGACGTCCCGGTCCAAGGTGAAGCCATTCACGCCATTACCAGTCGTCAGCACCATCAGGGTGGTCGGACCGTAGGTACAGAAACCTGCGGCCACCTGCTTCGTCCCCGGCTGCAAGAAATCCGCCTCGGTCGGATCGTCCCGCCCCTCGGGAGCGCGAAGAACGGAGAAGATCGTACCCACCGTGAGATTGATATCGATATTCGACGAGCCATCCAGAGGATCGAAACAGATCAGATACTTGCCTTTCGCATAGCCAGGCGGAATCGGGATGATGTCGTCGTTCTCCTCGGACGCCATCGCCGCGAGATGGCCGGTCCACTCCAGCGACCGGATGAAGAGTTCGTTGGAAATCACATCCAGCTTCTTCTGCGCTTCGCCCTGGACGTTTTCCGAACCCGCGATCCCGAGATTGCCGGCCAAACCCCCGCGACTCACCTCGTGCGCGATGGCCTTGCAGGCGGTCGCGATATCGCTGAGCAGCATGGTGAACTCGCCCGTGGCATGAGGACTCTTGCGCTGCTCGTGGATGAGAAACCGTGTCAAATACTCGCCGTTCATGGTTTTTTTCCTTCACAACGAAAAGAGCAGAGAGAAGATGGGCGAAGGCCGTTAGGCCGTGTCCATCTTCTCTCGCTGATGGGCACGCTGCGCTTTGCCCATCCTACCAACTCGCTTCCTCGACGAAAAAGGCGGGGGGCCGAGAACCGCGAACGGCGGTTCGCACGCTATACCGTTCCGACCCGGACGATCTTCAAGGCATTGGTTCCGCCCCGCACGCCGGTCAGATCGCCTTTGGTCAGGATGACCAAATCGCCCGGCTTCACCAGACCGCGGCTCAGGAATTCGTTGATGATCTCGCGGTTAAGCACGGCGTGATCGGACGTCGTACTGTAAAAGCTGATGGGGTAAACGCCGCGATAGAGAGTGACTTTGCGGCAGGTCTTTTCGTGTCGGGTCAGTGCGTAAATCGGAATGCCGGAACTGATGCGCGACATCCAAAGCGGCGTCGAACCCGATTCCGTCTGAGCGCCGATCGCTTTCACCGGCAGGTGATTGGCGATATACATCGACGCCATCGCAATGGCCTCGTCGATGTAGTCGAATCTCTCGTCGATGCGATGGGTCGACTGCCGGACCCTCGGGTGCTGTTCGGCCTCCTTGCATATCCTGGCCATCGCCGCGACCGCCTTGTCCGGATACTTCCCGCTGGCCGTTTCGGCGGAAAGCATCACCGCGTCGGTGCCGTCGATCACCGCGTTGGCCACATCGAACACCTCTGCGCGCGTGGGCATCGGACTTTGGATCATGGATTCCATCATCTGGGTGGCGGTGATGACCGCGCGATCACGGCTGCGTGCCAGCTTGATCAGGTCTTTCTGCACCCACGGTAATTGAGCGTCGCCGATTTCCACCCCGAGATCGCCGCGCGCCACCATGATGGCGTCGGACGCATCGATGATGGACTCGATCACGCCCGGCTCCAGAGCCTCGGCGCGCTCGATCTTGGCCACGATCCCCGCCTCTCCGCCGGCAGCGAGGAGCAAATCCCGCGCTTCCCGGATATCCGCGGCGGACCGCGGAAAGGATACGGCAAGGTAATCGGCGTCGATCTCGGCCGCCGTCCGAATATCCTCCTTGTCTTTCTCGGTCAAGGCGGCGGCCGATAAACCGCCGCCCAGCTTATTGATGCCTTTATGGTTGGACAGTTCGCCCCCGCTGATTACCCGGCAGACGATACGCGTCCCTTCGATCCTGTCGACACCCAGTTCGATGCGGCCGTCGTCCAGCAACAAAACGTCGCCCGGTTTCACGTCCTTGGGAAGATCGGAATACAGGCACCCGACCTGGCGTTCGTCGCCCTGGTCCGGGGGCAGAGCCGTATCGAGATCGAAGCGCGCGTTTTCCCGAAGATGAATCTTGCCTTCCCCTCGAAAGCGCGCGATGCGGATCTTGGGTCCCTGCAAATCGACCAGTACCCCGACATGCCGGTTCAGTTTTCGGCTGATGGTGCGTACCGCCTCGGCGCGCTTTTTATGAGTCTCGGCGTCGCCGTGGGAAAAATTGAGCCGTACGACGTCGACGCCCGCCTTGATGGCCCGTTCCAGAATGGCCGGATCGTCGGTCGAAGGTCCCAGAGTCGCTACGATCTTGGTTCGTCTCATTCAATTCATCGTTCCGGTTAGCTTGCCTCCATCAAAGCCACCGTGGCGTCCAACATGCGGTTGGAGAAACCCCATTCGTTGTCGTACCAGGCGAGGGCTTTGACCAAATTGCCCTGCATGACCTTGGTGAGGGTCGCCTCGTAAATCGAGGAACGGGCATCGTGATTGAAATCCATGGACACCAAGGGCAAATCGTTGTAGCCGAGGATTCCCTTCAGCGGACCTTCCGCGGCCTGGCGCATCGCATCGTGAATCTCGTCCTTGCTGGTCTTGCGCGATGCGACGAACGTCAAATCCACCAGCGAAACGTTGATGGTGGGAACTCGGATCGCGAAACCGTCCAGACGACCGGACAATTCCGGCAGCACGAGTCCCACCGCCGCGGCGGCGCCGGTCTTGGTGGGAATCATCGATTGCGTGGCGGCTCGCGCCCGGCGCAGATCCTTGTGGTAAACGTCGGTCAGCACCTGGTCGTTGGTGTAGGAATGGATGGTGGTCATCAATCCGTGTTCGACGCCGATCGCTTCGTGGAGCACCTTGACCAGCGGTGCCAGGCAGTTGGTGGTGCAAGAGGCGTTGGAAATCACCGTGTCGCTGGCCTTCAGCTTGTCATGGTTGACACCATAGACGACGGTCGCGTCCACATCTTCGCCGCCCGGCGCGGAGATGATCACTTTCTTCGCTCCCGCCTCGAGGTGGGCCGATGCCTTGGCCTTGGAGGTGAAAAGGCCGGTACATTCGTGGACGACATCGATGCCCAGATCGCGCCAGGGCAGCTTGGCCGGATCCCGCTCGGCAAACACGCGTACCCGGTCGCCGTTGACGATCATGTAGTCGCCGTCCACCGAAACGTCACCCGGAAAACGTCCGTGCACCGTATCGTATTTCGTCAGGTGCGCATTCGTGTTGGCATCGCCCAGGTCGTTAATCGCCACGATCTGGAATTCTCCGGTCCGTTTCGACTCGTACAATGCCCGCAGAATATTCCGCCCGATACGGCCGTATCCGTTGATTGCAACTCTTATCGTCATGGTTTTTCTCCAAACTCAATAGGGTAACGGTGCTAGAGAAGGATGATTTATGATTCTCGAATTGGACTGACCTCGTCCGGACGCGTTCACGCTGGCACTTGGAACGGAGAGTGAGAACTGACTCGACGGCCGGGGCTTTCCACCGAATCCGTACCCGGGGGTGGGACGCCGCCAGTGCTTGTGTCCCGGGTTCGTCGACAAGTCGACTTTTCGAATATAGCAAACTCGACCTTCGTTATCCAGATTGTTGAAACCAAGCGGCCTACGCGCTAGCGTAGCACCTTTAGGGCGCTCTCGAATAAGCCCCGTACTTTGGGACCAATCGGCAGGACAGCCGATTGGCACGCCAGGCGCCCGAAGGGTACGGCACATGGATGTGCCGCATGACCAATCGGCGGGGCGAAGTGCGACGCAACGAGCGGACAGGCCAAGGATGGGCCGCCCCGGACTCGGGAGCGAAGCGGGACGGCGTTGCGAGGCCGCTACTCGTTTCGTCCCTGAGGCTCGCCTTTCGACAGGCTCAGGACAGGCCCTTTGGGCCGTGCTTCGCACGTTCCGGTTCGCTGCCGGCGAACGGGCGCACGCGTAAGCGCCGCTTGCGGCTCCCAACAGGGAAAGCGCGGAGTGATTGGTTTGGTTGAGGGGCTGTCGGATCGATCCGTTGCACAGGTCGCTTCTCCGAATTCTCGACCTTGCCAGAGCTTTCTTGAGGAAGCTCCGATTAAGTTTCCAAATTGAGAAAAGCGAACAGTGCGACTGTTTGATCTAAAAGGCCCCTCGCCCAACCCTCTCCCAGAGGGAGAGGGCTTATTCAGAGCTTCCTTGACATGCAGCGAGGACGGCGAGATGTACACGAAAGAAATCTTTTATCGTACCCAGGAACTCAAGCGGGAACGCCGCCGTCTGGCCGCCACCGTTTACAACCGCTGCAAGACGCTGCTCTATCGAAGCGGCGAAAACGCCTTGTTCGTGCCGATCCGCAGCATGCAATATCTGGCCGTGATCGATCCCGAAGAAATCGTCTTTCTGGACGGCGCCGTGTCCCAAAGCGAAATCGTCCTCGCCTGGCAGAACTTTCGGGTTTCGGAACGTAGCGCCCTACACCTGCCGGTGTCCTACGAAGCGGTTTATTACACCGAAGACTCGCTGAACGTCATGCCGCGTATTCAAAGCGAATTTCCGCGCGCACTGCGGCAAATGGACGAAAGAATGAGAAGCGCCTCTTCGGAGGAAGCCAAGATCATCCCGCTCAAATAATTTCTAACCCGCCCTCAAAACTACGCCGTCGGACATATCTTCGATGCCCAAATCTCGCCCAATACCCGGATTGGCACCGGAAAAGCTGAAAGCGCGCGTTCGCCTGGAGAACCTGCCCTTCGCCACGACCGAAGACCTGGAACCGTTCCGAGGCATGCTCGGACAAACCCGCGCCCAAACCGCCATCGCCTTCGGGGTCGCCATGCAAAGACCGGGATATAACATCTACGTGATGGGCGAAGCCGGAACCGGGCGTCTTTCGCTGGTCACCCAGTACCTCAAGGCGCGAGCCCGGGAGCAGCCGTCCTCGAGCGATTGGGCTTACATCAACAATTTCGACGACCCGCGCAAGCCGTTCGCCTTGCAACTCCCTGCGGGACAGGGGAAATCTTTACTCGCCGACTTCGAAACGCTGGTCGACAACCTGCTCGCAACCTTTCCGGCGGCGTTCGAGAATCCGGCCTATCAAAGGCGCAAAACGGCCATAGACCGGGAGGTGAAGCAACGCTACAACCAGGCGGTCGATAAAGTCGAACGGCGCGCAAAAGACTACAAAATCGCCGTCTTCCGTAACGGCGACACAGTCGTGTTCAGCCCTTTGATTAGCGGCAAGCCGGCGGATGAAGACGATTTCACCGCCTTGCCGGATGCCGAGAAAACCCGCTTTCACAACCACGTGCGCGAACTCGAGGATTATCTCAACGAACTCCTTTCGGAAATGCCGCAATGGAAGCGCGAGAGCATCAACCGACTGCGCGAACTGGACAAATCCACCATAGACGAAGCCATCGAGCCGTTATTGGCCGGCTTGCAGCAAAAATACGCCGACTTGCCCGCAGTGTTGCAGTACCTCGCGGACATACGCCGCAGCCTGCCGCGCGTCGTCGCGGAACATCTGGCTGAAGACCGCAGTCACGAGCCTCACGAGGACTCCGCGAAACGCGCGATCCTGATGGCGCAGTTTGCGCCCCGGCTGCTGGTCAGCCACGGCCCCGATGCCGGTGCGCCCGTGATCTACGAGGCGAATCCCAACCACCCGAACCTGTTCGGTCGCCTCGAATACGTCAGCGAACAGGGCATTTTGACCACGCATTACCGCTTGATTTATCCCGGTGCGATGCATCTGGCCAACGGCGGCTATTTGATCGTGGAAGCCGAAAAACTGCTCGCCGAACCTCATGTCTGGCCGACCCTGAAACGAACGCTCAAGACCCGGCAAATCCGGATCGAGCTTCCCAGCGAAGACCAGCCCGCCGTCGCGCCGACGCTCGATCCGGACATGATCCCGCTGTCGGTCAAGCTCGTGCTGGTCGGCTCGCGCGAACTTTATTACCTGCTGCAAGCCATGGACCCGGAGTTCAACGAACTCTTTCGGGTTCTCGCGGAATTCGACGACGATTTCCCGCTCACGTCCGCATCGATGCTCGACTTCGCTCGGCTGATCAAAACCCACGCCGAAGCCGACGGCTTCAAACCCCTGACCGCGGACGCCGTCGCCCGGCTGATCGAGTTCAGTTCGCGCGAGGCGGAACACCAGGAACGCCTTTCCGCGCGCGTGCACGACGTGTTCGAACTCGTGGCCGAAGCGGAGCAATTCCGCGGACAGGAAGGCGCGGAAATGATCAGCGAGCGGCATGTCCAGAAAGCGCTTGCCGCGAAGGAAGAACGGCTCGGCCGCATCAGCCGGCTTCTGCTTGAGGACATGCTGAGCGACACCATTCTGATCGACACCGACGGCGATGCGGTCGGCCGAATCAACGGCCTGACCATATTGGAAATCGGGGACGTGCGGTTCGGGATGCCGGCACGCATCACCGCCACCGTTTATCCCGGCAGCCGCGGCGTGGTTGACGTCGAACGGGAGGCCGAACTGGGCCAAGCCATACATTCCAAAGGCATCATGATTCTTTCGGGATATCTCGGTCATAAGTACGCCTCCGAGTTCCCGCTGGCCGTCTCCGCCAACATCGCTCTGGAGCAGTCCTACGGCTACGTCGACGGCGATAGCGCGGCCCTGGCCGAATTGTGCGCTTTGATTTCGGCACTGACCGGCGTACCGCTGGCGCAAGCTTTTGCCGTCACCGGCTCCATCAACCAATACGGCGAAGTACAGACCGTAGGAGGCATCAACGAAAAGATCGAGGGCTTCTTTCGCTTATGCGAAGCACGCGGCCTTACCGGAAGACAAGGCGTCATCATTCCCAAAGCCAACGTCCGCAACCTGATGCTGAAGGACGATGTCGTCGAGGCCGTGCGCCGCCGCGCATTCATCGTTCATGCGGTGAGGTCGGTGGACCAGACACTCGAATTGCTGACAGGACAAAAAGCCGAGGACGTCAACCGCCTCGCCGTGGCGAAACTGCGGCAGATGGCGAGACACGCGGAGCGGAAATCCTAGAGCGTTTTCAGCGCCGATGTACGCTCCAATAAGGACGCTACCTTCGGCAGCAAGCGAATTTGAAGCGGGCCTCGCCCCGCCGGCAAGTGACTTTTGCAAACCCCTTGTGGGGCTGTGCCCACAAGTCCTGGGTGTCCTTCCCTGGACGTTGCCCTTCGGGCGAACGTTGTTCGTCCCATTCCGCTCCCGGCGAGTTTGTCTTCGCGCGCCCAAAGACAACTGTGTCGGGAACACATTTGGACGCGCGGAGCGCGCCCGAAGGGTTCGCGTCTGGGAAGGTGCGAATCGGCAGGCACCCGGATGGCGCGCTGATCGTGCGCATCGCCGGCTGGAGCCGGCGACGCTCGGGCGCGCCATCCGGGACGATTCAGCAACGCTGCACAGCTGATTAGAAATGCTCCAGCCGAAAGGAGCACAGCCCACCGGCTTTGCCCGTCCTGTAAATTTATGCCGCATGCAGATCGGTAATCCCCGCGATCGATATCAGATTTCAAGCAGGTCGGCAACGGATTTCCGATCTACTCGGTGGGCTGCGGGTCGGCCTTATTCCAATCCCCATCGGATTAATGCCGTGTATTACCCTTTGGTCAAAGCCAAATATTTTTCGTACAGGGAATCGCGATCTTCCGCATGATCCGGGTCCTTCCGAATACAGTCGACGGGACAGACCTCCATGCATTGAGGTGTGTCGAAGTGCCCGACGCACTCGGTGCAAAGCGCGGGGTTGATTTCATAGATTTCTTCGCCCTGCGAGATAGCGCCGTTCGGGCACTCGGGCTGGCACACATCGCAGTTGATACATTCGTCGGTGATAATCAAAGCCATTGAATGATCTCACTGAAAATTGGTGTATTTTGTAATCAATGCCTCTCGCACCAGGTCCGGCACGAAACTCGACACGTCCCCGCCGAGCTTGGCGATTTCGCGAATCACCGAAGACGAAATGAACGCGTATTTTTCGCTCGGCGTCAAAAACATCGTCTCCAGTTCCGCGCAAAGATGGCGATTCATGCCGGCCAGTTGAAATTCGAACTCGAAATCCGAGACCGCGCGTAGTCCGCGAAGAATCACGGTAGCGCCGCACTTTTTCGCGCAGTTCACCAGCAGCGTGTCGAAACCTAGGACTTCGACGTTTCCCACGTCCTGCAACGAAGCTCGCGCCAATTCCACCCGCTCTTCCAAATTGAACAAGGGCGTCTTGTTCTTGTTCTCCGCCACCGCGACGACCACCCGATCGAAAATGCGGGCAGCCCGCGTCACCAGGTCGACATGCCCGTTGGTGATGGGATCGAAGGTTCCGGGATAGATCGCGGTAGTGATCATGAGCTTAGACCGGGAAACACGCGCTCGTATAAATGGTAGCCGACTTCGCCCGCCTTGCCTTCACGCAGGATCCGCCAATTTTCCGGAAGCCCCTCGAGCCGAAGGCCGCTTTCCGCCTCCACGTAGATTTTAGCGCGGGACGAGAGCCAACCATTCTGCTCCAGCGCCAGGCAGCACGGAACGGCCAAGCCCTGGCGGAAGGGCGGATCGAGAAAAACCACGTCGAACGGCTGCCCGGTTTTCGACAGGAAACGTTCGACGTCCGCTTGGATGATGTCGACCGCCTCGGCGTTCAATAACGCGCGGTTTCGTTCGAGAACTCTGCATACCGCCGCATCCCGTTCCACCAGCACCACCTTGGCAGCACCGCGGGACGCGGCTTCGAGTCCGAGCGCGCCGCTGCCCGCATAGAGATCGAGGCAGTGCGCGCCTTCGATGTCGTTTCGCAGCCAGTTGAACAGCGTTTCCCGCACCCGATCCGGCGTCGGCCGGAGCCCGGGCGTGTTCGGAAACTTGAGCTTGCGGCTGCGGAAGCGGCCGCCGATGATACGGAGCTCATTCTTCACCTTGCCCCGCCGCCGACCAGCACCGTCTGGATCTTGTCCAGGTCGACCCTGGACCGAAAAGCCCGCTTGATCTCCTCGCGAGTCACCGCCTCCACCTTCTCGGTGAACTTGGCGAGGTAATCCAGGGGACGGTTGTAAAACGCGACGGCGGCCACCTGCTCGGTGAGTTTCTGGTTACTGTCCAAGCGCAAGACGAAACCGCCGACGATATTTTTCTTGGCCGCTTCCAACTCCTTGTCGGTCGGTCCGTTTGCCGCGAAATCCTTGAGGGTGTCCAGGGCCACGCGCAGGGCTTCCTCGGCCTTGTCATTGCGGGTCTGTAGGCCCATCTCGAAAGGCCCGATCTCCCGAAGCGGCATGAAGTAGCTATAGGCGCTGTAGGACAGGCCGCGCTTCTCCCGGACCTCTTCGCTGATGCGGGAAACCAGGCCGCTGCCGCCCAGAATGTGGTTGGCCACGTAAAGCGGGAAATAATCGGGATCGTTCGCCGTCATCCCCAGAACCCCCGCACGCACGTGGGTCTGTTCGGAAGGGAATCGTTGCTTGATGACCTCGGCCGACTTGAGCGGTGCGGGCGCCGGCAGTGCCGGCGGAGCGGCGCCTTTATCGAGACCCGACAGCAATTTTTCGGCGATGGACTCCGCGTCCGCCCGGTTTACCTCGCCCACGATCACGACGATGGCATTGCTCGTCACATAGAAACGCTTGTGGAAGTCGACCAGGTCCTCACGGGTCAAGGGCGCCACGGTTTCGGTAAACCCTTCCTGCGGATGCGCGTAGGGATGGTTCCCGTAGAGTGCCTGAAAGAACGCGATTTCGACCAGTTCGTCCGGCTCCTCGCCGCGCTGCTTGATCGCGAGCAGCGTCCGATTTTTCTCCCGCTCGAAGTCTTTCTGGTCGAAGCGGGGATGAGCGAGGATTTCCCGGGCCGTTTCCAAGGCGACCGCGAGCTTTTCGGGATGTGTCAGACTGCGCAGCGATAGCCACGCCGAATCGCGGGAAACACCGGTTCCCAGGGATGCACCGACGTTCTCGAGCCGCTGGGCGATGGCATCGGCGTCCCAATCCCCCGCGCCGGTATCCAGCATGCCGGAGGTGAGCGCTGCGAGACCGAATTTTTCGCCGTCGCGGGCGCTGCCGGCGTCGAACACGATCTTGACGTCGAGCAGCGGCAAGCCTTCAGTCGGCACGAAATAGACGCGACCGCCCTGCGCGGAGACCCAATGCTGAATTTCCGGCACGGCGTAAACCGGTGCGCTGATCAGCAAAAACAGAAATACGAGGCTTTGGCACACGTGTTTAGCGGACATGGTCGCTCCCCACCGGCGCGGTCTCTTCCGGCGCCCTCGCGCCTTCGGGCAGCGGCAACGGCTCCAGATACCCCACGGTCAGCCGATCGTCGATCAAGTATTTCCGTGCGACCTTTTGAACCTGTTCGGCCGTCACGGCATCGACCTTGTCCACGTACTCCTGGACGGTTTGCCAGCCCAGTCCGACGGTTTCGGTCGCGCCGAGTTGCATAGCCTGATAAAACATGGAATCCCTCTGATAAATGTGGTGAGCCAATACTTGCGCCTTGACCCTCTCCAGTTCCTCGGCGGAAACCGGTTCGTCCTGAAGCCTGCGGATTTCCTCGCCGAACGCTTTCTCCAGGGCCTGCAAGGTTTTGCCTTGGGCGGGCGTCCCCTCCAGGGTGAACAGGTTCGACAAGCGGGAATAAAGATCGTAGCCCGCCCCCGCGGATGCGGCCACCTGCTGCCCGCGCACCAGACGGCTGGACAGCCGCGCGCTGTTGCCGCCGTCCAGGATGCCGGCCGCCACCTCCAGAGCATAAGCCTCCCAATCCTCTTCGCCTATGGTCCGCAAGGCGGGCGTCTTGTAACCCATTACGAGATACGGCAGCTTAGCCGGCTGACGAACGGTTATACGGCGCACGCCCAATTGCTCGACTTCGCCCTGCGGCTTGACCGTCGGCAGATTGCTGGGCTTCAGCGGACCGAAGTATTTCTTGGCCAACGCGAAAACCTCCTGCGGATTCACATCGCCCACCACGACCACCGTGGCGTTGTTTGGCGCGTACCAGAGATCGTACCACTGCTTGAGATCGTCGAGGGTCAATCCGCCGACGTCGTCCGGCCAGCCGATGACGGGATTCTTGTAAGGGCTATTGGTATAGGCGACAGCCTCGAAATGCTCTTCCATCTTGGCGCGCGGCTGGTCGTCGGTGCGCAGCCGGCGCTCCTCCAGGACGACTTGCTGCTCTTTCTTGAACTCCTTGTCGGTCAGAAGGAGATTCCGCATGCGGTCGGCTTCCAGTTCGAAGCTGACCGGAAGCCTGGTTTTTTCCAGAGTCTGGAAATAGGCGGTGTAGTCTTGCCCGGTAAAAGCGTTTTCTCGACCTCCGTTTGCTGCGATAATACGGGAGAATTCGCCCGGCGGATGTTTTTCGGTACCCTTGAACATCATGTGCTCGAGCATGTGCGAAATGCCGGTGATGCCGCCATGTTCATAGCTTGCGCCCACTTTGTACCAGACCTGCGTAACGACTGCCGGCGCGCGGTGGTCTTCCTGGACCAAAAGCTTCAACCCGTTATCCAGCCGGAACTCATGTACCGCAGGCTCAGCAGCGTGAAGCGAAAACGGTACAACCAGCAGGGCCAGACGGAGTCCGCGAAACTGCATTTGACACTCTCCTTAAGTGTTGGGGATTAACGGCAGGTTGCCGAACCAGCCGGTATTGTAAACGAAGACCGTAGCGAAACGATGAACTCGACGACTGATATCGAATCCACGAATGCCGTTTCCTGGAGAACCTATCTCGCCCTGTGCAAGCTCAAGGTCGTCGGCCACATCGTATTCACCGCCGTGATCGGCATGTTTTTAGCCGTTCCGGGACTGCCTCCGCTGGCCGTCTCCGTATGGGCGACCGTCGGCATCGGTCTCGCCGCCGCATCAGCAGCCGCTCTCAACCACTTCCTGGACCGCCGAGCGGATGCCGAAATGGCGCGCACCCAGAACCGCCCGCTGCCTTCAGGGCACGTTCAGCCGAACCAGGTGGTGATCTTCGCCGCCGTTCTGGGCACGCTCTCGATGGCGATCCTGTTCCTGTTCGTAAATGCGCTAACCGCCTTTTTGACCTTCCTTTCGCTGATCGGCTACGCGTTCGTCTACACGGTTTATCTGAAGCGCGCGACGCCGCAGAACATCGTGATCGGCGGAGCCGCGGGCGCCGCTCCCCCGGTTCTCGGGTGGTGCGCCGTGACCGGCGAGGTGCATCCGTACGCCCTGCTGCTGTTTTTGTTGATCTTCACCTGGACCCCGCCCCACTTCTGGGCCTATGCGATTGCGAAGCGCGACGATTACGCCAAGGTGAACATCCCTATGCTGCCCATAACCCATGGCGTGGAGGTCACGCAGCTGCACATTCTGCTCTACACCATATTGCTGCTGATCGTAAGCCTCTTCCCGTATCTCACCGGCATGAGCGGCTTACTTTACCTCGGAGCGGCCGTGGGACTCGGAGGCGGCTTTTTGTATTACGCGATTCGCCTCAAGAAAGCAGTGAACAACAAGCTGGCCATGAAAACGTTCGGCTATTCGCTAGTTTATCTGGTCGGGATCTTTTCGGCCTTGTTGATCGATCATTACGTGCCGCTCATTGCAAGTCTGCCTCGGTGATTTGTAGGCCGGGATGAGCCTGTCGTGAGCAACGTCGAAGGGGCGCAGCCGTTCCCGGCGAACAGCGAAAATGTCGGACGAATCGGCAGGGCGAGACGCAATGCGGCAAGCGAGCAGGCCAGGGAAGGACTGCCCAGGACTCGCTAGCGAAGCGGGACCGCGTAGCGTGGCGAGGCCGATCGACTCGCCACGTCCCCGAGGCTCGCCCTTCAGGACAGGCCCTTCGACAAGCTCGGGACAGGCCCTTCGGGCCGTGCTTCGCACGTTCCCGTTCGTTCCAGACGAACGGGCGCGCGAAGTGGCCGAAGGGTACGGTACACGGAAGTACTGTATGAAACGCCGCGCTTATTCCGGCCTACAGTTCAGAGCCACTATTACCCAATGCCTTACCACCCGGTCAAAAAGAAAATCATTCCCCGCGCCTCGGATCGGCTCGCCGCACCCGAACTTTCCCATCTCCCGCCGCTGCTGCAACGCATTTACACCGCGCGCCGTCTGACCAGCGAGCGCGAATTGGACCGCTCGCTGGCCAAACTCCCTTCGCCTTGGCTCTTGAGCGGCATGGAAGCGATGGCCGCGAGAATCGCGGACGCGATCCGGAAGAATCAACGCATTCTCGTCATCGCCGATTACGACACCGACGGCGCAACCGCCTGCGCCGTGGCCGTCCGTGGACTCAAGCTGCTCGGGGCGAAGCGGGTCTCTTATCTGGTGCCCAACCGCTTCGAGTACGGGTACGGTCTGACACCCGAGATCGTCGCCCTGGCGGCCCAAAGCAATCCGGATATCCTGCTTACCGTCGACAACGGCATTTCCAGCCTGGAGGGCACGGCGGCGGCCAAGGCGCGCGGCATGCGGGTCCTCATCACCGATCATCATCTGCCCGGTCCGGAACTCCCCGACGCGGACGCCATCGTCAACCCGAATCTGGCGGGCGATCCCTTCCCGAGCAAAAACCTAGCCGGCGTCGGCGTGATGTTTTACGTTCTTTCGGCGGTGCGAAGCCGGCTAAGGGCCGCCGGCCATTTCGCCCGGACCTGCCCGCCTGCGCAGGCAGGTGCGGAACAACCGAATCTCGCGCAGCTTCTGGACTTGGTGGCTTTGGGAACGGTCGCCGACGTGGTGCCCATGGATCACGTCAACCGCATCCTGGTTCATCACGGACTTAAGCGCATCCGCGCGGGACAAGGCCAGTTGGGACTTTTGGCCCTGCTGGAGGTCTCCGGGCGCAACGCGCGACTGATCACGGCCCAGGACCTCGGTTTCGCCGTGGCGCCCCGGCTCAACGCCGCCGGACGGCTCGAAGACATGAGCCTCGGCATCGAGTGCCTTTTGACCGACGACGCGGACGCCGCCGTACGGCTGGCGGCGCGGCTTGACCAACTGAATCGGGATCGGCGCGAAATCGAGGAACAGATGAAGCTCGAAGCTTTTCGCTACCTCGAAGACCTCGATACGTCGCTCAGGACAGGCCCTTCGACTCCGCTCAGGACAGGCTTGGCGACGAAGGCGGGACTCTGTTTGTTCGACGACTCCTGGCATCAAGGCGTGGTCGGCATACTCGCCTCCCGGATCAAAGATCGTCTGAATCGGCCGGTGATCGTGTTCGCCAGTACCGACGGCGACGAAATCAAAGGCTCCGCCCGCTCCGTTCCTGGCGTGCACATCCGCGACGTTCTCAGCGATATCGCCACACGCAGCCCGCACCTACTGCGCAAATTCGGCGGACACGCCATGGCCGCGGGCCTGAGCCTCCACCGGGACGACCTGGCGCGTTTCACCGAACTGTTCGAGGAAGAAGTCGCCCGCCGCTCCGCCGATCTCGATCTCGACCATGCCGTGCACAGCGACGGACCGCTCGAAGCCCACGAGATGGAGTTAGAAATGGCCGAACTGCTGCGCCAGGCGGGACCGTGGGGCCAGGGCTTTCCCGAGCCCTTGTTCGACGGCGAATTCGACGTGGCGCAAAGCCGCATCGTCGGCGACCGTCATCTCAAATTGCTTCTCAGAATTCCGGACTCCGAAAAACTCATAGACGGGATCGCCTTTTTTGTCGACGAACCGACCGACTGGCTCGCCTGCCGTCGCCTCCGCGCCGTCTATCGGCTCGATATCAATGAATTTCGCGACGCCCGAAACGTCCAATTGCGTATGGAGTACATGGAAAGCTGCGACTGAACCGACGTTTGCGGCTGTAACCCTGCGGAACCGAGCGCAAAACGGCGTAACCTCGATTCCTTTTCCCGAAGGAGCGTGTTGCAAAAGGCGAAATGTAGGCTGAGTTTAGGAACGAAACCCGGCATCTTCAGCAGGCTGCTTTCGCAACACCCTCCAGAGAGAGATTTAGGGCAAGGACATACGGCCTAAAGGACGTTCTGATTAGGTCCTTCGACAGGCTCGGGACAAACGGTAAAATATTGATTTCGTTCGTGGTGAGTTTGTCAAACGCTCTCCTGAGCTTGTCGAAGGGCATGAACGGAATCCGCTTGTTCAGAGCTTCCTAAAGATTACGCTAGGTTGTACCGGACCGCATCTCCCGGCGATTCACCGAAACCGGAGTCTCTTTGAGGGAGTTCATTGTTCGGATACGGATATCCCGGCGGATGCTTGACATGGCTTTGGTTTTCGTTATCTAAGGTCTTGTGCGTTCTATATTTTGAGATTATTGCCATGCCGCACGGTCCGACAACCTGGATGTGGGCGCAAGCCTGCGAGATGCTGGAACAGGCGGAACGCCTTCATCGACGCTTCTTTCAAGTCCATCGACTTATCGCATCCCGCCCCGCGTGGGAACCGCCCGTCGACATCATCGAAACCGGCGATGCGATCGTCATCACGGTCGTTTTGCCGGGCGTATCCCCGGACGCGATCAAGGTCGCCGTGGCCGAGGATGCGCTCGTTGTGTCCGGCGAACGAACTTTGAATATCGCCCCGGATACAGCTGTTATCCATCGTCTCGAAATTCCCTACGGCCGCTTCGAGCGGCGCATCCAGTTGCCGCTCTGGCACTTGCATCCGGGCGAACCGAGTTACGCAAACGGCTGTCTGACCATTCCTCTTTTTAAGACGGATTGATCGCCGCCATGAAAACCGAACAACGATCAGACCAAAACGCCACCTCCGTCCCAAGCTTGCCCCCGGATGCCATCGCGATCATCCCGGTGCGGAACATTGTGCTGTTCCCGGGCGTCATCATTCCGATCAGCGTCGGGCGGGAACCGTCTATTGCCGCAGCCCAATACGCGCTGCGCCGGGACACCTCGGTCGGAATCCTGCTGCAGCGGGACGCCAGGGTGGACGTACCCAAGCCGGACGAGCTCTACACGGTCGGCACCCGTGCCTCCATCCTGCGCTACGTGACGGGGCCGGAAGGCTCGCACAACATCGTCTGCCAGGGCGAACAACGATTCCGGGTCCTCGAATTCCTGGAAGGCTATCCGTTTTTGGCCGCCCGTATCGAAACGATCAAGGAACAGGACGTTCAGACGCCGGCCATCGAAGCCCGCGTATTGCAGCTAAGAGACCAAGTGTCCGAGATTCTGGCCTTGCTGCCCCAAGCTCCTCCGGAACTGTTGAACGCCGTTCAACAGGTGTCCTCGGCCCCGATGTTGGCCGACCTGGTGACGTCGTTCATGGACCTGGCGATTGCCGAAAAACAGGAAATCCTCGAGACGCTCGATCCCCAGGCACGGCTCGACCGAATTTCGAATCTGCTTCGTCATCGCATCCAGGTGCTCCGCATCTCCAAGGAAATCAGCGAGCAGACCAAGCAAACCATGGACGAGCGCCAGCGAGAATTCCTGCTTCGCGAACAGCTCAAGACGATTCAGAAGCAGCTGGGCGAAACCGACGAGCGCACCGAGGAAATCGCCGAACTCTACGAAGCCATTGCCAAGGCGAAAATGCCCGAAGAAGCCGAAAATCAGGCGATGAAGGAACTGAAGCGGCTGGAACGGATGCCCGAAGCGAGCGCGGAGCATTCCATGGTGCGCAGCTATCTCGAATGGCTGATCGAACTGCCTTGGTCGATCGAGACCGAGGACCGCCTGGACATCGCCGAAGCGCGGCGGGTCCTGGATGAGGATCATTACGGCCTCGAAAAGATCAAAAAGCGGATTCTCGAATATCTCGCCGTACGCAAGCTGAATCCTGCGGGAAAAAGCCCAATCCTCTGCTTCGTGGGTCCGCCGGGCGTCGGCAAGACCTCCCTGGGACAGAGCATCGCCCGCGCCACCGGCCGAAAATTCGTGCGGGTCAGCCTGGGCGGCGTTCACGACGAGGCCGAAATCCGAGGCCACAGGCGCACCTACATCGGCGCCCTGCCGGGCAACATCATTCAAGCCATCCGCAAGGCCGGCGCGCGCAACTGCGTCATGATGCTGGACGAAATAGACAAGCTCGGCGCCAGCTTCCACGGAGACCCATCCGCGGCCCTGCTGGAAGTGCTCGACCCCGAGCAGAACAGCACCTTTCGCGACAACTATCTCGCGGTTCCGTTCGACCTCAGCCACGTCATGTTCATCAGCACGGCGAACATGCTCGACACGATTCCCGGTCCCTTGCGCGACCGCATGGAAGTGATCCACCTGCCCGGCTACACGACCGAAGAAAAGCTTCAGATCGCCCGGCGTTATCTCGTTTCCAAGCAGGCCGAAGCTTGCGGCCTGGACCCCGACCAATGCGAGATCACCGACGAGGCGCTCACCGCCATCATCCGCGACTATACCCGCGAAGCCGGCGTAAGAAACCTGGAACGGGAAATCGGCGCCGTGTTCCGTCATGCCGCCGTCCGCATCGCCGAAGGCGAAATCGAGCGCCTGACGGTGACCCCCGAGCTTCTGCCGACCATTCTCGGCCCGCGGCGCTTCGAAAGCGAAGTCGCGATGCGCACCAGCGTGCCCGGCGTCGCCACCGGCCTCGCCTGGACCCCGGTGGGCGGCGACATTCTCTTCATCGAAGCCAGCCGCGCTCCCGGCACCGGCAAACTGACGCTGACCGGGCAGTTGGGCGATGTCATGAAGGAAAGCGCCCAAGCCGCCTTGAGTCTCGCCAAGGCCCGCTGCGCCGATCTCGGCATCCAGCCCGAAGTATTCGAAAAAAGCGACATCCACATCCACGTCCCCGCCGGAGCCACGCCCAAAGACGGCCCCAGCGCCGGGGTCGCCATCTTCGTTGCCCTGGTCTCCCTGCTCACCCAAAAGGCGGTGCGCAACGACACCGCCATGACCGGCGAAATCAGCCTGCGCGGCCTGGTCCTGCCGGTCGGCGGCATCAAAGAAAAGGTGCTCGCCGCCCTCGCCGCCGGCATCACCCGTGTCCTCCTGCCGGCCCGCAATCAAAAGGAACTGGAGGAAATCCCCGCCGAAGCCAAGAAGAAACTGCAATTCCTCTGGCTGGAACAGGTGGAGGACGCGCTGAAGGAAACACTGGGCGGGTTGAATGGCTGAGCATGCCGACCGATGCGATCGCCCTCCCCCGGCAGGCCCGGTGCGGAGGGGCTCGCAGCAAAGGCCGAAAGACGCGGATTCGAGATCGAGTCCGTGCACGCGGACGGATACCGGCAACACCGCTTGTACCAGCCCGGAACGGACAGACCGATTTCGATGAGCACGCTGGAATTCAACGGAGTCTTGCGAGTTGTGAACGTCGAGCGATTCCTCGAAACGCCCCACCGCGGCATCGGCCCCGCCAAGGCTGGGTTTGACCTTTTCCGCTCAGGGGGCCGATTGGGACCCGTGGGTCATTATCCTGTCCCTCGGCGGCTTCGTCTTGATGGTCTTGTTCGGCTGGTTCACGCTAAAGCTGTTCCGATCGATTTTCCCTTCTCATGACGCCCGTTCCGAACGCGGCAGCGTCCCGGACGACTAAGCGCCATGATCCGCGATCCGGCCTTGGCGCACGCGGTGCATGCGGTGGCGGAAGCCGCCGGCATGGCGTTCGGAGCGCGTTATTACTTCGCACTGAGGCGACGGCTGGGGGACAACGTTTTCCCCTGGCCGGGCCGAACTACGCCGTTCTGTTGGGCGGCTTCCTCGGCGCCGCCTTGGGCAACAAGGCCGTGTTCTGGATCGAAGTGCCGCAACTCTGGGCGGAACACGGCGGGTTCGCCGGCTTTTTCCGGGGCGGTCAGTCGATGGTGGGCGGCTTGCTGGGCGGCCTTATCGGGGTGGAAATCGCAAAAAAGCTCGCAGGCGTGTGGCATTCCACCGGCGACCGGTTCGTCTTTCCCATTCTGCTCGGGCTGATCATCGGGCGGATCGGCTGTTTTCTCGCGGGGCTCAACGACGACACTTACGGCCTTCCCACCGGTTTGCCCTGGGGCGTCGATTTCGGCGACGGCGTACCGCGCCATCCGACGCAGCTATACGAAATCGGATTCGCCGCCCTGCTGTGGCTGGCGCTGCGGCGGCTTCGGGCATACGGTGCCGCCGAACCGGGCCTGCTGTTCAAGCTGATGCTTTCGTCCTACCCGCTCTGGCGGCTGGGCGTGGATACCATAAAGCCGGTGCCTTACGCCTATCCGTTGGGGGCTTTCCGGCATTCAGTGGGTGTGCCTCGTCGCCCTCGCCGGCTATGCTCCGCTGACCGTGAAGCAATGGGCGAGGTTGCCATGAGCCGCAAGACACGCCCCTATCTTTTCTACGACACCACGGCTCCGGTCTGCTCCGCCTGCCTGACGCGGGTGGAAGCGAAGATTCTCGTCAAAGACGGGCGGGTGTTCCTGGAAACATGGTGTCCGCAGCATGGTTTTGAACGTGTACTGGTGGCCGACGACGCCGATTATTACCGCCAATGTCGGGAACGCTGGATCAAACCGTCGGAACTGCCGCTGCGATTTTCCACGGAAATGGCCCGCGGCTGTCCCTGGGATTGCGGCTTGTGCCCGGATCACATGCAGCACTCCCGCCTGACGGTGCTGGAAATCACCGAGCACTGCAATCTGCGCTGCCCGGTGTGTTATGCCGGCTCCGGACCGGAACGCCGCCGCCACCGCAGCCTTGCGGAGGTCGAATCCATGTTGGACACGATCGTGGCGGCGGAGGGCGAACCGGACGTGGTGCAGATTTCCGGCGGCGAGCCCACCCTGCATCCGGAGTTCTTCGAAATCCTGGAAGCCGCCCGGAAGCGGCCCATCCGCCATCTCATGATCAATACCAAGGGCATACGCCTGGCCCGCGATCCGGGTTTCGTCGAGCGACTGGCGGAACGGCGCCGCGGTCTCGAAATCTATCTCCAATTCGACTCGCTCGACGACCGGGTCCTGCGGGAACTGCGCGGCGCGGACCTCGCCCGTGTACACCGGGACGCCCTCGACCGGCTGAACGCCCATTCAAACCCGACGGCACCATTGGCCTTCCCTACGCCAGCCCCAGATGGACGGAAATCTACGGCATTCCGCCCGAACACTCAGAGGACGATGCGGAGCCGGTGTTCGACCCGGTTCATCCCGACGATCTCGAATACTTGCGCGCTACGATCGCCGGATCCGCGCGCGCCCTGTCCGATTGGCAAGCCGAATGGCGCGTGCGGCACCCGGTCAGGGGCGAAATCTGGATCGAAGGAAGCGCCGTGCCCAAACTCGAGCCGGATGGCAGCATCCTCGCGCACGGCTTCATCCGCGACATCACCGAGCGCAAGAAAGGCGAAGAGGCGCTGCGCCAAAGCAACGAAGAACTGTCCGTGCTGTTCGATGCGGCTCCGATACCCGTATCGATTGCCGACGATGCCGCTTGCGGCACTGTAAGAGGCAATCCTGCCGCAGCGGCTTTCACCGGTGTCGCCGCCGAATCGAACGTCGGAGAGACGGCAGGGTGCCCATCCGAACCAAGCGCCGCACACCGCCGTACCGAGGCTCCGCTCACGCCCGTCGAATCGACCTTGCGCCGGGCGATCGCGGAAGGTCAGCCGGTCGACGAAACCTCGCTGGAGTTCGTTTTTCCCACGAGTGAACGCCGCTACCTCGCCGGCCGGGCAACGCCGCTGTTCGATCGCGACGGCTCCCCGCGGCGCTGTCGCGGCCTTGGCCGATATTACGCCGCTGGTGCGGGACTTCGTGAAAAGCGAAACGCGGTTTCATGCTTTCATGGACAATAGTCCGGCCGTAGCCTGGATGAAAGATACGCAAGGCCGATATGTGTATACGAGCAAGGCTCACGACGACCGCCTGGGCGTGAGGCTGGAGGATTGGCTCGGAAAAACGGATTTCGCACTTTGGCCGCAGGAAATCGCGGAGCAGTTCCAAAAAACCGACAGGGAAGCCTTGATCGGCGGGAGGACAATCGAGACCACCGAAACATCTCTCGATCTCACTGGGGAACGTCGCTGCTGGTGGGTTTTCAAGTTTCCGTTCGAAGATCCCGCGGGGACCCAATTCGTCGGCGGCATCGGCATCGACATTACCGAGCGCCGGCGCGTCGAGGAAGCGCTGCAAGTCAGCGAAGCTCTGAATCGCGCCATACTCGACTCGCTGCTCGAGCACGTAGCCGTGGTCGACCGGGAGGGAAACATTCTGGCAGTCAACCAAGCTTGGAGGCGTTTCGCGCGCGAAAACGGTCCGCAACCCGGAACGACGGCTCCGAATACGGACGTCGGAGCGAATTATCCGAAGGTGTGCCGAAACAGTTCCGGCGGAGTTTCGAACGATGCCCTAAAGGCATACACCGGCATTCTGAGCGTGCTGAAGGGCGAGCGGGAAAGTTTCGCGATCGAGTATCCCTGCCATGCCCCGGATCGGGAACGCTGGTTCGTCATGCAAGTCACCCCGCTCGGAGCGCCCGCCCGGAGCGGCGGTGATTTCGCATACCAACATCACCGAGCGCAAAAAAGCGGAGCAAATGCTCCGCGAAGCCGACCAGCGGAAAACCGAATTCCTCGCCATGCTCGGCCATGAGCTTAGGAACCCTCTGGCTCCGATCCGCAATGCCGTGCAGATCATGCGCAGGCTCGACTTGGACAATCCAAAGATACTCTGGGCTCGCGACATGGTGGACCGGCAGGTGGACCACTTGGCGCGGCTGGTCGACGACCTCCTGGATGTGTCGCGGATCGCTCAGGGCAAGCTGACCCTGCACAAGACGCCGCTGGATATCGCCACGGTCGTCCGGCAGGCGATCGAAACCAGCCAATCGTATATCGACGCCCAGCATCATACATTGTCCGTTTCGATGCCCGATGAGCCGATGCCGCTCCAAGGCGATCCCGTGCGCGTGACCCAAGTGGTGTCCAATCTGCTCAACAACGCGGCCAAGTACACCCGGCAGGGAGGGCGAATCTGGCTGACGCTCACCCACGAGGACGGCGATGCGGCGATCTCGGTGCGCGATACGGGAGAAGGTATTCCCGGCACCTTATTGCCCTATCTTTTCGATATTTTCACCCAAGGCCAACCACCCTGGTTCGCGCGCAAGGCGGCCTGGGCCTCGGTTTGACCATCGCGCGGAAAATCGTGGAACTGCACGACGGACGGATCGAGGCCAAAAGCGAAGACTCCGGGAAAGGCAGCGAGTTTATCGTTCATCTGCCCCTAATTGCCGCACATCCATGACTTTATGGCCACCGGCTTCGTCTAGTAGAGCGTTTTCATCTCGCTCGCACGGCAAAACAGGCATGGCGGAAGTCGTTGGCGCCTTCGGTTCGGGTGAATTGAATCAACCATTCGCGGATCGGCAATTCTTTGCCGAAGTACCCGTTGGGCCAACTGCACCGTTCAGAAGGGTACCTCCGACGCTCCGATCTCCCCGGATTTCACTGCGTTACATCCACGCTATTTGTTGAGCATAGTCTGGGATGAGGGGTTAACCCCAGCATTTTCAAACGATTGCTGAAATTCCTTCGTCATCCCAGCCGACTCTCGCGCCCCTCGTGGAACGGGCAACCGGCAGAGCTCGTAGGATGTGCTGAACGCAGTGAAAAATCGACAGGGCGAGGCGCAACGCGACGCGCGGGCAGGCCAGAGATGGGCTGCCCCGGACTCGCGAGCGAAGCGGGACAGCGTAGCGTGGCGAGGCCGATTGACTCGTCTCTCCCTGAGACTCGCCCTTCGGGCCGTGCTCCGCACGTTCCCGTTCGCTCCCGAGGAATGGCTGCACGGCAAAGCCATCCGAAGGGTGCCGGACAGGGATTGTCCGCCATGAGCCGCATCATTCGCGATACCGAGACGACGATTTGTGTAGAAACCCTATTCCTTCCGGAAGTGGGTGCCGGCAAATCAGGCGAGGACAACTCGTCCGATAACTCAATCGAATGAGCGGACCGACACCCCATCGATATTCAAACGCCCACCTTCCAATTCCCCGCCCCAGCATCTCGCTCCGATACATCATGTAAGCATCCGCTTACAAAAATTTCAGCCTTTTCCGACAAAAAACATCTTTACAGCATCATCGGGTGAGCCACTACCCGTGCTATAACCTTCGCGTTGCACATGGGAGATGAGCGATGACTGCCGATCGTGCCTACTGGAAATATTGGGGAAAAGCGCGCAAAGAAGGCGAAGCCGGAACGCCTTGTCACTTGTTGCCGTATCACAGCCTGGACGTGGCGGCGGTGGGAAAAGTCTATCTGGATCGCCATGCGGCACTGCGATCCGATTGGGCGGCGCGGCTCGGAATTTCCGAAGAGACGCTCGCCGACTGGTACGTCTTTTTTCTGTCTCAACATGATTTGGGCAAGTTCAGCCATCGCTTCCAGGGACTACGGGCGGACTTGAGCCTGTTCTTGAACAACGAACGGCCTGTGGAACGATACTCCATACGGCACGACACGCTGGGCTATTGCCTTTGGACCGAAAAACTGTGGAGCCTGGCTGCCAAGCAGGCTTGGTTCTGCACTTCTCCGGATCGTACCAGCCGTAAGCTTTTCGAGCTTTGGGCCGGAATCGTCACCGGCCACCATGGACAGCCACCGAAGACATCCGATCTCCGTCCTTCGCTCGATCAGCATTTCACCGAATCCGACATAACCGCCGCCATGCAGTTCGCGGCCGACTGCGCCGAATTCATGCTGCCCAGGCGCGGTGGCGAATTGTCCGGAAGGGACATTCACGAGCGGCTCACACCCTTATCCTGGTGGCTGGCCGGACTGGCGGTACTGTGCGACTGGCTGGGTTCAAGCGAAAAATACTTTGAATACCGAACCGAGCCACTGCCCCTTTCCGACTATTGGAAATGGTTCGCCCTGCCTCAGGCGGAAAACGCCCTAAACGAGCTCGGTTTGCTTCCGCGTTGCCCGCAACCGCAAACCTTGCACGAACTGTTCGAATATCTCGTGGAGCCGACTCCTCTCCAACAGACGGCGGCGAACATTCCGTTACCCGCCTCACCGCAGTTGTACATCCTCGAAGACGTGACCGGCGCCGGTAAAACCGAGGCAGCCTTGATGCTGGCCCACCGCCTGATCCGAGAAGGGTTGGCAGATGGTTTCTATTTAGGTCTCCCGACCATGGCGACCTCCAACGCCATGTTCCGGCGCATTGTCGACAAGGGATTGGACGGCAAGTTTTACCGGGAAACACCGAATCGGGTTCTGGCTCATAGCGCCAGCCGCCTGGAACCCGCCCTGGAGGACTTAGCGTCCGGCGGAAAAGACAGCGACGCCGATTATCGGCTGGATGACGAGTCGGCCGGCAACCAGAGGATCGAGTGGTTTTCCGATAGTCGCAAGAAAGCCTTGCTTGCCGATATCGGCGTGGGCACTGTGGACCAGGCTCTACTGGCGGCCTTGTACACCCGGCATCAGTCCCTGCGGCTGTTCGGACTAGCCAGAAAAGTACTGATCGTCGATGAAGTACACGCCTGCGACGCCTACATGCTGCGCTTGCTGGAGGCCTTGCTCGAACTTCACGCCAGCGCAGGCGGTTGCGCGATTCTGCTTTCGGCGACCCTACCGCGGCTCACCCGTGAAAGACTGGCGTCGGCTTATTGTCGCGGCTTGGGCCTCGGCGCACCACATCCATCCAGTCGCGAATACCCACTCCTGACCCGCGTTGCCACCGAATCCCCGGATGAGATCCCCCTGGCTACCCGCCCCGAAGTGGCGCGTTCGGTAGACATAGGCTGGCTTCACTCCGCAGACGACGCCATCGAACTCCTGTGCTCGGCCAGAAAGGAGGGCCGTTGCGCCTGCTGGATACGGAACACGGTCGACGACGCCATAGCCGCCTACGAGAAATTACTGCATGCGGGCATCCCGAGGGACGACGTGATCCTGTTCCACGCACGGTTTGCCTTGGGCGATCGCCTGATTATCGAGAACCTGGCGTTGCGGACCTTCGGGCCCGAAAGTCGGAGCTCCGAACGGCGCGGCAAAATCCTGGTATGTACGCAGGTGCTGGAAAGCTCGGTGGACGTCGACCTCGACGTGATGATTTCCGACCAGGCGCCGATCGACTTGCTCATTCAACGGGCCGGACGCCTGTGCCGTCATGTTCGTGACGCAAGGGGAGATCGAGCCGCAGCTGAAGGACGCGGAACGCCGAAGCTCTGGCTCTTCGGCCCCGCGTTCACCGACACACCCGATGCCGATTGGGTCAGCGCCGCCTTGCCCGGAACCGCCGCGGTATATCCGGATCACGGCAGGCTTTGGCTTACCGCAAAGCGACTCATGGAAACCGGTAAGCTCGTGATGCCCGGCCACGCCCGCGCCTACATCGAAGGTGTTTACGGAGAAAATGCCGAGACCGCGATACCGACCTCTTTTCGGGACAAATCCAGCGAAGTCGAGGGCGACAAATCCGCGAAGCAGTCCATAGCCTCCGCCAATGTCATCAAGTTGAAAAACGGATATATCGACGAAGGCTATCAGCCTTGGGATGACGCACTCACACCGACCCGCCTGGAAGATCAACCCTCGATCACGCTACGGCTGGCCCGCTGGGAAAACGGCGAGGTGAAACCCTGGATTCGCGCCGAAAAATTCGCCTGGGAGCTGAGCCAACTCAGCGTGCGGGTGTCACTCTTCGCGGAAGAGATAGCCGAGGACGATCCAACCTTGCGAGACGCTGTGAACCGTTGCCGACAAGGCATGCCGGACAAGGGCAAGTGGAGCAAGTTGCTGGTGCTGCGCATTGAAAACGGAGTTGGCGTCGGAAAGGGGAAAGACCGGCGGGGCGAACCAGTGGCATTGATTTATGACGAGCGTCTGGGATTGCGGCGCGCGTAAACCGTTTCAAAGCTTACGAGGCGCCTATTGCGCCTCTGAATGATGCTATATTTGATATCACGCCATCCATGAGCAAGACCGAAAAACTCCTGGACAAGATGCGCGCCAATCCTCGCGATTGGCGGATAGAGCAACTCAAGGCGATAGCGGATGCTCATGGCATCGCTTATCGGCAGCCGGGCACCGGCCATGTCACGTTTCGCCATCCCAACGGCGCGAAGCTGACGGTTCCGGCTCACAAACCCATCGCGCCGGAGTATGTGAAAAAGTTCGTCCGGCTCGTCACTCAAGGTGCAGGAGACTGATCCATGAGCGAGACATTCCCCGATTATCCTTGCGAAATCCGCCCTTTGTCCGACGGCGGCGGTTTTCTGATCGTTTTTCCCGATCTGCCCGGCTGCATGGCCGACGGTGCAACCATCGAGGAAGCCATCGCCAACGGCCGGGATGCCGTCAAGAGCTGGATTCTGACCGCCCGCGAATTCGGCGATCCGGTGCCCGAACCCGGCAGCGGCGGCGAGCCCGGCAAGTTCGTCCAGCGCCTGCCCAAATCCCTGCACGCCAAACTTGCGGCCCGAGCCCGGCAAGAAGGCGTCAGCGTTAACACCCTGGTGCTTTCGTTCATCGCCGAGGGGCTGGGGCGACGGGAAAATCGGGCTTGAGTGTGGCGTGAAAGAGGAATAGCGATGGGACGGTGAAGACGAAAAAGTGTTGGGGCGGCTAAGCCGCCCCCAGGTCCCGACAACAGTCGGGAACGATGCGCTATTTAGTTGCGCCCTCGGTTCATCCCATCAAGGCGATGGGAGTGCTTTCTAGAATACCTGAAATGAAGGACCGTCGTTTTCTATTTAGTTGTACCCTCTTTACATTATCTGTCAGTGGCGTATAAACTCGCTGCCCGGATGGGATCAGTGGAAGCTACGAATGAATCAAGCAACGGTTCTTTATCTGATAAACGACGCCAAGAAACGGGAAATTGCTCAGCACCAAGAAAGAATGACTGTACTGGATCACATGGAACAACTCGTAAGAAGCCATTTCGATCAATTACTTAGTCTTCAGGAGGAAAACTCGCTGCTAAAGCAGTTAGCCGATCACGACCATCACGGGTTCCCTTTCTCGGACACCTTAGACGCGGAGGGCGATAATGCCTTTGAATTTGCTCGATCTTGACCGGCAATGGCGCTGGTTACCCGTCCGTCGCGCGAGCGGAAATAGCGATCGGATCGCCCCCTGGGAAATCACCGCCGACCATGAAGACAACCCGATCGTGGCCGTGGACGCCCCGCGCGCGGATTTCAACGGAGCCTTGATACAGTTCCTCATCGGCCTGCTACAAACCACGATCGCTCCGAAAGACCGATCGGAATGGGAGGACCGTTTTTTCGATCGTCCCCCGCGTCCAGAGGAACTGAAGGCCGCGTTTTCCCGTTACCGGGACGCTTTCGATCTGGACGGTGCCGGCCCGCGATTCATGCAGGACTTGGACCCGCTGTCGGCGCAAAAACCCCTTTCCATCACAGCCTTGCTCATCGACACCGCCGGCAGCGAAACTCATTTCATCAAAGATTTGCCGCAACAGGGATTCGCGCCCGCCGTGGCAGCCATGGCGCTGTACGCCCTACAGACCAATGCCCCGGCGGGAGGCGTGGGACATCGGACCTCGCTCCGGGGCGGAGGGCCGCTGACCACTCTGGTCGTCTCCGCGCCGTCGGATTCCAGGAAGCCTCCGACACTCTGGCAAACCGTCTGGCTCAACGTGTTGGAGGCTACCGCTTTCGAGAGCGAACATAACCGACGCGAGGATATCTTTCCCTGGCTGGCACCGACCCGCACCAGTGAAAAGGGCAGCAGGACGCCGAACACCACATCGACGCAGGTCAATCCGCTACAAATGTTCTGGGGTATGCCGCGCCGCATCCGCCTGGATTTCGAGGACGTGGGCAGCGGCGAATGCGGTTTGTCCGGCGAGCCCAGCGAGATTCTAGTGAGGCAATACCGCACCAGGAACTACGGGATAAATTACGAGGGCGCCTGGGAACATACGCTCAGTCCGCACATTCGCGAGGCGAGCGGCCAAGTCCTGCCCGTGCATCCCAAGGGCTCGATCAGTTATCGGCATTGGCTGGGGCTGGTTCAAAACGATCAAGACAAAAAGATTCGACGGGTCCCGGCGGCAACCGTGCGACGCTTCTGGAATCTCGGCCTGCATCGGGACGGCTATCGATTCCGCCTCTGGGCCTTCGGCTACGACATGGACAATATGAAGCCGCGGGGCTGGTACGAAGCGACCATGCCGCTTTACGAGCTCGAAGAATCGAAGCGCATCCCTTTCGAATCCGCCGTGAAAAGCCTGGTCGATGCCGCAGGTCTGTTCCTGGGCAACCTGCGTTCCTGTCTCAAGGACGCCTGGCTCAGCGACGGAGATCCACGTCGTAGCGGGGCCGACATGAGCTTTCTGGATGTGGCGTTCTGGTCCGATACGGAAAGCGACTTCTATCGACTGTTACGGGAGGGATTGCTTCCCGATCCGGCCGATAGCGCTCGCCGCAAACAGGTTTTCCGCGATTGGCACCAGACGCTCAACCACTACACGCTGAGCACCTTCGACCGTTACGCCAACACCACGGAAATCGCCGACCAAAATCCCCGTCGCATTGCCGAAGCGCGCCGCAGGCTGATGCGCTTCAACTACAAGAAAGACATCAAGAACCTGCTGGATCTGCCGCTGAAATCCGACTCCCAACAGTAATCAAGGCCCGACATGGACACTTCACCCGACATCCAAAACGAAAAGAAAAAATTGTTCGATGCCGCCGTTACCGACTGGTGGCGGGAAATGCAGCCCGCATCCGAGCGCGAAGGCCAACCCAACCGCCGCGGCGAACTGGCGGAGCTCAAGCGCTGCAAAACCCTCGCGGAAATCGTGCTGGTTCCACGCTTCCAAATCTTGCGAAGAAAACTCCAAGCCGCCGGCTACGGAAACCTGCCGGCCTGTGCGGCGATCGGCGGCGTCCTGGCCCATGTCGAAACCCACAACGGGGAACACGCTTTCGCCACCTGGCTCGTGCTGCCCAAGGTTAAAGGAGGCACGCCGCGCGTCAGCGAACTGCGTTTCCGCCGGCTGTTGAAAGCCAAATCCCACGACGAATTGTTCATAGACCTCGTTCGAATCCTGTCCTTGGCGGACAACACCGCGCCCGTCGCGCAACTGGCTTACGACATCTACTACTGGGGGGATCAGACACGGTGCAAGTGGACTTTCGATTACTACGACGCGCTCGACGGATCGTCGTAGGTCGGGTTAGGCGCGCTTCCCGATACGTTCCGATCTGTCTCTGACTTTTTCGTGCGCCGTAACCCGACGACCAGCCGACTCGTCGGGTTACGGCGCGCTAACCCGACCTCCATCGATACAAACAGGAGAACCTCAAAATGACCTGCTTTATCCAACTCCACCTTCTGACCTCGTATCCCCCGTCCAATCTCAACCGCGACGACCTGGGCCGGCCGAAAACCGCCGTGATGGGCGGCGAAACGCGGCTTCGGATTTCCTCGCAAAGCCTCAAGCGCGCCTGGCGCACCTCGGATGTCATGGAATCGGCCCTGAAGGAACACAAAGGCGTCCGCACCAAACTGATGGGCGTTGAAGTTTATAAGGCATTGAAGGAAAAAGGCGTCAAGGAAAAGCAGGCGCAGGATTGGGCGCAGAAGATCGCATCGGTTTTCGGCAAGCTGGAAGCTTCCGACAAGAAGCCAGCCGAAGAAGAGCAGGAAGAAATCGTTTTGACGGACGGCAGCAGCGTACCCAAAGCCTTGGCCAAGACCCTCGCCATCCGCCAACTGGCCCACATCAGTCCGGAAGAACGCTCCGCCATCGACGCCTTGGTGGCGACGATTGCCGAACGCGGTACCGAACCCACCGCCGAGGAATTGCAGCTGTTGCGGGAAAAGCACTCCGCCGCCGACATCGCTCTGTTCGGCCGCATGCTGGCCGACAACCCGCGCTACAACGTGGAAGCCGCCGCTCAGGTCGCCCATGCCATCAGTGTTCACAAAGTCGCGATCGAGGATGACTTTTTTACCGCCGTGGACGATTTGAACAAAGGTCTCGAGGATGTCGGCGCCGGGCACATGGGGGAAACCGAATTTGCGGCCGGCCTATTCTACTTATACATCTGCATCGACAAGGACCTCCTCGTCGAAAATCTGGGCGGCGACAAGATCCTGGCGAACCGGGCGCTCGCCGCCTTGGTGGAAGCCGCCGCCACCGTGGCCCCCACCGGCAAGCAAAACAGCTTCGGTTCGCGGGCGCGTGCTTCCTTCATTCTCGCCGAGCGAGGCAGCCAGCAGCCTCGTTCCCTTGCGGTCGCGTTCCTGAAACCGGTGAACGGTTACGGAGGGGACATGCTGGCCAACGCGATCCGAGCGCTGATCGCGACCCGGGATAACCTGGATAAGGTCTACGGCGCCTGTGCCGATGCCTGCGTCGTGATGGACGCCACCGAACCGGAAGGCAGCCTCCAAGCCGTCATCGACTTCGTGAAGGAGTGAGCCATGCGCCGATTTCTGGTATTTCGGCTGTACGGGCCGATGGCCGCCTGGGGCGATATCGCCGTGGGCGAGCAGCGCCCGAGCACACCGCACCCGTCGAAATCCGCCATCCTGGGATTATTGGCGGCGGCGCTGGGTATCCGTCGGCACGAGGACGACAAACATCAGTCCCTGACGGATGGATACGGCTACGCGGTGCGCGTCGACGCCGCGGGCGTCCTACTGCGGGATTACCACACCACGCAAGTTCCCGAATCCACCAGCCGATTGAGGCACCTTCGCACCCGCCGCGACGAAACACGGGACCGTAGCAATCTTTACACCGTGCTCTCCACCCGCGACTACCGAGGCGACGCCTTGTACACCGTCTGTCTCGCCGAAAATCCCGGCTCCCGTTATTCGCTGGAAACCTTGGCCGAGCATCTGAATCGGCCGCGCTTGCCGCTTTATCTCGGACGGAAATCCTGCCCGTTGGCGTTTCCCCTCTCGCCGCGGTGCATCTCGGCCCGAACATTCGAGGAAGCCTTGACGCGCTACGATGCGGAACAGACCGAAGCACAGCGCAAGTATCTTGAAACCTTGAGACATGCGCTGGGCGCCGGGAGCTCCGAATGCGATTTCTATTGGGAAACGGGCATGACCGGCAGCAAACCGCTGCACACCATACCGCGCCAGGACATGCCGCTAAGCCGCAGGCGTTGGCAATTCGGGAAGCGCAACGAGCACTATCGGCGGGGAGACGTACGATGAGCTATCTGAGCCGCATTCGCCTGAAACCTGGGCTCGATCTCGCGCAATTGGCGAAGGCCATCCCGTCCGACGCGTATGCCGAACACAAGCTGATCTGGCAGTTGTTCAACGAAGGTTCCGACGCCCGCGATTTCTTGTATCGCCGAGAACAGCAAGGACACTGGCCTTTTTTCTACGTCCTTTCCCGGTGCGAACCGATCGATGCGAAAAACCTGTGGGACATTGAGAGCCGGCCTTTCCAGCCCCGCCTCGCGCCCGGCGAAAGGCTCGCGTTCGTCTTGCGCGCCAACCCGGTGCGCGTCCGGAAAATCAGCGACGATCCTACGATCAAGAGACGAAGGCGGGATGACGTGGTAGCGGACCTGAAAAAGCATCGATATCCCGACCGACCGCAGCGCCCTCCACTGGCAGCCATCGTCCACGAAGCCGGCACGGAATGGCTCGCTGAAAGAGCCGAAAGATGCGGATTCGAGATCGAGTCCGTGCATGCGGACGGATACCGGCAACACCGCTTGTACAAGCCCGGAGCGGACAGGCCGATGTCGATGAGCACGCTGGAATTCAACGGAGTCTTACGAGTCGCGAATGTCGAGCGATTCCTCGAAACGCTCCACCGCGGCATCGGCCCCGCCAAAGCCTTCGGTTGCGGTTTGCTGCTGGTGAAGCGAGCTTGATGTGTATACTTGGTGTGTAAAACTCTTCTCCATATTATGGAGGCAGAATATGCCGCATCGCATCAATATCGTTCTGGATGACGGTGTTTGGGCGCAGCTGCAGGAGATTCCTCAAGGCGAGCGTAGCAAACTGATCAATGAATCCCTGGCCGAAACTCTCGCCAGGCGGCGGCGGATGGAAGCGTTTGCCCGTATCCGCGAAAGAAGCAAAACCATGGAACCATTAGAAATGAGCGCGGAGGAATGGGTTCGACAGGATCGGGATAGTCACGAATGAATGTGCTGGTTGCGGATGCATCCGTCATTCTCAAATGGATTCTGCCGCCCGGAAGCGAGGATTATCAGCAGCAGGCATGGGCAATCATCGATGCAGTTGGGGACCGGCGTGTCGAGATCAAAGTCCCTTCCCTTTGGTTCTTCGAAGTCGGCAACTTGCTGGCTCGAAGATATCCGGCACAGGCCGAGCAACAGCTCGGCGATTTATTGGCGGCCCTGGGTCCGGGAGAATCGCTGTCTGCCCCCGATTGGCAACGCCAAATCGTGACATTGACGACCCGCCACCGCGTCACCTTCTACGACGCGGCCTATCATGCTCTTGCCGTCGTCAATGAAGGCATCTTTGTCACCGCTGACGAGAAATACCTCAAGGCCGTGGGCGACGATAAGCACGCCATGCACTTGAAGGACTGGCGATGACCGATCTCCTCCCTCCCCTGAAACCCATCGCCATGAAAGAGCGCATTTCGCTCATTTTCATTGAATACGGCGAGATCGACGTGCTCGACGGCTCGTTCGTGGTGATCGACAAAACCGGCGTCCGCACCCACATTCCGGTCGGCTCCATCGCCTGCATCATGCTGGAACCCGGAACGCGAGTCTCGCACCGAGCTGCAGCGCTGGCGGCGCGGGTCGGAACCTTGCTGGTCTGGGTGGGCGAAGCCGGGGTTCGGCTTTACGCCTCGGGGCAGCCGGGCGGCGCACGCTCCGATCGTCTTCTGTATCAGGCCAAGCTGGCACTGGATGAGGATGCCCGGCTCAAGGTGGTGCGCAAGATGTACGAATTCCGGTTCAAGGAAAAACCGCCGGAGAGGCGCAGCGTCCAGCAGCTTCGGGGCATCGAGGGGGCCAGGGTCCGTAAGATGTACGAACTGCTCGCCAAGCGCTATGGCGTCACCTGGAAACATCGCAACTACGACGCCGACGAATGGGGCTCCGGCGATCTGCCCAACCGCTGCGTCAGCTCCGCCACCGCCTGTCTTTACGGCATCACCGAAGCGGCGGTGCTGGCGGCGGGCTATGCGCCTGCCGTGGGTTTCATCCACACCGGGAAGCCCCTCTCATTCGTCTACGACATCGCCGACCTGTTCAAATTCGATACTGTCGTGCCGATCGCTTTCAAGACCGCCGCGGAGAACCCGGACAACCCGGAGCGAGCGGTTCGACTGGCCTGCCGCGACATGTTCCGGAAAACCAAGCTCTTGGAAAAGATCATCCCAACCATCGAAGACATGCTCGCGGCAGGCGGACTGGAACCGCCGGAACCACCGGAAGACGCCGTCGGCCCTGCCATCCCCAACCCTAAGAGTCTCGGCGATGCTGGTCATCGTGGTTGAAAACGTACCTCCCCGGCTGCGCGGCCGCCTGGGCGTGTGGCTGATAGAAATTCGCGCCGGCGTTTACGTCGGCGATTTGTCGAAGCGCGTGCGCGAAACGCTCTGGGCGCAGGTCGAGGCAGGCATCGGAGACGGCAACGCCGTGATGGCGTGGTCCACGAATACCGAATCGGGCTTCGACTTCGTAACGCTCGGCAAGAACCGGCGCATGCCCGTCGAACTAGACGGCCTGAAACTCGTGTCCTTCTATCCTCCCGAACCGGCCGACGGGGAGGGAAAAGATGCTCTTTAACAGCCTGGATTTTTCATTTTCAAAGCGGCTATTGGCCGGTAGAATTTCTGCCGGCCTTTTTGTGCCAGGTCTAACAAAGGGTTAGAAATGGTCTGTTCCCCACGTACGTGGGGATGAACCGTCAATCATTATTGCCGAATTCTGCAAGCGGGTCTGTTCCCCACGTACGTGGGGATGAACCGCAAAATGCGCTCTGCGATACAAGACAAGAGCGCTGTTCCCCACGTACGTGGGGATGAACCGTCCGGAATGCCATCGGGTTCGCCAGATCGTTCCTGTTCCCCACGTACGTGGGGATGAACCGTTGATCGCGGCATTTAGGTCACGGTCGTGTTCCTGTTCCCCACGTACGTGGGGATGAACCGTCAGCTGGATCAGACCCCGCCCCCGAAATCGCCTGTTCCCCACGTACGTGGGGATGAACCGCGACTGTCGGACATCCTCGGTCTGCTGCCGGACTGTTCCCCACGTACGTGGGGATGAACCGTAGATGAACGAAACCGCGAACGATGAAAACGGCTGTTCCCCACGTACGTGGGGATGAACCAGGATGGAAAAACCGTCTCCATCACCGGCACGTCCTGTTCCCCACGTACGTGGGGATGAACCGGGCTATCGAGCCCGCCCGATCCGGAGCGATTCCTGTTCCCCACGTACGTGGGGATGAACCGATCCGTCGCTGCCAGGCGACGAGCCGCTACATCTGTTCCCCACGTACGTGGGGATGAACCGATCCGACGGTGGCGCCGAGGGCGAGATAATGCCTGTTCCCCACGTACGTGGGGATGAACCGCACACCGAGCACGTACGGGATGAGATCCGAAGCTGTTCCCCACGTACGTGGGGATGAACCGCTCTTACGCATCATTGAAGCGGGCAGTGGCACCTGTTCCCCACGTACGTGGGGATGAACCGGCCGCCGCCGCCGCGACCGGTAATGTAACATTCTGTTCCCCACGTACGTGGGGATGAACCGGTCGTAGAGTGCGCGGCGAATGCGCCTGCTACCTGTTCCCCACGTACGTGGGGATGAACCGACGTGAGCTTACATAGCGTTAGTGTGTCGCCGCTGTTCCCCACGTACGTGGGGATGAACCGGTATTCACTGGCGCCGCGAACGACCCGGCACGCTGTTCCCCACGTACGTGGGGATGAACCAGGGCCGCGGCAAAAAATTGGGTCCTTCCTGACCTGTTCCCCACGTACGTGGGGATGAACCGCCCATGGGTCGATCCAGCATGGATGCGCGCCACTGTTCCCCACGTACGTGGGGATGAACCGTGCCCAAGCGGTTCAGACGCCGTGCCCGAAAACTGTTCCCCACGTACGTGGGGATGAACCGTCCGCATACGGTTGATATCATGCCAAACGTCCCTGTTCCCCACGTACGTGGGGATGAACCGATCTCGGTGTAAATCCCTTTCCCCTGGATTCTCTGTTCCCCACGTACGTGGGGATGAACCGGAGGTATCGGAATCGATCGCCGCGCAGCAGGCCTGTTCCCCACGTACGTGGGGATGAACCGGATTGGGACGATATCTACCGGCTCCAGAAGCTCTGTTCCCCACGTACGTGGGGATGAACCGCTCAGCGGAGAGCTGCACCAAACGATCCTCGGCTGTTCCCCACGTACGTGGGGATGAACCATCCGTATCCAGCTCCGGAACGGCACGGTTTATCTGTTCCCCACGTACGTGGGGATGAACCGTTCCTGGAGCGAATCCAGTAATAGCGGGTGATCTGTTCCCCACGTACGTGGGGATGAACCGGCTAATGCCGTGCTCGGCCAGGACCGATTTGACTGTTCCCCACGTACGTGGGGATGAACCGGGCACCAGATTGCTCGCGATATTTCGCGAGCCCTGTTCCCCACGTACGTGGGGATGAACCGTTCTTCAGCAGTGTCGCTTCCGCTGTCTCTCGACTGTTCCCCACGTACGTGGGGATGAACCGGCAGCGTATACAGCCATGTCTTTTTGCTTCATCTGTTCCCCACGTACGTGGGGATGAACCGCTGCCAGCCGACACCTTGCTGGCGCAGTTCACCTGTTCCCCACGTACGTGGGGATGAACCGGGCACCAGATTGCTCGCGATATTTCGCGAGCCCTGTTCCCCACGTACGTGGGGATGAACCGTTCTTCAGCAGTGTCGCTTCCGCTGTCTCTCGACTGTTCCCCACGTACGTGGGGATGAACCGGCAGCGTATACAGCCATGTCTTTTTGCTTCATCTGTTCCCCACGTACGTGGGGATGAACCGCTGCCAGCCGACACCTTGCTGGCGCAGTTCACCTGTTCCCCACGTACGTGGGGATGAACCGGACGTGCGGATGGCGCTTCAGAAAAGGACGTCCTGTTCCCCACGTACGTGGGGATGAACCGGGATTTTTCTCCTGGATGCTCCGGTTTGAGGTCTGTTCCCCACGTACGTGGGGATGAACCGCCGTTGGCCGAACGGGCGATTGTGATTCCCTGCTGTTCCCCACGTACGTGGGGATGAACCGCACGGTCAACCCGGTCACGGTCAGCTACAACTCCTGTTCCCCACGTACGTGGGGATGAACCGGCGCGGGCCTTCCGCGCCGGCATCTTGCGCGACTGTTCCCCACGTACGTGGGGATGAACCGTGACGGCCGAATCGTCAGTAAAACAGAAATATCTGTTCCCCACGTACGTGGGGATGAACCGATAACTTTCAGTGCTTGACGAAAGATAACTGCCTGTTCCCCACGTACGTGGGGATGAACCGTTTCCCTCTTCTCCTTAATAGTCCCTAAAAAACTGTTCCCCACGTACGTGGGGATGAACCGGTTGTTCATGCAGGGCCTTTCGGGTGAGTTCACTGTTCCCCACGTACGTGGGGATGAACCGTGGATCGCGCTTTACGGCGAGTCGGGGCCTATCTGTTCCCCACGTACGTGGGGATGAACCGAGCAATACCGAACACTCGTGAAGCTGGCCAATCTGTTCCCCACGTACGTGGGGATGAACCGATGGAAGCCGCCAACAACCAGATTCGTCGGTTCTGTTCCCCACGTACGTGGGGATGAACCGGCGAGATCAAGGGCGAGGGCGACCCGATAGGGCCTGTTCCCCACGTACGTGGGGATGAACCCGGTTGTGCGCCATGTAGGCGTCCGCCGTCGCCCTGTTCCCCACGTACGTGGGGATGAACCCGGTTGTGCGCCATGTAGGCGTCCGC
>DYIL01000008.1:65216-97008 GCA_020723665.1 Methyloversatilis universalis
CCTGTTCCCCACGTACGTGGGGATGAACCCGGTTGTGCGCCATGTAGGCGTCCGCCGTCGCCCTGTTCCCCACGTACGTGGGGATGAACCGTCATGTTCATTGACGGCCGTGATCTCGACGATCTGTTCCCCACGTACGTGGGGATGAACCGCTCGGGAACTCGGTCAGTGTGTATTCCCGGTTCTGTTCCCCACGCACGTGGGGATGAACCGCACGCGGTCGACGATATCGCCGATCACCTGTACTGTTCCCCACGTACGTGGGGATGAACCGCCGTTCGGCACATCACGCAAAAATCCGACGGTCTGTTCCCCACGTACGTGGGGATGAACCGAATCATTGCACTATGCGCATTGGGCGGGATGACTGTTCCCCACGTACGTGGGGATGAACCACGGCGCCTGGGTGAGGCGCAACGGAAATTACACCTGTTCCCCACGTACGTGGGGATGAACCACCGCGTCAAGCAACAAGCCGACCGGAGCAACGCTGTTCCCCACGTACGTGGGGATGAACCGTCAGTTGTCTCGGGCCGGCAAGCCGCGGCTTGCGCTCGCGGATAGCGCGTTCGACCGCGGGCCACTGTTCCTTGAGGTCCGGGTAATAGAGCCCGAGCGCCTTCTCGTTGCCTTCGAGCGGATAGATGTAGATCAGGCGGTTGCCGGGCGCGAGTCCTATATTGCGAACGTGGCGCCCGTACTCGTAGAGCGTTTTGAGCATCGGCTCGATCACCTCGGGTTCGAGATTCGAGCGTGTGGCCACATAGGCGATCATCCCTTGCGTCAGATGCAGCGTGGCGTTGAGTTCGCTTTCCAGCGACGCCCTGAGCTCGCCCACTTCGCTGATCACGCGGCTGCGCTCTTCGCGCTCGGCGTTTTGTCGTTCCAGCCACGCCATGTATTCCCCGACACCGCCGACGCTCAGTGTCACGACGACCGTCAGTACCCGCGCCAATATCGTTCGTTTGTTCTCGGGCGGGAGAACGACGGATGAACGGACAACCGTGGATATCACGAGAACAGCGCGTCGCTCTAGGGGATGGCGCCATTCCGTTTCGGCCGGCACCTTCATCGAGAGCGTGAACAGATGGGGGCAGAGGTTTTCTTCTAAGAAGCTGTTTGACAAAAGAAAATCAGGTAGAGTCAAGCTCGCCCTGACTTTTTCGGAAAAACTGTCCTTCATGAGCTATCCGAGTAATCTCACCGACGCGGAACGGGCTTTGATCGAACACCATATCGGTAGCCCGGATGAAGCGGTAGCGTAACCGGGAGAGACAGAGCGCCGTATCCTTGGATTGCGCTCCGTTCCATCCGGGCTACCTCGTGGCGTCAAACGCCAAAAGCGTGTAGCCCGCATGCAGCGCAGCGGAATGCGGGCATTCCGCCGCTCCGATCAAGGCGAGGTCGGCTTAAACCGAGAAACGGCAGTCATTCGCGAAACCCGACTCTAAACCTCAAACCAGTTCGACCTTCAGCCACCCCGGACGATGCTCGTCGAAGGCGCGGTAGGCTTCAATGACCGAAGTCAAAGGCTCGGTCTGAGTCAGGATCTCGGTCGGCTCGATGACTCCGCTTCGAACCAGGTCGATCAGCATGGGGATGTACTGGCGATGATTGCAGTTCCCCATTTTCACAGTGAGATTCTTGTTCATCGCCATGCCGATGGGGAAAAAGCGATCGGACGGCGGATAAACACCGATGATTGACAAGGTTCCGGCCTTGGCCAGAGCCTGGACGGCCCAGGTCAAAACCAGGGACGGGCTGTCGCCGTGATGCCAGCGGGCTCCGTACTGCCGAGCTTCCGGCGCGATTTCGCTCAGTTCCTGGTCGAACTGGGCTTTTTGCTGATCAGCCTTTTGCGCCGCCGGTCCGTGACGGGGACGCTCGGCATCCACGCCCACCGCGTCGATGGCGCGATCCACGCCGATTCCGCCGGTCAGATCGCGGATCGTCTGCACCGGATCTTCGAGGTCGAAATTGATGACCTCCGCGCCCTGGTTGCGCGCCATCTCGAGGCGCGAGGGTTCGTTGTCTACGGCCAATACCCGGCCGGCGCCGTGCAGCTTGGCGCAGGTGATGGAAAACTGCCCGACCGGACCGCAGCCGAAGACGGCCACCGTGTCGCCGGACTTGATCTCCGCCAGCTCCGCACCGAAATAAGCCGTCGGCAGGATATCCGAGATAACGATGGCCTCGTCGTCGGTAATATCGTCCGGCAGCTTGACCAGCCCGACATTGGCGAAGGGAATCCGCGCTTTTTCCGCCTGCAATCCGTTCAGGCCTCCGGCCATCGCGGGGCCTCCGAAAAAGGTCGTCCCGCCGAGAATGCCGTTGGGGTTGGCATTGTCGCATTGCGCGTAGTAGCCCGCCCGGCAATATGAACAGTAGCCGCAGGCGACGGTCGAGGGCACCACCACCCGATCACCTTCTCTGAGATTCCGGACGTTCGATCCCAGCGATTCGACCACGCCGACGGCCTCATGCCCCAGAACGGTGCCGGGCTTCAGCCCGCCCAAGGTCCCGCGCACCATGTGCAGATCCGTCCCGCAAATCGCGCTGGCGGTGATCCGCACGATCGCGTCCGTCGGTTCTTCGATGCGAGGCTCGGCGATATCTTCCAGACGAATGTCGCCGACTCCGTGAAAAACGACTCCCTTCATCTTTGCCTCCGGTTTTCACCTGGTGGTTTCAGGGCGCCGCGTCACATCCCGGCGCCCGATCGGAATTCTTCCCCTGGCCCAAAAAGCCAGTTTTCCGCGAGAAATACCCGCCCGTCGATTTTGGATTGGATGCTCGGGCTTTGCCGCAGTTCCCGCAATCGGGAGTCTCGCATGAACGAACGCTGCATGAACGCCAAACCGAAGTTAAACCGTCAGAAGGACAGCGATGCCGATCAACTGTTGCTTGCCTACCTCTCTCACGGGGGCACTGAACATCCAACCGGTTTTTCAATTCGGCGGCGGTGAGAATGGGCAGTTCGACGCCGGTACGGATCGCCAACAAGTCGGCGTCGCCGGTGACCCAAGCGTCCACCCCCGCCGCGCGGACGAGGTGATGAAACACCCGGTCATAGGAGGACACGGCAGTCCGGTATTTCCGTTGAATCTGGAGGCAGAGCGGCAGTTTCCGCCCAAGGCGGGAAGTCGGCGAGCAATTCTTCTTTTTCTTCCGATGTCAGCCGAAACTCGGGATATGCGAGCACCCGCAGCAATTCAGTGGCCGTTTCGCGGCAAACCACCGGCACGATCCCTTTCACCGGAAGTCGGCCAAGACACCGCCGCGAATCCGTCCTCGCCCCTAACGCTTGGGAGCTCGTGCCGAGGCCGGTTTCGTGCAGGGGCCGGTGTGATCGAGTTGAACGCCGGCACGGCGGCGCGCGCAATCGTTGCTGTAGGTTTCGCGGTCGCATCCGCAGACGGGGTTGTGCTCGGTGGTGCACATTTCGGGCGGGACCTCGCAGGTTCCCAGTACGCGGGTCGAGCCGCATGCGTTGGGAGTTGCGACTTCGCAGTATTGGCCGGGCGGACATCGCGCTCCGGTCTTGCCGCCACAGGCCTGGCCGGTGGCCGGCGCCGGAGATTCTATTAGATAGAATTCGCTCCCGACCAGGGATTTGCTCTTGCCCGCCGGGCCGGTGACGGCTTGATGACTGCCTGCGACCAGAACGCTCCCTTGCTTGAGCGCCCGGTATCCGGCATTGACGCGCTCGGGATCGGCGGCGGAAGCGAGCAAGTCGACCTCGGCAATCAACGTCTTGCTGAGCGTGTTCAGTCGCGCTTCCTCGATGTGTTCGCAGGGTTCGATCGGACACGTCCCGCCGACATCTTTCACCCGGTACAGAGCGCCCGAGGGAAACGCTTGTGCCTGCGCCCGCCATGTCTCGTGCACGACCAGAACGCTGTCTTCCCTGCCGGCATCGGTCGCACGCCTTTCGAGAATTCCACGCACCAGCCCGCGCCCCACAACGAACTCCTTCTTGAAATCTTCGTTTTGCTGCGGAATGCCGCCCGCTTCGGAAAAGTCGATCGCGCCGACATAGCATTCTCGGCGCCAAGTCCCGTCGGCACAGCGCGTTCGCGGTTTGTTGACTTCCTTCACTAAAACCCTGTCGCATGATGGTGCAATGCACTGCCTTGGATCCTGGCGAGACACCCTGAAGTACCGACCTTCCTCTCCGGACGCCGGTCCGCTTCCCCAAAGGCTAAGGATCGACAGCCACAAAGCCAGCTCTTTGATCATTCCTGATCCTCCTTCCGTTCGATTCGATTTCCGCGATACCGATGCTATCAAGGCATAGAAGAAATATCACGAACCGGGAGGCCGATAGGAGAAAAGCCCGGAGCCGTTGCAACAAAAGAAAAAGGTGTCGCCAGTTGCGGCGGCACCGAGTCGGGGAAGGAGGGAGAGTGGGGGAAAAAGATGAAAGTTGGTGCGGTCCGATGAGTGGATAGGATTCGGTGGCCTCCTGCTGCTCACTCACCGGCCGCCGAAACTAAAATTGCAATTCATGTGCCATCAGCAACACGACTGATCTTGCGACTCGCCGGAATGCCCATGATTAAAGGGCATCAGATGCCTCAGGACGATGATGGAATTGCCGCGGTCCGCATTTCTTATTCGGTTTGGCGAAAAATTCGATCGGATCGGCGCCCGTTCGTCGCTAGTGCACGACGAACGTTATGCCTTCCCCGAACGTCCGGCCGAGCCGCCGCAGCATTTCTTGTACTTCTTGCCGCTGCCGCAGGGACAAGGCGCGTTGCGGAGAATTTCGCCCTTGTGGGCTATTTTGCCGTGACATGGGATGGTGCCGTCCAGATAAACCCATCGCCCTTCCACCCGATGAAACCGGCTGACTTCATGTAACAAATAAGTGTCGTCTCCCAGCTCAAACCGAGCTTTGAACTCGACGACGCCTCGCTCGTCGTTTTCGCCGCCACCTATAGTTCCGACAATATCTAGACGGGACCAGGTGCGGGTGTCGCCTTCAAAATTCAGAGACGCCGGCCGCTGCCCGGGATCCCAACTGTCCCCGAGGTAATCGGCGTCGCGCAGCTGGAAGGCGGTGAAACGCGAGCGCATCAGTGCTTCGGCGGTGGGCGGTACCGATTGTCTTGTCAAATACGGGCCACAACAGATATCGAAAGGCTTCTCGGAGCCGCAGGGGCAAGTCGTAGGCGTGTTCACGGGATTATGGCGAGTGCGGGTTGATCGGCTTTGGGCTGAGTGGCCGGCGAATCGACGGAAAGACGGTCCCGACGGGACGCCGAAGTCTATTGGACTCAATGACGAAATCGCGATTTTAACACGGGTGGTCGGTCTGCCGGCGGCGTGAAGCACCAAACCGGCCGCACGCGTGCACCGCGATGAGGCGCCCTCTGCCTCCAAAGCGCGCAGGGTTTCTTCGATGCCGGCGGCATGGGTCAAATCAGCGACATTGTCCTTGGTGAAGAACCCCTGGAAGTCGCCGAAGCGTTGCACGTATTCCACGATCAAGGAGGACTATTGCGAGGCGTTGGAGAAGATTTGCTTGAGTCCCTCCTTTTTGGAGCCAATGACGTCGAGCAGACATTCCTTGTCGCAGCCCCGCAGCGCGCCGACCACGAATCGATATTGGCCCTACCCTCCGTCTCCCCGTCCCGCAGCGCAACGACAAGATGACGGAGCCTCGGGCCATGGCTGCGAACGAAGGCTTCGGTCGGTGACGGCGGCTTGAGCCAAGGCTTGACGAAATAAGGATGGTTCGCGGCCGTGAACGACATGGCCCGGCTCGACGGCGATTCCCAGGGCATTGATCTGGCGGATCGGCTTGGTTAGAGCATTTTCTAATCCGATGTACGGCATCGCTGAATCGCCCCGTATGGCGCGCCGGAGCATCGCCGGCTTGAGCCGTGAACGACCATTCCGCCTGGAGCGGAATGGGACAAACGACATTCGCCCGCAGGGCAGCGTCCAGGAAAGGACGTTGTCACTGGACAGCCAAAGCCTGGCCCGAAGGGCAAACCCCAGGGATGGGGTTTGATGGGGTTTGCAAAAGTCACTCGCCGGCGGGGCGAGACCCGCTTCAAACTCTCGTGCTGCCAAAGGCAGCTTCCTTTTCGAGCATACATCAGCGATGAAAACGCTCTTAGTATTCAAAGTAAGGATCGGCCGTAGACCGAGGCGGAAACCGGAACCGGTGAGGGGTGGTGCCGTCACCGGGCTACAACTCGAATAAGGGCACGCTCTATTCGAAACCGGTAAGACAGATCGTTACACTTTAATATGAGTAGGCTTTTCGACACTTCGGTAGAAAAGGAGTCAAAAACAAATGCCGTTAAAAAAAATGCTCTACCACACTGCAAGCGGACTGTTGGCCCGGCGGATTCGGGAAGGTTCCCTCCATCTGCACGTGCCGGGCAGTCCCAGCCGCCGCTTCGGAAACGGAGAGCCGGAGGTGCACTGGAACGTTCAAGACGTCTCCGTCTTGCCTCGCCTGATGTGGGACCCGGAATTCCAACTCGGCGAAACCTATGTGGAGGGCGGTTGGCACGCCGGTTCGCCCGAGGCGCTGCCGACGTTTCTCGAGGTCATCATGCGTAATTTCTCCGCCCCGGAACTCGCGCCCTATGGGCGTATCCGTCGATCCATGCACGCATTGGTTCGAAAGGGTAATGCCATCGCCCGCAGTTATCGGAACGTAAAACACCACTACGACCTCGACGAGTGGCTTTTCCGCCGCTTCCTGGATGAACGCCTTTTTTATTCCTGCGCTTATTTCGAGGAACCTGGGCAATCCCTGGAACAGGCCCAGCTCGCGAAATGCCGGCTGATCGCCCGAAAACTGCGCCTCGAGCCCGGCATGCGCGTCCTCGATATCGGCAGCGGCTGGGGCGGCCTGGCCATTTATCTCGCCCAGGAGGCCGGCGTCGACGTGACCGGCGTAACGCTCTCTCAGGAACAGCTCCGTGTCGCCCAAGCCGAGGCCGAGCGGGCGGGACTCCGGGACCGGGTTCGCTTCCGCCTCGAAGATTACCGGAAGCACACCGGACAATACGACCGCATCGTCAGCGTCGGGATGTTCGAACATGTCGGAGTCCGCCACTACTCGGAGTTCTTCCGGCAATTGGCGACCCTGCTGAAGCCGGACGGCGTCGCGCTGCTCCACACCATAGGCGTCAGTCATAGGAATGGTCCCGCCAATCCCTGGATCACCCGCCATATCTTTCCCGGCAGTTACATCCCCTTGCTCTCCGATCTGTCGCCGGCGATGCAGCGTACTCGGCTGATGCTCACCGATCTCGAAGTGTTGAGGCTGCATTATGCGTATACCCTTCGGGAATGGTTCCGGCGGTTCCAGACTCACAGAGCCGAGGTCGTGGAGCGGATGGGAGAACGCTTCGCCCGCATGTGGGAGTTTTATCTCGCGGTATGCGAAGCTTCCTTCCGCTGGCGCGACATGGTGGTGTTCCAGCTCCAGTTCGCGAAGCGGCATGGCCCCGTGCCGATAACCCGGAACTACCTCGTGACGGACGATTGAAAAGGATCACGAGCCTTGCAACCAAAAACGCGCGAACACGTCCGACGGTTCCGGACGGCCGAAATGGTAGCCCTGCGCAAAATGGCATCCCAGCGCCAAAAGCGCTTCGGCCTGTTGGGCGTGTTCGACGCCTTCGGCCAGCGTTTCCAGTTCCATGCTCCTGCCCATCGCGATGATCGTGCTGACGATCGAATGATCATTGCGATCGCTCAACATGTCGCGCACGAACGAGATGTCGATCTTGAGCTTGTGCACCGGGAAACGTTTCAGGTAGGTCAGCGACGAGTAACCTGTACCGAAATCATCGATGGAAAGGGCAAAGCCGGCGGCCGCCAGGGCGCGGGTGATCTCGACGGCCCGTTCCGGGTCACGCATCATGCTGGATTCGGTCAGTTCGAGCTCGATGGCCGAAGGGGCAATACCGGTTTCGCGAGCGATGCGCAATACCCGGTCGATGAAGTCGTCTTCCTCGAACTGTTTGGCGGCGACATTGACCGCCACCCTTCCCGGCAGGGCGCGTCCCTGTTCCTGCCAGCGCCGCACCTGGCGGCAGGCCTCGGTGAGCACCCATTCGCCCAAGGTGCCGATCAAGCCCCGCTCTTCGGCAATGGGGATGAACTGGGCGGGTGAGACCATGCCCCATTCCTCGTCACACCAGCGCACCAAGGACTCGGCGCCGGCGAGCCGGCCACTGGGCAAATGCACCTGCGGCTGGTAGTAAAGTTGCAGTTGCCCTTGTTGTAGCGCGGCTTCCAGCCGATGCGCCAGCTCCAGGCGTCTTGCGAGCTCCGCGCCCATTTCGGCGCGGTAGAAACAGTAACCCTCCGCCGCTGCCTTGGCGCGATACATGGCGATGTCGGCGTGCTTGAGCAATTCCTCGGCAGAACGCCCGTCTTCTGGAAAGATGGCGATGCCGATACTGGCAGAGACGGTGAACGCCTGGCCTCCCGCATCGATAGGGACGGCGAGCGCCCGCGCGATCCGGTCCGCGATCCGCGTGGCGGTTTCGCCGGAGTCGGAAGCGATGATCACGAACTCGTCTCCGGAAAGGCGAGCGAGCGTTTCCTCCTCCCGCAGCGCCTTCTGGAGCCGCCGCGCCGCCTCCACCAGCACCCGGTCGCCGGCATCATGCCCCAGGGTATCGTTGATCTCCTTGAACCGGTTAAGATCGAGGAAGAGTAGGGCAAACCGCTGATCCCGCCGCTCGGCAACCGCCAGCTCGTGACGCAACCGGTCCATGAACAAGGCCCGGTTGGGTAACTCCGTCAGCGGGTCGTAAAACGCCAGCGACTCGATCCGCGCCTCCGCCAACTTGCGCTCGGTGATGTCCTGGACCGTGCCCACAGCGCGAACGGGCTTGCCTTCCCCATCGAACTCCAATTCCGCTCGCTCGTGCACCCAGCGCACTTCACCGCCCACGACGACGCGATGATCGATGTCGTAGGGAGCGACTTTCAAGGCCGTTTGCCAGGCTGTATCAACCATCTCCCGGTCATCGGGATGGACGCAGGCCAGGAAAGTCTCGTAGCTCAAGGGCGCACCTGGATACACACCGAAAATCCGGTACGCCTCCGGCGACCAGGTCAAGGCGCCGCTGGCAAAATCGATCCGCCAGCTGCCGATGTGCGCTACTTCCTGCGCGCGCAGCAAGGTCGCTTCGCTCTCCTTAAGCGCCTGCTGCAACCGGGCCTCTTCGGTCATGTCCTCCACGATCATGAGCAGACGGGCTTCTTCTTCTTCTTCTTCTTCTTCTTCCGCAAGGCGGATGCCAGTCAGGGTCACGCGCACCGGCAGGCTGGATGCGCCGTCCACTCCACCCATTTCGACCAAAAGATCACGCCGCAACCGTCCGGAATCGCGTACCTCCTCGAGGTGCGCTTTGAGCCCGTCGGCTTCGATGAAGTCGGACAGCGGCCGACCGTGCAGCTCGGCCGCATCCACCCCAAACCGCTCGAGAAACGCCCGGTTCGCGGAAATGACCGTCAGGTCGGAAGTCAATACGACCAGCCCGTCGGGAATCGCGGAAAACACCAGTTCCGCGTATTCCTTGAGCGCCAGGATGCTTCGCCGGTCGGCCTCGATATAGGTATCGATGGCGAGCCCCATGTCCAGGAGGACGATCTTGAGGAGGGACTGGATGGCGGCCAGCCGTTCCTGATCCCCTTCCAGGCGTTGCCAGATTTCGGGAAGCAGATCGACCAGATATTTGGCATAGGCCCCCACCAGATACCACTGGGTTTCCAGGCCAACGCGCCGGTGCGCGATGCCGACCGTCAGACGGTGGCGGATATAGTCCGGGCCGTAGTCGCCGGCGGTGAGCGTGTGGAAGTAGTCGGCCTGGGCTTGCTTGAGGCGTTCCAGTGATTGATCGTCCGGAATGAAGCGACGCGTTTGCGGAAAGCGCAGCATGTGGTCGTAGAACTTTCCGGCAAATTCCGGCCCTAGTCCTCTCAGGGACTCATGCAGTTTCAGAAGACGAGCACTGTCGGCATCGGTAAAACCCAGAAACGCCTTGCGCGTCTCGATCGCAGCCTCGTCCAGTTTCAACTCGGCCATCATGGCCTCGGCCTGGTCGCGTATCGGCTTCATTCCGCCGGCCATCGCCGCCACCCATTCAGAAGAGACGAACCGGCTGTCAAGCTTGCTTGCTTGCTTGCTTGCTTGCTTGCTTGCTTGCGCAAGGTTTCTTCCTCTTTCTGTTTTTGTTGTTCTTGGATACCGCGACCATCCGGCCTTCTAGGGTCGTGCGCAGACGCTACGCCTCCACGTACCGTTTCTACGCTCGCTCCCAAATATAGCATAGCTGAAAAACGAAAGGTCAGCCGCAGCTTCTTCCAACGACACATGAGCCTGAAGGGTCAATGCTGTTGAATCAAGCTTTTGGCTCGTCGTTCCGGCAGGGATCGCCGAAACCCAGACACTCGGGACGACTTGCCGAGTAACGTCCCTGTCAAATGGATGCCGGCAGCCCAATCGCAAACGGTTGCTTTAGTCGCAACCCTTCCATGCCGGTATGACGGTTTAATTTTAGGGCTCATGCGATTGGCCAGCGGCGGCGCGCCGAAGGTTTCGCAGAACACCCGGTACAACTCCCGCTCCACCCAACGCCAGCCTTCCCTCACCGGACGAAACCGCACCCGTGCGGACCCCTCGGCGATGTAGCGATACAGCAGCGGGTTGTCGCTATTGCCGCGCAGGTGATCCCCCAGGCGCTTGCGCAGATCGGCCGTCGAACCGATATAGACCACTCCATGGGGCTCCGGCGGCAGCCCGTTTTGTCCCAGCGACTCGTTTGCGTCGACCGGGGAGGCGGTCGCCGCCGCGCGGATCTCGTACACTCCCGGATGAGCGGGAACCGCGCTGCGCAAGGTCTGGGGCGTCAGCGGCATCAGCGCGGAAAACCCTTCGGTCGCCACCAGGTAGTTCATCCGGTGGCCGCGCCGCCGGCAATCCGGAATCGCGAGCTGGTGCCGAATATCGGCCACCGTCCGCCGCAATAGCCGGACGCCGTAGTCGCGCGCCAGGATTTCGGCAATCGCCCCGTCCGACAGCGGCTTCCGCAATCGCCCTTCCGCCATCCACGATGGTTCCTTTTTGATCAGGTAATCCACGTAGTAGCCGTGAAGCTGGCGCGCCCGGGGAAATAGTCCCGGCAATGGCAGCGCTTTTCCATTCGGAAGCATGATCGACAGTCCGCGCACCAGGCGAGAGATGCGCCCCGCGTCGGCCACCGGCGAAAGCCCCGCCTCAACCCGGAGCCGCTCGGCCATGTGCGCCTGGGTCAGCGGCACAAGCCGCATCGGCTCGCCGGAACGCAAGAACGGCGCCTGCGCCTCGAGCAGCGCCTGTACCTGCGCATGGGTGAGGCGGTTGCGGCTGTTGATGAGGCGCACCCGGTGCAGGGTCGCCGCCAGTTCCTTAGACAGCGCTTGGCGCGACTTGAGGTCCTGAAACATCGCTTCGTCGAACCGGTACTCGCGGGCGAAGGTTTCACGCTGATAGGCGAATACGAGGCGCCCCTCCACCTCTCGTACCTGTCCCAGACATGTGTTCGGCGGACGCGAGGTCCCGTCGCCCGCATCCCATGCGACGAACTCATGTGTCAAGCGCCCGACGCTCACGCAGCGCAACTGCGCCAGCGCAGTAAATCCGGTAGAAGATTCGGTTCGTCTCACTACACCGTCGAGCTTCGGTAACGGCAGCTCGAGAAAACGGGCAAACACGATTTTCCCCAAAAGCGCGGCATCGATAGGTTGGTGTTGCAGCAATGTTTATTTTCTTTTTCTTTTTTCTTTACACGTGGTCGCGGTCGCCGGCGCTCACGCAGTCGAACATCGCGAACGATCCGCTGAAACCCGTCAACATGAGCCGGTACGTTCTCGCCAATACACAAGGTCACAAGATTCATTCTGAAAACCTCCGTCGAGCGCGGCCAACTGCCGTTTCAGAAGTTCCCGAACTCAAGACGGCTTCGACCTCACTTCCGGTTGAATCGCACACCTTATTCGGGCGCCATATCTCATCGTATCTCATCGGAAGAAGCACGGCTTGGCAGCGCCTAGATCCAAGATTATCCTTATTCGCTCGGGGGCTGGATAAATTGATTCAAGAATTCTGATATGAGCGAATCATGCGATGTGCTGGTCATCGGGGGAGGACCGGCCGGATCGTCGATTGCGGCGTTGCTGGCGGAAAAGAATTGGCGCGTCGTATTGGCGGAAAAAGACCGCCACCCGCGGTTTCACATCGGCGAATCGCTGCTGCCGCTCAGTCTTCCTTATCTGGAGCGGCTCGGCGTGCTGGACGAGGTCGAGAAGATCGGCCTGCGCAAATACGCCGCCGAGCTCGATTCCATCTACCACGGTAAATGTTCCGGCTTCCGGTTCGGCGAGGCGCTGGACAAATCCTATCCCTATGCCTTCGAAGTCAAGCGTTCGGAGTTCGACCACGTTCTCTTGAAAAATGTCGCGGCCAAGGGGGCGGAGGTGCACGAGGGCTGCCGCGTGACTTCAGTGGAACTACACGGCGATCGCGTAGGGCTGGTGAAGGTCACCGACGAACACGGCGCAGAACGCGTGTGGCAGCCGCGTTTCCTGGTCGATGCCTCCGGCCGCGACACCTTTTTTTTAGCCGACCGGCTCGGGACCAAGGAGCGCAACAGAAAACACAGCAGCGCGGCGATTTTCGGCCATTTCGAAGGCGCCGAGCGCAGAAGCGGCCTGGACGAAGGCAATATCGGCATCTATTGGTTCGATCACGGCTGGTTTTGGATGATACCGCTCAAGGGAGACCTGATGAGCGTAGGCGCGGTTTGCTGGCCTTATTATCTGAAAGGCCGCCGCACGCCGGTCGAACAATTCTTTTTCGACACCATCGCCTTATGCCCCCCGGTACAGGCTCGGCTCAAGAATGCCCGGCTGGTGTCGCCGGTAACCGCGACCGGCAATTATTCTTATGCCTCCCGGCGAACGCGGGGAAAGAATTACTTGCTGATCGGCGATGCTTTCGCCTTTATCGATCTGGTATTCTCCAGCGGCGTTCATTTCGTCCTGCAAGGCGCCGTGTCGGGCGCGGAGACCGTGGACGGCATCCTCCGCGAGCCGGAAACCGCCGAGAAACGCCTCGTTCGATATGAAAAATCGGTACGCCGCGGACTGAAAACGTTTTCGTGGTTCATCTACCGCATCACCACGCCGGCCGTGCGGGATCTGATCATTTATCCAAACAATCGATTCCGGATCAAGGAAGGGGTCATCTCGCTACTGGCCGGCGATCTGTTCCGGAATACGCCGATCGCGCCCAGGCTTGCCATGTTCAAGATCATCTACTACTTGAAAACGCTGTTCGACCCTTTCAACAACTACGCCGCCCTCAAGCGCAGGCGCCAAAACATCGCTTCCTGAAGCTCCGCCCTGTACGCCCGACATGAATGCGCCAGTACGAATGGGCTCTTACGACGCGAGCCTGTGCGCTCCTAAGGGGCGAACCGCCGGACTCGATCCTCCCGTCTATCTCAGCCTACGTCCTGTCGAAGCTTTGGGCGGCTTGACGAACGCGGAGCGAGCCACCGTGCTCGGCGCGATCGGCTTCGACGACGCTCCCGAACCGGCCGCGGACGCACCCTACCCGGTTCTAACACTACCCATGAGCCGCCTGGACGGACAAAAGCTCTGCGAAGTTTGGCGGAGTCCCTGGCCGGTAAGTTATGGCGAACACCACGGGATCCGCTACGCCTGCAACGGAGAAGTCCTGTTCGGCGGTTTTTGCCTGCCCGAAAAAGAGCCGGAACCGGTGGAAACCAGGACCTATCGCGCGTACCGCCGGATACTGGATCTGATCCGTGTCGCCGGGTACGAGCATCTGGTTCGCATGTGGAATTATCTTCCCCGGATCAACGACGAGCACCTCGGGCTCGAAAACTATCAGCGATTTTGCCTGGGCCGGCATCAGGCCTTCACCGAAGCCGACTACGTGTTCGATCGGGATCTCCCCGCCGCCAGTGCGATCGGCGCCGGGACGGAAGGTCTGCGGATCTATTTCATCGCCTCCCGTGTGCCGGGACGCCAGGTCGAGAATCCGCGTCAGGTGAGCGCCTATCGTTATCCCTTACTTTACGGGCCGCGCAGTCCTTCTTTTTCGCGCGCCACGCTGACGGAATTCGGCGGTGAACGGCAGCTTTACCTGTCGGGAACCGCCAGCATCGTCGGACATGAAACCCTGCATCCCGAGGATGCGGCCGGACAACTTAAGGAAACGCTGATCAACATTCAAACAGTGCTGGAGGAATCGGGCCATTCCCGAACAAAGCTCGACGAACTGGGGCCGGATTGCGTGCTGAAGATTTACCTGCGTCATCGCGAACATTTCCGTCTAGCCAAGAAAACGCTCGCGGAAACCCTGCATCCCTCATGCCCGGTCGTTTTCCTTCAGGGCGACATTTGCCGAAGAGACTTGCTGCTGGAAATCGAAGGCGTCATTCGGCTGCCCCGTTCGTGACCCGAGCCAAGCCGACTGGCTTTAAAAATCTAACTGTCGAATATCAATAGCTTATGGCCTCGCAACTGACCCCGATGGAATTGGAAACGGCACGGATGATCGTCGAATCCTTGAACCTCGAAGCCGTTCCCGAGCACATCGATCCGGAAAAACCGCTTTACCGGGACGGATTGGGACTCGATTCCATAGACCTGCTCGAACTTTCGCTGGTCATTTCCAAGACCTACGGATTTCAGATTAAGTCGGACGACCCGGACGTCACCCGTATTTTCTCGTCGCTCCGGGCACTGGCCGGCACCATCGAAAAACGGCGCACAAAATAAGGCATGGGGATCAAAGCGGCTTTAACCCTCTGTCTGGCGGCGTTGTTTCCGGTTCTTTCCTACGCCGCCATCCGTTCGGATATACCGCCGACCTGGCTCGGACTCGTCGACTTCGTGCTTTTCTCGGCCATTCTGATCGCGACGCGTTTATCAGCCTGCGACGGCGCGAGGAAGGCGGGCCGTTTTTGGCCTTTCGCGGTGGGTATCGGCCTCTCCGTACTGGTTTTTTATCTCCGGCCGGACGCGATGATCTATTTTTCGCCCATCGGCATAGGCCTGATCCTCGCGAGCTTGTTCCTGACGACGCTCGCGCCGGGACAGGAGCCGCTGATCACCCGCTTCGCGCGGCTGGAGCGGTGGGGCGTGCTGCCCGACGATTTGAGGATTTACACGCGCAAGCTCACCTGGGGCTGGGCCGTCTTTTTCTGCCTGTTGGTCCTGGAATCGGTGCTGCTGGCGCTGTTCGCCCCTGTGGAAACTTTTCTCCTGTTCTCCAATGCCCTGAATTACGTCTTCGTCGGCGGTTTTTTCGTGATCGAGTATATCTACCGGCGCATCCGCTATCGGCATCACAACCATCCGTCCATTCTCCACCTGATCTCGACCATCGCCGGTTCGGGCGTCATCCCGACTCCCAAGAGCTGACCGGAATCCCGCCTACACACGCCTGCGAAACCAGCCGATGGAGGCACACTTTACCGTTTCATTAGACCATCCTGCCCTGCCCGGCCATTTTCCCGGCAATCCGATAGTACCCGGCGTGGTGATTCTGGACGAGATCGTACATCTCTGGTTAAAAGCCCATCCAGGGGTCCGCCTCGCCGGCGTTCCCGCCGCCAAGTTTCTCTCGGTTCTCCGTCCCGGTGAAACCTGCCAGGTAGAATTCGATGCCGCCGGAGAAGAATCGGTGAAATTCGATTGTTTCTCGGGTGATAGGCGTATCGCTCAAGGACGCCTGCTGTTCGCGCCGGTAGCGCCATGAGTCGCAGCTGGATGACCCAAAGGGAACGCAGCACCGGTTTCTGGCTGCAAACGATCGTCTGGATCGCCTTGCGCCTCGGCCGTCCGATCGCCCGCGCCCTGCTCTATCCCATCACGGCGTACTTCCTGATTTTCGCCGACCGCTCGCGGCAAGCCTCCGCCGCTTATCTCACGCGAATCTTCGACAGAACGCCGTCGGGAAAGGAGATCTTCCGTCACTATCACACCTTCGCCGAAACGCTGCTCGACCGGGTGTTCGTGTTCGCCGACCGCGACGAGTTCTTCCAAATCCGGATACACGGATTCGAAGTTCTGGAGAAGTTGATCGCCGACAAACAAGGATTCCTCCTGGTCGGCGCCCACATCGGCAGCTTCGAAATCCTGCGCGGCCTCGCGCTCCGGCACAAGGGTCTCTCGGTCAAGGCGCTGGTCTATGGCGAGAATTCGCCCAAGATCAACGCCATTTTCAGGACGCTGAACCCGGATCTATTCAAGGACATCGTCTACGTCGGCAGTGCAAACGCCCTCCTCGGGCTGGACGAACACGTTGCGCGGGGCGGCGTGGTGGCCCTGCTGGGCGACCGCAGCGTGCACGGCGAAAAACGCGTCCTGTGCCGGTTTCTCGGCGAGGATGCCTGGTTCCCGGCGGCGCCCGTATTGCTGGCGAATTTATTCAAGGTTCCGGTCATTCTGTTCGTCTGCCTCCACAAAGGTGACGCCCGTTACGATGTTCATTTCGAACTGCTGGCCGATCGCGTGGCGTTTTCCCGTCACGAGCGTGACGAAAAAATACGGGACTGCATGCAGCATTACGCCGATCGGCTGGAGCACTACTGCCGCGAGGCCCCCTACAATTGGTTCAATTTCTACGATTTCTGGGACAGGAGCGGATAGGACGGACAGTCCAACTGCGCACGATAGACCGGCGGATCGGTTACGTGGATAATCTAGTGCTCCATTCCAGGGGCACACGAAGGAGATTTTGTCAAGCAAACAATTCACCTTGCGCAAAATTTCCTACTATTTTTATATAGTTCTCAATGTCGATGGCGCCTCGAAACGAGGCGGCACCGACCGCACGAGAGACGACCATGAAAAATAACAAGACGATGATTCCGTCACGTTCTACCGCGCCCGAGGGGGGCAACATCCGGCGGATCAAGACTGCACGACGCCGGCGCCGCACGGTAGGGTCTTATGCCGACCGCGCCGTTCGGGGCTTTGGCGCGCGGAACTCAAATTCATGCCGCTCCCGAGCCGGACAACCGAGGGAAGCCGCCGCCGATCCGGAATTAGAGAAATGAAGCCCGGGTCAGACGCCAGGCGGGCCGCACGCGGCGCACCGATTCCAGACCCCGATTTCCGGCGCCTGTTCGAATCCGTGCCGGGTCTTTATCTCGTTCTAGCTCCCGACCTCCGCATCGCGGCCGTCAGCGACGAATATACGCACGCAACGAGGACACGACGGAACGACATCATCGGTCGCAGTATTCTCGAAGTCTTCCCCGACAATCCCGGCGATCCCTATGCAACCGGCATGCGCAATCTGAGAGCTTCCCTGCAGCGCGTGCTCAGGAACCGTACCGCCGAAACCATGCCGGTGCAGCGGTACGATATTCCGCTGCCCGAGAAAGAAGGCGGCGGCTTCACCGTGCGCTACTGGAAATCCTTCAATTCCCCTGTACTGGGAACAGACGGCGAGGTCGATTATGTCGTCCACCGTGTGGAAGACCTGACCGAGGTCATTCCGCTCGAACCGCAGGAAATCGAGCAGGACCGGCTCACGGAATCGGTAGGGGAACGCGCCGCGCACATGGAAGCGGAAAGCTACGCGCGGGCCAGGGACGCAGCCGAGGCGGCGCTGCGGGAAAGCGAGGCGCGAGCCGCCTTGATCTTCGACACGTCGCCGTCGGCGATGCTCGTCGTCGATGCTCGACGACGGATCGTTCAGGCGAACAAACGCGCGAGCGAGATATTCCGCTGTCCGCCCGAAAAACTGATCGGGCTCACGGTAGAAGACCTCATACCCGCACACTTTCGCGCCCGCCATGCGGGACTTGCCTCCGAATTTTTCCGCCATCCGGAAACGCGCGCCATGGGTGAAGGTCGCGATTTGCACGCCCTCCGGGCCGACGGGGAGGCGTTTCCGTGCGAAGTGAGTCTGGGACCGGTGAACATCGGCGGAGAGCTACATATCATCGTTACGCTTGCCGACATCACCGTGCGCAAGCACGCCGAGGAGGAAATCCGCCGTCTTAATATTGATTTGGAGCGGCGGGTAGACGAACGTACGGCAGAACTCCAGGCCGCCAATCGGGAATTGGAAAGCTTCGCCTATGCCGTCTCCCACGACCTCCGGGCGCCGCTTCGGGCGATGAGCGGATTCAGCCAGGCTTTGCTGGAAGATTACGGCGAACTTCTGAACAGCGATGCCCGCGTCTACCTGGATCAGATCATGCTCGCCAGCCGTCGTATGGGTGAGCTGATCGACGGTATACTCCAGCTCTCGCGAATTACCCGAGGCGAATTGCAGCGCGACCCGGTCGATATTTCCGCTCTTGCGGAGGGCATTCTCGCCGAATTCGCCCGGCTGGAACCGACCCGTCGGATGAACTGGCACGTGGAACGCGGACTCGCTGCCCACGGAGACCCGCGGATGATCGAGGTCGTTCTGAGAAACCTCATCGGTAACGCGTGGAAATACACCGCGAACACCGACCCACAGGAGATCCGGGTATATGCCGACCCTGTATCGGAAAACGGCTATCGGCTTTTTCATGTGACGGACAATGGCGCCGGTTTCGATATGGCCCACTCCGGCAAGCTGTTTCAGCCTTTTCAGCGGTTGCACCGTCAGGAGGAATTCACGGGACTCGGCATCGGCCTGGCCACGGTCCAGCGCATTATCCATCGTCACGGCGGCAGGATTGGCGCTGTTGCCTCCCCGGGCCAAGGCGCGACGTTCAGTTTTTCACTACCAGCCGCATACGGCAATGAGGAGACGCGATGACCATCGAGAACATGAGTGCCAAGACGATCTTGCTGGTGGAGGACAACGCCCAGGACGAAATGCTGACCCTCCGCGCGCTGCGTAAAGTCAACCTGGCCAACCGGGTTGACGTGGTGCGCGACGGACAGCAGGCCTTGGATTATCTGTTCCGGGAGGGCGAGTTCGCGACACGCGAAGGTCCGGACTTGCCCACGGTGGTTCTGCTCGATCTCAATCTGCCGCGCGTCGGAGGTCTGGACGTACTGGAGCGACTGCGGGCCGACCCGCGCACCAATCTCGTGCCGGTGGTCATTCTCACCTCCTCCGACGAGGAGCGCGACCGTCTGGGCAGCTATGCGCACGGAGCCAACAGCTTCGTCCGCAAGCCGCTGGACTTCTCCGAGTTCGCCGTGACGGTGGCTCGGCTCGGCATTTACTGGTTGGCGACGAACGTATCGCCATAGGCCCGAAGAATTCATGACCGAACCGCTCAAGGTCCTAATCGTCGAGGACAGCGAGACCGATTTCTTCCTAATCGAGCGTCAATTGCGGCGTCATGGACTGAATGCCCGCTGCCGGAGGGTGGCGAGTTACCGGGAACTGAACGAGGTGCTGGCGGAAGGCGGCTGGAATGTCGTGCTTTCGGACTATACCGTGCCCGGTATGGACTTCGACGATAGCCTGAGATTGATCCAGGAACGGCTGCCCGATTTGCCCGTGATCCTGATCTCGGGCAGCATCGGCGAGGAAAGAGCGGTGGAATTGCTCAGACAGGGGGTCTGGGATTTCGTCCTAAAGGATCGCCCGGGCCGTCTGGGGCCCGCCATAGAACGCAGCTTGCGCGATTTGGAGGAACGGCGGGTGCGGCGCGCCGCCGAGAAGGCTCTGCGCGACAGTGAGTTGCGCTTCCGCCAGATGGCGGAAACGATCGGCGAAGTGTTCTGGCTACGTTCGCCCGATTTCGGGTCCTTTCTATATGTCAGCCCCGCGTTCGAGCATGTGTGGGGGCGCTCCTGCGCCGAGCTGTATGCCGACCCCAAGCTTTGGCTGGAAACGATCCATGTCGACGATGTTCCGAAAGTATTGCGGGCCATGGACGACTTGGCCCAAGGCCGGGGTTTCGATATTCAATTCCGCATCGCCCACCCCGACGGGGCGCTGCACTGGATCAACGATCGGGGGTACGTGCTACGCGACGAGACCGGCGAAGTCGTCCTCGCCTCGGGCGTAGCTTCGGACATCACCGAGCGATGCCAGGCGGCGGAGCGGCTCCGCCAGGCAGCCACGGTATTCACCAGCACCCAGGAAGGCGTGCTCATTACCGACCTCGACGGCAACATTCTCACCGTCAACCCGGCCTTTACCACGATCACCGAGTACACCGAAGCCGAGGTATTGGGTAAGAATCCGCGCCTTCTGCAATCAGGCCGCCATGACCGTTCGTTCTTTCAAGCTATGTGGCACGCGATTGTCACCGTCGGCTCCTGGCAGGGCGAGATCTGGAACCGGCGCAAGGGCGGCGAAATTTATCCGCAATGGCTCAACATCAGCACGGTGCGCAACGAGCAAGGCCAAGCAGTCAATTACGTGGGCGTGTTTACAGACATAACCCAGCTCAAGCGCTCGGAAACTCAGCTGGAATATTTGGCTCATTACGACCCGCTGACCGGCCTTCCCAACCGGCTTCTGCTCCTCTCCCGCCTGAACCACGCCCTAGAGCGCGCCCGACGCGACAAGACCCGCGGTGCCGTGCTGTTCCTCGACCTGGACCGTTTCAAAAACGTCAACGAAAGCCTGGGACACGGCACAGGCGACGAACTGCTGCAAATAGCCTCCCAACGCATGCGCGCCTGCCTGTGCGAGACCGATACTCTGGCGCGCTTGGGCGGAGATGAGTTCGTCGTAGTCTTGGAGGATCTGCCCGATCCCGCGAACGCCGCCAGTGTGGCTCAAAAGCTGATCGACCGCCTCGACGCGCCTTTCGTACTATCCGGCGAACAAGAGGTCTACATCGGCGCCAGTCTCGGCATCAGCATTTTCCCCGACGATGCCGACGACGCGGATCGGCTCATTCAGTACGCGGATGCTGCGCTCTACCAGGCAAAAGGCAGTGGTCGAGGCATCTACCACTTCTATACCGAGTCGCTGACCACATCCGCCAACGAGCGGCTCGCCCTCGAGACCCGGCTGCGCCACGCGCTGGAGCAGGATGAATTCGTCCTGCATTATCAGCCTTTGGTGACGCTGACGGACGGCCGGATATTCGGCGTGGAAGCCCTGGTGCGTTGGCAAATCCCCGGTGTGGGTCTCCTCTCCCCCAGTCGCTTCATTCCCCTGGCGGAAGAAACCGGCCTGATCGTACCGCTCGGCGAATGGGTCCTGCGCACGGCCTGTGCGCGCCTGAAAACCTGGCAGGACGCCGGTCTGCCAATCGAAATGCTGGCGGTCAATCTCTCGCCGCGCCAGTTCCAGCAGGGTGATCTGCACGAGCGCATCCGAGCCATTCTGGCCGAAACCGGCCTGATGTCCCGGCATCTCGAACTCGAAATCACGGAGACCGCTCTCATCGAGGATGGCCCGGAGAACGAAACCAAGTTGGCGGCTCTCAAGGATCTGGGCGTCCGGATCGCTATCGACGACTTCGGCACCGGCTATTCATCGCTGGCTTATCTGAAACGCTTCCCCATCGACAAGCTCAAAATCGACCAGAGCTTCGTAAGAGACATTCCCCTGGATTCTTCCAACATGGAGATCGTAGCCGCCATCATCGCCATGGCGAAGACCCTCAAACTGGAGGTGCTCGCCGAGGGCGTTGAAACCGACGCCCAGTTCGCTTTCCTCAAGCAGCAAGGCTGCGATGTCGCCCAAGGCTATTTATTCAGCCGCCCGGTCGCGGCTGACGCTATGCAAACCATCTTGGCAACAGCCATGGCGAAGCGATGAGTATCGGCCATGGACGGCGCTTAGACCCTGCTCCGCCGCTTCTATCATTGATTCAGGACGGAACGGGGTCGGCCAGTCAACGCTCGTCCCAGCAAACTGGACGAAGCCGGGGCTTTTCGTCCCCCCGGACTGCCCCGGCCAACAAAAAAAGGCCTACTAAAAGTAGGCCTTTTTAAAGGAGGATCACGTGTTAGTTATAGGTGTGGGGATACGGTAGTATTGGATAATCTCTGAGAATCCCCATCTGGCGAACTTCCACATCCCGTTAAGCCGATAGTAGCAAGAACGAGACACACCGCAGCAAGTAGCTTCTTCATGATTCCCTCCGTTTTAGGTATCAGTAAATAATTATTTAATCATAATACTGACAGACTGCCCGTGACAGGCATAACCTGTTTACCACCTCGCCAATTCTCAGTCAAGGTCGTTTTTTTAATCCGATGCCCGTCCCGAAGTTCCCTTATAAAGCAGTACGCAGGCCTCGCCCTCTCCGCTCGGAACACGTTTCCTGATTCAAAATACAGGCGAATAGTGTAAGCTCAGGCGCAGGGTCGATCTTGCTCTCGGCCCAACGCTCATTAGCCGGCCTTCGGCCGAATATGAGACGCGAAACTAGCCTCGTCATGACACGGTACTGAATCGTCGCGTTGCCACCGACCAAAATGCTCAATGGGTCTGATATTTCTTAACCAGGTCTTCGATCTCTTTTACTTCGTCTCGACGAGATTGACGATAATGCCGATGCGCCTCGCGAATACTCTCCAAATGTCTTTCAATATTCTCGGAAGTCAGCATAACGCCGAAATCGTCAGCTATTTGGCGGTCCGGATCGGAGTAATTCAGGACGCGATCGAGCACCAGGTCTCCCAATTCCTTTCGGTAGTGAGAAGATTCCCAAAACCACCGCATCATAGTTTCCTTGTCACCTAAAGCCGGCACGGCTTCGGTAGTATAGGTATTGAAGCCGGAGAAATCCCATAGCGGAAACGGTTTCCGCCGACGCTCCCGCGCAACTTCTTCGTTGAGCCGAACAACTTCTCTTTTCCATGCCTCCCATTTATCCCAAAGCCCCGTGCTGGCCGTGAGTTCCCACTGCCGTGCGTGAGCCGGTGAAATCAGAATATAAAATTCGATCTTGCTCCGATGAGCCTCTTCGAGAATCCTTCGGAAATAATCGAATGTATTTATGGTCCCGTCTTCCGAAACAAAATCGAATTTCTTGTGCGGCCTTGGGAAATAGAGGTGCGTCACATAATTCAGCTCGCTAAAAAGAGCCGCTTCGCGTCTTCCGCCGCGCATCATCATAATGGCTTCCTTGTTGGGTTGTTCCACTTGCCCGCGCGGCAAAATAACGTTCTTGCGATTGGACTGCTGCAACAGGGTCGTGAGGCTCGCCGTCGTAGCGTCAACGGACGCCAAGGTTTCCAACATATCCGTTATCATGGCGATATTTCGCTTATCTCCTTGAATATCCGAGGATAATCTTTCCTCACTGAAATCCGGAGCATTAGGTCTATAAGCATTGAATTGAAAAAAGTCGATGGCCAGCACGACTTTCTTTAATCGCCGTTCCGCATTCGCATGCTGGAAATAGCGTAGGTTTTCATAGATAGTCGCTCCGTTGAGCGCCAGATTGTAGGTATTGAATTCAGGGAAAAGTGCCGGATGCTCGGGATCAAGGCCATGCTCGGTACGGGAGCTGCCGATGACCAGTGCGTCCGGTTTTCGTGCTTTAACGGCGTGCGCCTTAGTCAGCCTGAGGTGCTTGAATAACTCGGGCTTGTTGGCATTGATCCCTTCCCAAGTCGGAGAACCGAAAATGGAATAAGGATCTACCAGATAATTCATAAGGATAATTACCGTTAACAGAATAACGGAACCGATGCCGATAATATCGAGGTACGCAGCGAATAGGCGCTCGCTCGGCGTCACGGGTCCCTTGCCGAAGAGCCGGCAAGAAATCGTGGCCGGCCCCGCAAATCGGGTACGGGATAATGAGGCCGAATTGGGTTTGGTGGCAGAGTTATTCACTGATTTTCAAAATTGGAAGTAGAGAAACTCGCTCACTTTGGTAAGACTGAGTACATCGAACACGAAAAGCAACATAGTGAAGTTAGCCCAGAGTACCGTCGGCCGCCATTCTATCCATCTCCAACGAAGACGCTGAATCTCGCCCTTATAGGTTTCGAAGGCTGGATGATAATTGCGCATGAGCTGCTGGGTGTTGGGCAGAAACAGAACAAACACGGTCAATGCCAATAGCCATGCGCCCGCCACCTCTGGGTTGGCACCAGGGACGTGCGCGAAAACCCCGTCGAAACTGACTCCCATGCCCTGCAGCCACTCGCCGAAGTAACCGAGGGCAGGGAGAGCCTCCGGTTCCAAAGACACGCCGTTGGCTCCGATCATTCCCAACCATATACTCTTAGTCCCCGTGATGGTCTCCGCCCGGAAGGGCACCCAAGCGGCGACTACCGCGACGAAGGTCAGCGCCCAACTGAATGCTTTGCCGGTTCGGCTAGCGGCAGTGCGACCGCTGAACAGCGCTCGCCAGACGTGATTGATGATGAGAAAGCAGCCATGGAGGCCGCCCCACACGACAAAATTCCAACCCGCGCCGTGCCACAGACCGCCGAGCAACATTGCGATCATGAGGTTGACATGACGTCTTACCGGGCCCTTCCTGTTGCCTCCAAGAGGAATGTAGATGTAATCCCGCATAAAACGGGAGAGTGTCATGTGCCAGCGCCGCCAAAAGTCGATGATATTGGTCGCCTTGTAAGGCGAATTGAAGTTGAGGGGCAGCCGAATGCCGAACATTCTGGCCAACCCGATGGCCATGTCGGAATAACCCGAGAAGTCGAAGTAGAGCTGCAGGGTGTATGCCAGGGCACCCGCCCAAGCTTCGAAGAACGTCAGCGCGATGCCGCTATCGGCCGCGTGGAATGCCGGCGTGGCATATGCGGCGATGCCATCGGCCAGCACCACCTTCTTAAACAGGCCGATGGTGAAGATAGTGAAGCCGACGGCATGGCGTCGGACGCTCAGTTGATAGAGGTCGTTCCGGGCGAATTGGGGCATCATTTCCCGGTGATGCACGATGGGCCCCGCGATTAACTGGGGGAAAAAAGTGATGAAAAGGCAGAAATGGAGAAAGTTATACTCCTTGGTTTCCCCTTTGTAGGCGTCCACGAGATAGGCGATGGTCTGAAACGTGACGAAGGAAATGCCGAGGGGCAGGATGATGGACTCCACGCCGAGAATATCGCCGAATACGAAATTGATATTGTCGATGAAGAAGTTCGCGTACTTGTAATATCCCAGGAGTGACAAGTTGACCGCGACGCCGAATATCAGTAGCCATTTTCTTGCGGAGGCATGGCCCTCACTGCTGAGGGAAACCCCTAGTGCATAGTTGAACAATATCGACGCTAGGAGTAACCCCAAGTAGGCCGGATTCCACCACGCGTAGAAAAAGAGCGACACACCGATCAGCCAGGTAATGGCAACTCTGTGGTGCCCGCGGCTTCCGATGGCAAAAAAGCCGAACAGAGAAATCGGAAGCACCGAAAAGATAAACGGATAGGAGTTGAAGAGCATCGGAATGACATCACTCGACGCGAAACTCGGAGATCTTGGTGGGGGTCTCCAAAACCGCCTTCCCGGCGGTTTTTCTCTTCGCCAACCGCAAAGACGGTTCGAGTTTGGCTCACATTTTCAACCGCTTACGCGATTGAAAACGACGGGCCACCCCTGCCCCATAGGAGCATCTTGAAGTTTTTCGGGGTACCCGTGGCGATCGCCCACACATTTCCCACATTTCTCGGGATCGCCGCAGATGCAGGCAATCCTGGATTTTTCACAAAAATTCTGCTTATAAAAACGGTAAAAACCATTATCGCATCGCCCGTTCCTCAGACAACGACTCGCCGAACATTGCTCAGCGAAGATTTAGGCTATCCGGAGCGCAGCTCGCGAGCAAGACCGTCGCTTGTACCTTGTTCAATCGAACCTCGGGGGAGCATCGCATCCATTTCCGCGCCATGAAGGCCAAGGGGATCACGGATGACCAGCGCGATAAATAGCGGGGGCTGGACACGAATCGGCTGCGACTGACGCGCAAACAGTACAATTCATAGCGACCGAAGCTTTTTTCATTGACTGGGGTGCTTGACGGAACACGGGATCGCACAACCACCATCTTTCGGCGTATCCTCTGCCGTCTTCAGCCATCGCCGATAACGCCATCCTTAACTTTTCAACCCTCTCGCTACGGCCAAAACTCAGCCGGAATCTGTCTACCAAAACAAAGCGATAAACATCCTATGATTTATGGGACTACATCGGATAGGCCTCGCCGCCCAGCCCCGCCCATACGGCGCATCTTGCAGTGGCTCGGAATTCTGCCGGGCTTGATCTTCACGGCCTCGCTGGTCAGCGCGGCCGAACGCTGGGACATCGATACACTGATGGCCGCTCTATCCCGGGTCGAAGGCGGCGAGAGGCGTTTTACCGAAATCAAGACCATGGCGCTCCTTAAAGAGCCCATGCGCTTGAGCGGCACCCTGAGCTATCGCGCGCCGGCATTCCTCGAAAAACGCGTGCTGTCTCCGTTCGAGGAGCGCTATACGGTGGACGGCGATTCGCTCACCATCGAGAACCCCGGCAAAGGCATCAAGCAAACGCTTTCGCTGGCTTCCCAGCCCGCCATCTGGGCTTTCGTGGAGAGCATCCGGGCGCCGCTGGCGGGCGACATCGAGACCTTGAACCGGTTTTACAAGGTCAGCTTCGGCGGCTCCGAACGCAATTGGCTGCTGGCCCTGGTACCCATAGAACCCGATATGGCCAGGCTGGTTCGGTTCGTCCGCGTTCGAGGCAGCGGCGATCGCATCGATCGCGTCGAAATCGAGGAAACCGGGGGCGACATTTCGATCATGATCATCGAGCATCGGCCATGAGGGAGCGCCTCCCGGTCTTCGCCTGGCTGGTCTTCATGGCGGCCGGCGCATGGGTCGCGCTGTTCCGCACGCCGGTGTCCACGGACCTCACCCATTTTCTGCCGAAAAAGGCCGGAATCGCGGAGCAGATTCTCATCGAGCAGCTACGTCACGGCGTGGCTTCCCGCCTTCTGCTCATGGCACTCGAAGGGAGCGACGAATCCGATCTCGCCGCGATCAGCCGAAGGCTGGCGGAGCGGCTGCGGCAGGATGACGCGTTCGTGCGGGTCGACAACGGAACCCAGGGGCTTTCGGCTGCCGACCGGAATTTTCTGTTCGAGAATCGCTATCTCTTGAGCCCCAAGGTCACCGAGCAGCGGTTCAGCCCGGAGGGGTTAAGACAGGCTCTGGACGCACGCCTCGCGGAATTGGCGTCGCCGGCCGGCTTGCTCGGAAAAGAATTCCTGCCCCGCGACCCGACCGGCGAATTCTTCGAAGCCTTGCGGGTCTGGATGATATCATCCGGCCCGTCGCTGCGCCGGGGCGTCTGGTTCTCGCCCGACGGCCGCCGGGCGCTGCTCGTCACGGAAACGAAGGAGCCCGCGTTCGACCTCGATGCACAGGCCAAGGCGGTGGCCTCGATTCGGGAGAGTTTCGCCGCGGTCAAGGGAAATCGCCCGGTCGAGCTGCTCTTGATCGGGCCGGGCGCATTTTCGGTGGAAGCCAACGCCATGATCACGGAGGACGCGGTGCGGCTGTCTCTGCTCAACTCCGTGGCCATCACCCTGCTGCTGGCCGCGGTGTACCGCTCGCTGCGCGCCATCCTGCTCGGCCTGGTGCCACTGGCGACGGGAGCGCTGGCCGGCACCTGCGCGGTGAGCCTATGGTCCGGCGGGATACACGGCATTACGCTGGGTTTCGGCGCGACCCTGCTCGGCGTCGCCGCCGACTATCCCAATCACCTGTTTACCCACGTGCGCCGCGGAGAGAGCAGCCGCCGGACGGTCCAGCTGATTTGGCCGACGCTCCGGCTCGGGATACTCACGAACGTGGCGGGCTTCGCCGCGATGCTGTTCTCCGGCTTCGAAGGTCTTTCCCAGTTGGGCGTTTTCGCGGCGGCGGGACTGTTAGCCGCCGGGCTCACCTGCCGCTGGATCATGCCGGCGCTCATGCCCGACCACATCAATTTATCCGAGCGGGTCGTCAGAGGGCTGCATGCGGATGAACTGCTCGATCGGCTGCGGCGGTTCCGTCTGGTTCCGCCCTTGCTCATTCTGGCCGCGGTCGCATCGATCGCCGGTTCCGGCACGCCGTTGTGGAATGACGACATCGACGCCCTGAGTCCGGTGCCCGAGTCGCGTAAAGCGCTGGATGAGGCTCTGCGCCGCGATCTCGGCGCGCCGGATCTTCGCCAGCTCATCGTCGTAACCGGTGACACCGGCGAGACCGTCCTGCGACGGAGCGAGCGTCTGAGAGGTATTCTGCAGCCTTTGGTCGACAGCGGAACGATGGCCCGTTTCGACATGGCGGCGCTTTACTTGCCCAGCCGGGAAACGCAAAGCCTGAGACGGTCGGCCTTGCCGGAAACCGAGACTCTGCGGCGGACCCTCGACGAAACCCTGCGGAAGACGTCTTTCAAGCCCGATGCGTTCGAACCTTTCCTAGCGGATGTTTCGCGGGCGAAACAGGCGCCGCTGCTAACCGAAACGAGCTTTGCCGGGACGTCGTTCCGGCTCAAAGTCGAGCCGCTCCTCTTCCGGCACGGCGAGCTCTGGGTTGCCCTGGTTCCGCTCGTCGGCGTGACCGATCCCGCGGCGTTGCAGGCGGCGATCGCGGCGGACCGGAGCCTGATCTATCTCGATCTTCGCGAGGCTTCGAGCCGGCTGCTCCGCGATTACCGGCGCGAAGCCGTACACTTGCTCGGCGCGAGCCTCATTGCCATCGTGATCTTGCTGTCTTTGGGGCTTCGTTCCGTAAGCGGCATGCTGCGAGTCTTGACGCCCATGGCCGCCGCGGCCTTCGTGACCGCGGCCGTGTTGATGCGGCTGCACGGCGGGCTGTCGCTTTATCACTTGGTTTCCCTGCTCCTGGTGATGGGGCTGGGCATGGATCAGGCCTTATTCTTCAACAAACCCAGCCGAACACCGGAGGAGCGCAACCGAACCCTCCTGTCGCTGCTCATTTGCAGCTTCAGTGCAGTAACTGCCTTCGGCATTCTGGCCACGTCGAAGGTCGGCATCCTCAACGCCATCGGCGGCACCGTGGCCACGGGCGCGGCTCTCGCGGTTCTTTTCGCGGCAATGCTGGCCAGACGGAATTCGTCTTCGGCATAATACTTGAATCTCTCATCCCAATCTGACGCTATCTTTCTTTCGCCCAACCGACTTAATGCAGCCTTTGGTTCTTTCCGCGTTCACTTTGACCAGCAGCCTGGGACGAGGGTTGTCCGCAACTTTGGCGGCGCTTCGTGAGCAACGCAGCGGTCTTCGTTATTGCGACTTTCCGGGAGCCGAACTGGACACTTACATCGGCCGGGTCGAGGGAATCGAGAACGAACCCATTAACGGACGCTTGAGCGACTATGATTGCCGCAACAACCGCCTGGCCCGGATCGGCCTGGAACAGGACGGCTTCACCGACGCCGTGGAAAGTGCCCGCCGGCGATACGGGCCGGAAAGAATCGCGGTGATCCTCGGCACCAGCACGTCCGGCATCCTGGAAACCGAATCCGCTTATCGCCGGCGCGATCCGGAAACCGGCGCGCTGCCGCCCGATTTCCGCTACCGGCAGACCCAGAACACCTTTTCCGTGGGCGATTTCACCCGACGCTATCTCGATTTGCACGGCCCCGCCTCCGTCGTCTCCACGGCCTGTTCGTCCAGCAGCAAGGTCTTCGCCAGCGCCGCGCGCCTGATTCAGACCGGGCTGTGCGACGCAGCGGTGGTCGGGGGCGTCGACAGCCTTTGCTTTACCACCCTCTACGGCTTCACCGCGCTCGAACTGGTTTCCTCCACCCCCTGTCGCCCCGCCGATGCGGAACGCAACGGCATTTCCATCGGAGAAGCGGCCGGCTTCGCCCTGCTGGAAAAGCCGGATCGCGGCGACGGCGACATCGCGCTGCTCGGCTACGGCGAAAGCGCCGATGCTTATCACATGTCTTCGCCGCATCCGGACGGCCTCGGCGCGGCCGAAGCCATGGCCAAGGCCATGAATCGCGCCGGCATGGAGCGCGAGGCGATCGACTACATCAATCTGCACGGCACTGCTACAAAAGCCAACGACACCGCCGAGGACAAGGCGGTATTCAGCATTTTCGGAAAGGGAGTGCCGTGCAGTTCAATCAAGGGCTGGACCGGCCACACGCTGGGATCGGCGGGAATCGTGAACGTCGTCGTGAGTTGCCTGAGCCTGCGCGAGAGCTTTGTGCCGCGCAGCCTGAATACCGGGCGGGTCGATCCGGAGATCGCATCCTGGATCGCGACCGAGGAACTGCGACGGCCGGTGCGGACCGTTCTCAGCAATGCCTTCGGTTTCGGCGGTAACAACGCCAGCCTGGTTCTCGGGAAACAACTATGATCCGCGTATTCGTCGAAGGCGTGGGTATCATCGGCCCCGGATTGCCGTCCTGGAACGAAAGCCGCGAAATCCTGGCGGGACGGCAAGCATACGCGGGCGGCGAGTTACCCCGGCTCTTGGCCGGCCGGCTGCCTGCGGCGGAGCGCCGGAGGAGCACCGCTGTCACTCGGCTTGCGATCGACACGGCGGAACAAGCGCTTCCGCCGGGTATAAACGCGGATGGGGTAGCAACGGTCTTTTCGTCCTCGGGGGGCGAAGTCGAAATCATTCATCGGATTTTCGAAGAACTGGCGACCCCAGAACGGCTGATCTCGCCGACCCAGTTCCACAATTCGGTGCACAACGCGGCGTCCGGCTACTGGAGCATCGCGACCGGCTCGCGGAAGGCATCCACCAGCCTGTCATGCTTCGACGACTCCTTCGCCATGGGGCTTCTGGAAACGGCCGGCCAGACTTCGGCCGAGGGCACGAGGGCTCTGCTGGTCGCCTACGATTTTCCGCCGCTGCAGCCGATTCTCCGGGCGCGTCCGTTGCTGGCACCATTCGCCGCGTCGCTGTTGCTTGCCCCCGCCCCGTCGGAGCTCAAACTGGCGGAACTAGTGATCGATTTCGCGGGCGCCGACTCGGAGGACGCCGCACGCATGCAAGACGCGGGGCTCGAGGCCTTGCGCCTCGGCAATCCCGCCGCCCGGAGCCTGCCGCTGTTGGCTGCTCTGGCCCGCTCCGAATGCGCTGAGCTGAGTTTTGGACGATTGCGGGTCAAGCTGACGCCATGCGCCTAGACCGATCGGAACTCGTCGGACTGCTCCCTCACGCCGGAGCGATGTGCCTGCTCGACGGCGTGCTCGACTGGGACGAAACCCGCATTGTCGCTTTGGCAACCAGCCACCGGCGGCCGGATCATCCCCTGCGCCGCGATGACGGGCTAAGCGCGCTGTGCGGCGTTGAGTACGCTGGTCAGGCGGTTGCGATCCACGGGAGTCTCTTGGCCGGAACACCAAACGGTCCGCCGAAGCCAGGCTATCTCGCGGCTGTCCGCGAACTGGAACTCGCCGTCGATCGCCTGGACGAAACCGAATCCGAGCTCGTGATTCGCGCAGAAATACTTCACGGAAACGAAACCGGCTTGCTGTACGCTTTTGCGGTCGAATCGAACCGCGACCTCCTTCTCGCGGGTAGGGTATCGGTTTTTTTGCCCGGCTGAACCGAACCCGCGCGTCGCTAGCGCCTGTTTCTAAGGAAAACGCCCATCGGGTAGAACCACATTACTCGGGCGAGTACAATATTTAACCTTTTACTCAACGCGCTTCTATATCGGGCAAACGAGGCGATTTCTGCGGTAAGACAAGGCGATGAAAAAGCGTTCGGAGATCATGGCGGGAATGCACAACGAATACAACACGGACGATTTGCGCATTTGCGAAATCAAGGAGGTAAGTCCGCCGGTGCAAGTTCATGACGAATTTCCCATTACACAGGACGCCGCGCTCACGACGTTACAAGCGCGCCGGGAAATCCATCGTATTCTGGC
>DYIL01000008.1:97108-106043 GCA_020723665.1 Methyloversatilis universalis
GATGGGCATGCCGGCCGCGACCGAATATCTCGACCTCATCACGCCGCAATACGTATCGGACCTTATCGCCTGGGGCGCCATCGGGGCGCGTACCACCGAGAGCCAAGTACATCGCGAATTGGCCTCCGGACTTTCCTGCCCCGTCGGTTTCAAGAATGGTACCGACGGCGGTATCAAAATCGCGATCGACGCCATCGGCGCGGCCAGACGTCCGCATCATTTTCTGTCGCTGACTAAGGCCGGCCGTTCGGCCATTTTTTCGACTACCGGCAACGAGGACAGCCACATCATCCTGCGCGGAGGAAAACAGCCGAACTACGATGCCGCGAGCGTGGAAACCACGGCTCAAGCTCTGGAAAAGGCAGGCTTGCCACCCAATATCATGATCGATTTCAGTCACGCCAACTGCATGAAGGATTATCGGCGCCAATTGAGTGTAGGCATGGATGTGGCGGCGCAGCTCGAAGCCGGCGATCACCGTATCTTCGGCGTCATGATCGAAAGCCATTTGAAAGCCGGCAATCAGAAACTCGAACCGCGCAAACCGCTGGAATACGGTCTGAGCATTACCGATCCGTGCCTCGGCTGGGACGACAGCAGATCTCTACTGCAACGTCTGGCGCAAGGCGTGGCCAAGCGGCGCCTCCATCGCCGCCAAAGGACAACCGCAGGACTGACCCGATCGAGTGCTTGACCCATGCGTATTTTCGTCAATGGCGAACCGCGTGTCGTAGCCGACGGAGCGACACTGGCCGACCTCATCGCCGAGTTGAATCTGACCGGCAAACGCATCGCCGTGGAACTGAACCGCGAAATCGTGCCCCACGGGCACTATGAAGATTACCGACTCACTATGGACGACAAGATAGAAATCGTACACGCCATCGGCGGCGGACAGGCCGATCCCTTGGTTATCGCCGGCCGCACCTACCGTTCGAGGCTCCTGATCGGAACCGGGAAATACAAGGATCTGGACGAAACCCGCCGCTGCGTGGAAGCGTCCGGAGCCGAGATCGTGACGATCGCCATACGCCGCAGCAACATCGGACAAGATCCCGATCAGCCGAATCTGCTCGATGCGGTTCCCCCGGATCGTTACACCCTGCTGCCCAACACGGCCGGCTGTTACACCGTGGACGACGCGGTGCGCACCTGCCGGCTGGCACGTGAACTTCTGAACGGCCACAATCTGGTCAAGCTGGAAGTCCTAGGGGATCCCAAGACGCTGTATCCAGACGTCACCGCCACCGTGGCGGCTGCCGAAATCCTGATCAAGGAAGGCTTCCAAGTCATGGTCTACACCAGCGATGATCCGGTAGTGGCCAAGCGGCTGGAGGAACTCGGCTGCGTCGCCGTGATGCCGCTCGCCGCACCGATCGGTTCCGGGCTCGGCATACGCAACCCCTACAACATTCTCACCATCGTCGAAAACGCCAAGGTTCCCATTCTGGTGGACGCCGGCGTGGGAACGGCTTCGGACGCCGCAGTCGCCATGGAACTCGGCTGTCACGGCGTATTGATGAACACCGCCATCGCCGAAGCCAAAAACCCCGTACTGATGGCCGAAGCGATGAAAAAAGCCGTGGAGGCCGGTCGCGAGGCGTTTCTCGCCGGCCGCATGCCGCGCCGCCGCTATGCCTCGGCGTCCTCACCCGAATCCGGACTGTTCTTTTGACTCGCCGACAGCATCACGGCCGCTATTTCGGGGAGACAAACACTGTGTCTCCTGTCAGAGGACAAGCGACGGCCCAAGTGCGGAGGCTTTTCCGATCTCCGCCCAACACGGATCGCGGGAAGAATTTCTGACTACTTTTGTGTAGAATCGATGGCTCTTGATTTTAATCTTTCGGCCGTCATTTCAAAGGATGACCGAAGCCGTCGAAGCCACTGGACCGGTTTCCGTGGCTTACGGCCAGTACCTCTAAACCTGACACGATTATTAAAGGAGACGTTTGATGAGCGTATTAGTCGGTAAACCCGCCCCGGACTTTCAAGCGGCCGCTGTTCTAGGCGACGGCAAGATCGTCGATAATTTCTGGTTCTCGAAAGAAACCAAAGGCAAGTATGCCGCCATCGTCTTTTATCCGCTGGATTTCACTTTCGTCTGCCCGACCGAATTGATCGCCCTCGATCACCGTATCGACGAGTTCAAGCAGCGTGGCGTCGAGGTCATCGCGGTTTCCATCGATTCCCAGTTCACCCACAACGCCTGGCGGAACACGCCAGTGGACAAGGGCGGCATCGGCCCGGTGCGGTACACCATGGTGGCGGACGTCAGCCATGCGATCGCCAAGGCCTATGACGTGGAAGCGGAAGGTGCGGCCGTGGCCTATCGGGGTACTTTCCTGATCGACCGCAGCGGCATCGTCCGTCACCAGGTCATCAACGATTTGCCGCTGGGCCGCAACATGGACGAACTCATCCGCATGGTCGACGCGCTCCAGTACTTCGAAGAGCACGGCGAAGTTTGCCCGGCCGGCTGGAACAAAGGCAAAACCGGCATGAACGCCAGCCCCGAAGGCGTGGCCGACTATCTGAGCAAGAACGCCGCCAACCTGTAAGTTCCGAACGTTCCAGCTTAAATGCCAAACGCCCCGCAGGCACGAGCCTGTGGGGCGTTTTCGTTTCCGGCTAGTGCGCCTTCGCTGCCTTAAGCAAGAAGAAATGCCGAACCAGCACGGCGCACACAAGCCCCAATGCGACCGACGAGAAGTTGATTAGACCGGTCGCAAGCGTAGCCTGCTGCGCGTGGAGTGAGGTCACCCACGGCTTAGCGACCAGCAAGCTCCAGGCGAAATTGGGGATGTAAAACGCCAGGAGCCCCGCAAAAGCCCAATGAAAAACCGGAAGACCGCGATCCTCCGCACTGCGATAAAACCAATACGCGATCAATACCGCGACTATGCCGCCTATCATGATGCCTCTCCTCCGAGCGTTATTGCTTTGGTCGTAATGTTCTTGCCGGATGCGATGCTCCGGTGTCGCGAAGCGGTATTTGTCGTACCCATTTTGCGATACGGCGCCAGCCTCGTGACAGCGTACGATACAAGAGATTCGGACGCCTTTCACCATCAAAGCTTGAGCGCTTTTCTCTCCATCAAATAGCACAGGCAGTCCTGCCGAATAATCCGCCTGTCCAGGGTCAGCATGGACGGCATCACCGCCCTTTTTAGCACCAGCCGGTCCTCGCGAATTTCGAAATAGTCGGCGGTGACATCCCGCCCGGATTGGTCGCGAGCGACGAGGGGGAGTACGGACGAACCGTCTTTGACCATCCCCAAAGCCGTGCCGGCGCTCAATTCGGTGAAATTCAGGTGATCCAAATCCTCGTTCAGGCTAAGGTCGACACCCCGTGAGCAAAAATCGAAGGACACCTCGTCGCGCACGGTGACTTGCACGACCGTGTGATAAAAATCCACGTCCTGCGGTGCAACCGGGTGGTCCGCTATGTCGGTGAGGTGTAGACAGGCGTCCAAATATTCGAAGACGTGCTCGCTGCCGTATCTTTGACCGGGCTTGCCGCATTCCAGAGTGACCGCCGGACACAACCGGGCGAAAGCCGAGGTTTGGGTGCCTTTGGGGTAGGTGAAATAGATCACCAGCCGGCCGAACATGGACGCCAGCCGGAAAAACCGATGGTCCAGGCGGTTGATGCAAGCGTAATGCGGGTTTATTCCCGTATTGTTATGCACATCGATGCTCACGAAAACGTGGCGACGAGCCATTTCGTCCACTATAGCCTGCATCATGGCGGTTTCCGGGCAGGCGGGATGCGTGGTTCCGGGCCAAACGCGATTGTAATCCACCTGTCCTTCCAGCCTCCGCACACCTTCCCGCGCGGCACTGACATTGCCGATGAAAAGCGATAGCGCACGCGGCAAAACTTGGCCCGAATATTTTCGGAGCAGGCTTTGCAACGCATGAAGGCCGGTAGTTTCGTTGCCGTGGAGCAGCACGGACACGAACAAAGGTCTTTCCTGACGCCCCGGAAGATGAATGAGCGCAGGTCCCGGCAGTATCGTATGGAGGCGCTCCGCGGCAATCTCGGTCAAGCCTTGCGGAATATGGTCGAATTGGGTCAAAAATGGAACGTCCATCAGAGCGGCCACCGGTGAACCGGCTCCCCGCTCCTCTGGCAATTCAGGTATTCGCGAGTCATGGTCGAAAATTCCCCGGGATGTTTCGCTATGAAGCGGCGTTGCCATTCGCTGCCGGTCTGGCCGGACACGATCCGCTGCTCGATGATATTCAGGAAACGAGCGATATCCGCTTCCGCCAACGCCAATCGTCTCAGGCCGGATTCCGCTTTTGGAAGCAGCTCATGCAGCAGCCATGGCTTGACCTGCAGCTTTACCCCGCCCCGCCAAACCACATGCGCCCCCAATCCGTATCGAGCCGACTGGTAAAAATTATCCTTGGCTTGAGCGAACGGAATCAACGGTTCTCCGGGTTCATTCGCGAGCGCTTCCATCAGGCCGTAAAAGAATGCCGCGTTGGCGATCATGTCGACAATGCTAGGGCCTGCCGGAATGGCTCGATGCTCGACTCGAATGTGAGGACAACCGTCGGGATCGAAACCCACCAGGGGGCGATTCCAGCGCCAGATAGTGCCGTTGTGCAGACGCAAATGGGCGAACCGATCGGGCGGCGTGTCCGACAGGATCGGCAACAAAACCGGATAATGCTGAAAATTCTCCTCGAATATCTCGGTGATCCCGCGCCGGGCATAACCGCTGCCGAAACCGACCCGATGCAAGGGACCGTGACTGGCCTCGCGGAAACCGCCGATGTCGACCGCTTGCTCGAACAAGGGAATCCGCGTTTCCGCCCAGAGATCCTTTCCGAACAGGAAGGGGGAATTGGCGGAAACCGCCACCAGCGGCGCGGAGACCAAAACGGCGCTGTTGAAATAATCCTTGACCCTCTCGAGCGGAACCTGGAGGTGAATCTGAAACGATGTCCCCGCCGATTCCAGCATCACATCCTGATGTTTGACCGCGAGATGCTGATGGCCGGAAATGTCGAGCTTCAACGGCTCCTGGCGGCGTGCCGACAAAATCTGCTCGTTCAGTGCCCGATATCGGTTCAGTTCGGAAATATTGCTCAGATTGAGCACCGCCGCAGGCACCGTCGGCAGTATTCCGATCGCCACTAGAGCGACGCCCAGGGACTCCGCCGCCGAACTGGCGTTTCGCCAGAGCTCGGCCAATTCGCGGTGAAGCAGCGAGAGCACCTGCCCGCTAAGGAATTGCGGCACGCTATTGAACTCCACATTGAATTTGGCGAGCTCCGGGCAGGCGAGCGAGTCACCGAAGCGATCGAGAAACGCGGCGTTGACCGGCGCCGGGTTCATCTCGGGATCGACCAGCCACGATTCCAGCTCGAACCCGGTGATCGGTCCCCGCGACGAACACATGCCGGTGCGGACATAGCGATCGAGCAACGCCGTTTCCTCTTCGAGGCGCCGGCGAAAATCATCGAAGTCGGTATCGGAGAACCGGACTCTCGCTATCTCTTGCCCCATGGGCCACCCCAAATGTTTGGCGATCTAAGCGTATCATGCCACAGATTCGCGTCCGGCCAGACAGCGCGGTCCGACGCGATCCATAGGCTGCCAAAGAGTTCGAAAAGATTGATCAGGACCGGCGAAAGCGCGTAAAATTGGGATGATTCGCGGGTGTAGTTCAATGGTAGAACGTCAGCTTCCCAAGCGTGCGACACGAGTCGCGTCGGTAGCTGGCCTCCTCACAACGTTATAGTGAGGGAAACAGCCGAAGTTCCACCAGCGCGCCTAATCAATCCTGGTGGCAGAGCCATAACTTAAGACATCTTTAAGATGTCTGTGGTTCTGAAGTAGGCCTTTTATCGACAACGCGGCGAAAGCCGTCTAAGTAGTTGTCTTGCAAATCACAGGATTTGACAAGACCCGGTGTTCAGCCACCGGTAGCCTAGGTACGGTGCGGGGTTGGTAACGACCTCGTGCTAAGCGTACTGACAACGTAGCCACCTTACGGGGTACACTAGCTCCGTGAGGAGTCTAGTGTGATACTGGGAGTCGCAACCTGGTTGAGGCGCTAGGCTGAGCCGAAGGGTTAGCGTACGCGAACCGTTGTTAAACGTCGTTAAGCTGAACAAGCCAAAGGCGACTGATAGGCTTGCCAAAAATGGGATGTGGTAAGGTTGCTCTTCTGCTTGGTAAGGGCACGCTGACAAACAACACCACCGGCGGAAAGGCGGAACCCTAACGACTCTTGCTGCTTAAACGGAACGTGGTAAGCCCATACAGGCGTCCTGGCAACAGGACTAAGCAGCCCGTAAGGTCTGTTGATGCCTGTGTGGGTAAAGGATCGCGGAAAAAGCGAAGGCCGGTCTGTAATGGACCGGATAGGGGATGAAACGATCGCCCCGACCCGAAAGGGTGCAGACTTCCGCGTGGTGGCCTATCGCGAGATAGGTCTGTCAACTAACCCCCCGAGGGGATGGATGCATCCCTTCGGGGGAGAAATGCGTCCATCTCCGACGGAATCGGGCGGGTGTAGTTCAATGGTAGAACTCGGGCTTCCCAAGCCTGCAATGTGGGTTCGATTCCCATCACCCGCTCCATATTGGAGGCTGATATGGACGCTCTTCCTAAGAGTGATGTCGCTTCCACTACATGGTCAAGTTGGCACGAAATTTCGTGGTCCGAACTCCATCGTGTAGTCGGGAGGTTGCAGACACGCATCGCGAAATCAACAAAAGCAGGCAAATGGCGAAAAGTCAGACGCTTGCAGTCCCTCCTTACCCGCTCCACCAGCGCGAAAGTGCTCGCGGTTAAGCGAGTCACGGAGAATCAAGGCCGAAAGACGCCCGGCGTCGACGGCCAAACGTGGAGTACCCCGGACGAGAAGTGGCACGCCGCACATAATTTGTGCAGCAAGGGCTATCACCCTGCCCCTCTACGCCGGATTCACATCCCCAAAGCGAACGGCGGAAAACGCCCATTAGGGATTCCGACGATGCGCGACCGAGCGATGCAGGCGCTCCATCTTCTGGCTTTAGCAGGCTGTTGAAAAATTCGATGCTCCTACCATAGGTAGTGGGCAACGACGAAACCGTTAACCTACATGTCGTGTGTAGAATGCGTTTTTCAACACCCTGTTAGACCCGGTAGCGGAAACGCTCGCCGATCCACACTCCTACGGCTTCCGAAAAGGCCGTTCGACGGCGGATGCAATCGAACAGATACGCAACGTACTTGGACGAAAAGCATCCCCGAAATACATCCTGGAAGGCGATATCAAGGGGTGTTTCGACCATATCAGCCATGACTGGCTGTTGGCGAATGTCTGCATGGACAAGCGCCTACTCCGGAAATGGCTGAAGGCGGGATATATGGAACAAGGGTGCCTGTTCCCGACAGAAGCGGGTACACCCCAGGGAGGCATTATTTCCCCTGTACTCGCGAATCTGGCACTGGATGGTCTGCAACAACCGCTCGAATCGTTGTTCACAACGGCTCGGGAAGCTCGCGCAGCCAAGGTCCATCTGGTGCGCTATGCCGATGACTTTGTGATTACTGGCAGTTCGAAAGAATTGCTGGAAACGAAAGTCAAACCCGCTGTCGCCGAATTCCTTCGAGAAAGAGGATTGACGCTGTCGGAGACCAAGACTCGCATTACCCATGTGAATCAAGGTTTCGACTTCTTGGGTTGGAACGTCCGAATGCACCGATCGATGCTGTTGATACAGCCCTCGAAACGGAACACCAAGGCGTTTCTCGGCAAAGTCAGACAGGCGCTCAAAGACCTGCGGGCCGCGAGCCAAGCCACGGTGATTGACACCTTGAACCCGATTCTTCGGGGATGGGCGAACTATCACCGTAGCCAAATGGCGACCCGCACATTCACCCGATGCGACCATCACATCTGGAGCGCCTTATGGCGCTGGGCAGTCCGTCGCCACCCGAACAAACGGAAACGATGGATCAAACAGCGCTATTTTCAGTGCCTACAGGGTCGTGACTGGCGTTTCGGGGAAAAGGACAAGCTTTTGTTGTGTCTAGGTGAAGTACGCAAACGCAAACACACCAAGATCGCAGGAGAAGCCAATCCCTACGATCCGGCGTTTGATGACTACTTTTCTACGCGGCTCGCCGCCCGCATGCTTCAAACGCTGGAGGATCGCAAGCGACTTCGCTGGCTCTGGCGCTTTCAGGGAGGAATCTGTCCGGTATGCAACCAATTGATCACGGCAGAATCGGGGTGGCATCTCCACCACGTCCTGCCGCGGCGGTTGGGCGGATCGGACACGATGAGCAATCTCGTGTTGCTGCATGAGAACTGCCATCGCCAGGTACACGCGAAGAAAAAACCGACCTTTGTTGGTGGCCTACTCCGAAACGAGTAGGTTTTCAGGCTGCTTGAGCCGGATGCGTGGAAACATGCACGTCCGGTTCTTAGGGGAGGAGATGGCCGCGAGGCCTTCTCCTTACCCGACTGATGACGTGGGTTCGATTCCCATCACCCGCTCCACCCCCCGAACTCGTCATCTTCATACATCCAAATCACTCCGCCACAGTCCGAGCCGCTTATGCCGGCACACTCGGATTGTTCCTTTGCGAGCGCCACGGAGTAATTCCATTTCTCAATCAAAAGGAAAACGTTGTAGGCCGCAATAAGCCCTTCGACTTCGCTCAGGACAGGCTTATCCCGGCCTACCATTAACAGGGTGTTGAAAAACGCATTCTACACACGACATGTAGGTTAACGGTTTCGTCGTTGCCCACCACCTATGGTAGGAGCATCGAATTTTTCAACAGCCTGTTAAAGAAATTTTCTTTTTGTTCGAAAAATGGAATTACCCGCCCAATCCCGGTTTTATCCGCCATTCTTCATGCCTTATCGAGTAGGGGACGGGGTCACCCCCGTCGCCCTCTCACACCACCGGACGTGCG
>DYIL01000064.1 GCA_020723665.1 Methyloversatilis universalis
CGCCGGCTTACGCCGGGGGCGACAGAAGGCACATCTCTGTACCTCTGTCGCCGCACGCGATCCTTCGCGTGCCCCTTTGGGCAATTCCGGCTCCAGCCGGCGATGCTCGGGCGCGTCATACGGGAAAAATTTTTCATTCCATACATCGGATTGGAAAATGCTCTAGTAGTAAGAGGCTTTGACGCGATATTCGCCGCCGATGACCAGATATTCCCCCTCCCCCTTGAGTGGGTGGCGCGGCAATAGATTGTTGAAGAAGAGAATTTTTACCACGGGCACCTTTACCTCCAGGATGAAGTCACCGAACTCGCAGGCGGTCTCCCGGTTTGACGTGAAGGACACCAGGTTGTTGAGCCGCACGTTGAGCCAGCGGCCGTCGCGGGGGCCGATCTGTCGCTGTTCGTCGAAGCGGTTTTCGCCCCGGTAGAGGGTGACGTGGCGCCGGCCTGCCAAGCCGTACCGGGCGATGGCCCACTGGCAGAATTCGTATAGAAGATCAAGCTGGAGATTGATGCTGTTGTTGTGGAACCGGCTCGACATTTTTTCTTCGATGTAGGTGATCCAGGCTGGCGAATTGAAGCGCGTCAAGGGTTCCTTGTGGAAGGTCGGAAACAAGCCGAAGCGGCTTTCGACCCAGCCCTTGAGAACCGCGCCCTGGGGATTGTTGGAATCGAATCCCCAGCCGCTCAGCAGCTTGAGATAGCTGGAGCGGAAACGGCGCGGGCTGGTACCCTGCCGTCCGGTGCGGGGTTCCCCGTTCACCCCGAACAGGACATCCATGTAATCCTGAAAAATCTCCGCCGCCGTATGCGCGTCCTCGGCTTTTTTCAGCGCATCGAACAAACCGTAGTTCGCTTCCCGCACACCGCTGATATGCAGCGGCAGCGGGTGCTCGTTGAATGCCGCACTGGCCAAGAGCCCGGTCGGAATGCCCACCAGATTGGTGCTGTGACCGATACGGGCGATGTCTTGGGCCATGCGGTGGCGGAATTCCGTTCAGACCGGCCGGTTCTCGGGGATCTTGATCGGCCCCATGATCTTCAGTCCTTCCTCGAAAGTGATCTCCGGAAACTCCTCGTTGAACTCGGCCGCGGCATCGGCCACGATCTGCAGCTTGCCGGCGGTGTCGAGTTTCTTGAGGTCGCCGCGATCGATGTTGAACAAATCGCGGAGTTCGTTGTACACGGTCGCTTCGTCCAGCGGCAGTACCCAGAAAGTGGTGCCGCCATAAGCGATCCGGTAGCGCAGGGAAATATCCAGGTTGCCGGCGAAGAAGAAATATTTCCCGGTAGGCGAGAGCTTTTCCCCCATGACCTCGCACAACAGCTTCAGATGCTCCAGGGATAGAGCGACACCCGCGAGGAACGGGATGGTCGGTTCGCCGGCCTTGGCGACGATCATCACCTGATCGAAACGGATCTCCGGCGGGCGGGCTTCGTCGCTGAGTTGTTGGGCGAACTTCAAGGCGATTTCGCCCCGGAACCCGAAATAGCCCGGCTTGGTTTCGCCCTTGAAAACCGGGGATATCAGGCGCTTTTCAGCGTCGAGGCTGGCGAGGGCGGTTTCGTTGATCGTGGTCATAACGCTCCTTCAGGTTGGTTGCGGAGAAAATCGGCGGTCTTGAAAAAGGAAGCGGCGAGCCGGGCCCGCAGCTCGGTGTCGGATACTTGTTCTTCCAACGCCCGCTTCATGCAGGCCATCCAGGCGTCCCGAGCGGCTGCGTCGATGGGAAAGGGCAGATGTTTCTGCCGAAGCCGCGGTGGGCCGTAGTGCTCCGCGTACAGCGGGGGACCGCCCAGCCAGCCGGACAGAAACCAGAACAGTTTTTCTTTCGACGGGCCGAGATCCGGTGGATGCATTGCGCGTATGGCGCGTGCCTCCGGCAACTCGTCCATCAGCTGATAAAAGCGCTCCACCAGGCGGCGCACGGCGGGCTCGCCGCCGAGTTGGCGGTAGTGCGGATTGTCGAGTGTTGACGGCAGCGCCACGGCGGTGGCGCGCGGAATGGCGGGTTTCTGTTTCACACGACTTGAACCGGGATGCTCAGTTTTACCGGACGCCCAAGTTGCGCATCGACCTTCTGGCGGGTCTTTTCTATGGTCAGGGGTTTGGGCAGGATGGAATTGACGCCGTTTTTGAGACAGTCCCTGGCCAAAGGGTCGGCCGCGGAATCTGCGACCAGAATGATCTTGAGGTCCGCGATTCGCGAGCGGATCTCCGCCAGCACGTCCATCCCTTTTTCCTTGACGATGCCGATGCCCAGCAGCAGAACGTCCGGTTTCCAATCCTTCGCTTTGGCGTAAGCCGCCTCCAGGCTGGACAATTCGTGCGTCTCGATTTCGTCGTGAAGCATGAACTGCAGGGCCGCGCTGGTGATTTCGTCATTGTCGACAATGAACACCCGCCGGTTGTCCACGGCCCTTTCTGTATCTACACCGATCTGCATGAGCGACTCCTCGAGGTGTATTGAAACGATTGCGCGAGCGCCCGCCATGGGCTCGGGCGGACATGCAAGTGACGCCAAGCCTTTAGCAATCTTTGTTCCATTCCAGAAGATCGCGAACGGCGCGGCGGAAGTCGCTGATTTCGCGGTGCTCGAAAGGCCGGCCTCCGATTCCGAGCCGTGCGGACCGTTTGTATCGTTCCTTACAAACCCTCCGGTTTTGTCCGGTTAATAACATCCGTTCAAGGGTCGAAAAGCGACATCGATTCCCGATTTCGGACAAATTTCATTCATAGAAACAGTCGCTTACGCACATCTTCTGGCGTGTGGCACAGAGGTTGCTCGATCGCTCTCGACCAGTACGCGTCCATTCACCGAAAGAAACGGCGAGCAAAGAAGAAAAAAAAGAAAAGTTCGCCGCGTTTGATCCAGACATTTTTCTTTCGGCGGAATCGCTGGCCACAGAGGTTTAATCGATCAACACGTATTGACTGGAGATTGACCATGTCAGATTTGAGACAAATCGCTTTTTATGGGAAAGGCGGTATCGGCAAGTCCACCACTTCGCAGAATACCCTGGCCGCCCTGGCCGAAATGGGTCAGCGCATCCTGATCGTCGGCTGCGATCCGAAAGCCGACTCCACCCGTCTGATCCTGCACGCTAAAGCACAGGACACCATCCTGAGCCTCGCGGCCGCAGCCGGTAGCGTCGAGGACCTGGAAATCGAAGACGTGATGAAGGTCGGCTACCGCGGCATCCGCTGCGTGGAGTCGGGCGGTCCGGAGCCGGGCGTCGGCTGCGCCGGCCGCGGCGTCATCACCTCCATCAACTTCCTGGAGGAAGAAGGCGCTTACGAGGATATCGACTACGTCTCTTACGACGTACTGGGTGACGTGGTGTGCGGTGGTTTTGCCATGCCCATCCGCGAAAACAAGGCCCAGGAAATCTACATCGTCATGTCCGGCGAAATGATGGCCATGTATGCGGCCAACAACATCTCCAAGGGCATTCTGAAGTACGCGAATTCCGGTGGTGTGCGCCTGGGCGGCCTTATCTGCAACGAGCGCAAGACCGACAAGGAGTTGGAACTGGCGGAGTCTTTGGCGAAGAAGCTCGGCACACAACTCATCTACTTCGTGCCGCGTGACAACGTCGTGCAGCACGCCGAGTTGCGCCGCATGACGGTGATCGAATACGCCCCGGATAGCGAGCAGGCGAACCACTACCGGGCGCTGGCTCAGAAGATCCACAACAACGCGGGCAAGGGCGTCATACCGACCCCGATCACCATGGACGAACTCGAAGACCTGCTGATGGAGCACGGCATCATGAAGCAGGTCGACGAATCCTTGGTCGGCAAGACCGCGGCGGAACTCGCGGCGTAAGTCGATAAGGGAACGCGTGGCAGCCGTAGGATGCGGTGACGTCAGGAACCGCATCAATCGGGAGACTCTTGCAGTTCACACGGCTCAACCCATCCTACGGTTCCGAACTTCCCTTCCTTCAAGCGTCATTGATCCAACAACTGAATCTGGAGAGCACAATGAGCCTCACAGTTGAGCAAACCAAACAGCGAAACAAGGAACTCATACAGGAGGTCCTGTCGGTCTACCCGGAGAAGACCGCGAAACGGCGTGCCAAGCACCTCGGCACTTATGAAGAAGGCAAGCCCGACTGCGGGGTGAAATCCAACGTTAAGTCGATCCCCGGGGTGATGACCATCCGCGGCTGCGCTTACGCGGGTTCCAAAGGCGTGGTCTGGGGTCCGATCAAGGACATGATCCATATCAGTCATGGTCCGGTCGGTTGCGGCCAGTACTCCTGGGCCTCGCGCCGTAACTACTACATCGGCACGACCGGTATCGATACCTTCGTCACCATGCAGTTCACCTCGGACTTCCAGGAGAAGGACATCGTCTTCGGCGGCGACAAGAAGCTGGAAAAGATCATCGACGAAATCCAGGAACTGTTCCCGCTGAACCACGGCATCACCGTTCAGTCCGAGTGCCCGATCGGCCTCATCGGCGACGACATCGAAGCGGTTTCCAAGAAAAAATCCAAGGAATACGGCGGCAAGACCATCGTTCCGGTGCGTTGCGAAGGCTTCCGCGGCGTTTCCCAGTCCCTGGGCCACCACATCGCCAACGACTCGATTCGCGACTGGGTGTTCGACAAGGCCGGCGACAAGCATAAGGACTTCAAGAGCACGCCATATGACGTCGCCATCATCGGCGACTACAACATCGGCGGCGACGCCTGGTCCTCCCGCATTCTGCTCGAGGAAATGGGCCTTAGAGTGATCGCGCAGTGGTCCGGTGACGGTACCTTGGCCGAATTGGAGAACACCCCCAAGGCTAAGCTGAACGTGCTCCACTGCTACCGCTCCATGAACTACATCTCGCGCCACATGGAAGAGAAGTACGGGATTCCGTGGGTGGAATACAACTTCTTCGGACCCACCAAGATCGAGGAGTCTCTGCGCAGAATCGCCAGCCACTTCGACGACAAGATCAAGGAAGGGGCGGAGCGCGTGATCGCCAAGTACCGTCCGCTGATGGATGCCGTCATCGCGAAGTACCGGCCGCGTCTCGAGGGAAAGAAAGTCATGCTGTTCGTAGGCGGCTTGCGTCCGCGTCACGTCATCGGTGCTTATGAAGATCTCGGCATGGAGATCGTTGGCACCGGCTACGAGTTCGGACACAACGACGACTATCAACGTACCACTCACTACGTCAAAGACGGCACCCTGATCTACGACGACGTGACGGGTTACGAGTTCGAGAAGTTCGTCGAAGCGATCCAGCCCGACTTGGTCGGTTCGGGCATCAAGGAAAAGTACGTCTTCCAGAAGATGGGCGTACCGTTCCGTCAGATGCACTCCTGGGATTATTCGGGCCCGTATCACGGCTATGACGGTTTTGCGATCTTCGCCCGTGACATGGATATGGCGATCAACAACCCGGTCTGGGGTATGGCGAAAACGCCCTGGAAACAGAACGGAGCGCACGCCTAATCCGGATGACGGCGCGTTGGGTGCGCCGCGTGCACCATCCAGACCGACCCGGTGCGCACCGCGCACCCTACAACCGCTACTTTGGAGTTAAACCATGAGCCAGAATGCAGAGAAGGTGCTCGACCACTTCAACCTGTTCCGCCAACCGGAATATGTGGAATTGTTCGAGAACAAAAAGAAAGAATTCGAATTCGCCGAACCGGCCGATAAAGTCGAGGAGGTGAGGGAATGGGCCAAGACCTGGGAATACCGGGAGAAAAACTTTGCCCGCGAGGCCTTGACGGTCAACCCCGCCAAGGCGTGTCAGCCGCTGGGCGCGGTATTCGCCGCGGTCGGTTTCGAAGGCACCATCCCCTTCGTGCACGGTTCGCAAGGCTGCGTCGCCTACTACCGCAGTCACTTCAGCCGCCATTTCAAGGAACCCTCGTCTTGCGTGTCCTCGTCCATGACCGAGGACGCGGCGGTGTTCGGAGGGCTTTCCAACATGGTCGACGGGCTGGCCAACACGTACAACATGTACCAGCCGAAGATGATCTCGGTATCGACCACCTGCATGGCCGAAGTCATCGGCGACGACCTCAATGCCTTCATCAAGACCGCGAAGGACAAGGGCAGCATTCCCCAGGAATTCGACGTGCCCTTCGCCCACACCCCAGCCTTCGTCGGCAGCCACATCACCGGCTACGACAACGTGCTCAAAGGCATCCTGTGGCACTTCTGGGACGGTAAGGCGGGGACCACCGAGCCTCTGAAGCGCGTCCCCAACGACAAGATCAACTTCATCGGCGGTTTCGATGGCTATACCGTAGGCAACCTGCGGGAGATCAAACGCATCTTCAATTTGATGGGCGTGGAGTACACCATCCTCGCGGACAACAGCGACGTTTGGGACACCCCGACCGACGGCACCTTCCGCATGTACGACGGCGGCACCACTCTGGAAGATACCGCCAATGCCCTGCATGCCAAGGCCACCATCTCGATGCAGGAATTCTGTACGGAGAAGACTTTGCCGTTCATCGCGGAGCACGGTCAGGAAACTTACGCGTTCAACCATCCCATCGGCGTGAAGGCGACCGACGAGTTTCTGATGACAATCTCGCGCATCACCGGCAAACCGATTCCCGAAGCCTTAGAGAAGGAACGCGGACGCTTGGTCGATGCCATCGCCGATTCCACGGCCCATATCCACGGTCAGAAGTTCGCGATCTACGGCGATCCCGACCTGTGCTTGGGGCTAACCGGCTTCCTGCTGGAACTCGGTGCGGAACCTGTTCACGTGCTCTCCACCAACGGCAACAAGTCGTGGGCGGACAAGGTGCAGGCGCTGTTCGATTCCTCTCCCTTCGGCAAGGGCTGTCACGTGTATCCGGGTAAGGACCTGTGGCATATGCGCTCGCTGCTCTTCACGGAACCGGTCGATTTCCTGATCGGCAATACTTACGGCAAATACCTGGAGCGCGATACCGGAACGCCACTGATCCGCATCGGCTTCCCGATATTCGACCGGCATCACCACCACCGCTATCCGGTGTGGGGTTACCAAGGCGGGCTAAACGTCCTCGTCTGGATTCTGGACAAGATCTTCGACGAGATGGACAAGAACACGATCGTGCCGGCGAAGACCGACTACAGCTTCGACATCATCCGCTAAGTCGGTCGGCGGCTGGGGGCCTCGCGCCCGGCCAGCCGCCATCACCTAACCCAGCTGAGGAATTCTTAATGGCTAATGTGACCTTCAGTTCGCCCGCGATGCGCAAGGACGTCACGGTGTATGCCACCGCCGGCGACTGCCACACGCTGCTCGCCGTGGCGCAGAAAAACAAGATTCCCATCCATTTCGAGTGCGAAAACGGGGAATGCGGCTCCTGCGCCGTGGAAGTGACGGTGCTTTCCAACAAAATGCCCATGGGCATGCATCTGACCGAGAAGGAAAAGACTGTGCTCCGTCTGGCGGGAAAGATTACCCGCGAACAGATCGAGCAAGCGGAGTTGACTGACGAACCGCCGCCCTGGCGGCTGGCCTGCCAGTACATCGTCCGCGACGAGGACATCGTAGTGCGATTCTGAAGGGCCGAGGCCCTAAGCCGGAGGGGTTATGAGCAGCTTGAACGATATGGTCGTAGGTCGACAATCCTTTGCCGACCAAGGCGTCGGGAAGGAATTCCCGACCTACTCTACAGTCGCGGCGCCCTGAAGAGCGGAGTAACCCATGAGCAGCTTGTCCAACAAGATCCAAGACGTTTTCAACGAGCCCGGATGCGGAAAGAACCAGGCCAAGTCGGAAAAGGAGCGCAAGAAAGGCTGCACCAAGCAGTTGCAGCCGGGTGGAGCGGCCGGCGGTTGCGCATTCGACGGCGCCAAGATCGCGCTCCAGCCGATTACCGACGTGGCCCACCTGGTGCACGGCCCCATCGCCTGCGAGGGCAATTCCTGGGACAACCGCGGCTCCAAATCTTCCGGCTCCAATCTCTGGCGTACCGGCTTCACCACCGACATCAACGAAACCGATGTGGTGTTCGGCGGCGAGAAGCGGCTGTTCAAGTCGATCCGGGAAGTCATCGAGAAATACGATCCGCCCGCGGTTTTCGTCTATCAAACCTGCGTGCCGGCGATGATCGGCGACGACATCGAAGCCGTGTGCAAAGCGGCCTCGAAAAAGTTCGGGAAACCCGTGGTGCCCGTCAATTCACCGGGCTTCGTGGGTCCCAAGAATCTCGGCAACAAGCTGGCCGGGGAAGCGCTCCTCGATTACGTCATCGGCACCGAGGAGCCCGAATACACTACACCTTACGACATCAACATCATCGGCGAATACAACCTTTCCGGCGAGCTGTGGCAGGTCAAGCCGCTGCTCGACGAACTGGGCATCCGGATCCTGGCCTGTATCTCCGGAGATGCGAAATACCGCGACATCGCCTGCTCACACCGCGCCCGGGCGGCCATGATGGTATGCTCCAAATCCATGATCAATATCGCGCGCAAGATGGAGGAGCGCTACGGCATTCCTTTCTTCGAGGGGTCCTTCTACGGCATCGGAGACACCAGCGATGCGTTGCGTCAAATCTCGCGCCTCTTGATCGAGCGCGGCGCGCCCGCCGAACTCATGGCTCGCACCGAAGCCCTGATTGCCCGTGAGGAAGCGCGCGCCTGGGCCGCGATCGAGCCCTACAAAAAGCGCTTGACCGGGAAAAAGGTACTGCTCATCACCGGCGGCGTGAAGTCCTGGTCGGTCGTCGCCGCGCTCCAGGAAAGCGGCATGGAAGTGGTCGGTACCAGCGTGAAGAAATCGACCAAGGAAGATAAGGAACGCATCAAGGAACTCATGGGCGAAGACGCCCACATGATCGAGGACATGACGCCGCGCGAGATGTACAAGATGCTCAAGGAGGCCAAGGCCGACATCATGCTGTCCGGTGGTCGCTCACAGTTCGTGGCCCTCAAGGCCAAGATGCCCTGGCTGGACATCAACCAGGAACGCCATCACGCCTACATGGGCTACGTCGGCATGGTGGAACTCGTCAAGGAAATCGACAAAGCGCTGTACAACCCGATCTGGGAACAAGTACGCAAGCGCGCGCCTTGGGAAGAATCCACCTGGGAAGACGTGGCCGATTCTGCCATTGCCGCCGAGGCCGCCGCATTGGCGGCCAATCCGGAACTCGCCCGCGAAAAACGCCGCTCCACGCCGGTTTGCAACTGCAAATCCGTCCTACGGGGAGCCATCGAGGACGCCATCGTCGAACATGGTCTGACCACGGCGGACGCGGTGTCGGAAAAGACGCTAGCGGGCACGGGCTGCGGAAGCTGCAAGGGCAAGCTGGAAAAGATACTCGAAACCATGGACCACTGGCACGCTGAAACCGGAAAAACCGGGACGCAGGCGCAGCAGGCCGCATGAGGTAACGCCATGGCCACCGTGATCACGCCCAAGAAATCTTGTACGGTCAATCCCCTAAAGATGAGCCAGCCGATCGGCAGCGCGCTCGCCTTCATGGGAATCAGGAACTGCATGCCGCTATTCCATGGCTCGCAAGGCTGCACATCGTTCGGACTGGTCCTGTTCGTACGCCATTTCAAGGAGGCCATCCCCTTGCAAACCACGGCCATGAGCGAAGTGGCGACCGTGCTCGGGGGGCTCGAGAACGTGGAGCAGGCGATCATCACCATCGCCAACCGGCAAAAGCCTTCCATCATTGGCATTTCGTCCACCGGCGTGACCGAGACCAAGGGCGACGACGTGGATGCTTTCATCAAGCTGATCCGCGAGAAACATCCCGAGCTGGATCACATCACGCTGGTTTACGTATCGACGCCCGATTTCAAGGGTGCGTTCCAAGACGGGTGGGCCAAGACCGTGACCAGACTAGTCGAACAACTGGTGGAACCTGTACCGAACAGCGCTCCGCGCCTTCCCAACCGGGTTAACCTGCTGCCGGGCGCACATGTGACGCCCGGAGATATCGACGAGTTGCGCGACGTGCTCGAAGCTTTCGGTCTGGAAGTTCTGGTTCTGCCGGATCTTTCGGGATCGCTGGACGGGCACATCCCGGACGATTTCACGCCGACCACCCTGGGCGGCATTTCCCTTGAAGAAATCGCTGGGTTAGGACGGTCCGCCCATACCATCGCGGTCGGCGAACAGATGCGGGCAGCGGCAGAGGCGTTGGAAGCCAAGACCGGCGTTCCCTATACCCTGTTTGACCGCCTCACTGGCTTGGAGCCGAACGATCGCCTGATCAGCCTGTGTGCTCGAATCAGCAGGCGGCCCGTGCCGACCAAAATCCGCCGTCAGCGCGGGCAGCTTGTCGATGCCATGCTCGACGCCCATTTCCATTTCGGCGGCAAGAAGATCGCCATAGGCGCGGAGCCCGATCTTTTGTGGACCTTGAGCGAATGGGCCAGGGAACTCGGCGCGGAAACCGCCGCGGCGGTGACGACCACCGCGTCCCCGCTCCTCGACCGCATCGCGACCGAGGAAGTCCTGATCGGCGACTTGGAAGATCTGGAAGCTCGCGCGGCCGGTTGCGATCTCTTGATGACGCATTCGCACGGGAGGCAGGCGGCGGAGAGACTCAAGATTCCGTTCTACCGCATCGGCATCCCCATGTTCGACCGGCTCGGCGCCGCGCATCAGACCATCGTCGGCTATCGCGGGACCCGCAACCTCACTTTCGAGATTGCCAACATGTTTATCGCCAACGGCCACGAGCCCACGCCCGAAACCTGGTATCGACCCAAGGAGACCGAACATGCTGGCGCGGCGGCGGTTGCGGCTCATTGACCGGAATTCTTTGTCAAACGAAGCCTTTTATCGCGGAGGAAGCATGAAGGTCGCATTCGCTACCCAGGATCTGCAAAGGGTAGACGCCCATTTCGGTTGGGCCAGGAACATCGCCATCTACGAACTGTCGGCGGAAGGCCATCGCTTTCTCGAAGCGATACAGTTCGAGGGCGATCTTAAGGAAGACGGCAACGAGGACAAGCTGGCCCCTAAGCTCGAAGCCATCAAGGATTGCGCCATTCTTTACGTGGCCGCCATCGGCGGGTCCGGCGCGGCGCGCGTGGTCGCACAGGGCATACACCCCATGAAGGTCCCCCAGCCGGAGGCTATTACCGATTTGTTGGATAAATTGCAGGAGGTCCTCAAAGGCACTCCGCCGCCGTGGCTGCGCAAAGTGTTGGCGAAGGAAGCCAAGTGTAAGGACCGTGAATTCGATTTCGAAGAAGATGAGGTGGAACATGGTTGAGGCATTGGCAGTGAAAACCGAGGGCACGACATCGCCCATGGAATCGACGTTCATCAAGGAACTTGTCAAGCAGTGGCGCGCTCAGGATTCCTACGGCACCTGGGACGGCAAGAGCGACGAAGCGTTGCTGGAACCCTACGTTCTCACCAAGGAGAAGCGCCAGGCGATTCCCATCGTCGGCGATCCGGACCCAGAGACCTTGTGGCGGCTCGAACTGTTCTACAACGCCGTCGGCCTTTCGATCGAACGCGCTAGCGGGGTCATGGTGACCCCCATGATGAAGATGCACCACGAAGGTTTCGGCCGCATGGTTCTGATCGCGGGTCGGCTGATTGTAGTGAACAAGCAGCTGCGCGACGTCCATCGTTTCGGATTTCCATCCATGGAAAAACTCGCCGAGGAAGGCGAGAAACTGGTGGCTGCGGGCGTGGACATGATCAACAAATATCCCGAAGTCGCCCGTTACAGTTGACGGCGTCGTAGCGCCGCGGGAAGAAGGGTAGGGCAAGTCGTAGGCCGGAATAAGCCTTTCGACTTCGCTCAGGACAGGCTTGTCCAGGCCTACAGTTCAAGCCCATCGTCAACGCGACAACCGAAATATCGAGGAAGCCATGACTGACGCAGAAGACACCAAAGCGAAACTGAAAAAACTGAACGCCCAGGCGACAGCGCTGAAGATGGACCTCCACGACCTGGCCGAGGATTTGCCCACCGGCTGGGAGCGAATCTTGGAAGTCGCGGAGAAAACCTATCAAGCCTATCGCGAACTGGACGAATTCCGAAAAAACTACGCCGGCTAGGAGTCTACGATGAGCGAATTTACCGTAACCCTCCCCGGAGGAAAGGTTTGGACCCCCAAATTCGTCCAGTTCATCGACCAGGAAAAATGCATCGGCTGCGGCCGATGCTACAAGGTGTGCGGACGCGAAGTCCTGGAGATGGTCGGGATCGACGAGGACGGGGAAATCGTGAAACTCGGCCAGGACGAGGACGAAGACGACGAATACGATAAGAAGGTCATGTCCATCGCCAACGTGGCCAACTGCGTGGGTTGCGAGGCTTGCGCCAAGATCTGCCCCAAGCAGTGTTACACCCACGAAGCCGCGGCCGCCTGATGCCAGCTCTCATGCGCCAGCCTGCCCCGAACGCTTCGACGCTCATTCTCTCGGCGGTTCATTATGATCCGCTGATGGCGTATGCCCGGGATCCGCTCGACTCGGTGACGCGCGCGTTCGTTTCGGCGATCGAGATGGCGCGGAGTTCGTCCCGGCTTTCCGGGCGGGTGGCGTTCGGTCTGGACGCGGATGAGTTCGAAGCGCTGCTGAACCAGTACTTCCCCGGTGCCGAAAGCGTTTATCTCACGCCGGCACTGAGAGCGTCGCTTGCAGGCGGCGCGGTCGGTCGCGTCGGAACCGACGAATTCGACGACCTCGTGGCGCTGCTCTTGGAGCACCGCTCCGACGACAGCCGCGAGAGCCGCTGGCTGGCTTATGCCATCGCTGCGTGCTGCATGGGGGACGACCATCTCTGGCAGGATATGGGCCTGCCCAACCGCCAGGCTTTGTCGGATCTCCTAGCGCGCTATTTCTCCGCCTTGTCCGCCCGGAATACCGGCCGCATGCGTTGGAAGAAGTTTTTCTACAAACAGCTCTGCGAGAGGGAAGGGGCCTTCGTCTGCCGCTCCCCCAGCTGCGCGGAGTGCGTCGAATATTCCAACTGTTTCGGACCCGAGGAGGAAAGCACATGGCAACCGGCGAAGCGATGATCGCACAGCGGTACGAACAGGCGACCGTTCCGGCCGGACAACCGGCGGGAAACGGATGGTCCCACGCTTGGCGGGCGATTCTGGAACGAAGCGGGGCCCGGTTTGACGCGGACGCGGTCACGGACTTCGGACAAATCGATGCGGAACGGCAGCAAGCGCTGAGTACCGATGTGATGGCGGATTTGTCCCATTACGGACTGATCGAGGTCAAGGGGGAGGACGCCCAAAAATTCCTGGCGAGCCTGTTCACTGGCGATGTGCGCCTGGTCTCGGTCGAAAAAGGCCTGTTCACCGCCTGGTGCGACGCCAAGGGGAGGGCGCAGGCGACTTTCTGGCTGTTCCTGCACGACGGCGCGTTTTACTTGTTCTTGCCGAAACCTCTCCTGAAATCGGTTCTGAGTGGCTTGAAACTCTACCTGCTCAGGGTCAAAGCGACTCTTACCGACGCAAGCGATCGCTTGGTTCGCATCGGGCTTTCCGGTCCCGGAATGGAAGCAAGGCTCACCGCCGCGTTCGGGGAGCCGCCGCCGGCACAAGCCGGAGACGCCCGAAAGTACGATGACTGTACCCTCGTGGCTTTGCATGGCGAGCCGTTTCCGCGCTGGCTTGCCGTCGGAACCGGCACGGCCGTCACGGAGCTTTGGCATAGCCTCGAATCCGCGGTTTCGCTCGTCGGTCGGGAGGCATGGACCCTGCTCGATATCCTGGCCGGCCTCCCGCTTCTGATGTCTGAAACCGTCGGAGAGTTCATCCCGCAGATGCTGAACATGGAGGCTTTAGGCGGGCTATGTTTTACCAAGGGCTGCTATCCCGGACAGGAGGTCATCGCCCGGCTGCATTATCGGGGGCAGCTCAAGCGCCGTCTGTACCGGGCTTATGTCGACAGCGATTCGGTTCCGCCACCGGGTACGGCGCTCCATATAGAAGGCATTGGGGAAAGCGTCGGAACAGTGGTCTCCGCCGCGCGGCACCCGGACGGCGGGGTAGCTCTGCTTGCCGTGGTGAAGATCGAGGAAAAAGCGCAAGGTGAAGTGCGGTTAGTGGATGCTCAAGGACCCGTGCTTCGCTTCGTGGAATAGTGGGACGGTGGGTTAGGCGGGCAGCCGTAACCCGCCGAATGCCTGCAAGTCGCTCGGAATCACGAAGAATTGGGAGTCCCCTCGCCCTCCGAGAGCGGGTTACGGCTAGCGCGTAACCTGCCCTACGAGTCATAAAAGACAATCGATTCAAGAACAAAGGGAGACCTTATGACCAGCAGAATTCGCGAACTGAAAGTCGACGTCAAAACCGTTTATCTTGGGGAAGAAGTTTACCGCGATGGCGGGGGCTATGTGTTCGCCTACACGGTGACGATGGAAAACACCGGCAATGTTCCTGCGAGACTGCTCGGTCGGCGCTGGCTGATCACCGATGCCAACGGAAAGACGATCGAAGTCGTCGGCGAGGGCGTGGTCGGTGAACATCCCTACTTGCGTCCGGGCGAGGCGTTTCAGTACACCAGTTCGGCCATGATCGAGACCCCCGTGGGCAGCATGCAGGGCAGCTATCAGCTGCTGGCCGACGACGGGGTGCCTTTCGAGGCTCCGATCGCCCCGTTCCGGCTGGCGATTCCGAGCACTCTCCATTGACCGTAGCCCATACAAGAGTACGAACTTGATGCGCCATTCCAACGAAATCGCAGGACCTTCGGCCGCGGGCGGCTTGGTACCCATCGTCATCGAGCAGTCCGCGCGCGGCGAACGGGCGTTCGACATCTATTCGAGGCTGCTGAAAGAACGGGTCGTGTTTCTGGTCGGCCAGGTCGAAGACTATATGGCCAACCTGATCATCGCCCAGCTTTTGTTTCTCGAATCGGAAAACCCCGACAAGGACATTCACCTTTACATCAATTCTCCGGGCGGACTGGTTACCGCGGGCCTCGCCATTTACGACACGATGCAGTTCATCAAACCGGATGTCAGCACCTTGTGCGTAGGCCAAGCCGCCAGCATGGGCGCCTTGCTGCTGGCGGGCGGCGCGGCGGGCAAGCGTTACTCGCTTCCCCATTCCAGGATCATGATCCATCAGCCTCTGGGCGGATTTCGCGGACAGGCCAGCGATATCGACATCCACGCGCGGGAAATCCTGTCGCTGCGCGATCGCCTGAACGAGATTCTTGCCAGGCATACCGGTCAGCCGATCGAAAAAATCCGGGCCGATACCGACCGCGACAATTTCATGAACAGCGAGGACGCCCGGAGATACGGGCTGATCGATAAGGTACTGAGCCGACGGAATCAGCCTGACGACGAATCTTGACGCAATCGAGATCCATGCCGGTCGGATGCGGGCATGACCAAATCAACATCCTGCAGAGAGGATTAGAGCCATGAGCGACGAAAAAAACGGCAAGGAACGAGGCGGGAAGCTTCTCTACTGTTCATTTTGCGGAAAGACCCAGCATGAGGTCAGAAAGCTTATTGCGGGTCCGGCGGTATTCGTTTGCGACGAATGTATCGAATTGTGCAACGACATCCTGCGCGAGGAATTGGAAAGTACTTCCGGTAGTGGGGATAAGCTTCCCACACCCAAGGAAATCAAGGCCATATTGGATGAATACGTCATCGGCCAGGAGAGGCCCAAACGCATCCTTGCGGTCGCGGTCTACAATCATTACAAAAGGCTGCGCGCCAGGGCGAGCGCGGGGCAAAACGATGTCGAGCTGGCCAAGAGCAATATCCTGCTGATAGGGCCCACGGGTTCCGGCAAGACCCTGCTCGCGGAAACCCTGGCGCGTATCCTCAACGTGCCTTTCACCATCGCCGACGCCACCACCCTCACGGAAGCCGGCTATGTGGGCGAGGACGTCGAAAACATCATCCAAAAGCTCCTGCAGAAATGCGATTACGACGTCCAGAAGGCCGAGTCCGGCATCGTCTATATCGACGAGATCGACAAGATTTCGCGTAAATCGGCCAATCCCTCTATCACCCGCGACGTGTCCGGGGAGGGCGTTCAGCAGGCGCTCTTGAAACTGATCGAAGGGACCGTCGCGTCGATTCCGCCCCAGGGCGGGCGCAAGCATCCGCACCAGGAGCTCATCCAGGTCAATACCGCGAATATCCTTTTTATCTGCGGCGGGGCGTTCGCGGGGCTCGACAAGACCATCCGGGCGCGTTCGGAAAAAGGCGGCATCGGTTTTTCCGCCGAGATAAAAAGCAAGGACGATCGTCGCAACGTAGGCGAGATCCTCGCGGGCGTGGAAGCCGAGGACCTGATCCGCTACGGGCTCATCCCCGAGTTCGTCGGACGGCTGCCGGTGGTCGCGACGCTCGAAGAGCTGGACGAGGTGGCTTTGGTCAAGATCCTGACCGAGCCGAAGAACGCCCTGGTCAAGCAGTACCGGAAGCTGTTCGAGATGGAAGACTGTGATCTCGACATCCAGCCCGAAGCCTTGAGGCTGATCGCCCGGCGCGCGATCGAGCGCAAGACCGGCGCCCGGGGGCTCAGAACCATACTGGAGAACGTGCTGCTCGACACGATGTACGAACTGCCGTCCGACGATCTGGTGACCAAGGTGGTGGTGGACGAAAACGTCGTGCGCGGACACAACCCGCCTTACCGCGTCTATCGCAAGGAAGAAAAGCAGTGTGCGTCGGCGTGAGTCGGCGGGCCGAGTCTTGGACTCAGTTGCAAGGGCTTTTTGTCGTGGGAAGGGAATCGAACGAAAAGAATCACCCATCAAATGAATCGTTTCCGGTACTGTCTTTGCGCGAGCCAGTAGTCTATCCGCAGAGAGCCGTCACCCTGTTCCCGGAACGCGGAAAGTTCATAGCAGTGACATGTTTCATCGTTTCATTGAGGAACCTTATGGCTAACAAGATCGGTATATTTTTCGGCTCGGACACGGGTAACACGCGGCGCGTCGCGAAGTCGATCGCCAAGAAACTCGGCGATGCCGCGGACGCCCCCGTCGACGTCAAAAAAGCCAGCCCGGACGACCTGCTCAAATACGATGCATTGATCCTCGGCACGCCGACCTTGGGGGAAGGCGAGTTGCCGGGCCTCTCCGCGGGGTGCAGCGACGCAAGCTGGGAGGAATTTCTGCCCAAGCTGAAGGGCAAGGACCTGAGCGGAAAGACCGTGGCCCTGTTCGGCTTGGGCGACCAGGAAGCCTATGGCCACGAGTTCGTCGACGCACTCATTCTGCTCTACAATTTCGTCGTCGAAGCGGGGGCCAAGGTAGTCGGCTTCTGGCCCACTGACGGATACAGCTTCGAGAAATCCAATTCGATCGTCGACGATAAGTTCGTCGGTTTGGTGATAGACCAGGAAAACCAGAGCGACGAGACCGAGGAGCGCATCGACGCCTGGCTGGCCGAGGTCAAGCCGGCGCTGCTCGGTTAAGGGGTTTTTCGCGAACGTGGCTTTCAAATGCAAAACACAGTGAGACTAAAAACAATCCCCGCAAGAACTATCGCGATAGTGGGCGAGCATGCGGCGTTGGCCTCTCCCGAGGAAGTCGCCGACGGTATCAGTGCCGCCGCCGAGGTGTTTGCCCGCAACGGTGTCGATCCCCTGGATTGCGCCGCGGCAGTCGCAAAACTCGAACGGGACGAACTCCTCAATCGCGAAGAAGCTTTGCTATGTGTCATCTGGGACCACGCCGAAGAAGCGGCCTTCAGAGCCGTCACCCTGGGCTGGTTGAGTCGCGCCGTGGACATTCGCATCGCGGTTTCCTGAGCCCCTTGTTCGTCCTTTGACCGGCATCCGCGGTCGAGGCGGTGGGTTTAATATTGATGGGGACCTCGAAAAACCGCCTTCCCGGAGGTTTTTCTTTTCGCCAAGCCCAAACGCAGTTTGGGCTTGGCTTACGTTTTGAAACACTTATTCCATTTATCGAGCAAACAGAAAATACCTTTTATCCTAAAACCTAAGTTGAATTTCGGAAATGACCGGGATGCCCCATCAGCCGCCGAATTCC
>DYIL01000065.1 GCA_020723665.1 Methyloversatilis universalis
GTGAGCTTGTCGAACGCTCTCTTGAGCCTGTCGAAGGGCGTGAACGGAATCAACTCGTTCGGAGTTTCCTTAAGTTCCCAGTGGGAAAAGCGAACAGTGCAATAGTTGGATCCAAAAGGCCCTCGCCCAACCCAATCACTCCGCACTTTGCCTGTTGGGAGCCGCAAGCGGCGCTTACGCGTGCACCCGTTCGCCGAGAGCGAACGGGAACGTGCCAAGCACGGCCCGAAGGGCCTGTCCCGAGCCTGGTCGAAGGGCGGTTCGCTTCGCTCACCGCATCCTACTTTTCCGGTGCATCGAAGCGGTCAACCGCCGTTTCTAGGTTCGAGGAGGGGCTGGCCAATCGGGAATCCTGCGGCGATTACGTTTCCCGAGAATTGTTCGAAGATTTGCTGTCCAGTGAGGAGAATTTGGTCAACTGGCCGGAAATCCAGTTAGAGCTGATCGACAAGATCGGTTTACGGAATTTTGACAGTCCCGAATTTGAGCCCGGAATCGCGAGCGTCAGACCGTACGCTTTGTAGCTTTGGCCGTCATCAAGCCCCACAACCAGCTGATTTTATAACGCTCGATATCCACGTTTAGGTAGCCTGCTTGCTTGAACAAGTGTCGGCATTCCTGCTCCCGGTAGGCCTTGTAGTAAGCGCGGTCGAACAGGCGCAAATATCGGTCGCAGATGTGGCATGCGAGATAGTCGTCACACCAATCGGTGATGACGAGTTGTCCACCACGGCGCAACACGCGGGTCATTTCGCGTAGAGCGGCAACAGGCTGGCGGATGTAGTGGAACACATTGCAACACACGACGATATCGAACGGCTCATCCCGGAAAGGAAGGCGCTCCGCCCAGCCGTCGTACAGCGCGATTGAGGCGGGCAGCTTTCCGCGTGCGATGGCCAGCATCTCCGGAACGGGATCAATACCGAACAGCTGAGCCTGCGGGTGGATCACCGAGAGTTGATGCAGAAGGGCACCCGTCCCGCAACCGACATCGAGCACTCGATCCGTGGGCCGTACGCTCAAGCGCGCTATCGTCGCGCGGGTAGTGGCGTCCACATAAAATGGCCATCTGACATCGTAGTCAGCCGCCAGCCGGGCATACGTCTTTACGATGGCGTCGTGTTCATGCGATTTTCGCCCAAGCGTGCTCATGGTGCGCAATACCGTCCAACATCGAACGAGACTCTACTGTTTTGCGAGGACAATTTGGTTTTTTGGAGACGAGGACCGAACTGTATGCCTATCCCCAGCACAAAAGGAGCCGTAATGAACTGGCAAGCCCCATTCTACGATATCGGGTGCGCCATTCTGGGTTTGGGAAGAAAATTCCGCGAGAAAACCTTGGGCTACGCCGGTCTAAATCCCGGTAAGCGCGTTCTGGACGTGGGATGCGGTACCGGTGTGTTGACCCGTCTTGCGGCTGCTGCGGTCGGCCCTTCGGGGGAAGTCATAGGAATCGACCCTTCCGTCCGGATGATTGCCATTGCGCGAAAAAAAGCAGCCCGGTTAAAGAACGGCGCCGATTTCCGGTTGGGCATCATCGAACAGCTCTCTTTTGAAACTGGGTATTTCGATGTGGTGCTGTCCAGTCTGATGCTTCATCACTTGCCGCCGGAACTGAAACGGGCTGGATTGCGCGAGGTTTACCGCGTGCTTAAGCCTGGCGGGCGCTTACTCGTCGTGGATCTCGATCGTCCGGGTCATCCCGTGTGGTGGCTACTGGTGTGGCCAGGGCTCCTGATACCGACCGTTGCCGCAAACCTTCGCGGCGAAATTCCGAGTTATTTGCGCCGGGCAGGGTTCAGCGAGGTGCGGTCTGCGGGGCGATGGTTCAATCTGCTGACGTTCTGGATGGCTGATAAGTTGTAGAACTAAGGAGAGACTTGGATGAAAAACAGCTTCAACGCCCGCTCGACGATTCGTGTCGCCGACCGCGAGTACACGATCTATCGGCTGGACGCCGTAGGCCATGTCAGCCGCCTGCCCTACAGCCTGCGCATTCTGCTGGAGAATCTGCTGCGCAACGAGGACGGCGTCACGGTCACCCGCGAGGACATCGAAGCCCTCGCCGGCTGGAACCCGACAAATCCGCCCAACCGTGAAATCGCCTTCTCGCCGGCGCGCGTCCTGCTCCAGGATTTCACCGGCGTGCCGGCCCTGGTCGACCTGGCCGCCATGCGCGACGCCATGGCGGAACTCGGCGGCGATCCCGCCAGGATCAACCCGCTCATCCCGGCTGAACTGGTCATCGACCACTCGGTCCAGGTGGACGCCTTCGGCACATCCGAGGCGTTCGAGAAAAACGTCGAGCTCGATTACCGGCGCAACGCCGAGCGCTACGCCTTTCTGCGCTGGGGCCAGCAGGCCTTCGACAATTTCAAGGTGGTGCCGCCCAATACCGGCATCTGTCACCAAGTGAACCTGGAATATCTGGCGCGCGTGGTCTTCTCCACCGACGAGAACCCCAACCTGCCGCTCGATGGCGAACGTCCTTTCGCCTATCCCGACACCTGCGTCGGCACCGACTCCCACACCCCCATGGTCAACGGCCTCGGCGTGCTCGCCTGGGGCGTGGGCGGCATCGAAGCCGAAGCGGTCATGCTGGGGCAGCCGGTCTCGATGCTCATTCCCGAGGTCATCGGCTTTCGTCTCGACGGTACTCTGGCTCCAGGCGTGACCGCCACCGACCTGGTGTTGACCATCGCCGAGATGCTCCGCAAGAAAGGCGTGGTCGGTAAGTTCGTCGAGTTCTACGGGCCGGGCGTCGCCTCCCTGAAACTGGAAGACCGTGCCACCATCGGCAACATGTCGCCAGAATACGGCGCAACCTGCGCCATTTTCCCGCCCGACGAGCAAACCCTCCGCTATCTCCGCTTCACCGGACGCTCCGAGGAGCGGATCGCGCTGGTCGAGGCCTACTTAAAAAAACAAGGACTCTTCCATGATCCGAATGCACCCGAGCCGGTCTTCACCGACACCCTATCCCTCGATCTCGGCGCGGTACGGCCCAGTGTCGCAGGCCCCAGGCGTCCACAGGACCGCATCGATCTCCCCGACCTGAAACAGGTCTTCCACGAGACCCTTCCTTCCCTGCTTCCCGCCGGAGCCAAATCCGCGGAGTCGCCGCCGAAGGAGCAGGAGCCCCGCATCGATCACGGCTCGGTGGTCATCGCCGCCATCACCAGTTGCACCAACACATCCAATCCTTCGGTCATGATCGCGGCGGGGCTTCTCGCCAAAAAGGCCTGCGAATATGGACTCACCCGGAAACCCTGGGTCAAGACCTCGTTGGCGCCGGGCTCCAAAGTGGTGACGGACTACTTCCGCCGGGCTGGGCTGACGCCGTACCTGGACCGACTGGGCTTTCAAACCGTCGCCTACGGCTGTACCACCTGCATCGGCAACTCCGGGCCGTTGCCGCCCGAGATTTCCGCCCAGATCCGAGAGCGCGGACTGGTCGCTTGCTCGGTGCTTTCGGGGAACCGCAATTTCGAGGGGCGCATCAACCCCGAAGTACGCGCCAATTTCCTGATGTCTCCCCCGCTGGTCGTCGCTTTCGCCATCGCCGGCCGGATCGACTGGAATCCGGAACAGGAGCCGATCGGCACGGGCAAAGAAGGCAAACCGGTGTATCTCAAGGACATTTGGCCCACCGAAGAAGAGATTGAAAATACCATCCGCACGGCCATCCGGTCCGACATGTACCGCGCGAGCTACGGTCAAGTCTACGAAGGCGACCGTCGCTGGAAAGCCACGCCCATTCCTTCGGCGGACCGCTTCGTTTGGGACGAGAACTCCACCTACGTCCGCCAGCCGCCCTACTTCCTGGGAATGCGGAAGGAAGCGCCGACCGACGTGGAGGACATCCGCGGCGCGAGGGCGATCGCTCTGCTCGGCGACTCGATCACGACCGACCATATCTCGCCGGCCGGGAGCATCCAGAAGGACTCGCCGGCCGGAAAATACCTGATCGAGCATGGAGTGGAACCGCAAGACTTCAACTCCTACGGCTCGCGGCGCGGCAACCACGAAGTCATGGTGCGTGGCACCTTCGCCAACGTGCGCATCAAGAACCGTCTCGCGCCCGGAACCGAGGGCGGCTACGCCACCTATTTCCCGGAAAACGCCGTCATGACCATCTACGATGCGGCCGTGCGCTACCGGCAGGACGGCACGCCGCTCTGCGTCCTCGCCGGAAAGGAGTACGGCTCGGGCTCCTCCCGCGACTGGGCCGCCAAAGGCCCCTATCTACAGGGGATTCGGTTCGTCCTCGCCGAGAGCTACGAGCGCATTCACCGATCCAATCTGGTCGGGATGGGTATTCTTCCGCTCCAGTTCCGGGACGGCGAGAACGTCGACTCGCTGGGCTTGAGCGGCCGCGAGACTTTCGCCGTGCTCGGACTCGGAGAGGCCGTCGCCACGCGCTTCGCCAACGGCCGCGACGTGACCGTAGAGGCCACGGACGAAAACGGGCGGGTCAAAACGTTCGGCGCGACGATCCGCATCGACACCCCGCAGGAGGTGCTATATTACCGGCACGGCGGCATCCTTCAGTATGTTCTCCGCCAACTCCTGGCCGGCAAGAACGTCGAATCCATCTTCAACGCGACGCCCACCGCCTCGCGGCCGGCACGCCATACACCGCCATGCGAAGGTATGGTCGACGAAGGCTCCAGGGATTCCTTCCCGGCTAGCGATCCGCCGGCTTATTGAACCGAATCCATAGTATGTGGTGAGCGCAAGGGAACCGCATCGTTCGGGGTGAGATCAACCGATGCGTCTCCAATGGCAAACGGTGTCTTCGGGCGCACCGAAATTCAAAAGATTCGGCTTTTACCTCACCACATGCTAAATCGTTCCGGAAACTTACCAAGTCGTATCAAAGCCGGGGGAATTCAGAGGGGGGGCCGATCGCCGATCGGACTATACAAAAGGGTTCTGTTTGTTCCTTGCCCGCGCCTACCGAGTCGATTCGATATCCTGGGAAAGCTGTCGGTCACGTCGCAAGCTTGCCGAATCTTTCCTAAACTTCCTCTCGGTATGTAATGAACGTCTCGCCATCGACCGGAAAAAAGTTTTCATGTCCCAAGCCGCCCGCTTACCGACCCTGCCCCTGGCGGTGTTCCGCTGCCATTTCGAAACCTCCGAACCGCTCCGCCTCCCGGCCTACCCGGGTCCGCCTGGCGCGGCGCCCTCGGCCATGCGCTGAAACGCACCGTATGCGTGGTGCGGGGCACGGATTGTCCGTCCTGTCTTCTGCACAGGAGTTGCGTCTTCCCCTACGTGTTCGAAACCCCGCCGCCGCCCGACAGCGAAAAAATGCGGCGCTACACCACCGCGCCCCATCCCTTCGCGCTGCGCATCGACCCGCGACCAAACGGCTTGCCCTACCGCCTCGGGCTGACCCTGTTCGGACGCGCCGACCGCCATCTCCCCTACTTCATCCATGCCCTCGACCAAGCCGGCAAAACAGGCCTCGGCCGCGCTTCGCAAGTCTTCGACCTGATCAAGGTGGAGCAGGCCGACGCATCAGAGAATCCGATCGTCTACGAGCCCGGCCAACCCCTACGGATGACATCCGCCCGAACGCCGGTCATACCCGCCCTCCCCGAGCGTTTCGAAATCCGCCTCGAAACCCCGTTGCGACTGAAACGGGAGGACCATTTGGTCACGCCAGCCCAATTCCGTTTCGGCGACCTGTTCGGGCATCTGCTGCGGCGGCTGTCCATGCTGAGCTACTTCCACACCGATACGCCGCTGGAGGTCGACTTCGCCGCCCTCGCACAGGCCTCGCGAAACGTGCCGGTGCATGAGCCCAAGCTCCGCTGGCACGACTGGACCCGCTATTCCTCGCGCCAACAAACCGCGATGCAAATGGGCGGACTGCTCGGCCGGTTCGAGCTGCGCGGCGAAGATGTCGAGACCTTCTGGCCCTATCTCTGGCTCGGCCAATGGACCCACGTCGGCAAGGGCGCCACCATGGGTCTGGGCCGCTACCGCATCCGCGCCGCAAGCTTGCCGGAACCCCTGACCGACGCCTGAGGAAGGCACACTGTAGACCGAAGGACAGGACCGCCAGGGATGGCAACCCGACCGTTTACCCGACCGACCGCGAAACGAATGACAGACCCTCGGCGCATATTGCTCGTCATCACCGGCTTGACACCCCAAGTCGTGACCGAAACCCTGTTCGCCCTATGGCAGAAAGCGCCCGACTCGCTTCCGACCGAGATCCACGTCCTCTCCACTGCCGAAGGCGTGGAGCGGGCGCGCCTGATGCTGTTCAGCGACGACCCCGGCTGGTTTTATCGATTGTGCAAGGACTACCGGCTCCCGCCGATCCGGTTCGGCGCGGATAGCCTGCACACCTTGACCGATGCTGACGGACATCCCCTGACCGATATTCGCAGCGGCCAGGACAACACCGCGGCTGCGGACGGCATCACCGAATGGGTGCGCCGCCTCACCGAGGACGATAATACCCAGCTGCACGTGTCGCTCGCCGGCGGCCGGAAAACCCTCGGGTTCTTTGCGGGCTACGCCCTCTCGTTGTACGGACGCCCGCAGGACCGGCTCTCCCACGTCCTGGTCGACGCGCCGTTCGAGTCGCACCCCGGTTTTTTCTACCCCACGCCGTATTCCCACGTGATTTACGCCTCGCCGCCCGATCAGAAGCCGCTCGACACCCAGAACGCTACCGTTACCCTGGCCGACATCCCTTTCGTGCGCCTCCGCCACGGCCTGCCCGAGGCGCTGCTCAAAGGCCGCAGCAGCTTCTCGGCGACAGTGCGCGCCGCCCAAACCGCCCTGGGACCCGCGCGCCTCGATATCGATCTCTCCGCACGCATCGTGACCGCCGGCGGCATCGCCATACCCTTTCCGCCCGCGGAACTCGCCTTCTACACCTGGCTCGCCCGGCGCGCGCAACAGGAACTCGAACCGATTCCGTGTCCGTCACCGTCGCTGCCGGACTATCCGAGCCGGGCCTATGCCGAAGACTATCGCCGGGAATACCACGCCATCGTCGGCGAACTCGGCGATGTCGACCGCGTGGTGGAAGGGCTCCGCTACGGCATGGACAAGAATTATTTCGAGCGGCGCAAGAGCCGGGTGAACCGGATGCTGCGCGATGCTTTAGGGGCTGCGGCCGCCGCTTATGAGATCAAAGGTTTCGGCCGCCGCCCCAGAACGACGTACGGTCTGACCCTGCCGTCCCATCAGATTGGATTTTGTGCTTGATTCAGAGGAGACCCGGATGAATTCCGAACGACTGGAAGCCTCGGCTCGCGTGGCCCTGGCAGCGTTTCTGCACGACTTGGGGAAATTCGCGGAGCGTGCCCGCATTCCCGAAGCGATGCAGAAAACCGATAAAAACAGCACGCGCCGCGACGTCAACGTTCAGCTTTATTGTCCGCACTTTCATAACCGCGCGACCCATATCCACGCGGCCTATACCGCGATCGCCTTCGATTTGCTGGAGCGCCACATGCCCGCGCTGGTCGGTCGAGACATGACGCCGTTCGCGTCCTGGGGCGAAGAGAATGCGGACGATTCCCTGATCAACGCCGCCGCGCGCCATCATCGGCCCGATAGCTTTCTGCAATGGGTCATCGCCACGGCAGATCGTCTCGCTTCAGGGTTCGAACGAGACGAGTTCGACGACTACAACGCTTCACCGGATGAGACCGAATACCGCAAGAACCACTATACCGCTAGACAATGGGCGCTCTTGGAACAGATCCGTCTGAACGAAACCGCCCTGGAAAAATTGCCACGCTGGCGCTATCCCCTAAAGCCGCTTTCGCCGAAAGGCATTTTCCCTGTACCGGCGGAGGACTACGAAAAAGACGACAATGCCGCCGCTCAGAGCGAGTACCAAAGACTTTGGGACCAATTCAAAACCGCCATGGAAGAGATCCCGGAGGCGCATCGGAGCAATCTTCCGCTTTGGATGGATCATTTCGATAGCCTCTGGCTCGCTTTCACCCATGCGATTCCGTCGGCGACGGCAGGCAAGGTCCGGCCGGACGTATCGCTTTACGACCATTCGAAGACTACCGCGGCCTTGGCTGTCGCACTCTGGCGCTACCATGCCGACCAGGAGCACGATGGCGAAGCTACGCGAAGGGAACTTTCCGCCATGTGGGACCGGCAACGGGCGGAGAGCGAAGAAGCGTGCAATGCTTGGAACGACCCCAAATTCCTCCTCGTTCAGGGCGATTTCTTCGGCATCCAGGATTTCATCTTCGCCACCGGCGGCGAAACCCAGAAGCGCGCCGCGAAGCTCTTGCGCGGGCGATCTTTCTACGTCTCGCTGCTGAGCGAACTCGCGGCCTTGAAAGTGCTGGAGGCGCTCGATCTTCCATCCACCAGCCAGGTCGTCAACGCCGCCGGCAAGTTTCTCATCGTGGCGCCGAACACGCCGGAGATCGTGGAAAAACTCAAGGTCGTCCAAACTGAACTAGACACCTGGTTTCTGACCCATACTTACGGTCAATCCGGGGTCGGGCTGGCTTGGCTGCCCGCGGCGAGCCGGGATTTTCGGCACGGCGCCGGACAGGACAGCCCGTTCCGCGACCTGATGAAACGCCTGTTCGAGCAGCTGGACGAAGCCAAGCTGCGCCGCTTCGGGCTATGCGGAGACATGCCCGCGCCGGCCGTCTTCACCGGATTTCTCGATACCTTCGACAACACCAAAGGCGCTTGCGCGATCGACGGCCGTTCGCCGGCGTGCCGGCCCCTGGAGGAAAGCAAGGAGATTTATGTCTCGGCTCTTGCTTACGATCAGATCATGACGGGCCATTACCTGGCCACCCAGGATCGCTTGCTTGTCACTCGCCGGCCGATTGAGCCGCTGCGACCGGGGCAGAAACTAAACCGCCTGGAACTTTCCATTTTCGACTATCACGTGCTGTTCACCCGTTCGAAGGACGCCACCGGCGATTTCGGCGGTGAGGCGCGCTCCGGCAACCTGGCGCGCGCCTGGGACTTCTCCCTGCCCGAATCGGCCGACGCGCCGTTGTGGAACGGTTACGCCCGGCGCTACATCAACGCGTATGTGCCGCGCTTCGACGAATCCAATGCCTGGGAAGCGGAGCGTTACGAAGGCATCGAAAATTCGGAGGACTTCGATCCCCATCCGGAAGAGATCAAGACGCTGAACCACCTGGCACGTGACGACCGGCGTCTGGATCAAGACGGGAACTGGATCGGCGCGGAGGCCCTGATGACCCTGAAAGGCGATGTGGACAACCTCGGCACGATTTTCCAGAAAGGGTTGGAACGGCCCACATTCGCCAAAATGGCGGGATTGTCGCGGCAGATGAATGCTTTCTTCGCCGTCTATCTGCCCTGGCTGTGCGCTCAGGGTACGGAAGATGGCGTCCAGCGTTACCGCAACACCTACACCGTGTTCGCGGGCGGAGACGATTTCTTTCTCATCGGCCCTTGGTACTCGACCTTGAAACTGGCCCAGCGCATGAAAGCGGATTTTGCCGATTATGTGGCCCGAAATCCGAACATTCACTTTTCGGCGGGGCTGTCCATGACGAAACCCGGTTTGCCCATCCGCCATCAAGCTCGGCTGGCCGAGGAAGCGCTGGACGAAGCCAAGTCTTTCAACCCGGACAAACTGAACTCGCCGCCCAAGAATGCCGTCACCTGCTTTGGGTATACGGTCTCGTGGGTGCACTTCGACAGCCTCATGGAACGGGAAGCGTGGCTCACGCGCCTTCCAAAAGACGAGGCATTGTCGATAGGTTACCTCTACGGGCTGCTACACCTCACGGACATGGCGGCGAAAGTCGGAGAGAGACCGGAGAACGCCCTATGGCACGCTTACTTCGCCTATCGCACCCGCCGTCAGGCGGAAAGCCGCATCCGGGGCGGCGACGACCGTCAGGAAACTGAACGCAAGCGCCGCGCCTGGCAGGCACGGTTAGCCGAAGAAATCGCACGCTTGGGCATCGAACAACACGGGGCGGCCTACAAGATCGCCCTGTTTACTCATTTGTATCAGCAACGAGCATAAGGGGGTAACAATGGATCTATTTACGTTCAGCACCACTCCACCAAGATGCACTTGCCAGACGGCACCGTTCGACATCTGCAACCCGAATATCGACCTGTACGACAAAACCGCTCGGCAACTCGCGGAAGAGTTGAAAAATCCGGAATTTCTCACGGAGGACAAGAAATCCAGGCAATGGCGGGTAAAACCAGACGACAAGGCGAATAAACCCACCCAACTCAGGAAATTTTACGACGAGCTTTGCATGTGGGAACAAAAAGCGCGCGACGTCGAAAGCTTTGGAAAAATGCTGCCGTTTATCAAAATGATGAACGCAAAAGTGGCCTATGCCAGAGGTCGAGAATTGGTAGACGACAAATTTGTCGCGTGGTTTTCCACCTGTATGGATCAAATCAAGGATTCGAGCGAGACCGGACTAGCGGCATTCCGAAATTTTCGTACCCACTTCGAAGCTTTCCTCGGATTCTTTAAACAAGCCCGGCCAAATTAGGTTCTGAAACCGCTTTGAACGTCATTCCGGCAAGGACGTCGGAATCCAGCGTCCAGGATGGCAGGCCTGATAGGCATCGACGTCGAATACGCGATTTCTCGGAACAAATGGCGTTGATATGGACAAACAACCCTGCGTTTACATGCTCGCGAGCCGTCGTAACGGAACCCTGTATGTTGGCGTCACTTCGAACCTTGTCGGAAGAGTGTTCCAACATCGCAATGGCCTTGTGGAAGGCTTTACAAAGAAATACGGGGTTCACATGTTGGTATGGTTCGAGCCGCACGAGCGGATGGAAAGCGCCATTCTCCGGGAAAAGCGCATCAAGAAATGGCCTAGGGCCGCGAAGATCGGACTGATTGAAGCGAGTAATCCGGAGTGGCGCGATTTATGGACAGACCTGACCAGCGTTTCATGACAAACAACCCTCTACACTCAATGCCATCAGGTATCAACCGTCATGCCGGCAGGGAATGCCGGCATCTAGGGCACAAGGACGTGACTCGCCCGATGTCGTCCTTGGCATCTGGATTCGTGCCGGGTTGTCCTACCCGGCACCGCTCAGAGCCGACGCCTGTCGACTCCTTTCGGGCGGTTTCGCCGTGCAAAACGGTGATCGTGCCGATTTGTCGGGCCGGCGCCAATCCGCTTCCGGCGAATTTGTCCGGCACAACACCGTCGGGAACCATTTTGGACCGCTGTAGGCGGGTCCGAAGGACGAACCCCACGGAAGGAGGCGAGCACCCCATGCCGGAACGACGAAATGGAGCTTGGCTTTACGGCATCGTGGCTGCTTCTCGGCTACCGTCCATGGCCTGGATTCCGGTATCCCTGCCGGAACGACGGGAGCTGCGGCAACACGGACATCAAATCGGTTTTGCGTGTTAATCCAATCACTTACTTAAAAATTCGAGAAATACCGACTATGAAACTCACCGCCATCCAAAAACTCACCGGCACCCTCGAACTCGTCTCCGGCCTCCATATCGGTTCCGGCAATAACGAAATGCACATCGGCGGCACCGACAATCCGGTGTTGAAGCATCCTCTCACGCTCGAACCCTATATCCCCGGCTCCAGCATCAAAGGGAAAATCCGCAGCCTTTTGGAATGGGAGCTCGGGGTCGTAGGACTCACGAACGGCCAGCCGCTGGGCTTCAAACACATCGCCCAACTGACCGGAGCCGAGCAGATTCAAGCCAAGAACATACTTCGCCTGTTCGGCGGCGCGCCAGAGGCTAGCAACCACAACGACACGCTCGTCAGTGAAATCGGTCCGACCCGTCTGTCGTTCTGGGACTGTGCCTTGGACAAGACTTGGGTTGAGGAAATGAACCGCCGCCACCTGCTCCTGACCGAAACCAAGACGGAAAACATGATCGACCGCATCCGCGGCGTGGCGGAACACCCTCGCAATACCGAACGAGTCCCCGCACAGGCGCGCTTCGACTTCAATCTGACGATCCGTGTCCATGACAACGAAGACCTGCTACCGACCGTTTGGCGTGGGCTCAAGTTGCTCGAACTGACCGGACTCGGCGGCTCCGGCTCTAGGGGGTACGGCAAGGTCAAGTTCACGCGACTGGAATTGGAAGGCCGGAATGTGCTGGAGAAGCTCGGCGAAATCAAGTTCGGTCAGGCGGCATGACATGTGCCCTCGGGCGACAACTCGCCTCTCTTCACTCACCGTCATCATCGATTGGAGAAATGGAACATCCGCATGAACCTCATCCGCTTGACGATCACGCCCCGGACCGCGTTCGGCACGCGGCCCACTGGCGACACCCTTTTCGGCCAGCTGTGCTGGGCCTTGCGCAGTCGCCATGGCGAGGAACGGTTGGTCGAATGCCTGCAGGGCTATACCGAAGGCCGTCCCTTCGCCGTCATTTCGGACGCCTTTCCCAGCGACCATTTACCTCGCCCTACATTGCCGAACCACTGGTTTGCGGCAGTCGAAGGCGCGGATCGCAAACAAGTAAAGAAACGGGTTTGGCTGCCAAGAGAAGGTTTGTCCAGGCCAGTCGAAAACTGGCTGAACGTCTGCAAGACCGCTACGGACATTCCCGGCGCCGAACCCCATAGCCGGCCCCAACCCCACAACACCATCAACCGAGCCACGGGCACCACCGGCACCGGCCAGTTCGCCCCCTATTCCATGGGTCAGCTCTGGTACGGCACAAAAAAATCAGGGAGCGATGCTCCAACCAGCCTAGACATCTATGTCGTGCTCGACGAAGCCCGATTGTCGCGAGACGAACTAAAACGCCTATTCCAGGACATAGGCGATTTCGGATTCGGCCGTGACGCAAGCATCGGTCTCGGCAAGTTCGAGCTATCCCGAATCGAGCCGGACGCCCTGCCCGATCAGGCCGGCGCCAACGCGTGGTTGACGCTCGCGCCCAGCGCGCCCCAGGGCTTGGAACTCGATGCGGAACGAAGCTTCTACCAAACCTTCACCCGCTTCGGCCGCCATGGCGATATCGGCGTACACCTCGGAAATCCGTTCAAAACGCCGGTATTGTTGGCGCAAACGGGAGCGGTACTGACGCCGAAACGATTTCATTCGGTTCCGTTCATCGGCCAGGGGCTCGGAGGCAACGGCCAGTTGACCAAGATCCGCTCCCTACAGCGCACCGTACATCAAGGCTACGCACCCGCCGTAGGTATCCGGCTACCGGAAAGGTAAAGCAGCATGAACACCTTCGCCAGCTACAGATTGCACATCACGCCATTGTCGCCCGTCCACATCGGCACCGGCGAGAGCTACGAACCCACCAATTACGTGATAGACGACGGCGTTCTCCACGAATTCGACACCGGAGCCGCGATGGCTGCCTTTTCCGCCGAAGATCGAAAAGAACTCCTCGCCCTCGCCAATCGCAAGCCCAACGAAGACATGATCAAGAAACTTCAGAGTTTCTTTTACGACCGCCGGAACATTCTGAAAGCTTGTGCGGTGAATGCTATCCCCGTGCTGCCCGGAGTGGCGGATTTGTACGCCACGCGGGTCGGGCAGACCGCCAACCGAGAGGCCGACGGCAAGCAGGTACTAAACCGGCTGGAGATCGATCGTACCGGATACAACCCCATTACCCGGAAGCCGGTTCTGTTCGGATCCTCGCTGAAAGGGGCGGTGAGGACAGCGCTGTTGAACCATGTCAACAGAGGCAATCCAGCTCGCGAACGCAAAGGGCTACATGAGTTCCAGGGACGCCTGTTTCGCTTTCGCGACCCCGAAAAAGGACGCCTGCATCTGGAAGTAGACCCACTCCGACTGATTCATTTCGCCGACGCGGCTTGGCAAAACCAGTCTGGTTTACCGCCCACTCAAGTCTGCTTGGCGGTCAATCGAAAAAAAACAGCGGTCCTGGATCGACAGGGGCAACCGCGTAGAGCCATGGGTGAAAATCTCTACCAAATCCTGGAATGCATCCCCGCATGGTATTACCGAGCGTGCTCCTTACAAGTGAATGTGCAATCCTTGGACTGCGTCAGGGATAAGCAGGACCTTCCCGTCCCGGAAATGCGGTTTTCCATGCATACGATAGCCGGAGCGTGCAACGCCTTTTACCTCCCGATTCTCATCGCCGAGCGGAAAATCATGAAGGAACGTGGTTTTCTCGATCCGAATTGGGATGAGTCCGTCGAACAGTGTTTGAAACACGCGAAGGACAAGATGGAACGCGGCCAAACATTTCTTTTGCGCGTCGGGCGACATTCCGGAGCAGAATCCGTTACAGTGAGTGGCGCCCGAAACGGCAACATCCGGATCATGCGCGGTAAGGGCCAACCACCTGAATTTGCCGATGCGCCGAAAACGCTGTGGCTCGCGGCAAACGTAAAAGATCAGGATCAAAATCTTCTGCCCTTCGGCTGGGTGCTGGTGGAAGTCCAGCCGATGGAAGCGCCAGAAACGGAATGGCCCGAACTGCAAAAGCTTTGCGAACCCCATTTGAACACGGCCCACAAGTTTGCCGCGAAACGCAAGGAGCAGGCGGAAGCCATGGCCAAAGCGCGCGCCGAAGCCGAGGCGAAGCGGCGGGAGGAAGAAGAAAAAGAACGCCGTAAGGCTGAGGAAGAGACTCGCCTCGCCCGCGAAGAAGCGGAGCGGCAAGCGCGATTGGCCGCCATGTCGGCAGAAATGCAAGCCGTAGAAGAATTTCGAACGTACTACCTGGGGCAAAAAGCAAAGGGCCGCTATCAACCCGGCGGTGTTTTCGACGAAAAACGCCGGGCTATGGTTACGTCCGCTTTGCAATGGCAAGACAGAGAAGCCCGCTGCGCCTTGGCGACGCTGCTTCGCCAGAGCATCAAGGAATGGACCGATTGGCCTAACAAGAGGGAACGTAAAGCCGAACTGAGGGGATGGCTGGAGCAATTGGAGAATAGCGTAAACTGAGTAGACCGCTACCGATGATTCGCGCTGAAAAGGGAAAGCGCTCTGTGTCCCCGTTGCCGGAGGCTGACATGAGCCGGCAAGACATCTGCGATAACCGGTTATTCAAGGACCTTCCTTTCAAAGTGGAAACCGACCGCAGGGGGCATATCGTCATGAGTCCGGCCACCGACAAACGTTCCCGGCTCCAAGGCGAGGTTTTGAACCTCCTGAGGCAAGCTTTTCCCCACGGACGGGTATTGTCCGAGTGCAGCGTACAAACCTGCGAGCGCGTGAAAGTGGCCGACGCGGTCTGGGCCAGTTCGGAGTTCTTTGCGCGGCATGGCTCGACCAATCCTTACCCAGAGGCTCCGGAGATCGTGATCGAAGTGCTTTCGGTGTCGAACGGTCTGACCGAAATGGAGGAAAAGAGTGAGCTTTATTTCGCCGGTAGCGCGCGAATTCTGGGTGTGCCAGGACGATGGCAAGATGCTGTTTTACAACGACAACGACAACGACCATGCCTCGCTCGAACACAGAACCCTTGCGCCCGACTTTCCGATCCGCCTTGAGTTACGCGTATGATGACGCGAAAATCGCGCTCGCTCGACGCTAACTTTTCGGGAAGCCGATTTTTCTGCAAGCCACTTTGTAACGCTTTGAATATGGAGGTGTTTTAGACACGAGCCGGTTTGAATCGAGACCTGATAAAGAAGGGATTAAGACCATACTTTCTAACTGTATCGAGGAATTTCATAAGTTTGAATCGAGACCTGATAAAGAAGGGATTAAGACGTACTTTTCGTACCACTCCCAGACGTCCCCGTCTGTTTGAATCGAGACCTGATAAAGAAGGGATTAAGACGGGGGATCCATCGCGGTCTACGCCGTCTACCATCGTTTGAATCGAGACCTGATAAAGAAGGGATTAAGACCTATTCCAAACTCCATATCAAGCCACCATGACCTGTTTGAATCGAGACCTGATAAAGAAGGGATTAAGACTCCTCTTCAATTTCAGCCTCTTGAGCTCCTCCTGTTTGAATCGAGACCTGATAAAGAAGGGATTAAGACCCCGGTGACGGCGCCGAAGACGCGCCGGACGATGTTTGAATCGAGACCTGATAAAGAAGGGATTAAGACCCGACACGGTGCAACATAGATTCACCGTGCCGGGTGTTTGAATCGAGACCTGATAAAGAAGGGATTAAGACGCGCGCGCCAGACACAGGCTCGGGATTTCGTTGGTTTGAATCGAGACCTGATAAAGAAGGGATTAAGACTCTGGGGCATTTGCTAGCCGCCACGGACGGCCGTTTGAATCGAGACCTGATAAAGAAGGGATTAAGACCTGGGGGTCTTCGTCTTCCCATAGCGGCACCCCAGCGTTTGAATCGAGACCTGATAAAGAAGGGATTAAGACTTTGATTTTCCGGAAAGGGAACGCGTAGGATATCGTTTGAATCGAGACCTGATAAAGAAGGGATTAAGACGAGCCCTTCTGAGTCATTTTCTACGCCTACCCGGGTTTGAATCGAGACCTGATAAAGAAGGGATTAAGACGAATGGATGAAATCTCACTCAGGGGTATGCTGCTGTTTGAATCGAGACCTGATAAAGAAGGGATTAAGACGGGCAATGCCCCACCACCTCCTCACTCGATTCCGTTTGAATCGAGACCTGATAAAGAAGGGATTAAGACCCTTTTTTTATTGCCGATTCTATCGCTCTTGGACGTTTGAATCGAGACCTGATAAAGAAGGGATTAAGACGTAGGGGGCCAGTGCCGGCTTGGACCAACCGACCTGTTTGAATCGAGACCTGATAAAGAAGGGATTAAGACCTACCCGGATCGCGCACTCTGCGCGCTCTATGTGTTTGAATCGAGACCTGATAAAGAAGGGATTAAGACTTGGGGTCATATCTCTATTCGGGTCATGGTACCGTTTGAATCGAGACCTGATAAAGAAGGGATTAAGACGCAGCAGTCCCTATAACTATAGAATTCAATTTCCGTTTGAATCGAGACCTGATAAAGAAGGGATTAAGACCATGTCGAGGATGCCTACCCAATATCCATCTATGTTTGAATCGAGACCTGATAAAGAAGGGATTAAGACAGAATCGGATCCTTTCTCTATGGCCTTCTCTAGTTTGAATCGAGACCTGATAAAGAAGGGATTAAGACGGAAAGGGAATGCGTAGGATCTCCAGTCCTGACTTGTTTGAATCGAGACCTGATAAAGAAGGGATTAAGACCTCGGTTCATTTTCGTTGTTCAGGCGGGGAATTTGTTTGAATCGAGACCTGATAAAGAAGGGATTAAGACGGCGCACGATGGGTACACCGGTGTCGGGCCATTGTTTGAATCGAGACCTGATAAAGAAGGGATTAAGACCTCCCGACCGACTACAATAACTAGTAGTCTCATTGTTTGAATCGAGACCTGATAAAGAAGGGATTAAGACATCCCAGGTAGTACCAATATTTTCCGTTTTCATAGGTTTGAATCGAGACCTGATAAAGAAGGGATTAAGACGGTGATACCCACCGCATATCCCACATTTTATTTGTTTGAATCGAGACCTGATAAAGAAGGGATTAAGACATGCACAGGGCGGGGAATTCGTTGTCGGTGTTCAGTTTGAATCGAGACCTGATAAAGAAGGGATTAAGACAAAAATCCATAAGAAAAGGGCGAACTGCCCGCTGTGTTTGAATCGAGACCTGATAAAGAAGGGATTAAGACCTTTGCAACCAATCGCGTTTTTTGGTTCGGGACGGTTTGAATCGAGACCTGATAAAGAAGGGATTAAGACGCCGAAAGGCGGGCAAATGGCTGCAAAATCAGTGTTTGAATCGAGACCTGATAAAGAAGGGATTAAGACGGCGAACGCTTGTGGGTCTTCGTCTTGCCACATCCGTTTGAATCGAGACCTGATAAAGAAGGGATTAAGAC
>DYIL01000066.1 GCA_020723665.1 Methyloversatilis universalis
ATTTCACGGGATTACCGGCTGCGTCTTTTGCAGTTGCCTTGCCATCAGGGGCTGCTTGAAGAGGAATTGCATTGGATGATTACCATATTTCAAACTATATCAAAGAGGTTTAATAAGTGATTTCGGAAATGGGTACTTCAAACGAATCATTCAAAACACTCCATATACTGGATAGCTTTGATTTACTCCCTTCCCGGTATCAGGAAGATTTTGGATCGAACTCAGTGCCAAGCTTTGACTCTGGTTTCGAGTGGTTCAGACTCTTGACAAAGCACTCCCTCAGCCAAGAAGAAAAACCTAAGTTATTTATCGCGGAGAATGACACCGGAAATCGTGTAATACTGCCGGTATGCTTCCGAAAATCGACATTGGGTAATACTCAAGTAGATTCGCTGGTGAACTTTTATTCGACTTTTTACACCCCTATCCTGCCCGCCACCGGCTCTGAAGAACTTTTAAAGCACCTCCTTATTAAGCTAAGAAATACCTCTCCATCTCCAGTCAAGTTTAGTTTTTATCCGATGGATCCTGACAGCTATGCATTTAGTGCTTTGTTCGGCGCCTTACGCGAAGCTGGATTGATTCCTTTCCGTTACTTTTGTTTTGGCAATTGGTACTTGCGTTGCACCGGAACGAGCTGGGAGCAATATTTGCAAACCAGAACAAAAAAAATGCGCAGCAACATAAAGCGCATGGAGAAAAAATTTGCCGAAGCGCAAGGTCGGATCGAACTGGTCACCACCGAAAAAGCATCTCTGGATGCTGCAATCACGGCTTACAATCAGGTCTACAATTCCAGTTGGAAACAACCAGAGCCTTTTCCGGATTTCGTGCCTAGCCTGATACGCATGGCCAGTTCTGCCGGTTGGCTCCGGTTGGCTATAGCCTATCTAGGGGAAACCCCCATAGCTGCCCAGCTATGGTTGGTATGCCATGACAAAGCCTATATCTATAAAGTGGCCTATGACGACAAGTTCTCCAATCTTTCGCCAGGAACGGTTCTTACGGCTTATTTGCTGCGGCATGTATTAGAAAACGAATCCGTTTCAGAAGTAGATTATCTGGTGGGCGACGATCCCTATAAAAAAACCTGGATGAGCCACCGGCGCGAGCGGTGGGGAATCGTTGCCTATAATCCATTTACGCTAATGGGGCTTATCGGCATTGCATGGCAGATCGCTGGCATTGCGCGCAAGAGAATTTTTGGCACTCTACATCTCCTGAAACAAAGGTTCGCAAACTCGCAAGCATGACTATGGCTTTCGTGCGGAGGCAACGAGCTCCTGAAACGCAGCCACCAAGATATCTACACGCCTTTCCCAATTGTTTTCTCGCGCATAATCGATAATAAACTCTCGCTCCCAGGACTTCGCCAATGCCGTGATCAGACCGTCGTGGAGTGCCTCGGTATCTCCGAACGGCACGACGATCCCGAATTCCTCACGACACACCACTTCCGAGTTACCGCCTACATCGGTCGTAACGGCGGGCAAGCCGCATGCCATGGCTTCGAGGAACACGTTGGCCCATCCCTCGTTTCGGGTTGCCAAAACGAACACGTCGGCGGCCGAAAGTGGGACTTTGAGTTCTTCAGATGCAACAGAACCTAGAAAATGAACCCGATCCGATAATCCTAAGACCCGCACTTGTTCCCGAAGCTGCACGCTCATGTCGCCTTCGACGCTCGCCCCGCCCACGATTAAATAATGGAGATCGGGATAGTGCCGCAATAAACGCGGCAAAATCTCGATAACCCTGTGAAATCCCTTTCGTTCGACCAAACCCCCCACCGAGATGAGCACCTTGGCGTCCTCCGGCAGGCCGAGCTGACGCCTGGCCTCGGCACGGTCTACGGGATGGAATTTAGAAGTATCGACCCCGTTACCGACGACCGCGATCTTGTGTTCATCAGCTCCCATTGCGACGACGTGCTTTTTCAATGCTTCCGCAACGCTAAACACCCGATCGGCAGATCGGAGCGCCTTTAGCATCTTTTTCCGCCGAGCAGGATAGCGCGCCAAAGGGACCTCCGTACCCCTCAGGGTAATCGCCACCGCCACTCTCAGCCATTTCGCCAGCAGAGTGGCGGCGTAGCCATCGGGGTAAGCGAAATGGGCGTCGATCAGATTAAAACGGAAGCTCTTCTGCAGCTTGAGCAGCAACGGAAAACAACACACTGCCATAAAAAATCCGTCCCAGCCTTTAAGAAGGCCAGGAACGGAGATAAATCGCGGATGATAAACATCGAATCCGTGCTGAACCTCGTGGAACGGTGCACGCCGGCGAAAATGGGGCTTCCAAAATCGGGTTATCAGTCCTTGGAGAGGGAACCACGGCTGTGGGGCCACGACGATGAGCGGAAGGCGCCGTCCCACGCGAAACATGCGTTCCCGCACAAAAAGGCCAACATTGGGCTGAACACCGTTAGGAAAAACGGTGGTGAAGACCAAGAGGCGAGGCTGCTGACTCTTGCTCAATGTCGTGCAATAAGCCAAAAACTGAGCCAACTGAGATCTTCGTCGCTCAGATCGCGAAAGTCCTTGGCCAGATGAGGACGCACTTCCTCGATTTCACTTTGCCGAGCGGTTTCGACTGGCTCGATAGTCTCGATCTTGAAACCTGCCTGATCCAGCGCTTTACGATATCGGTCTACACGCAAACGATTGGGAACCCCCTTGGCGCTATACATAAGGCGCCAAGCGATGTTGGACCATGTCAAGAAATCGAGCCTGTTGGTCTTATGGAGGCCGTGGCTCTTCAGATCTATCTTGTGGATCATTGTGCCGCCCTCGCGGAGAGCGGCTTTCATGTCGTTGATGGATGCCTGCAGATCATTGACGTGTTCGAGTACGGCTCTTGAGTAGATCAGATCGGCCGCATTCCGGAGTCCGCTAAGCCCTTTGCTGTTGACGATGTATTCGATGCAATCTTGCCTAAGTCCGGATTCCGGAGAGCCGATTGAAGCAAAACAATGATTGGCCCGAAGTTTCTGTTCGGGCGGTAGAGCATCGAGAAGCCTCCTCAAGGCCGCGACATTCTTTTCAGAAAAGACCATCATGGGAAAACGATCCACACAGTAGATCTTTTCGGCTCCCCAGGCATACATCAGGATGGCTACCCCGGGAAAATCACCCGGACCGTATTCGATAAGATGCTTTCCGTTCAGGAATTGCGGAATCTGCTCGGGTGTGATCGCCAACCTTTCGAAATACTCGCGAAAACACAGATGGAAGTATTCAGCGATGTCATCGAACGACTCTTCCCCTGAACCGCGCCCGGTCTGCTTGGTCAGCCTGATGTAGAGCCTTGGAAACAATTGGGCAACTTGATTCGTCAAAGCCGCGCGAGCGAACCGGAAAGCGTTGTCTTTGAGATCGGCGTACGACATGCTTGCCGCGTTACGTTATGGGTTTTATGTAATTGGTAACGAGTCTGGCCATAAATGGCAATGGACTTCGATCCCAAGGAGTAAACCTCGGCAACTGCCAAATATCGCTTCGGTTACACGCGACGCCCCAAGTGGTAGAGACCGCTGCATGAAACCCCAGGTCCCGAACCATTCCGACCTGCTCCGGCTTGTAATCCTTTCCCGGCTTGCCGTTCGGATAGGCAAAAAAGCGAATCCGATCTTTGACGATCGCTTCGAGCTTGTCCTTTCCCTCGCCGATCTCCCTTCGGGCTTCGTCTTCGGACAAATTGGCCAGAATCGGGTGGCTCATCGTGTGTCCGCCGATCTCCATGCCGTGAGCATGCAGTTCTTTGACCTGGACAGACGACATCATCAAATCGTCCGGCAAGCCGTTAACCCGTGAAGCGATATGGTCCACGTACTCGGCCCGCTGGCTAGGCGGCAAGTGCTTGAGGCGGCTCAATAATCGATAGCCCGTCCGGGACTTCTCTTCGGGCGTTCCGATCGCATGTACACCCAGCCCTATTCGCGAAAGATCCAGGCATTCGCCATCCAGCTTCCGAACCGATTCCAGCACGGTATCGTTCCACATGCGCCCGCCGTCGAGGAATCCCGTTGCGATAAAAAAAGTCGCCGGCAGCTTCCACTGTTTAAGAATCGGCAGTGCCACGGTCGCATTATCTGCATAACCGTCATCGAAGGTGATGCATGCCGCTCGCAGCGGCAAATCGCCACGCCTCAGGCGATCCAAAGCTTCCGCCAATGGCAGCACGTTGAAGTAGCGCGCCAGGATTTCCATTTGCCAAGCGAAGGTGTAAACATCGACCTCGTCAGGGCGCATGAAATCGGGCTCGCTCAACACGCGATGGTAGATCAGGATGGCGAGCTTGCGCCTTCGGCCGAAGCCGCACATGAAACCGCCTGCCGCCTTCACGAGGGCGAGTGCCGTGTTTTCCATCGTAAGATTAACGGACGCCATGACTCTGAAACCACAGTTCCAGCATCATCAATACCCAGATCAATTCACCGTAGTAAGCGGCGTGAACCGACTGGTGCATGGCGATCGCGTGGTCCAGAAATTCCGCGCGGAAATAGCCGCGTCCTTTGAGCTGCTCGATGCTGCCGTAGGCCAGCGCTTTGAGCGCCGCATGATTCTGGAGCCAGATGCCGAAAGGCAAACCGAAGCCGTGCTTCGATTTGTCGATGATCTTGGCCGGCAGAAATCCCTGCATCGCCCTCTTGTAGAACCATCGCAGCCGGTTGGCTTTCAGCTTGGCATTGGATGGAATCCGGCAAGACAGCTCGACCACGGCATCGTCCAGCATGGGGTAGGCGACATCCACGCCGGCTGACTCGCACATCCGGTTGACCTTCACTAAGTCGTTGTCGTGCAGCGTGATTTTCCAATCCAGATAAAGCATCCGATTGAGCGACGAGGCTCCATTTGGCCTGTGGTAACACGCCCGTTGCACCGATAGAGGCGCGCTCGTATCGATCGCGGCCAACAGATCCGGATGGAAGATTTCACGAACGTCATGGCGATGCAGAAAGTTGTAGTCCTGCAGCCGATCCGGCAACGGCGTCGCGGCTTGCTCGATATAACGCCCTGCTTTTCGAATGAGGCCTTTTTGTAAAGCCGGCGGGATTCGGTTCAGCGCGGATTCGAGCGCATTCCGAAACGGAGCGGGGACTTTCCGGTAACGTTCGAACAGCAGTTGCTTGGCATAACGCTCGTTACCGGCGAATAGTTCGTCGCCGCCATCGCCGCCCAACAAACGCTCCACGCCGTGGTCGCGTGCCAGTTTCGCGCAGAAATAAGCCGGCAAGGCCGACGAGTTGCCGAAAGGTTCGTCGCAGCCCGCCGCCACCAACGGAATGGCGTTCACCGCGTCGTCCGGCGTCAGATAGTATTCGTGCTGTCGGGTATTGAAATGCTCGGCGGCGGTGCGCGCATAGGCGATTTCGTCGTAGCCCTCGACCGGAAAACCGATGGAAAATGTATCGGCGCCCCCGTTTTCCCGGGCCAAAAGCCCCGAAACCGTGGAACTGTCGAGACCGCCGCTCAGGAACGCCCCGACCTTCGAAACACCTTGCGTTTCCCGCCGCACCGCTTGCGCAAGGACATCGAGAAGTTTCGCTCCTTCGCGCTCGACCGTGGCGTCGCCGTTCTCGGCGAATTCGGGTAGCCAGTAATAGCGGCGATTCACCGATCCATTGCGCCAGATCAGGCACTCGCCTCCCTCGAGTTTGTTGACGTTCGCGTAGATGGTGCCGGGGCTCGGACAATGGTGAAAATAAACGTAATCGAACAATGCTTGCAGCGAAAGTTCGCGCTTCACGTCCGGGTGATGCACCAGGTCGTCCGCGCGAGTCGCGAACGCCAAACCTTCGGATGTAGGCGCGTAATAAAGATGACGTTGCCCGATGCGATCGAGCGCCAGTGTCATCTTTCGGTCGGCCGCGTCGATGACGGCGAGCACAAAACTCCCGCACAGGTCACCCAGAAACCCGTAGGGGTCGGCGCGGTAAGCTTCTGCAACCGATTGCGCCAAGCTGCTGTTTGACGCGATCTCCGCGTAACGTGGATTCTTCCAGTACGGCCGGCCGCCGACGACCGCAACGATCGAGCCGTCATTCGACCGATAGAGTGCGCCTTCCGGTCCCACGCAGCTTATCTTTTCGTCATTGACGGCACGAACCGAGTCGGGTCGATCGCAGCGCTTCCGGAAGCGATCGAGAAATTCTGCGGTCGTGCCGGGATCGGAGGACGACTGATACCAACCCACTATGTCCCGCATGATCATAGATCCCGTCTCAACAGGCGCTCATAGATGGGCTTGTAGCGCGAAACGCTGTGCATCCACGTGCGTTCTCTCTCGACATACTCTCTACCCGCCACTCTGAATCGCGACCATTCATCCCGATGATTCAGCGCGCTTACGACCATATCGGCCAGAGCGCTCGGATCGCCGGCTTTGAATAACCACCCCGTCTCGCCGTGGCGAATGAGTTCCCGATGCCCCCCCACATCGGAAGCGATCACGAGCTTCCCCTGAGCCAGCGCTTCCAGCGGCTTCAACGGCGTGACCAGTTCGGTCAAACGCATGGACAACCTGGGATATATGAACAAATCCACCTGGTCGTAATATTTCTGAACCTGGTCGTGAGGCACGCGACCCAAAAAAATCACTTTTTCGGATAATCCGAGCTCCTGCGCGCGCTGTTTGAGGACGTTTTCCTGGGGTCCTCCGCCCACCAACAGCAGCCGTACTTCGGGCTTGGCTTCAAGAATCTTGCGGAGCGCCTCCAGCAGCAGCATGAGCCCTTCGTACGCGTAGAAGGAGCCTATGAAGCCGAGCACGACGCATTCCGCAAGGTCCAGACGCTGTTTCAGTTCCTGATCTGCCGGACCGCTCAGAGGAAAACGGTTGATGTCGACGGCATTCGGTATGACCGTCACGTTCTGCTCGGGAATTCCGCGCTCGACGATGTCTTTCTTGAGCCCTTCGCAGATCGTCGTAACAGCATTGGCCCGCTTGAAAACGTAAGTCTCCAAGGCGCGGGTTACACGGTAGCGCAGACCTCCCTCCCGAGCGGTCCCATGGTCGACCGCCGCATCCTCCCAGAAAGCCCGGCATTCATAGACCACCGGCAGGGCGGACCATTGGGCCACCCGCAGCGCCGCCAGTCCATTCAGCACGGGCGAATGAGCGTGGATGATATCCGGTTTCACTTCCTCCACGGTTTCGCCGACCCGTTCCGCCAGACTGTTGACGATCGAAAACTGGTTCAATACGGGCAGCGAGGAGAAGAGACCTTTCCGCTGAGCCGTCCGGTAGAAGCGAAATCCCTCCACTTCCTCGACCATTACATCGGGTCCCTTGTGCTTCGCCGAAGTGATATGAAACGTTTCGAAACCCAAGGCCCGCTGTTGCTCCAATATGGCGCGGGTTCTAAACGTGTAACCGCTATGCAGCGGGATCGAATGGTCGAGTACGTGAAGAATGCGCATGGCCGCCCTTTTATTATTATTATTAGACGTGATCAGGCATATCGCCGTAAAAACGATTCATACATCAGCAAGGACCACAACCCGGCGCTGTAATCGCGTAAGCCCGCCTGGTGCTGGTCCAGCATAGTCTTGAGAAAACCCATGTCGAACACACCGGATTCCGTCATGGCCAGTCCCAGTACGGCGTCGCGGATTCGTTGTTTGAGCGGCCCTCTGAACCACGCGGCCAAAGGCACGGCGAAACCCATTTTCGGGCGGTAAAGAATGTCGCCCGGCAAGTGGGGTTCCATCGCCTTTTTGAACAAATATTTTCCTTCCCTGCCCCGGAGTTTCAAATCGGGATCGAGCCCCGAAATCCATTCGACGAGCTTGTGATCGAGCAACGGGACCCGGACCTCCAAAGCGTGGGCCATACTTGCCCGGTCGACTTTCGTGAGGATGTCTCCGGGCAAATAGGTTTTCATATCCAAATACTGAACCAGCGACAACGGATGCCGGGTCGGTGCCGATTCCGCGTGACGCCGGAGCACCTCCACCGCCTGATAGCCCTGCAGGCCGCGCTTGAACCCGGCGCTGAACATCCGATCCCGACGTAGGCTATCCGGCAGTAACGAAACCGAATGAAAGTAACCTTCGACCGAGTCGCGGGCGAGGGACTCGAAGGTGGACTTGGCGCGAAAGACTTTCGGTGCCCAATCCGCCTTGGGGTAGACCCGCCCGAGCAGACCGAACAGCGGACGGCGAACACTCAAGGGCAAGAACGAACGAATCCGCTCTTCGTAGGTGTGCCAGCGATAGCGTCGGTACCCGGCCAGATTTTCGTCGCCTCCGTCCCCCGACAGCGCCACCGTGACCTCCTGGCGCGCCAGCTCGCACACGCGGTACGTCGGCAGCGCCGAACTGTCGGCGTAGGGTTCATCGTACAGTCCCGCAAGGCGGTCGACTAGGGAGAAATCGTCTGGATCGACCTGTTTCACCCGATGGCGCGTGCGATAGCGGTCCGCCACCATCTGCGCATAACGCGCCTCATTGAACGCCGGATCGCCGAAAGAAATCGAGCAAGTATTCACGGGGTCTGCGGACAAACCCGCCATCATGGCCACGACGGCGCTGGAATCGACGCCGCCGGACAGGAACGCCCCCAAGGGTACATCGGCGACGAGCCGGATGCGGACAGCCTCTTTCAAGCGATCGAGCAATTCCGCTCTGACCTGTTCCTCGGTCGAGGGACCGTTCGCCACGAACGGCACGTCCCAATAGCACTCCGGCCGACAGTTCGTCTCGCCGCGCCTGAGTGTCAAACGGAAGCCCGGAGCCAGCTTGCGGACCCCGCTGAAGATACTTTTCGGATCGGGCACGTAGCCGTAAGCGAAGTAATCTTCCACGGCGGTGGGATCGATTTTTCGCGGCACGTCCGGATGGACCAACAGGGCTTTCAGCTCCGAGCCGAAGACGAATTTGCCGTTGGGAAGATCAGCATAATACAGAGGCTTTACACCCAATCGGTCGCGAGCGAGAAACAGCGTCTCGCGCGGGCGATCCCAAATCGCGAAAGCGAACATGCCGCGAAACCGGTCCACGCAGGATTCTCCCCACGCTTCCCAGGCGTAAACGATGACTTCGGTGTCGCAATGGGTTTCGAAGTGGTAACCGAGCGTTTCCAGCTCCGCCCGTATATCCAGGAAGTTATAGATTTCGCCGTTATACGTGACGACGACGGTTTTGTCCTTATTGAAGAGCGGTTGCTGCCCGTTCGAAAGATCGATGATGGACAGCCGCCTATGGCCGAATCCTAGACCGGGCTCGATATGCAGTCCTCCTTCATCGGGCCCTCGATGGTATTGGCTTTCGTTCATACGCCCGAGCAGCTCGCGGTCGATCTCTTCCCGCCCGAACCTATCGAAGATGCCGACGATTCCACACATGCCGTCTGTTCCTCAGTGCCTTTTATTCAATAATTCGTCATAAAGCGCGAGATAACGGCCGACCATTCCGTCCAAGCTGAACGACTCCGCCACACGTTTTTGCCCTGCCGCGCCGTGAACCGCTATCAATCCCGTATTATCCAGGTAAACTTCCAACGCCTTCGCCATGACGTCGGGATCTTCCTTGGGCACCAATTGCCCGGTAACGCCGTGCACCACCAGTTCCGGGTTGCCGCCGACCTCGGTAGCGATCACCGGCAAACCGGATGCCATGGCCTCGAGGATCGTGTTCGATAGGCCTTCCGCCCGGGAAGGCAGCACGAAAATATCCAAACCGCGCAGGATATCGGCGACATCGGAACGTTCTCCCGGCAACCAGGCGAAAGGCTCCAGGGCTGCCGCTCCCAACGCCTGCCGAGCCTGTTCGCGTAAAGGGCCTTCCCCGATGAGAACCAGGCGCGCCGTCGCACGGAACTCGGGCCGCCGTTCGAGAAGCCTCACAAAAGCCCTGACCAGCGTGAGCTGATCTTTGACGCCGTGCATGCGGCCCACCGTTCCGATCAGCACTTGATTCTCACGGCTGTCGAAAGGGCAACCCGAAATCACGGACTTGCCGTCAGCCGCCGGGTAAAACACCGACGTGTCGACACCGTTGCAGATACGCCTCATTTTCGCTTCGGGAACGAAGATCTTTTCCCGGAGATAAGATTCCAAATGTCGAGACAGCGGGATATAGCGGTGCACGAAAGGCCGCACGCATCGCCGAAGCCATTGATACTTACGGTTCGTGCCGTCCGGATCGAACACGTCCCACCCGTGCTCCCCATGCACCCTACCCGGAACTCCCGCCAGCCAGGCCGGTATCTGACATTCCAATGCAGCCAAATTGCGGGTGTGCACGATGCTGGGCTCGAGCTGACGCAGCAGCCGGTAAATCCGCCCATAAACCGAAAAGTCCTGACCTTCGCTGCGACGCAATTCGTATACCGGAACATCGCCGACAACACGCTCTCTGAAGGCGGTCGCATCCTTGAGGCAGATGATGGCGTGCCGGTAACGGTCACGTGGCGTCCGGTTGATCAGATTCACCAGACCGTTTTCCAGCCCGCCTATACCCAAGCGGTAGATGATATGAGCGACGAGCGGCGGTGATTTCACGGCATTACGACCCGGCCGCCTTGTTCAGGCTCAGCTCGAGCGACGGCATGGCGTCATCGACGAAGCGCTGCAGCACCTCGGACGCCGGCTGGATATCCTCGTCGTACGGGGTGAACGCGATCACCGCCGCACCGTCTCTCCTGAGGCCGAGAAGCTTGTCCTTGGCTTCGAGCAATTTCCCGACATAGGCGTTTGCCGTGTACCGCCCGGATATCCAATTCCAACGCCAGGTCAGCAGCCTTTGGCGCGCGGAATGGATCTTTCCTTGAAGGACCGTGACGGGAGCACCAAACAAACGCACGTCACGCGGTTTCTCCTCGAGCATGTTCCATACACGATGGCCGCTTGGCAAGACAAGAACATTCTGAGAATTGATAAGTTCGCTGCCCTGCTCTTGATAGCGGTAATACATCACATACAAACCGACCGTATCGGCATCGCGGCGGTAATATGCCTTGACGGTAGCGTCCGGCCCTACGTACGAGGGTTCCCATTCCGTAAAAGCTTCGACGGTTTGCCAAGAACCCATCGCTTTCGGCAACTCGATCTCCACGGGAGTGGTCGCTTTGTCCCCCAGCGATTGGATATAGGCCGCTCGAGCCGGCCAAAACGCCGCAATGAGCGCACCTATCACTGCGGTTTTCACAAATCGCCTGCCGTCGACCCGATCGCCTGGAATTTTTCTCGAAGGGGATGGCAATTCCTGATCCATCGGTCCGGGCTCTCTCCAGAAAGAGCCGATCCAAAACATGATCAGCATGATGACGCCGAAAAATATCCAGCCATAAATCAAATGGTCTGCGCCCACGGCCAGCTTCATGTCGCTCAGATGACCTATCATCACGATCATATAAGCGCGTAATCCATTGGCGATTACAGGAAAACACAGCGCCAACGCGATGAAAGCCAATCGGCGAATCATCGACCGATAGCTCAGATAGGCATAAAGCAAACCGAGCGTGAGCGAGGCGATCAGGTAACGTATACCGCTGCAGGCCTCGACGACCGACCAATCGCCACTGGGTATGCTGAAAAAGGTTCCTTCCCGGTAAACTGGAATACCGGTGATCCTAAGCAACTTGACGGTGATGTCGGCGGTAAAGTCGATCAAAGTCGGAACGAGCGCTTCGCCGACCGGAACGGCAAACAGAAGAAATCCGAGGGGAAAGGCCAATCTGGTCAGTACCGTCCACCCCAGCAGCAGCCAGACGAGCGCCTGAATCATCGCGACCAGCATGAATTGCTCGACCACGAGCACATTGACGATCTGCGCCGCGAGCCATGCGAATCCGAGCAAGACCAGCAAAGCCAGGGCGCGATAGTCCGGTCGCGGAACAAGCCGCACGATCTCGCGGCGCTCCCGCCAAATGAGCCACAGGCTGATCGGGAAGATGATAAAACCGTGTGCGAATGTTTGGGAACGCCACCAGATCGCCACCATCGACATAAACGTCGAATGATAGATTCCAAGCAAAGCCAGAATGGTGACGGCCGTCATCCATGACGCCAAGAACCATTCCGAAACCGCACCCGACGGATTGATTTGTTTCGAATCAGCCAAAATCTCGGCTCTCATTTTCATATACGGTCCAATAGAGCGCCCAAGCGGCGAAGGTTGTTATCCCAGCCATATCGTTGCATGACGAACTCCCGATTTCTCTCGGACCTGAACGGCAGCAAGCCATCGACGAGAATCCGCGACACGACCTCGACCCAGTCTCCGGAAGTCTCGGCGACCAGAAGATCCAGTGGGTTTTGGATTTCGATACCTCCGACTGCGGCCTTCGTGGAAACGATGGATTTGCCCATGGCCATGGCTTCCAACACTTTGTTCTGAATTCCGCGGGCGATTCTCAATGGTGTAACGACACAGTGAGCATGCTTCAGGAAAGGGCGAACGTCGTCGACCGCACCGGTTACCGTAACATCCTCGATACGAGCAAGATCCTGAACGGCATCGGCAGGACGAGCGCCGACGATGTAAAAGCGCGCCGAATCCAGCCGGCGCCGGATTTCCGGAAATATGTCCCGCGCGAACCAAGTGACCGCGTCTACATTCGCCCAATAATCCATGACCCCGGTGAACACGATGGCCGTTTCTCCGGGCGGGTACGGATTGGCATGGTCCGTCTGGTCCGAGAAATAAGCCGTATCGACGCCGTTTTCGATACTTAGAATCCGGTCTTTCGCTTCCGGAGCGAGGGCTTTGAACAAGTTCGCCTCGTTTTCGGATACGAAGACCGAACGATCGAAAGCGTTCGCGATGTCGCGCTCGTAACGCGCCAAATAGTCGGCTTCCCGCCGATAAACCCAGCTCATCGGCCATGACTTTTGCGCCGCGTACTGCCGCCATTTGTCGGAATCGACGTCGACGAAATCGATGATCCGGGGCGACGAATCATACTCGGCCACGTATTGGGCCATCGCCGAAGAAAACACCAAAACGGCGTGAATTGGACGCTCGTCCAAAATCCGGCCCACCCAAGCGCTCATGCGAGCATCGGCGTAATAGGGCACGGTCAAAGGAAGTCCCATTGCAAGTCCTTTGCCGCTCCTCAACCGGGCACGTCTTGCATCGAGCGGAAGCAGGCAAGTTTCGCCGCAGAACTTAGCGACCTCAGACGCATAACGCCAATCGTTCGAATCGTCGACGAAAGCGCCGAGATGAACGCGATACGACGCCGACAAATATTTGAGCAGGTGAAAAGACCGTATCTTGTCGCCTTTGTTCGGCGGATACGGAATCCTGTGAGCGAGGAACAGAATTTCTTTCATAGGGGCGCCGCACCGATTAGCCGAGGCTTCGCGAAATCCACGGCCCCACCAGATTGCTGACCGGCAAAGGAAGACGCTGCCACGCCGCGATGAAGTAACGATATTTCGGATTGAGCGGATTGACCTCGGGTACCGTCTTCGCCTTGACCAACTCGTACTCGTAAGCCAGCGGTAGAGGCTCGAATCCCCAGTGCGTCTTGAAGCGGTAGGAACCGGTGCCGACTTTGCTCCTGCCGTAGTCGAACACGCGCACGCCCTTTTCCGTCGCCCGGCGCATGACCTCCCAATACATGAAGTCGTTACCCTTGAGATCCCTGGCTTCTTCGGTTCCTCCGCCATAGTACGGGAGAACCTCGTCGCGGAAATAAAAACTCATCACGCTGGCAATGACGCGCCCTTGCCGTTCGACGCTGAGAATTTCACAAGCATTGCCGAATACCTCTTTCAGGATTGCCAAATAGCGCTTCGAAAACACCGGAGTTCCGAGATTGCGGACGCTTTCTGAATAGGCCGCGAAAAACCGGTCGATGCCGGGATCGATGACACTGCGCAAACCCGCCGCAATGCCCTTGCGGATCATCGCCCGCTGCTTACGTGGGACGGCGGCGAGGTTTTTCTCGGGATCGGGATCCAGCGCTTTCCGGAACGTCACATAGAGAGACTTGCTCGGCCGTCCGGAGCCATGCGATTTCATATTGCGAAGCTCGAGATAATCGACCCCGAGTCCTCTTGCAAGCCGGCAAGCTTCCTCTTCCAAAGCTACGCGCACGGAGTCGGATTCGGCAATGGCGCCGCCATACACGCAAAACGGGCTCGATATCAGCGCATTGCCGAACAGCAAACTCCTGACATGGCCGAGCGGCAGGACGCCGACGATCCGGCCTTCGTCTTCGGCGAAGAGATAATGCGTCTTGTGGCCGAAAGCCCGTTCGACGACATCCCGCCAACCGGCGAGATGAAAAAAGGTCGCTTCCGCGCAGTCATTGACGAAGGTGTCCCAATCCGACTTGCGGCTTTCGTCTAATTGCTTGATTTCCATGCCGACTATTGACTCGTATTCGTGTGATGCGGCGACAGAAACACGTGAGCCATCGTATTCCAGCGGAATTCCTGCAACAGACGACGCAAGCGCGATTCGGTCCGCGAAAGATTCAGGTAATGACGGACTCGGGTTTTGAGGTCGATACCCCGCTGCCTGGGCTGGTCCGGGTCGATTTCCCAAGGATGAAAATAAAACACGCATGATTGGCGGTCCTTGCGATTCACCCGCTCGATGGCCCACCGGGAAATCCGATACGGCAGCAACCGAAAATAACCGCCGCCGCCGCACGGCAACTTCCTTCTACCCAATTCAACCGTCGTTACAGGGATTTCCAGCAAGCCGTCCGGTCGGCATGGGCGAAACGAAAAGCGCGGCGCTTCCGGCATTCCGTACAAATCATGCTTTACCGGATAAATGCTCGAACTGTAACGGAATCCCGATTCTTCCAGAACCTCCAAAGCCCAGAGATTTTTAGAACCGATCGAATAGCTGGCCGCGCGGTATCCCAGAACGGGAACACCGCCGAGATCTTCCAGTAAGCCCTTTGCCCGCAAGACGTCTTCCCGAAACTCTTCGGGCGTTTGTTGGGTCACTCGCACATGGCTATAGCCGTGACAGGCCAGCTCATGCCCGGCTTTCACTATCCGCTTGATGATCGCCGGGTAACGCTCCGCCACCCAGCCCAGAGTGAAAAACGTCGCCCGCACTTCGAAGTCGGCAAAAATCTGAAGTATGCGGTCCGTATTTCGCTCGACGCGGCAGGGCAATTCATTCCATTTATCCCGTCCGATATAGGGTTCGAACGCCGACACATGGAAATAGTCCTCGACATCCACCGTCATCGCATTGACAACGGAATTGCAGACGGCCGGTCGCATAGCCAAGATTGCCCCCTAAGTCGCGCCAACGGCGCTTGGTCGTTGTTTGTTTCTGAATTTAGAGCCTATCCAGTCAGTAGGGCGTGCGCCATGAATCTGTCAAAGGAATGTCCTGATCCAAGTCGAATGGGTTGGAGTATACAGGCTTAGGCTCATAGAACTGGCACCGATGACGTTGCCCTTCGTTCCAGTTCAAGACTCATCAAGAGGTTCCTTATAAATTTCATCCATATCCAGATGCAGAAGGATAGCCTTTCGCAACAAAGCTCGTTCTTTCTGCACCGTTTTCCGTAAGTTAAACACCAGTTTCTCGAGTTGCAGAACCCTTTCCTCCAAACTTCCGTCGGTAGGAGTGGCGCGCCCGGATTCGATCGGATACGCCGGCGCCTCGAGGCTGGCCGCCTCTCGGCTGGTTGAGGGCTGAACGTGCGCCGCGTCCTGCTCCATCTCGTTGATCACCAAGCGAACTGAATCGAGGTCCAGCATGTGAAGCTCCTCCAAGTATCCGTACAACAAAAGCCTGTCGCACAAGGTGTTGATGATTCGGGGAACGCCTTGGGTATGCCTGTAGATTTCCTCGAATGCCTCTTTTGTGAATTCGGGATCGTGCGCCCAACCCGCCGTCGTAAGGCGATGAAGGATATACTCCTTGGTCTCCTCGCTCTCTAACGGTCGCAAATGATACATGGCCGTTATTCGCTGCCGCACCTGCTCCATTTTGGAGCCTTGCAAGGTCGCTCGCAGCTCGTCTTGACCCAATAAAAAAACCTGAAAGATCGAACGTCCTTCGGACTCGAAATTGAGCAGCATACGCAACTCTTCCAGGGATTGAACCGGGAGATTCTGCGCCTCGTCCACGACCAAGAGGACTCGTTTTCCCTCTCTCGCCTTGAGTTTGAAAAATTGTTCCAAATTCTTGAGTAGAACCGCTTTCGCATCGCCATCATAGGAAAGACCGAACGTCGCGGCGATGATCCTAAGAGTGTCTTCGGCTCCGACTTGGGACGTCACCATCAAACCGGCAACGGTATTTTCATTCCGAAGCGTGCCGAACAGTTCCTTCACCAGCATCGTTTTCCCGGTGCCGGGTTCTCCGGTGACTACAACGAACCCTTCACCCTGAGCTAAACCATAGCGCAAATAGGCCAATGCCCGCTTGTGGACGGCGCTGTTATAGAAAAATTCCGGATCCGGATTGAGCTGGAAGGGTTTTTTCTTAAGGTTGTAAAAACTATCGTACATGGAGAATCAGAACCTCATAAGCAAACTCGCCGTTACCCGATTCTCGTCATACTCGAATTCCGATCGATTCGAATCCTGCTGTGTATGCCGCAGTTCCAGAGACCCAATCAGATCGGCCCAGATCCTTCGATTCACCGCCAAGGACACAAGCATGAACTCATTCTTGGAATCCATCAGGATAGTGCCGTCTTGATTGCTGCGATTGTCGATGGATTGCCAGACGAAAAACAGAACTGACTGGGTTCGGGGCGCAAATTGCCACCGCCATGACGCGGTGAGTCCGAGCACGTCCTGATCGCCGGAAAACTGGTAACGCCGATTCTCCTGATACCCCGTGAAGTTTAAGACGCTTTTGGCGCTAAATCCGGAAACGGATGCTTGTCCCCGCTTTCGAGTGACGACCTCGTTGGTCAAGATGGACTGATCGATAGGCAAGAGGAACGGCTCACTCGTCTCCGGATCGAACACAGGCTGATCGAGCAGAACCTGCTGAATCGTCGTGGTATTCATGAAGTAGGCAGCCATCCAACTCGTTCGGCGAGTTCTATGGCTTAGCAGCGCATTCCAAGTGGTTCCAGCGTTGAATCCGCCTAAACCGATTCCTCCAAATCCCATTCCGTCAAGTCCGGTAGCGCCCGTCCCCAATCCGCCGTAGCCCGCTCCGCCCATCCCTAGTCCACTGATGCCCCCGCCGAGTCCGCCGAAGCCCCCGCCGAGTCCGCCGAAACCTCCGCCGAAACCTCCGCCGAAACC
>DYIL01000067.1 GCA_020723665.1 Methyloversatilis universalis
CGGGAGCCGCAAGCGGCGCTTACCCGTGCACCCGTTCGCCGGGAGCGAACGCTAACGTGCGAAGCACGGCCCGAAGGGCCTGTCCTGAGCTTGTCGAAGGGCCCGGCCTGTTCAGAGCTTCCTTAACCGAGAACCCGCTTCGACACGGGTGTTTTAAGCCGCGACCGCCAGCTGATCCGGCAGCTCCACTTCCATCGCTATGGGCAGGTGATCCGAGCAGGCGAAATTGATCACCTGGACGTTTGTCACCTGAAGACTCGGCGTCACTAGAATGTGATCCAGCATCTTGTGCGGGCGCCAGCTAGGGAAGGTTTTCAACTCGCACATCGGGTCGCAAAGCTCGGTCGCGGACGTCAATAGATTGAGTTCAGGCGAATTCGGCTCGCAGTTCAAATCTCCCATCAAAACGACGAAAGATAGGTCATGCAGCAATTCACTGATGAACGCGATCTGTTTGAGACGCGCGCGCCGGCTCAACGCCAGATGCAGAATGCAGAGATACAAGGCTTCGTCTCCCACGGAGCCGAAACGGGCCAGCAAGGCGCCCCGGCCTGGCAGGCCCGGCAGCTTGTAGTCGTGAATGAAATCAGGTTTGATGCGGCTCAACAGCCCGTTGCTGTGCAGAGCCAGATTGCCGATGCGCCGGTTGACCTGGTTATGCCAGTAGGCGAAACCGGCCGTTTCCGCGAGATATTGGGTTTGAACGATGTGATGGCTGCGTGCGCCGCCTCCGTCGACCTCCTGCAAACCGACGATATCGAAAGGCTTGAGGAGATGAGCGATTCGTATCAGATTCGGGAGTCGCTTTTGGGAAGGCCAGATGTGCCGCCAGCTCCCGATGATATAGTCCCGATAGCTGGACGTCGTGATACCCGTTTGAATATTGAAACTCGCGAATCTGATACGCCGCTTGTTTATCGGCGCGGTAGCCTCCAAGGAACTTGCAACAGCCCGAGATGTCATGACAGTACTCGACGACACGATACCCCCAATCTGTTCGCCGGCGGTTCACCGGCACAATGGGATGTTTCTTTCATATGGACACGGTTATTGGGCGCCCTTGACTCCGCTGGATTCCTTGTCGATTAGATAGTTCGTGATTGCGATCATCCGCGGAAACGACTTCGCTTGCTGTGGAGCGATCCGGTATTTCCCGTTGACGATCACATTGGGCGTTCCCGTCACGCCGTAGCGGGCGGCCATGGGCTCCGCTTGCCTCATTTTAGTATCGACGGCGAACGAGTGGTAAGCTTTGCGAAACGCTTCTTCGGATACGCCATGTTCGCCGAAGAACTTGGCCAAGTCCTTCTCGCTCTCCAAAGCTTGCTTCTTGTTTTGGATCGCGTCGTAAAAATCGGCATGGACCTTATCGACCACGCCGAGCGCCTCCGCCGTATAGTACGCCTTGGCGTGAGCCGCCCAGCGCGCGTTGAAAATCGCGGGCTGCCGAACGAAAACGACATTGTCCGGCTTCTTCTTCAGCCACGCGTTCAAGTCCGGCTCGAAGTGATAGCAGTGGGGACAGCCGTACCAAAAAAACTCCCGGACTTCGATCTTCGACGGATCGACCGTCGGTTGCGGCGGATCGATCAGTTCGTAGTCGACGCCTTGCTTGAACTCTTCCGGCTTAGCCGCCCCGAAAACCACTGACGAAAACAACACCAAGCAAGCCAGCAAACTCAACGTCGATTTCATTAAACAAGCTCCGCTCGGATGATCCGAATCACAAAAACGATAGAAAGTCGAGTGAGACATTTACGGAGAATCCCACGGTTATGGGGATTTTAAACCGAAACTCATGAACAATGTGTGGACAATGCTTAATCGAACGCTTTCGGCCGCCTTTCTCACCGCAATCCGGAGGCATAGCTGGACACGGCGGCGATCTCTCCCCCGCTCAGCTTAGCCGCGATCGCGCGCATGATAGAATTCTTGTCATTGGCCCGTTCGCCGGACTTGAAATCATTCAGGGTCTTTTCGAGATAGGCCGCATACTGGCCGCGCAGAGCGGGAAACTTTGCGGAAGGATTGCCGGCGCCGTCCGGACCGTGGCAACCGGTACAGGCCGGAACCCCGGACGAGGCATTGCCGGTGCGGTAAATTGTCTCTCCCAAGGCATTAGCCGCCTCCGCTTTTTCTACCGTGATCTTTTGCTGGGCGTAAAAAGCGCTGATATCGTCTATGTCCGCATCGGACAGGGGCTCGGCCATCGCGGTCATGGTCGGATTGGCTCTTTTTTGCGTTTTGAATTCGTGCAACTGCTTTGCAAGATAGGACGCGTGCTGGCCGGCCAATTTGGGGAATATCGGCGCATTGCTGTTTCCGTCCTCACCGTGGCAGCCGGCACAGACCTCCGATTTTTCTTTTCCTGCCGTCGCATTCCCCTGCGCATGAACGAGGGAAGAACCACTCAACAACACGACACAAACCCATGATGCACTTTTCCCCATTATTGCCCCCTCTGTTCGGCAAAACCAAAATAGAAAACGATCTAACGCGGCCCTGCGGCTCGTTTTAGAGCGCCAATCAAATACGGGTAGATCGTAAAAGTCAACAGCATTCCCCGATTCAATACTCATGAACACCCGTTATCAAAAGACCCGCTACCTGACGAGTGCCCCGAACGTGAAAACTGCGCCGCCGGACGAAGGCTTCGAAGTCGCTTTCGCGGGGCGTTCGAACGCCGGAAAATCCAGTGCGATCAATGCGATCACGCAACAGAAATCGCTGGCGCGGGTCAGCAAGACGCCCGGTCGGACCCGGATGCTTAATTTTTTCCGGGTGGACGAGCAAAGGCGCTTGGTCGACCTTCCGGGCTACGGCTATGCGCAGGTACCGGAAGCGATCCTGAAGAATTGGCGTTGGGCGCTGGAGAGTTATTTCAGCGAGCGCCGATCCTTACGCGGCGTGTTCCTGGTGATGGATATCCGCCATCCTCTGACGCCTTTCGATCGACGCTTGATCGAGTGGTGCCAGCATTGGGAGTTTCCTCTGCACATTGCCCTGACCAAGGCGGACAAACTCGGCCGGGGAGCCGCGCTCCAGATCTTGCGCACGGTCGAAGCCGAATTGAAGGCGATTGAGGGATTGAAGATCAGCCTGCAGCTTTTTTCGGCGCTTAAGCGTACCGGGTTGGAAGAAGCGTGGGCGGTGTTGGACCGCTGGCTGGAGATGCCCCGATCGAACGGGGCCGAATGACGCTCAAAAAGAAAAAGCTCCGAGGCATATAGGGGGGACTACCTCGGAGCAAAGTCCCGGCTTGGGGGATGCCGGGTGAATGACACTACTCTAAAGGGAGGAGATGAGTAGTTCGCGTCGTTCCTGACACTTGATCTTGTGACTTTTGTCACACGAAAAAGTTCAGCCGGTTTATCTTGCGACGGCAATTTACGTCGGCTCGGACTATCAACGGGCACGGCGAAGCAGCGGGTGCAGTTGTTTTAGGCTACGGGAATTCAGCACGTCGCCGGATTCCAACCAGCCTCGTCTGGCCTGTCCGACGGCGTAACGCAGGTTTCGGAAATCGAGAACGCTGTGCGCGTCGGAATTGAGACTGACCAGAACGCCTTCCTCCTTGGCCATTCGACAGTGGCTGTCGACTAGGTCGAGGCGCTCCGGATTGGCATTGAGTTCGAGGAAACACCCGCGCTCTCTCGCCTTGCGGATGACGCGCAGCATGTCGACCTCATAGGGCTCGCGGCGACCGATCAATCGACCCGAAGGATGCGCCAGAATGTTGAAATAGGGACGGTCCATGGCCCTCAGAATCCGCTCGGTCTGCTTGATGCGGGATAGGCCGAACCGGCTGTGCACCGCGCCAACCACGATATCCAGCCGGCCGAGCACATCGTCCGGCAGATCCAGGCTGCCGTCCTCCAGAATATCCACTTCGATACCCTTGAGGAGAACGATACCGTCCAAGGTTTCGCTCAGCTTATCGATTTCGTCGATCTGTTTGAACAACCGGACCGGATCGAGACCGTGAGCCACCGTCAACCGGCGGGAATGCTCGGTGATGGCGAGATATTGGAGGCCATGGCTTTTCGCGGCTTGAGCCATCTCGAGAATCGTGTTGTGACCGTCCGACGCCTTGGTATGCGCATGGAGGTCGCCCTTGAGATCGGATAGCTCGACCAGCTTAGGCAGATGTCCGGCTCTCGCCGCCTCGATCTCGCCTTGATCCTCGCGCAGTTCCGCCGGAATGAAGGGCAGCCCGACGGAGGCGAAAACCGATTCTTCGGTGTCGCCGGCGACGCGCTCGTCGCCCCGGAATACGCCGTATTCGTTGATCTTGAGGCCCTTCTCCTGCCCCAGACGGCGAATGGCGATGTTGTGCGCTTTGCCGCCGGTGAAATAATGCAGCGCCGCGCCGTAGCTTTCCGGCGGAACGACTCTGAAGTCCACTTGCAGTCCGCCGCGCAGCAGCACACTGGCGCGCGTCGGTCCCTGTGACAGAATCTCCGCGACGTCGTCATACTCGACGAAACGCTGCATCAGCGGACTTTCCGGGCTCGCCGTCGCCAGGATATCGAGGTCGCCCACGGTCTCCTTGGCGCGGCGATAGCTGCCGGCGATCACTACCCTATCGACGCCGGGAACCGCGTTCAAGTAATCGAGCAAAGGCGCCGCATATTGATCGGCGACAACGCGGGTATAGCGCCCTGCTCCGCCGCCATGAGTTTCCAGAGCGTCGGCGATGTGCATTTCGGTCTTCTCGCCGAAGCCTGGGAGTCCTTGGATTCGATGCTCGCGCACTGCGCGCCTGAGTTGCTCGAGGGTTTGAATGCCGAGTTCGCGGTACAGCGCCCTCACCCGCTTAGGCCCCAAACCCGGAATCTTCAGTAGCTGCACCATTGCCGGCGGGAGACGCTCGTGCAGGTCGTCCAGTGTCTTGCAACGGCCGGTATCGACGATTTCCTTGATCTTGGCGGCCAGATCGGCTCCGATACCCGGCAACCGAGTCAGATCCTCGCCCTTCTGCACCATCGTGCGCACATCCTTGCCAAGCTCTTTGAGAATCCGGGCCGCGTTGTGATAGGCGCGAATCCGAAACACGTTCGCGCCGTCGATCTCCAAAAGATCGGCGATTTCCTCGAAAATCGCGGCAATATCAGCGTTTCGGACGGGCATACGGGATGCTCACGGATTCGGACAAACTCGCACCAGACCGGCCGAGGCCGAGGTCGATATCAATTCGACTTCGGCGATGCCGAAACGCTCCACCACCCAAGCATTGGTCGAAAGGTGCCGGGTCATCGGATCGACCGTATAAACGGACTCGCCATTGGCCAGAGCGCATGGCAACACCAGTTGATCCGCTAGATGCTCGTCCACCGAGGCATTCGTCTGATGGTGCTCCAATAGTTTCGCGCAGACGTCCTCGGCGACTCGCTCCGCCGGCTTCCCGCGCTCGCCCAGGGCGCAGAAACCGGCCAGGGCGTGCTGGTAGCGCGCGACGAGAAAAATTCCTGCGCCGGGGCAGGCCGCTCGAACCGAAACCGCTTCAATTTCGCAAGACATGTTTTTCCGCCGCAATATGCTCTGTGCCCGGTCCGCCATGCGTATGGCAACGTGCTCGGGAAGATTGGCAGCGAGGGCACGGCCGGTTATCGCGACAAGTTCGCCCCGGTCCGGCAGAGTCAGAGGGCGCAATTTCCCTCGCTCCCCCGCCCGGATTCCGCTGATCTCGAGCCGCATCTCACCTTGTCCGACCGGATACCAACCGGACCGTTCCAGGCTCAGTTCGGCGCGAATGCCCATCAGCTTCATGTAGGGCAGCCACACGTCATGCAGATAATCGAAGGGCGGGCTCATAGGCACGTGCGTTCCGCCCAGAAACACCACCCGCGAACTGCCTTCGGCCAAGGCCAAAGGCAGCAGCACCGTCTGAAGCACCAGCGCCACCGCTCCGGCACTGCCGCCTCGCCTCGCTTCCGCCACGTCGAACCGGTAATCGCCGGCCTTCGGCTTCGTCCGCGGCGCGAACGTCAGGGTCTTGGAACCCAGTTCGGCGCCGCTCAGTTCGGCATCGCAAAGCTTGGCCGCGGCCGACACCGCGGTCAGATGCTGGGCCGCCAATCCAGGCTTCTTACGCCTTGCGCGGATGTTTTCGATACGCACGGGACGACCTCCGATTGCGGATAGACACAGCGTGGTCCTGAGGATTTGGCCCCCGCCTTCTCCGTAGGAACCGTCGATGACGATGCAATCCATAATGAAGTCACCTGCTCGCTTGCCATGCAACAAAAACCTCTCCCAGTAGGTGGCAAACGCCTCCGACTCGGCTCAGGGCGAACCGGCCACTGAGATAGGCTCTAACAAGTATGAGTATGCGGCATTGCAATGAAACACTGCACGATGGCTTAGAGCCTATCCCAATAGGCTTAAGAAACCCTTCGACAAGCCTGTCCTGAGATAAGTCGAAGGGCTCGGGGAGAACGGCCTATTGGGATAGGCTCTTAATTGAACGGCGGGCAGGTCGTTGCGCGCCGATCCCGCAAAAGGCGGGCTAACGCCGCTCGCTTTCAAGACTGTCGGAACCGTAGTTCGGGCGAAGGCCACTGATTCGGTCTTCGCCGGGCGCAACCAAGGAGGATTTTCCCATGCCCACGAAGCGCTTCATCACGTCCCTCTTCGCTTGCCTGATAACGGTCAGCCTGCCCATCACCGCCTCGGCGGCGGCACCGAATATGTGGTGGGATCACTTGAACGGCGGAACCATGCGTCAAGCCGATTGCGTCAACAAAGGCGAGTCGATATTGAACACCGAAAAAGCGGGCAGAATCAGCAAGGACCAGGATTCGGTCCGGTCGTGGAGCGAGCACATCATCGGCGTGGTCGAGTGTCTGAAGACGGACGGCGGTTTGATGATCATGGTCCTGGTCGGAAGCGATAACGCCGTCGCCGGCAATTCCCTATTCAACGCACTGAAAACCGGAATGACGCAGTAAACTCGTTCTCTAACCCGCCGAGCGAACCGGCGGACACATCGATACCGCTCTTCTTTCGACGCTTGCGCGCCGGAGAGGGGCGTTCGCGAACTGCCGGTCGAGCTTGCCGGACTTTCCACCCGACCTCGGAGAAGCGGCCGATGCATGATTTTCGTGTCTTTGCGCCCGCCTTGTATACTGACTCCGGTTTCGCCCGGAGAACGCCTCATGCTCGACCAACAAAAGCGCTTTTACGGCAGAATCGGACTGATATTGCTGTTTGTCGCCGCGCTGTCTGCCTTCTTCGCTCTCGGAGGAAACGAATGGTTGAGTCTCGAAGTGATCAAGGAGAACCGCGACCGGCTCATAGCGTTTACCGAGCGGCATTATCTGCTCATGCTGTTCGCCTCGGCCTCGCTTTATATCGCCTCGACGGCGTTCAGCATCCCAGGCGGGGCGATATTGTCGCTGACCATGGGTTTGCTGTTCGGACGCTGGGTGGGCACACTGGTGACGGTGATCGCGTCGACCCTGGGCGCCCTGTTGGCTTTTCTGGCGGCACGTTTCGTTTTTGCCGACCTCGCCCGCACCAAACTATCGCAGCCCCCGCTGGCCGAGAAAATCGTGAAAGGCTTCGAGGGCGATGCCTTCCGCTATCTGCTCTTTCTGAGACTGGTGCCGTTTTTTCCGTTCTGGCTGGTCAATCTGGCCCCGGCAGTGACCAACATCAGCACCCGCACCTATTTTCTGGCCACGGCGATCGGCGTCATTCCCGGCAGCTTCGTTTACGTCAACCTGGGCCAAGCTTTGAGCGAAATCAGCGACATCAAGGACGTCTGGTCGCCGGAAGTGATGCTCAGCTTGACTCTCCTCGGCCTGCTCGTTGTGCTTCCCGCTCTGTTCCGAAAAGCCCACACCGGGCCCGAGTGAAACAATAGGACTCTCAATGCGCCGCTCCACCCGCTGTCTCCACCGGGAACTCATCGCCCGCCGACCCCCTCGAACGAACGACCCGCTCGACAATCGATCAGGGGGAGGTCCATGCCGCGCGCAATCAGCCTGAACTTCCGGTTTTCCGTCTGGATCTCAGTCTTGGGCGGGATTTTGGCCCTGAGCAATTTCAGCCTCGTCGTTCCGGACGCGGAGGCATTCTACGACCCGATTCGGAACAACCTGTTCCTTGTCGTTGGCTATCTTCTGATCAGCCAGATTGTACTGTGGTATTTCCGCTATCGCCGGGAAAGCCGCACCGAAGCGCTGCTCATGGGGCTCATTTTTCTCCTGACGGCAGGCGGCACCGTCTTTTACGCCATGCTCAACGAGCTTCCGATCAGCCGGATTTTCATCCTCGTTCTGGTGTATCTGGGTATCTCGCACGTCCTTTTCTATTTCGCCCCCCATATTGCGGCCGACTCGGCCGCGGAACGCCCGCCCGAACGAAAAAAACTGGGATTCGAAACTCTAATATCCGTCCACGCCCGACAAAAAACTACGGCCCGGAAATGCTCGTGAAGCGGCTGCTCATCCGCTCCTTGAGCTCCTGACCGTCCCGATAAATGAACAAGGCTTTGAGACCCTCGGCTTCGGCGATCCTGGCTCCCTCGCTTTCACCGACGCACAAGAGTGCCGTGGACCAGGCGTCTGCCAACGTCGGATCAGCGTGCAGAACGGTAACGGACAGAAGATTATGGGTCACGGGACGGCCGGTCTTCGGATCGATGATATGGGAATAGCTTTTCCCGCCCGATTCGAAAAAATTTCGATAGGTACCGGAAGTCATCACGGCCGCGCCGTTTTCCTGATGAATCTCCAAGACGCGCTGGACCTCCCGTGCCAAGGGCGTCGGTTTTTCGATCGCCACCCGCCATGACGCGCCGTTGGCTTTGCGCCCTTTCACTTTCATCTCACCGCCGATTTCGGCGAGATAGTGGTGAATCCCCAGGCTTTCCAGGCGATCGGCTACGGCGGCCACGGTATAGCCCTGCGCGATGGACGACAGGTCGATGCTGAGTTCGGGATCGGATTTGCGGATGCGGCCGTTTTCCGCGTCGACTTCCAACTTGGCCATGCCCACGTGAGCCAAGGTCCGATCGATTTCGCTCTGTTCCGGCACCCGATTCTCGTGCTTGGAGAAGCCCCACAGATCGAACAAGGGCTTTATCGTGAGGTCGTAGCAGCCCGCCGAGCGGCGGTTGATGTCCTTCGCAATCGCCACCAGTCGGACTATCTCGGGCGAGACCGCGATCCAGTCGGTCGTTTCCTGCCGGTTCACGCGGGAAATTTCAGAGTCCTCGCGCCAATTCGACAGCTTTTCGTCGACCACCCTGAACACGTCCTCGACCTCGGACTTGATCTGCTCCGGGGTCGTCTCGACTTGGTCCATGACCATCTTGATATGGTACGTGGTGCCTTGGATCGCTCCGGAAAACTCGGTTTCACCGGCTCGTTCGCAGCCGGAGAACATCAAGACGATCAACAAAAGAGCGACGTTTCGAACGTTCATAAGAAAAAACCGAATGAAACCCGAACACGGCCTAGGGATGAAACGGCCACACCCAGGGGATGATACTCAACGCCAGAATGCCCATCAGAATGTTCAATGGAACGCCGAAGCGAACAAAATCTCCGAAACGGTAACCACCGGGACCGTAAACCATTAAGTTGGTCTGATAGCCGATAGGCGTGGAAAAACCCATGGATGCACCGAACATGACTGCCACAACGAACGGCCAAAAACTGACGCCCAATTTTTCGGCTATAGCCAAAGCCAACGGAAACATCAACACCGCCACCGAGTTGTTGCTGAGCAGCTCGGTCAATACGACTGTCAAGAAATAAAACAGCACCAGCACGAAAAACGGTTCGTCCCCAGCGAGGTTCAGGAAACCCTGCGCGATGCCCGATGCGGCACCGGACACCTCCAAGGCCTTGCCGAGACCGAACGAGGCGGCTATGGCCAGCAACACCTGGCCGTCCAAGCTTTTTCGCGCGGTCGGGACCGAACAGCAGCCGGTCAGTAACATGGCCGCCGCACCGAGCATCGCCGCCTTGAGCATGCTCAGCCACTCGAATGACGCGCTCAGCACCACACCGGCGAGAATCAGCCAGGCCAGGCCTGCGCGTTCGTGACGAACCGGGAGGTAATCCGACACCTGACTGATCAAAAGGAAATCGTTGGAATTCCGATGCCGTTCCAAAAATGGCGGGCGAACGTCGAGCAGCAGCGTGTCTGCGGGCTCCAGCCGAATCTCGCCGATCTTGCCGGAGATGCGCTGGCCATTCCGCGCCACGGCGATCACCGAACCGCCGTAAACCATGCGGAACCGGCCTTCCTTGATGGTTTTGCCGACCAATGCGCACTGTGGCGAAACGACCGCTTCGACCAGTACGCGCTCGCGATGCTTCCTGTCTTCGAGGCTGAACGACTGATCGGCCGCAGGGCGCAAACCTTTGATCCGCTGCAATTCCACCACCGAATCGCTGACGCCGGCAAAAACCAGGTGATCGCCGGGCTGAAGGCGCTCGTAGGGTCCGACCGCCGCCAACACCTCGTCGCCCCGTTCGATTTCCACCAGGTAAAGCCCCTGCAAGTGGCGAAGGCCGGCTTCTTCGACCGTCTTGCCGACCAAGGCGCCGTTTTCTTCCACCGACATCTCTACCGTGTATTCCTTGGGATTCTCGAACACGGCGCTGGCGGGTTTGCGTTCCGGCAGCCACTTCGGCGCGAACAACAAAAGATAAGAAGCGGTGAGAATCGAACACGGAACGCCGACCCAGGCGATGTCGAACAAACCCATCCCCGGTCTGTCGCTGTGCAGCAGAAGGCCGTTGACGATCAGATTGGTGCTAGTGCCGATCAGACTGATGGTTCCGCCCACGACCGCGGCGTAGCTGAGCGGAATCAGGAGCTTCGAGGGCGAAATCCGCAAACGCTTCGCCCAGGTGAGAACCGCGGGCAGGAACACGGCCACCAGGGGCGTATTGTTCATGAAGGCGCTCACCGATGTTACCGGCACGATCAGCCTCAGCAAGGCGCCCTGCAAAGACTTCGGGCGTCCGAGCACGTGTTGGACCAGCATATCGACGCCGCCGGTCTCCCGGATGCCCGCCACCACCACGTACATCAAGGCGACGGTGATCATGCCCTCGTTGGAAAAGCCGCTCAGGGCTTGTTCCGCCGTCAGCACGCCCGTCACGAGCAGCACCACGACGCCGCCCAGCAGTATCAACTCGGGTGCGGCGGCGGTTGACAACATCAAGCTCAAGCAGCCCAGGACCACGCCGACCGCCAGCCACGCCTGTTCACTCATACCGGTTTTTGCCTCGGGGAAATGGGTTGCCGTTCAGAAACGGCCCATTTTAGACGGGATTCTAATTTCAAAGAAGAATAGAAGTGATCATTTTTATAACAAACATTAGGCGTTCAACCGCTCTTCGATCTTCTGCTTGAACTTGAGGAAATGAACCGTTTGCAATTCATCCGGTGAACTCACGCCCAAAACCGAAAGCGGGAGGTCGATGGCGGTGACATAGATAGGATAGCGTTCCCCGCTGCGACGCAGGCTCATGATATGAGCGGCCGCCATGGCGAATACGTCTTGCCCCGAGTCCATGGAAGAGAACTCCGAGTCGTTGCAGAAGATGGTGTAGGCAACGCGTCCCGGCGCCGTCTCCTGGGCGAACACTCGGATTTCGAGCGCGCAAGTCGCGCAATCGGGCTGAAAACCGGCGGATTTCACCGTATAACCCTCGATCGCGCTGCGTTCCACCAGATAATATTCGATTCCGCCTACGGCCAGCGCGTAGCGTTGCAGGATGTCGCCGAGGAACAAAGCATAGGGACCGAGCACGAGCTGAGGTCCGACGGCTTCATGGGTCCGCTGGAACAGCGAGCCCCGCTCGTCCAGAATGTAGACCCTGACCTGCCCGGAATCGGGTTGACAGAAGACCTGAATGACCCCTGGCCGATTATGGCCGTATATCAGAGGCAAAGGGTCGTTCTCCAGGGCGGCACGGTCGAAGACGACCGGTGCAAACGTGGCTCTGGGAGCGGACAACTCGGCATACAAGCGCTCCAAATCGGGCACGCCCCAATAACGGACGCTGGTTCCTCGTTTATCGAACAGAAAGAACTCCGAACCGCCTCTAAGAACATAGCGTAGCGATGGTTCGGCCCGCGAAAATGCCGTCCTCAAATCCCGGTAAAGCTCCTTGACACGGAGGGAGATGGTCCGGGCACGTCCGGCGACGAAACAGAAGCACTCGAACTGTGATTCCCCGGCAAGCGGTTCGTTGACGAGTTCCGCCAAGCAATCAAGAAAGCCGATCAAACCTTGGTAACGCCTCACCAAAACTTCCCGCCACGACGTCAAAACGACGGCATCGACTTGACGGATCAGGTTGGATCGATCGTGGCCGTAGCTCAGCGCATCGTGGCGATTGCTGGCCCGTCTGAGTCCGTCTGGACGGCCGGCGTCGACATCGATGCCGAGATTGACGAACAGTGCCGCAGCGATCACGCGCGGGGATTGTGCGTAGTCGTCGAGATGCTCCGACTCGCGATCGTGCGCGGCAAGAAAGCCGTTCAGCGCGCGCAAATTGTTCTTGAGTTCCGACAGCGTCAACGCGCTTTCGACGGTTTCCACCAAAAGGTTAGCGCGCCAGTCGTATAGGCCGTTGAGCGACAGCCATGCCAAGAGTTCGACCAAGCTGCGCGTTTTCTTCAAATACCGCGACTTGCCCGCATCCGCGGCTGTTACCTGCCCGGAGTACAAGATCCATCCCGGCTCGCCGTCCGCGAGCCGCGCTTCGTGCACCGAAAAATCTTTCGACTCGATGTGGTCCCCGCTGTCCAGGACCAGTTTTTCCACTTTGCCGGGTTTGACCTCTAGGGCCGCGGAGAGCCTGCGCCCCAGAAGCTTTATTTCTTCTCCGGCGAGACCTCCGATGCCGACGTGCTCCGAGGCGAACTGCCGCACGGTCCGATAGCCTCGGGTCAACTCACGGCCGATGACTTTCTGTTCCTCCAAGGCTTTGAACACGGTCCAATGGCTGCGCTCGTCGAGATCCCGGATGCGTTGGGGCGACCAACGCCAGGCGTGAACCATGGCGGCCAGGATATCTTGCCGCCGCCGCTTCTCCGCTTCCGTACCACTCCCGAACCTTACCAGCTCGTTGAGTTTGAGATAAAAGCATTGCCGTGCCAACTCCAGTCGTTCGCACTCGCCCCGAGCCGATAAATACCGCTCCACCTCCCGGTACATGAGGATATAAGAATCGAGTTCGCGGTCATCCAGATTTCCCTCGTACACCGCGGCCTTGAGGCGGGTACAAAGCCATCGGGTGCGGGGATATTGATTGGCGTAGCTCTCCATCAGAAACAGCTTGAGCAAGGACTTGTGCGGTGCGCCGATCGCCTTGTGCAAATGCCAAAGCGTGCCGCCGATGAATTCGTCCAGCGGGACGACCTCCAGCCCCCCGAAATCGATGAGATCGTTTTCGTTGACGAAACGTTTCTCCAGCAAGTGGTTCAGGTATTCAAGGTACCGATCCTCGAACTCGGGCGGCACCAGCCACCAGGCGGTGGCGCGGCCGGCCAGCCAGACGCCGGTGCGGTAGAACTCCTCCAGCAATAAATGGTGCTGCACGCTGCCGCAGCTCTCCGTTGAAATGGGCGTGCTCGCGCCGAGGCGGAAGCGCTCGCTGTCGACTAAGAAGATATGGACCTCCAATCCCAGGGATCGCGCCCATTTTTCGACACCGGTCGCCTTGCGGCGCAACTCGTCCAGTTGGCTCGCGTCCAAAGAGCTCGAATGACACAACCAGATGTCGAGATCGCTTTTACGCGAATACGCGACGCTGCTGACGCTGCCCATCAGATAAATACCATGGATCGGATAGTCCGAGAGCGCGCGCCGCTTGTATTCGAAGCTTTTGGTCAGGCACCTGACGGCCAGTAGCGTTCGGCGGCCGGGGGAATAATCCGGAATACCGGCCGGCGTCTCGGAGGACACGTAACCGGGCAGCAGCGGGTAATTGCAATGAAACAGCAGTGGAAGCAAATCCAGAAAATTCCGCTGACGCGGCGTCTGATACGCCTGGATGCGCTGCAATTGAAACCGGTGCAGATTCTGGAAGCGCCGAACGATGGCAGCGAGACTCTTCCGATCGATGTCCTCGCCCGGACCGCCTAGCTTTATCGGCCGTAAAGTAGTCCCGGTCACGCGTTTTTCGGTCCGTGCGAACAGGAATAAAGACGCCGAATGAGCTTGCGCGCGTCGTCGCCTTTCTGCCAGGACGCGACCGAGCAATCGATCCGCCACGTTTCCGCGGCGGGCAAAGGCACACGTTCCCGGCCGAACTTGGCGGCGAGCGCCTCCGCACGGGTGCGAGTGGTCTCGGGAAGAACCAGCAGGAACGTCGTCTCATCAAAACGACCGATTTGATCGGTCCATCGCAATTGTGTGTTGAATTCACGGGCGATGTCACGCAGCGCGGTCGCTCGCGGCACCGCGCCGGGGAGCGGCTCCAGCGAGACGCGAATCACCGACAAGGCATTACCGTAGCGTCGGCTGCGACTCACGTGGCCGTCCAAGACCTCGAGAATGGCTTCCCGGTTTAAAACCCCGGTCTCCGAATCCTTGGTAGACAAAGCCTCTACCAAGGCTTGAAGCCGGCTGCGATCCTGTTCGATCTGCGCCCTTTCCGTCACATCCTCGAAAAAGTAGGCTTCGAGTCCGTCGGCAAGAAAAGCGCGCTCGCGCTGCAGCCAGATCGTCCCACCAGGACGCGTAACGCAAACCCGGTCGCACTCGGCGAAAAGAACAGCGAGTCCGATGTCCTCCGCAACCTTGAGAACCGAGCCAATGACCTGATCGCGCGCCAGATCGAACCACCCCGCCAAGCGCTCGTTCACCCATAAAATTCGCCGATCCCGCACGACCGCAACGCCCATGGGCGCACGATCCAGCGCCTCGGCCAAGGCTTTCTGCATGCCATCACTCCCTAAAACCGATTGATAGAATTAAATTTTAATAGGCCGCGAAAGTTCTGCCGGCCCAGCGGTCCCGAGTTTGTCCAACAGATGTTGGAACGACCGGCCAGGACCACGCTCCCTATCCAGTATCTCCTCAACCGCATCCGCTGGGACGAAGGCTTCGGTCGAGCCGAATTCTCCATCGGCTATTACGACCGCCTCGCAAAAACGATCATCGTGATGCCGCCGAAAAGCATCGCTTTTCCTCGCAACCCGCCCGGCGTGTTCGAACTCGTCGACCACCAAGGCGGAGCGGACACGAGTCCACTTCACCGCATCAAGAAAGTGGGATATCGAAACGGAGAGTTGATCCGGCAACGTACTCACCGACTCGAAGGCGGCCGCATGTCCGAACGCCTGTCCCGTTACGCCGAACTCGTCGGGCGGATTTTCATATGCATTATTTTTTGTCAGGAACCTCGAAAAACCGCCTTCCCGGCGGTTTTTCTCTTCGCCAAGCCCAAACACGGTTTGGGCTTGGCTTGCGGTTTCAACCACTTACGTGGCCGAAAACGACGGGGTATCCCTGCCCCTTATTCCATCTCTCGATCAAAAGGAAAACGTTGTAGGCCGGAATAAGCCCTTCGACGTTGCTCAGGACAGGCTTATCCCGGCCCACCATTAAAGAAATTTTCTTTTTATTCGAAAAATGGAATTAGAGCGCCTCGAAGTTTTTCGAGGCGCTCCGTTGTCGGGCTTCAACAAAATCGGCGGTTTTGCCGGAACCCTGGCTTACATGGCATCGATGGGAGTGCCGGGAATGCTGCTGCCGCAGGTGATCGTATTGGAAATCGGGGGCGCATTGGCCGTCATGCTCGGCTGGCATACCCGATGGTTCGCCCTCGCCGTTCGTTCCGTCGCAGCGGCTTTGCTCTTTCACTTCAACTTCGAAGACTAAATGCAAGGCATCATGTTTCTGAAGAACATCGCGATCGCCGGAGGCTTCATGGTCATTTCCGCCCATGGCCCCGGCGATCCGAGCTTGGATAAGTAACTGGGCCGCGCCTATTGATCAGGCGCGTAAGCGCCGTTCTTCGTCTTTCGAGCCAGTGCCGAGGCCGATCCGCGCAACCGATCTGGGCTCTCGCGGCGGATCGCTGTGCCGATCTCAGTGCGTCGGCCGCTTGGACAGCGAACTCGGCGCGTTCAAGCCGGCGTCGTCATCCACGCCGACACCCAGCCGATCGACCAGTTCGCCGCCGAGCCACCCGGTGATCAAGACCAGAGCGAAACCGGCAAACGAGAGAACGAAGGCCCACGGTCCGGGAAAATCGATATTCCGCCGAAGCCACCAACTGCCTATGAAAAGCAGCAGCACCACCGCGTTGCCGGCACCGTGCATCAGTCCGACGTACTTGGCACGAGTGTTGGGCGGTATGGCCATCCAGTCTTTCAAGCCAAACGGCGCAGCGATCAGCCCACCCAGTATTCCCGCCGCAATCATCCAGTAGGAAACCGTCACGAAGTTGGGCGAACCCGTCGCCAGATAAATGATGTCGAAGACGACGGCAGTGGACAGCAGCCCGAGGGGAAAGACGATCAGTATCGGGTGAGCCGGATGGCCGAGAATCTTGGCTTTGCTTTGCATATTGCCTCCTTGGAATGAAAACTCACTTAGCTAACTGAAAAGCTCACGGGTCGTTGCCGCAATTGCGGGCTTGTCGTCTGCGGCCTTAGAAACGTCCAGCGAGCCCGTAGAGTTACGATTTCCTCCAAACGATCTCCATGCCTTCCCTGTTACCCAAAGCCGTCCGCAACAGCCCAATCAACGCTCGATCGAGTCCCTGTTCCTCCAAGAACTCCAGCTCGGCCCGACTGATGAAATAATCCCTGTCGGTCAAGCTCTCTTCTTCTAAGGCATCCATCAACTGCCGAAGCTGTTGGTCGCCGATTTCTCCGACAAAAGCGCCTGTTTCCTTGTCGTGAAGCGTCACCATGGCTGTCTCTCCAATCGATCGCTGAGCCGTTCGGCCGACTTATTGCTTTTGACCGGCAAAAAACGGCGCCGTTACCGCAACCGTGCGCCTGCCCCAAATTTTCGCCGCGGCCATCGCCATATCTTCCGGCCTGAGTTGCCCGTCGTTGCTCGTGAACGAGAGCCATAAGGATTCCCGGCATGGAACTGAATGGGATCGATGTAGCCCGGTCCGACCGCGATCGGAGCCCGAACGGTTGCAGGGGTGTAAATCCGAATTTTTACAAGGTGGGGCGAGTACGACAT
>DYIL01000068.1 GCA_020723665.1 Methyloversatilis universalis
GGTGTGAGAGGGCGACGGGGGTGACCCCGTCCCCTACTCGATGCCAAGCCCAAACCGCGTTTGCGCTCGGCTTACGTTTTCAACCTGTCAAGTGGCAGAAAACGACGGGACATCCCCTCCACTTACGAGCACCTCGAAGTTTTTCGAGGTCCTTCCTCATCATCGTTTCAGCCGGTAATCGAAGGGAATGGTCACCGCTACCTGACTCCAGCCGTGGGCCTTCGACACCGGTACCGGCATCGCCCGGCGCAAGGTAGCGAGCGCCTCGTCATCGAGCACCGCATGGCCAGAACTCTTGACGATCTGGGCTTCGACCAGCTGACCGTTGCCGCCTATCACGGCCCGGATCAGAACTTGCCCTTCCCAGCCGTTGCGCCGGGCATCGCCTGGGTACTGCTTGTGGCGCCGAATCTGCTCGACCAGGTAGCGGCTCAGCCAGTCGAAATCGGGCTTGGGGTCGGGTTTTACCGCCGGGGCCGGGTTCGCGAGCCCGGTCAAAGGGCCGGTGGTGGCGACGGTGGTTGGCGCAGGGGTAGGCGGGTCCGGCGGCGTCTCCTGGGCCAGGTAGCGAGTGACCGGCTTGGGTTCGGCCCGTTCCACCGGCTTCGGTTTAGGTTTGGGTTTCGGCTTGGCCTTGGGTTTCGGCGGCGGCGGTGTCTCGGGCGGCGGGGCGACTGCCGCTTGGGCCGGAGCGGGCGGGGCCGGGGTGTACAGACTGATCTCCCAGCGAATGGGCTCGGGCTCCGGCTTTACCGGCTGCTGGTGCCACAGCCACCACGCCGCGCCCGCCAGCGATCCGTGTGCCAGCAAGGACAACCCCAGGCCGTTCAGATGCCGCTGTCGGGGCGTCATGATGCAGACTCGGCCCGTTCGACTTCCAGGCTGACATGGGGAAAACCCTGACTTTTGAGCCCGTCTACCACTTTGACGAAGGTCTCCAGCACCAAAGCCCGATCGGCGCGCAAGACGATCAGACGCTCTTTCGGATAGGCGCTCAATGCCTCCCCCAGGCTCTCCAGCGCGATCGGCGTCTCGCCCAGGAACAGCCGGCCGTCTCCGGTCAGCGTCAGGAGAATCGGGTCTTCATGCGAGGGCTCATTCGCCGCCTTGGCTTCCGCCAGGTCTACCGGCACTTGGCCGGTGACGATGAAGGTCGCCGTGGTCAGAATGATTACCAGCAACACCAGCATCACGTCGACCAGAGGAATCACGTTGATCTGGTCGATTTCACGATCCAAGGCGCACCTCGTAAGCCGTGACCAGTTCCTTGATGCGCCGCCTGAGCACGTTGTTCAGCACCACGCAAGGGATCGCCACCACCAACCCCATGGCGGTGGCCTTTAACGCCATGCTGAGACCGATCATGATGGTATGCACGTCCATGCTCTTGTCCGTTCCCATTTTGTGGAACGTGAGCATGATCCCCATGACCGTGCCGAGGAGACCGATGTAGGGGGCATTGGCCGCAACCGTGCCGATCACTGTCAGGTGGCGGGTCAGGTCGGTTTCGAGGGCTTGGCTGGTAGGGTACCGGCCGATATCGACGCGCCGGTAGTAAAGCCAGCGCTCGAAGGCGATGGCGACCGCCCAGACGCTGGCGAGCAGCAACAGGCCAATCACCCCGTAGTCGACCAGATGGGATAGGGCTGTACTATCGAGCGATGTCATTGTCGTTATTTCCCTCAAAAACCTCCAGGCAACACCAAATCCAAGCAGGATCGATGCCACGCGGGGTAAAACCTTCAGCCACGCCGGGTTAGCCGCCATTCCCGACCGGCAATGCGCCAAACGTGCGGCAAATCACTCATCGCGATGCGTGAAATCACTCACCCGTTATCCAGACCTGAGTTTTTGGCGAGCAGTGCCAGGGCAAAAAACAGTATCGGCAAAAGAAACAGAATCCCGTCGACGGCCGTGCTTTCCAACCAGGCCCGACCGTGAGCCAAGCTCTGGCCTAGGCGTGCGCCTAGACGTTTGCAGGGCAGGCGAGCCGGTCGTCGTTCGAGTGTTTTGTTCCAGAGACCGGTAATGGATTTCCACGCGGCGAGCGCCAGCCGTTCGATCGGCACCAGTAGATCCCCTGCCGTTATGCGAGGGACGATACGAATGAACGCTCGCCCGAATAGCCTAGAGCGTTTTCACTTTGCTTATACGGCATAACCGGCGCTGCGGAAGTAATTTAGTTACGCACTCGGCTGGGGCGAACTGATTCACGAGTGTTCCGATCGTGTTCTCGATCGCCTCCAGGGTGCGCTGACCCGCCTTACGAAGGCGGGCCTTGAACTGGGCGAAGAGTTGTTCGATAGGATCGAAGTCTCGGCTATAGGGTGGTAGAGACCCGACCCTGGCTCCGCAGGCTTCGATGGCCTCCAGGACGCCGCTCACGTGGCGTGAGGAGAGATTGTCCCAGATGACCAAATCACCCGGCGCCAACGTCGGGCAGAGGAACTCCCGCACATACGCCAAGAACAGCTCGCCCGTCATGGGACCTTCGGTCACCATCGGGGCGGTTAGCCCTTCCGACCGCAACGCCGCAACAAAGGTCGTGGTCCGCCAATGTCCCTGCGGCCCGGTTCCAATCACCCGCTCCCCGCACGGTCCCCGACCATAGAGCCGGGTCATCGCCGTGGTGACGAAGGTCTCCTCGATGAAGACCAACCGGGCCGCGTTCAGCGTCACTTGTTCGGCAGCCCTAAGGGTTTTTTTGAAGGTCAGGCCCAAACGGTTAAGAAAACTCTGAATAGGTCTTCCCCCGGCTGGAAGAGAGTTGGGTGGGGCCCATTAGATCAAACAGTTGCACTGTTCGCTTTTGCCACCGCAAACTCAATCAGAGCTTCCTTATAGCGTACTATGACCTTTTTGCTGGAAAAGTGGTTTTTACGAGCATGATGACTCGTAAACCTTGCATTTTTGGCAAACGCCGGTGATGTTCGACGGCCGCCGTTCGCCGCAGCCGGTGACCGCTCGCAGCGCTTGCCGACGATGTTGAAGAAGAGATTCGCCTCGTCCCGTCCTAGCGGCTGGTGGCCGATCACATCGATGACCAACAGCCTCGGCACCAGTCGGTAAATGCCTTCTTTCCTCAAGCGCTCGGCACGAAAAAGAACGGGCTACCTTCGTGGCCGGCGTGCTGGAGCGGGGCGTACTGGGGCGTTTGTTCGAAGCCGGCTTTCGCGGCCGATGTCTTGACTTGGCCGGCTACGGCGCGGAACACGTCGTAGTCTTCCAGGATGCCTTTGTTGGCGCGCAATACGCCGAGGAAAGCGTTGGCGAATACGGAATGGCCGCCGCCGCCCTGGTCGAGTACGGGTTTTACGGTACCGGAGGTGAGAACCATCCGCGCTTTGCGGGTGGCCATGATTTTCAACCACTTGGTGCGCTTGCTTTCGTCCATGGTATCCGGCAGCTTGGCCACGGCCGATCCGGTCATGGCGCCGGAGTAGCAGGAATCGGCCACGACCAGAACGTGGCGGGCCGGCATGATGCTGAGGAATTCGGTGATGCTCTGGCTGGAAATCCAGTTGGCGGGATTGCCGATTTCGGCGTCGGTGGGCAGCCAATAGGCGAGGTTCGTGTTGGGGTCGATCTCGCCGTGTCCCGCGTAGTAGATCAACAAGTTATCGTTGGCGGTCAATTTTTTGTGGATTTCGTTCAGCGCCGTCATGATTTGATGGCGGTTGGCGTTGAGGAGGAGCTTGGTGTCGAATCCGTAGCGCTCCCGTAGGATGACGTCCAAGCTTTTCGCGTCGTTGATCGGCGTTTGCAGGGCAGGGTAGGCGCCATAGCTGTTGTTGCCGATGATCAGCGCGTAAAACTTGCCGAAATCGATATCGGTCGGTCGCCCCGCGCGTTTGGTTTCGATCGGCGCCGTTGCCGTCGTTTCCGTCGGCTTTGCGGAGGGTCCGACGAGGGTGAGGTCCAGGCTGGTGACCTGGTTCTTCTTGTCGGTCGCGGTGATCTTGACCGAACCCGACGGGTCTTCGGGATTCAACGGATAGCGGAAGATGCCGGACTTGTCGGGCGTCAGGGGCTTGTCGTTGACGATCAGCGACAAGAGTTCGGTCGATGATTCGATTTTTCCGACGATTTCCTTGGCCTCGGGGCCGACCTGAATCATCCGTGCGCCGCGGGTCATGGTGATGGGCGGATCGATGATCTCTACTTGCGGACCCGCCTGAGCCAGCATTTCGGGCGAAGGCTGCTCCTGAGCCTTGAATGCCAAGCGTTCCACCGTTTCCTTGAGCGCAGCGATCTCTCTCGCCTGGTTCTGAAGCTCGGATTTTCGGCGATCGATCTGCGCCCGCGAGACGTCCCCGTTCGGTTTGTCCGTCTGTGTCAGCCATGCGGTCAGTTCGGCCGATTTCTTTTGATAATCCTCCATTTTCGCCTGGAGCGCGTTTTCGGCTTCGGCGAGTCGTTTGCGCGCGGTGTTCGGTGGCTTGCCGTTCGTCGTGGTGCCGGCCGGCGAGACAGCCTTCGCGGAAACCGCCTGAGCCTGTACGGCGGCCAGTTCCTGCTCGAGTTTTTGGCGCTCCCGCGCGAACGCGGCCGTCATCCGGCTGACCTTAGCCTGCTGCGTTTTGACGAGCGCGGTTTTCTGCCGAAGCTCTTCCTCGAGTTCCCGGATTTTCGGATCGTCGCCGGTCACCGAGGCGGCCTTTTGGCGGGCCAGTCTTTCCCGAAGCGCGTCGATTTCCTCCTGTGATTTGCGTAGCGCATCCCGTTGCGCCTCGAGTTGTTGCCGAGTGGCGTTCAGTTCACCGCGGAGTTCCTCCGCTTCGAGACGGCTGCGTTCGGCGGCCTGGCGCAGGGTCTCCAATTCCTGACGTTGCGCTTCGGAAGCCGCGATCGCCGGGGTGAAGCTCAATTCGCTGCCTTCGAGCCCCACCGCCTTTTGATACCAGCGGACGGCGGCGGCGCCGTCTTTGGGGACGCCCAGACCTTTTTCGTGGAGATGTCCGAGGTTGATCTGGGCCTGGGCGTTGCCTTTTTCGGCCGCCTTTCGATACCACTCGGCCGCCTTGCGATAGTCGGGTTCCTGCCCGAGGCCTTTTTCGTAGATCTGCCCGACGTAGAGTTGGGCCGTGGCGTCGCCTTCCTGGGCCTTAGGCAGCCAGACCTTGAGGGCGGATGAATAATTCGCGCGGTCGTACGCGACATATTCGCCACCGCGCACTTCGCAATCCGCGGCCGTGGTTCGAACCGGACGGCGGGCACTGAGATAGGTCATCTGCGATCCGAGTTTCCGGACTTGGCCGGGAAGTAGGCAGTCGACCACGAATAATTTGTTGGCGTCCTCTATGTAGCCTTCGACGGCGCGCGCCGCTTCCTCCTGGCTCACCGGCCGAGAGGCGCAACCGATCAGCAAGGCGGTGGATACGGCAAGACCCAAGGATTTCTTTCGCAGCGGCTGCATATCAGCGGTTTCTCCGGAGATGGATTGGCGGAATGGCTTAAAACTGTAGCATTCATTATTTCGAGGCTCGTGCGGAACTCGAATCTATGTCGGCGGTTCGTTGCAGGATCTCTTTCCAGACATCCTGCCAGCAGCATCGGTGGTCGAAGTCGGGGAGCACGAAAACCCGTGCGTGGGGCCGCCGTTTGGCGATGGGTTCGAAGACGGAAGGCGGTATGGTGCGATCGGCCTGGCCGAGATAGTGATATTCGCGCACGCCGTCGGTTTTGATCTCGGCCGGGTTGAGCGAACCCGCTAGCGGGCTGTAGCCGTGATACCTGGTCCAGACGTCGATATCGAGATTCCCGGCCAAGGTCACGACCGCGTCGGTTTCCGGAAAGCGGGATGCCAGCAAAACAGCCAGCGCGCCGCCGCCGCTGTGGCCAAAAAACACGAGCCGTCGGGCGGCGTTTCTGGAGAGGAATGTCTGCAAGGCGTGTGCCAGGCTGTCGACGACTTCGAAGCCATACCGTCTGTTCGTCCACAGGGCTGGTGAACAACCCGAATCGGTGGCATGGTCGTAATAACAAGGACGGCCGAGATAAAGGGCAGGACCTTCATCCAAAGCCATTAATCTCAGCATGACCGGGTCGCGGGGAGTAGGATCGTCCGAAATCTCGCGGCGCGACAGCCAAGGCGTGCCGTCGCCTTCCAGATAAAGGTGCAAGGGCTTGCCGGGATTTTCCGCGCCGGGTTTGAAGAAAGCCGCGAGCTTGAAGCCCTTTCCCTCCAGTTCGAGCGGCTGATAGCCGAAACCCGCGGCCGCTTCGGCGATGCGCTGCGTGGGTGAGGCACAACCGCCCGCCAGCACTACCGCGAACGAGAAAACCGCCGTAAAAAAGAACCGTGGCACGGGGAGGGCGGTGCCGGAACTATTCGACGGGCGCCTCATCGGTCGCTTCCGGAGGTCGCAAATCGAGCCGGTCGCCGCTGACGCGGAGTTTGACGATGCTGGTCGTGTTCGGGAGAATCGCGGTCGAGGCCCGCCATTGGGCCGAGTCGAGATTGCGGTAAGCGCCAAATACTCCGATCGCCGTTACCTCCGGTTTCGCTTCGAAAGAAAGCTCGCGTTTTTCTCCAGGACGCAGGATGAATTCCTCCTTGCCTGCGACATCGCCGCCGAGAGTGCTCTGTTCGTTCTGATAAAGCGCGAAGAAATCGGCGCCGTTGAAGGCGGCAGTCTGCCGCAGTTGATACACGCGAAGCAACAAGGGCGAGGGACGGCCTTCCCCGTCGAGGTTGATGCCGGGCGATGCCTCGATCCGCAACTGTACGATGGTTGGCGGTAGCGGCGTCGGTTTCAACTCTTCCGACGCACATCCAGCGAGAACAAGGAAGATCGAAAAGGCCGGGAGAAGTGTGGCTGCGCGCATTACGAAGACTCTGATTCTTGAGTGATACAAGGACTTTGAGCTTAGCTGTCGAAATCCCGGGCGGCAAGTGGAGGGACTTCGGATCGTTCCGTGTTTTGTTTAGCCGACGCTCGCGTGTAAGCTATCGCCGGTTCGATGGGAAAAATGGATCAGGGAAGGCAGGAAGGACTGAGTTCCTGAATCGCCTCGGATATCGCCGGTTGTTTCCAGGACCTCGGTTTTCCGTGGTTACGATTGTCTATATTGCTTGACAATCAGGGGCTCGACCGAAGCACGCATCATGGCACTGATCCTCAAAGTTCTCAGCTATAAGGGCACACCCGTCGCGGAGTCGTCGTCCTGCACCTTCGACCAGGAAGGCGGTTCGATAGGACGCTCGCCGGACAACCGCTTCGTTTTACCCGATCCCGACAAGTTCATCTCCCGCAAACACGGCTGGATCGAATTTCGGAACGGCGTCTACTCATTCACCGACTCGAGCACCGCCGGGACCTATTTCGTCAATCGGGATGTTCTCCTTCAGCACGATACTGCGCCGCTGTCGAATGGCGATGTGCTGAGGATCGGCGAATATGAAATCGTCGTCGTCGAAGTGCCTATGCCGCCGGCACCGCCCGAGGAGCCGTCGTTCGGCTCCGGCCCGTTCGGGGAGCCGCCGGCATCGCCGGAGGAACCGTCCTTCGATTTCGACCCGTTCAGGGAGCCGCCCGCCGCGCCCGTGACGGAACCCGCAACATGGTCTGATTCGCCGGCATGGCCCTCGCCGTTCGACCTTCCGCCGCTGGCAACCGAAAAACCTCAACCTTCGGGACCCAGCTTCGTCGACCAGCCCGATGTATCGCCTTTCCACGAAAGTTTCATCCCGCCCGATACCGTCGAAAAGCCGCAAGAATCACCGGTGCCCGATTTCGATTTCGAAGACCTGCTGCGCGATCTGGATTCAGGCGGGACAGGGGCGGGAATGCAAACACCCGCCGCGGAAAGCTGGGAGCCGGAGGATGATTTCTTCAAAGGGATCGACTTGAGCGGTCTCGGTCCGGAGGCGGCCGCGTCGGCGCAGCCTCGTGATGCGACGGGGGCGATGCCCGGCCTCGGGCCGGCGGCCGAATCCGGGGAAGCTGGGTATCTTTCGAGCGCCGAGAATCCCGCGTTCCACGAGCAAGCGGCGATAGTGCCGTCGGACCAGTCGGTTCCGCCTCGTACCGCTATTCCGGCGGTCGATGCCTGGACGGATTCGCCCGGCGGCGGCTCATCTCCCGCTGCTGCGGAGCCGGTTTCGGCGAGGCCGCCCGAACGTTCCGCCCCGGCAGCGACGCCTAAGACCGATCGGGATCTGTTCACCGCTTTTCTCGAAGGGGCCGGAATAGCCCCTGCCACGGGATGGGTGAAAGACGAGGACATGCCGGCGGTCATGCATACCGTTGGCGTTCTGCTCCGGTCCTTGGTCGACGGTATGATGACCGTCATGCGGGCGCGTGCCGAGTTGAAAAGCCAGTTTCGCGTCTCGGTGACTACCATGCGTCCGGTTGACAATAACCCGCTAAAATTTACCCCGAACGTCGACGACGCGCTCAAGATCATGCTGGCGCAAAACCATCCCGGGTTCTCGGACCCGGTCGAAGCCGTTCGGGGGGGATTTGCCGATCTCATGAATCATCAGATGGCGATGACGGCGGGAATTCAGGCGGCACTGGCGGCGGCCTTGAAGCGGTTCGATCCGCAAGGATTTGAAAAGCTGTATGAGGACGGCATCGTCTTTCAAAAGAAGGCGAAATGCTGGGACGCCTTCAGCAAAGCGTATCCGGAGTTAGTCAGCGAAATTCTGGAAAATTTCTTCGGAGAAGAATTCGGGGAAGTTTACGAGCGCCAGATGCGGATACTGCAATCGGCGCAAATCCGATAAGAAATAACAACAGGAACCGATATGTCCGAATACAGCAGAGTGGTGTGGTCGGAGGGAATGTTTCTCCGGCCGCAACATTTTCAGCAGCACGATCGCTATCTGGAGGCGCTGGTCGACGGCCGGTGCAGCGGTTTGCGGTCGTTCGACTGGGGGTTCGGCACGCTGAAGCTCGATCCGCGCCAGTTGGCTGTCGGCAAGCTGGCGCTGGTCGAGGCGCGCGGCATTTTTCCGGATGGCACGCCTTTCAACCTGCCCGAAGACGATGAGCTTCCTTTGCCTTTGGACGTGCCCGACGACGCGAAGGACAGCGTCGTATACCTATCGCTTCCCGTCCGGCGTCCGGATTCGGCTGAAATCGACAGCGAGGCTTTCGAGGACAGCCTGGCCCGGTATCGTCTCGGCGAACGGGAAGTGCGGGACCACAACAGCGGTGCCGACGGGCGCTATCCGGTACAAATCGGCAAAATGCGTACCCGCTTGATGCTCGAGCGCCAAGAGCGGTCCGGTTACGTCTGTCTGGGCGTCGCCCGCATCATCGAAGTGCGGGCCGACAAAACGGTCGTCCTGGACGAAAAGTACATCGCGCCGGGACTCAACTGCTTCGGCACCGGGTTGCTCGGCGGATTCCTGCGGGAACTGCAGGGCTTGCTGCATACCCGAGGGGAAGCGCTCGCCGGCCGAGTGGCCGAGGCCGGAAAAGGCGGCGTGGCGGAAATCGCCGATTTCATGCTGCTTCAACTCGTCAACCGTTACGAGCCTCTGCTGGCGCATCTGGCCAACACCTCGGCTCTCCACCCGGAGGACTTCTACCGCCTGGCCGTACAGATGGCCGGCGAGCTGGCGACGTTCTATCGCCCGGCGAAACGGCCGATCGGTTTTCCGGTGTACCAGCACGACGATCTGCAGAAATGCTTCACGCCGGTGATGGAGGAACTGCGGCAGCTCCTCAGCATGGTTCTGGAACAAAATGCGATCCAGATCCCGCTCAGCAAACCGAAGTTCGGGGTGTACGGCGCGAAGCGGCCGGATCTCAGGCTCCTGGAAAGCGCCGTTTTCGTTCTCGCCGCCAATGCGCAAGTGCCGCCGGAGTTTCTGCGTACCCATTTTCCGCCCCAGGTCAAGATCGGCCCGGTGGAGGAAATCCAGCAACTGGTGCGTTCGGCGCTGCCCGGAATTTCCGTGCACCCCTTGCCGGTAGCCCCCCGCCAGATTCCCTATCATGCCGGTTTCTCCTATTTCGAACTCGACAAGCAGAGCGAGCTGTGGAAAAAAATGTCGGCTTCCGGCGGATTCGCGATTCATATCGGCGGCAATTTCCCGGGACTCGAACTGGAATTTTGGGCTATCAGAAAGACCTGATCCCCTTGTTCCCCGTCGCTCTGCGTAAATTCCTTAACTCGACGTGTCTAGCCGCCCGGGAAAAGTCAACGTGAACTCAGACGATCCTTTCGCCCCCTTCGACGAAGACAAAACCGTATTGCGACCGACGCCGGGCGGAAAGCGCCGTCCCGCGCAGCCTCCCGCGCCGGCGCCCGAGCCGCCCCCGATCCGGATACCCGACCTGCAACTCGATGAGCGGAGGCAAGCGGCATACGGCGAGAATCCGCTGGTGACGGCGGCACTGTCGTTGCTCTCCCTGGTTTCCCGTTTGCGCAACACGGCCGTCCATCAGGCAGTGGCCGAGCTTCAGCAGCAATTGGTCAACGAGTTGCGCCAGTTCGAAAACCGGGTCCTGCAGCAAGGTGTCTCGCAGGAACATACCCGGATTGCCAGTTACGCGCTCTGCACCTTGCTGGACGAAACCGTTCTGAACACGCCGTGGGGAGCGCAAAGCCACTGGGGGCACCAAAGCCTTCTGGTGATTTTTCACAAGGAAGCCTGGGGCGGCGAAAAATTCTTTCAGATTCTGGAGCATCTGGTGCGCCAGCCGGCCCAGAACCTAAACCTGATCGAACTGTTCTGGCTGTGTCTGAGTCTCGGCCTTGAAGGCAAGTACCGCATCGTGCAGAACGGTGCCAACCAATTGGAACGTGTGCGCAACGAGGTCTATCTGCTGATTCAGCGCCTAAAGGGAGATTTCGAGCGAGATCTGTCGATTCGTTGGCAGGGACTCAAGGACGTACGCAATCCGATCGTTCGCTACGTGCCCATCTGGGTGATTGCAGCCGGCGCCGCGGCTTTGCTCGTTCTTGTCTATTTGGGTTTTGCCTTTGCCGTGAATTCCGCCTCGGACCCGGTTGCCCGCGATTTGTTCGCGCTCGCGAAGGACGAGGTAAACCTTCCCGTTCAAACGGCAGCGGTGCCGGCACCAACACCCGTGCCGCCGCCGAAGCCGGTGTCGAAGACCGAACGATTCAAACCCATCCTGGCTTCCGAGATATCCCGGAACATGGTGGAAGTGGTGGACGATCGCATCTTGCGGATTCGAAATTCCTTCGCTTCGGCCAGTGACAAGGTCAAGCCGGAATTCGTCCCGATGCTGGCCAAGATCGCCAAAGAGTTGGAGGCCGGCGGCGACGGCGCCCTGGTCATCGGCCATACGGACGACAAGCCGATCTTTTCCGCCCGCTTTCCGTCCAACTTCGAATTGTCGACCGCCCGCGCCAAACACGTCGCGGAACTCCTGGAGACCTCCGCCGCCTTGCAGGGCAGGGTTCGCTTCGAAGGGCGGGCCGACTACGAACCGCTGGTCCCGAATGATTCTGCCGAGAACCGAGCGGTCAATCGGCGCGTGGATATCCTGATCCAGTGAGGCAACTCGTGAAAGGCGTCATCAATTTCTTGAAGAATAAATGGGTGATTCAGGCGGTCGGAATAATCGCCCTGTGTGCCTTGATTTGGTTCATAGGCCCCTTGATCGGGATTGCCGGTTCCGAGCCTTTGGCGTCCGAATGGGCACGGGTCCTGACCATGGCCGTGGTAGTCGTGCTCTGGATCATCTGGCGCCTAGTGGCGGAAATCCGCGCGGGACGCAAGGATAGGCAATTGGTGGAGGACCTCGCCGGACCGGGCGAGGGCGGCGAAGCCAAGTCCGCCGAGGCCGCGGCGGCCGACGAAAACATCGAACTGCTGACGGAGAATTTCACGAAGGCTCTGAAACTGCTGCGGGAAACCCGCGGCGGCAAGCAACACCTGTACGAACTGCCCTGGTACGTCATTATCGGCCCGCCCGGCTCGGGCAAGACTACTGCCTTATTGAACTCCGGGCTCAAGTTCCCCCTTGCCGACCGCCTCGGCTCGCAGCCCATCCGGGGCGTGAGCGGCACACGGAATTGCGAGTGGCTGTTCACCGACGATGCGGTGCTGATCGATACCGCCGGCCGCTACACCACTCAGGAGAGTTACCAGGCCGTCGACGCGGCGGAATGGGGCAGTTTTCTCAAACTGCTGAAGCAACACCGTCCGCGCCGGCCCATCAACGGCGTCCTGGTGACGATGAGCTTGTCGGATTTGCTCCAGCACAGCGAGGAAGATCGGGCTTTGCACGCCAAGGCCATCCGCCGGCGCGTTCAGGAGCTGTATTCGACGCTGGGGATTCGATTCCCCGTCTACGTGCTGTTCACAAAATGCGATCTGGTGGCCGGATTCAACGATTTCTTCGCGGACCTCACCCAGGAAGAACGCGCCCAGGTCTGGGGCGAAACGTTTCCGGCGGAGAATCCCAAGCAACCGTTGGACGTTCTGGGACTATTCTCGTCCGCCTACGACGAACTCCTTCAACGCCTGAACCGGCGCATGCAGAGCCGTATCCAGGAAGAACGCGACATACAGCGGCGCAGTCTGATTCTCGACTTTCCGCAGCAGATGGCGCTCTTGAAACCGATGATGGAGCGATTCCTCGAAGACGCCTTCGGCGTCAACCGCTACGAAGAACGGCCACTGCTGCGCGGCATCTATCTGACCTGCGGCACTCAGGAAGGAACTCCGATCGACCGGGTGATGGGCATACTCGCCGCGACTTTCCGGCTCAACCGGCAGGCAACACCGATTTTCAGCGGCCGGGGAAAGAGCTTTTTTCTCAACCGGCTGCTCAAGGACGTCATCTTCCAGGAAGCGGAACTCGCCGGGCTCGATCCGCAGGTCGAGCGGCGCCGGCGCCTCGTGCAGGCGGCGGCCTACGCGTCCGTTCTGATCCTGGCGCTGGGGTGCGTCCTCGCCTGGCTGGTGAGCTATCAGCGAAATACCTCGGCGATCGAGCAGGTCGAGCAAGAAATCGAACGCTACCGGGCCGCCAAAATCGATGCCAGCGCCTGGCCCTCGAGTCTCCGGACTTTCGTCCCCAAGCTCGATCCGCTGCTGGCGGTCCGCGACATTTACGAAAATTCCGGCGCGCTGTCCCATTTCGGCCTTTACCAGGGCAAAAAAATCCAACTCGCCGCGAACCACGCCTACGAGCACTGGCTCAGGGAGTACTTCCTCCCGGTCAATCTTCAACGCCTGGCCCAGCGCATGAGGGGCCCGGAAGCATCCAATCCGGACATTCTCTACGAGCTTCTCCGGGTCTACCTCATGCTGGGGCAGCCGGATCGTATGGACGCCAAGATCGTAGGCCCCTGGATTCGGAGCGACTGGGAGACCCGGTTCAACACCGAGCCGGAACTGCTCGCCCGACTCAGTCTCCACCTCGATAATCTTCTCAAATTGCGGCTCGATCCTCAGCCGATGGACGACGCGCTGATCGACGCGGCCCGGGCGAAGCTGTCCCAGGTGCCGCAGACGATTCAGCTCTACGCCCGTTTCAAGAACGAAGCCTTGCTCGACCGTTCCCACGACTTCAAGCTCGGATCCGCGCTCGGCCCCGACGGGGCGCGAGTGTTCGTCGCGGCGGACGGACGGGACATCGGCACCTTGACGGTGCCGGGCTTGTTCACCGCCTACGGTTATTCCGAGCTGTTTCTCAAGCAAAGTTTGGATTACATCAAGGACGCGGTGACCGAAAACTGGGTACTGGGCAAGCAGGCAAACATCGATTTGGCGGAAATTCAGCGCCTGCACGGCGATTTTCGGACGCTTTATTTGAGCGAATACCGAAAGACGTGGAGCGATCTGTTGAGCAATATCAAGCTCAGGCGCCCCAAGGACATCAACCAGACCATCGAGTGGCTGGACATCCTGTCCCGCCCCACTACGCCGGTGCGGCCGTTGCTGGAAGCCGTGGAGAAGAATACCTCGTTGACCAAGATAGCCTCGCTGACCGCTCAGCTCTTGAACAAGGTTCCGGCGGTTGCCGAGGCGAAGGTCGACGATCGTACCCGGAAGTTACTGGACGCCGCCCGCCAGGCGGAAGCCGGCTCCAGCCCGCAAGCGGACCCGGTTCAGAGCGTCGAGGCGGCGTTCGAAGAGCTCAGCTATCTGGTGCGGAGCAGCGGCGAGAGACCCGCGCCCCTGGATTCGACCTTGGCGACCGTGGCTTCCTTGCGCGATTACATGCTGCAAATCGGCAGCGCCGCCCTGAGCGGGGAACAAGCGCTGAAGAGCGCCTCGGGACGGGTCGGAGGCGGCGGGGACGCACTGCTGCAGGCCAAGACCGAGTTCGGACGTCTGCCGGAGCCTTTGAAAGGCTGGTTTCTTTCGTTCCTGACCGTAGGCTGGGGTCAAACTCTGGCCGGTGCCAAAAAGGAATTGAACGACATGCTGAAAACGGCGGTGGCCGCCCCGTGCAAGGCTGCATTCGGCGGCCGTTACCCGTTCGTGGCCGACAGTTCCAAGGACGCGACGCTGATGGACTTCGCCAAGTTCTTCGCCCCGAACGGCGTCCTGGACCAGTTTTTCCAAACCAATCTGAAAACCTTCGTCGACGTCAACCGTCCGGTCTGGACGGAGGTCGCCATGGACAAACAATCCTTGGGACTTTCACCGGCGACGATCCGCCAGTTCCAGAACGCTTCCGCGATTCGCTCCGCTTTCTTTCCGGCGGGGGGGCAGCTGCCCGCCGTTTCCTTCGAACTCAAGCCGATCGCCTTGGACGAAAACGTAGCGACGTTCCGCTTCAACCTGGAAGGTCAGGAAGTTGTCTATAGGCACGGCCCGGAGCAGGTCACTCGGATGCAATGGCCGGGGCCTTCCGGCGGGACCGGTGTTCGAGTGGTGTTCGAGGCTGTGGACGGAAGGCAGGTCAGCCGGTCTAAGGAAGGCAGTTGGGCTTTTTTTCGCCTGCTGGATGAGACCGTGCTGGAAAAAACCGATCTCCCCGAACGCTTCCTGGTCACGTTTCGCGTGGAGGGATACAGCGCTCGCTACGAACTGCGCGCCGGCAGCGTGACCAATCCGTTCGGCCTCGCCGCGTTGAAGACCTTCATCTGCCCGGAAGCGCTATGACGACTCGACCCGCTCGACCCGGTTTTTACGGCAAACTGCCGGCCCTCGGAGATTTCGTTTCTCGGCGTCTGCCGAGGCAATTCATAGAACCCTGGGACCAGTGGCTGCAAAGCGCCATCGCCGCGAGCCGGGAGCAATTGGGAAACGATTGGCTGGACATCTATCTGACCAGTCCGATATGGCGTTTCGGGCTGGGCGCCGGCGTCTGCGGCACGGGAGCCTGGGCGGGCGTGTTGATGCCCAGCGTGGACAAGGTCGGACGTTATTATCCGCTGACACTGGCGGTACCCGTACCCGAGGCGCAAAGTCTGCCGTTTTTGTTTCACCAGGGTTGCGCCTGGTTCGAGACGCTCGAAACCCTGGCTTTGTCGGGGCTGGAAGACGATTTCGATTTGGATGAATTCGATGGGAAGCTGGAGCGGCTGAATTTGCCGGCTTTCATGGATGATTCTTCGGGCATGATGCCCGCTCGAAATTCAGGTGCCGGCCGGTTCGCACTTCATTTCGAGGTGGAAAGCCTGCATCAGGGGGCTGACGCATTCGTGGGACTCAGCGGGTGTTTGCTCGACCGATTTCTCCCGGCCCACAGCCTATGGGGTACGTCCGGCTCGGAGCACATCGAAGCTTCGCTGTTGGTCTTAGAAGGTCTGCCGCCGATCGACGCGTTCGCCGCCCTCATGACCGGGAACTGGGAACAGCGTGGCTGGGCCGTTAGAACCCGGCGCTTGCCCAATCTTGCGGCCCCGGTTTCCGCCGCTCCGACGGAAGCGGGCGAACCGCAGGTCGGCCCTCGGCGTTGGCTCTCGCACGGGATCAGCGTGGTCGGCAAGCGGAGAAAGATCAACGAGGACGCATTCGTCGAGCGTCCGGACGTCGGCCTGTGGGCGGTAGCCGACGGCATGGGAGGACATCAGGCCGGCGACGTTGCGAGCCGCGCCATCGTTGATGCGTTGGCGGCTTTGCCCGCTACGGGCGACCTCGAAGAAGCCGTGACGAACGTGGAGTCGGCTCTGCAACGCGTAAACGCCGACCTGTTGCAGTTGGCCGCGCAGAGTCCGGGCGAGATCATCGGCAGCACCGTCGTCGTGTTGTTGGTGGCCGATCACCAGGGCGCCTGCGTGTGGGCGGGGGACAGCCGGCTTTATCGCTATCGCCAGGGTCAATTGGAACAAATGACGCGAGATCATTCTCTTGCGGACGAGCTGTCTTTCTTCGAGATGGTGAGGGATGAGAAACCGGGTCCCCAGGAACACTGCAATATCATCACTCGTGCGGTCGGGGCGGACTCGGTGCTGGCGGTCGACATCCTCAGGTTCGCCATCACGGAGGGGGATGTTTTTTTGCTGTGCAGCGACGGCTTGGACAAGGAAGCAGGACCCATGGAAATCGAAGAGATTCTGCGCGCCGGCGATTGCAAGGAACGGGCGGAATCCTTGATCGCACTGGCCATGGATCGCGGCGCGCGAGACAATGTGACCGTCATTGTCGTGCAGTCGCCTTGACAGACGAGGACCATGCCAGCTAAAAGGCAAGAACGTAATTTAAGAATAAACCGGCGGCCGTTCCGATTTTCTCCGGGCGTGATATTGCTTGTCGCATAGGCTCGAACCGAGTGGCCGGGATGCGGCGCCTATCGCAAATATCTCGGCAACGCGTGGGCGATGAGATTCGACGAAGAGCGCGTGCAATCTGCTATTTCCACGGTGGGGAGTCGGATTTCGTACGCCTTTGACTTATCCGCGGCGTGATTATGCCGCAGTTGCGCGGCGAACAGCACCGTCTCAAGGACGACCGACGGACAATCGTGGGCGGACACTCCGGCGATCCCGCCGCTCAACGACATGCCGCGGCGACTCGGAATCGGACCGCGATCATGACCTATTGGATGCCGCGACTTGGAGGGTATTTTATCACAGCATTTTCGCGTTTTTGGCCGATGATTTATCGCCGGGCCGTCGCGATGTTGAAAGTCATTAAGGAAGCTCTGATTAAGTCCTTCGACAGGCCTGTCCTGAGCCCTTCGACAAGCTCAGGACAGGCTTGTCGAAGGGCTCAGGACGAACGGTAACCTATTGATTCCGTTCGCGGTGAGC
>DYIL01000069.1 GCA_020723665.1 Methyloversatilis universalis
TGGAGAAATTTCTGGCGCTTGCTCAGTTTCGGCTTCTTCACAAACACCGGGGCGCTGAGTCCGAGTTGCTTCATCTGCGGGCGACCTTATCAAAAAGGAAACGTTGGCGTTATTTTACCGAGGGGACTTATTTAGAGTTTCCTTAATCAGAGCTTCCTTAAGGCGCGATGAATCAGGCGCGTCCCAGGTTTTGTCGATTTCACCGTTTAGGTGAACCCACCTTCAAACCACCATTTCCAGGACGATCTTCGAATCGAACTTCTCGGATTCGATTCGGACGCGCCGGAACCGTTTTCTCCGTAAAAATCGGGATTCATCGATCCTGTCGTTCGGCGTAGAGATGCGCAAGCAGGTTAGCCTCGGACAGGGAAAGCCCCAACTGCGAGACCAGTTCCTGGGGAGCGACGCCGCCTTTCAGCCTTTCGATTGCGGCCCGATAAGATTGATTGCCGGTATCCAGCTGGGAGAGCGACGCCAATCTCTCGTCGCATTCCTTAAGCCTTAGTTCCAGATTCAGCATGCGCTGATCGACCTTCACCGCGGCTGCCGACAGCCCGATCAAATCATTCTGCTGTTGAGCGAGCTTCGCGGCCAGCGCCCCATAATCACGCCTAAGAGTCAGGTAAGTCCGGGCCAGTATGAGCGTTGCCGCCACCAAGGCGACCATCAACCCGGCCAGAATGAAATACGGGAGGTGCCAGTCCATCAGGCGTAATCGTCGATGTGGGACGGCGAATCAGCGTCGTTCGCCGGCTGCTTTTCGTTCTTTTGCTGTGAATCGGGTTCTCGCCGTTTTCGATCTTCGTCTTGCCTGATCCTCTCCGTGGCCGGCAAAGGTCCCACGTGTTCTACGGGATGAATTTCGACCATAGTCTTTTATCGCGATTTTTCGAAAAACGCCCTTCGAGCGGACCAGTCAAAGCTGGTCGAGATCAGCTTTGTCTTCGTCGCTCAATAACTGATTCAGGTCGACCAGAATCAGCAGTTCCCCGCCGTGGCTCGTTACGCCCTGAATATACCTCGCACTTTCCTCGTTGCCGACGTTGGGAGCCGATTCGATCTCGGAAGCCCTGAGTTCCACCACCTCCGCGACGCTGTCAACCAAAATACCGATCACCTGATCCTCCGCCTCGATAATGACGATTCTCGAAGCATCGTCCGGCTCCTTAGGGATAAGCCCGAAGCGCTTTCGGGTGTCGATGACCGTAACCACATTTCCGCGCAAATTGATGATACCCACGACATAATCCGGGGCTCCGGGAACCGGCGCGATTTCGGTAACGCGCAACACCTCCTGCACCTGCATCACATTGATGCCGTAGGTCTCCTCGCCCAAGCGGAATGTCACCCATTGATTCACCGGATCGCTGCGTTTTTCCAGCGCTTCGCTCATATCGCCCTCTTGCTTCTAGCGTTATCGTAAAGCCTTCGTATTTTTATTTATCCTGGCACCGAGCCACCGGAATCAGACTGCGCGGGTCCACCAACACGCACAAGCGGTCGATGATAGTACCGGCCGCCCATGCCCGCCGCTTTCGGTTGGCGCGCCAGCGGACATCGCTTTCGCGCAGGCGGACCAGATCGACAATCTCGCCGCACACCAATCCCCATCGTCCTCCATTGAGCAGCAGGGCATGGCGACGGGCACCGTCCGCCGGCGCAGCACGCTTACCGCCGATGAGAAGCTCGGTATCCGCCAACTGGATGATCTCGCCATGAAACCTGGCGAGCCCTTGAAACCAATCCGGCTTTCCCGGCAAGGCCGTGACTTTCGTCGAATCGTCGAGTCGTTCGATTCGCCTCACTTCGGCCAAAGGCGCAGCAAGCACCATCCGACCTATCCGAAAACAAACGGCCTGGAATTCCGATCGCGCCCAGTCCGGCAAAGCCGTAGGAACGGCCGAGATCGGCTCGGGTGTCGTCAACGCACCGGGTTTCTCCGGTTCGGCAGGTATCCCCTCCGGTCGGTCGAAGGTCTGACTCAGCAGGCTTCGCAGATAAAAAAGGAGAACCTGGTCCTGCCATCCGATCGTCGTCTGCCCGACGCGATCGGTCTTCATGCGGTCGCCAAAACCGGCTCGGCCGAACACGATCGATCCTGCGACAGCCGGTGATCGAGCAGCTCGGTGTAAGCCATGGCCGCTCTGGACTTGGGCATGTAATAGGAAAGCGGGATTCCGGCATCGCTCGCTTCCCGCACCTGGGTGTCGACCGGAACCACCGAGTCCCAGACCCGATCCCCATAACGCTCGCGCATGGCCCTCAGGGTCTGCACCGATGCACGGGTGCGCCGATCGAACAAGGTAGGAACGATGGTGTAGTTCAGCGGCGCCTTTCGAGACTTGCCGATCATGTCCAGGGTGTGCAGCATGCGTTCCAAGCCCTTGAGCCCGAGAAACTCGGACAACACCGGTATGAACAAATGTTCGCAGGCAGCGAGCGCGTTTACCATCAAAACGCTGAGCATGGGCGGACTGTCGATCAGCACGAAATCGTATTGCTTGCGAACCGCGGCCAGGCTGTTTGCAATCACCAGTCCCGTGCCGCCGGCGCCGCCGTGCCGCTCGACCGTCGCGATAGCGGTAGAGGCGGGCAGTACCGACAGCCCCTCGAACCCGGTCGAAACGATGTAAGGTTCGGGAAGCAGCTTTTTCTTAGCCATCGCATCCTGAAACAGGTTGTAGACGCTGAAATCGATCTGATCCGGGTTCATTCTGAAATAGCTGGTCAGCGAACCGTGGGGGTCGAGATCGATCAAAAGCGTGCGGCATCCCCGAGACGCGAGAATTCCGCCTAAGGTCACGACTGTCGTGGTCTTGCCGACCCCGCCTTTCTGGTTGGATACGGCCCAGATTTTCATGGCTTGGCAACCTCCGTCGAAGCGATGGGCGCCGTTCCGGACACCGGCTTTTGGGACGCGTCGAGGTCTTGGATCCGGTCCCCGGAAGAAAGCTTGTAACGAGCCGCTCCATGGGACATCAGAACGATCACCACTCGCCGGTTTTGGTAACGGCCTTCCTCCGTCCCATTGTCGGCAACCGGATGATACTCGCCGTAGCCTATTGCCGCCATCCGGCGCGGATCGATGCCGTTTCGCATCAACTGGTTGACCACGACCGCGGCACGGGCGGAAGACAAGGCCCAGTTGGAAGGATATTCGGGCGTGTTGATCGGCAGGTTATCGGTATGGCCCTCGACATGAATGGTGTTGTCGATTTCGCGAAAAATTTCGGACAGCCGGTAGAGTATGGGCAGCGACTCCTTCGAAAGATCGGCTTTGCCGCTGGAGAAAAACAGACCGCTCTTCATCTCGACTTCCACCCACAGATCATGGCGCTTGATGGCGACCAAGTCATCCAAAATGTATGGCGACAGAGCCGCTTCGATCTGATCCGCGAGACTTTCCAGCCGAGCGTGTTCCGTCTCGAGATTTTCGCCCGCCGTCTCGGTCGTGCTTTCCGAGGACACCGAACCATGCGACGCCGCGGGGTCGCCCAGAAGATCGTTCCCTTTCTTCAACTGCCCAATCTGGATCGGCTCCAGCGTCTGACCCAGGTTATGATCCTTCTGAGGCTCCTTGAATACCGCGGAAAGCGACTCCGACAACACCCGGTACTTGCCTTCGTTGATCGAAGAAATCGCGTACATGACGACGAAAAACGCGAACAAGAGCGTAATGAAATCGGCATAGGACACCAGCCATCGCTCCAGGTTCACGTGCTCTTCTTCCGAATGCTTCCGCCGAATCATCGTAGTGTCATTCGTCGAGGAAACCGGTCAGCTTCATCTCGATATTCCGCGGGTTCTCGCCTTCCGCGATGGAAATAATGCCTTCCAGAATCAGTTCACGCGCTTGGTTGTGAGCCTGCGCGCGGGATTTCAGCTTGTTGGCGATGGGAAGAACGACCAGATTGGCGAAACCGACGCCGTAGATCGTCGCCACGAACGCCGTCGCGATGCCGCTCCCCAGTTTGCTGGGGTCCGACAGGTTCTGCATGACGTGAATCAAGCCCATCACCGCACCGATGATGCCGATGGTCGGCGCATAGCCTCCCATCGCCTCGTACACCTTGGCCGCGCCCAAATCGCGCTGCTGCCGAGCATAGATTTCCACCTCCAAGCTGTCCCGGATGACCCCGGGCTCGTTGCCATCGACCAGCAACTGAAGCCCCTTCTTCGCCAAGGGATCGTTCTCGCCGCCGATGAAGGTTTCGAGGCCGAGCAAGCCCTCCCGCCGCGCCAGCGCACTCCAGCTGACGATTCTCTTGATTTGCTCCTTATGGTCTATGGGCGGTGCCACGAATACCCATTTGAGCATTTTCACCGCATAGAAAAACGCCGCCGGCGGCGTCTGCAACATGGTCGCACCCAGCGTACCGCCGAACACGATCACGATCGCCGGCCCGTTCAGCAGCGAATTCGCGTGTCCGCCCTCGAGCCAATTGCCGCCCAGAACGGCGGCGACCCCGAGAATGAATCCGATGATGCTTAACGGGTCCATGTCTAAAGGTTCTTCAGTTCGCCGGCCATTTCGTCCAGATCATAAACGCAGTCGGCCAGATTGGCGTCGACGATCGCTTTGGGCATGCCGTAAACAACGCAGCTCTGCTCGTTTTGAGCCCAGATGACCGCGCCCTTGGCCTTCAATTTTTCCGCCCCGAGTTTCCCATCCGAGCCCATGCCGGTGAGAACGATGGCGAGAACCCTGCCGGGCATGCTTCTGGCGACGGAACTGAAGGTAACGTCGGCGCTGGGGCGAAAATGTTCCCCGCTTGCACTCTCGCGAACCACGACCGTCCTCCGCGCCCCGTGCTCGTTCAACTCCAGTTGAAAGCCGCCCGGCGCCAGCAGCGCGACGCCGGGTTTCAATTCGTCGCCGTTCTGGGCTTCCTTGACCCGAATCCGGCAAAGCTGGTCCAGCCGTTCGGCGAAGCTGCCGGTGAAATTGCCGGGCATGTGCTGAACCAATAGGATGGGAACCGACGCGGTCTCCGGGATTTGCGTCAGAATTTTCTGTATCGCTACCGGCCCCCCGGTAGAAGCGGCAATCACCAGTAAACGAAAATCCCGAATCGGCGTCTTGGCAGTCCCGGGTTTGGCTACGGGCGGCGCAGCGACGGTCCTCGGCACTCGCCGTAGCCGCCTCAGCCTTCCCGCATGCTCTGCCAAATCGCGAACACGGCGCCGCAGGATGCGCTTGGCCAGATCCTGGTCTCCGCTGATTTCCTGCAGTTGCTTGGGCATGAAATCCATGGCACCCGCTTCGAGGGCGTCCAAGGTAGCCTTGGCGCCCGCCTTGGTGGAGGCGGAAAACATCAGGATCGGCGTGGGCTGTTCCTTCATGATCTGGCGCACGGCGGTAATGCCGTCCATGACCGGCATATCCACGTCCATGGTGATGACGTCCGGGTTCAGGGCCGCGGCTTTCTGTACCGCCTCGGCGCCGTCGGCCGCAGTCCCAACGACCTCCAAATCGGCGTCGGCATCAAGGATTTCGGTCAGCCTCCTGCGTATGAAACCGGAATCGTCCACCACCAAAACCCGAATCGTCATGAAAACCTCGTCGCTGCTCTAGATTTAATGCAAGGAGGCGTACCGCTTCATCAAGCCGGGCACGTCGAGAATGAGGGCGATCTTACCGTCGCCGGTAATCGTGGCACCGGCCATTCCGCTTACGTTCTGGAGTTTCGCACCCAAAGGCTTGATGACGACTTCTTCCTGCCCGACCAAGTGATCGACCACGAAGCCGATGTGTCGGCCCCCTACGTTCACCACCACCACATGGCCGGAAGTCTCCTGCCGATTTCCGTCGTGTCGGTAGCCCGGAATCAGCCATTCCTTGAGATAGAACAGCGGCAAGGCCCGCTGCCGGACCAATACGACCAACTGTCCGTCGACCGTGTTGGATTTCTTGAGATCGAGGTCGAGTATTTCGACGACGTTCGCCAGCGGAAGCGCGAAGGGTTGATCGTTCAGCTTCACCATCAAGGTCGGCATGATGGCTAAAGTCAGCGGCAGCTTGATGGTGATGCGGCTACCCCTCCCCTTGACCGAATCGACCGCGACCGAACCGTTCATCTGGGCGATTCGGGTCTTGACCACATCCATGCCGACGCCCCGCCCCGAGATATCGGAAATCTCCGACTTGGTGGAAAAGCCGGGCATGAAAATCAGGTTGTAACAATCCTTGTCGTCCAGGCGCGCGGCGCTTTCCTCGTCCATCAACCCTTTCTCCACGGCCTTGCGCCGGAGCACGTCCGGATCCATGCCTTTGCCGTCGTCCTCGATGGTCAATTCGATGTGGTTTCCCTCCTGCGACGCGGTCAGGACGACCAAGCCCTCACGCGGTTTGCCCGCCGCGACCCGCGCCTCCGGCGTCTCGATGCCGTGGTCGACCGCGTTGCGAACCAGATGCACCAGAGGATCGGCCAGAGCTTCGACGAGATTCTTGTCGAGATCGGTCTCTTCGCCGCGCATTTCGAGCTGCACCTCTTTGTTGAGGCTCCTGGCCAGATCCCGCACCACACGCGGGAACCGGCCGAAAACCTTCTTGATCGGCTGCATGCGCGTCTTCATGACCGACAGTTGAAGATCCGAGGTCACCACGTCCAGATTGGCGACGGCCTTGGCGATTTCTTCGTCGTTTAGCGCCCTCTTCAAGGTCTGAAAGCGATTTCGAACCAGGACCAGCTCGCCCACCATGTTCATGATCTCGTCCAGGCGCTGGGTGTCGACACGCACCGTGGTTTCGACGGCCGAAGCCGGCGGCGCCTTGGCCGGCTTGGCCGTCTCTTTCGGCACGCCGCGCGTTTCCCCGGCCACCGGCGGGGCGGGCGAACGCGTAAGCTCCCGCTTCGGCACACCGCCGTGCTTGCCTTTGCCGTGAAGCTCGTCCAGCAGGTTCTCGAACTCGTCCTCGGTGATGCGATCGCTTTCGGCGGCCGATTTCGGCGTCTCCGTAAGCGCGGCGCCGGGTACACCCGACTGCTTCCCCTCGCCATGGACTTCGTCCAGCAAACGCTCGAATTCTTCCTCGGTGATCTCGTCCTCCGGCTGGGCGTTGGGAGCTTTCAGCGCCGCCGCCTTGGGCACACCACTATGCCTGCCCTTGCCGTGGAGTTCGTCCAGCAAACGCTCGAACTCTTCCTCGGTAATCTCGTCCGAACTTAGGGTTTTCGCTTCGACCGTCGGTCCGGGCAAGGGCGGGTCCGGCGCTTCCGTCAATGCTTCCAAACCCATCCCGGTCGGATCGTCGCTCGCGGCGGGTTCGAGCATCGCTGCAAGTGCCTGTTCCACAACGCTCCTCGCAGACGGAGCCGCCGCAGCTCCCGCGGACGCCGAAAGGTCCGGATCGGTGACGGGGTCTTCTTGGCCTTTCGGCTGAGCCAGTACTTTCAGCTTATCGATCAGGGAGGGATCGGCCGGCTCGGGATCGTGTCCGGAGCGGATATCCCGAAACATGGCGTTGACGACATCCAAGACTTCCAGAATGACGTCCATCAGCGCCGGGTCGACGCGCCGCTCGCCTTGCCGAAGCACGTTGAACACGTCCTCGGCGCTGTGGCAAACATCGACCAAGGCTGCGAGATTGAGAAAGCCCGCTCCACCTTTGACGGTGTGAAACCCACGAAAAATGGCGTTCAATAAATCGTAATCGTCCGGTGACTGCTCGAGCTCGACCAACTGAGCATTGAGCTTTTCCAGTATTTCTCCGGCTTCTACCAGGAAGTCCTGAACGATTTCGTCGTCGAGATCGATCGCCATGCGTCTTACCTTCAGAAACCCAAACTCGACAGCAAGCTGTCGACATCGTCCTGGTTCTGCACGGTGTCCTTGTCCACACCCGGAACAGCCGGGCCGAGCGTTTTCGCTTTGAGGTCCTGGGCGCTTTCGCCGGACGGTTTGAAGCGCCGTCCCGAAATCCGGATCAGATCGACCAGACTGTATTCCAGATCCTGAACGAGCCGGATCACGCGCCGAATGATCTGCCCGGTGAGGTCCTGAAATCCCTGTGCCATGAGCACTTCGGTGAGACTCTGCTGAATGGCCTCCAAATGTCCTGCGGAAACGTCGAAATACTGCGCCAGGTCCTGAGTCAGGGATTTGAATTCCTCGTAAGACATCTCCCGCTGGCGAAAGCGCCGCCATTGAGCGCTCAGCTCGTTGGACTGCTCTCGGAGACTCTCGGCGAACGGCAGGATGGACTCCACGGCGTTCAAGGTGGTGTTCGCCGCCTGCTCGGTCATGGCAATGACGTAGTTGAGGCGCTCCTTGGCATCGGGAATTTCTTTCTCCGTGAGATCCGCAATGCGTTCATCCAAAGCGAAATTCGCCAGCGTGTCGTGGAGCTGGCGGGTCAGTTTGCCGACTTCCTGGAACATCAGGCTTTCCCGGACGCGGCTGATCTCGTCGAGAATCCGGTCGGCCGAGTCGTCGTCGCCCCGCTCCAGGGCCGCGAGTAGCGCCCGCACCTGTTCGATCCGCCCGTCGGCGGACGGTTGCGTTTCAGTCATTGCCTGCCCCTAGGTTTCGCTCAGGCTTCCAGACGCTCGAAGATCTTTTCGATCTTCTCCTGCAAAGTCGCCGCGGTGAACGGTTTGATCACATAGCCGTTGACGCCGGCCTGGGCCGCCTCCACGATCTGGTCGCGCTTCGCCTCGGCGGTCACCATCAGAACCGGAAGCTGGGCGAGGTTCGGATCGGCGCGTACCGCGCGCAGCAGATCGAGACCCGTCATTCCAGGCATGTTCCAGTCGGTGATCAGAAAGTCGATCCCCCCCGACTGCAATTTGAGCAGGGCGCTCTGCCCGTCGTCGGCTTCGAAGATGTTGTTGAAGCCGAGTTCCCGCAGCAGGTTTCTGATGATCCTCCGCATGGTGGAAAAGTCATCCACAACCAGGATTTTCATATTCTTGTTCAAGGACGCTCACCTCTTAAATTCCGGTATTGATCTTTCGAATCATCGGGTATCCGAGCCTCAGGCTTGTCATATGGCCTTGCGCCGCCCTTTCGAGCGCGCCATGGTGGACTGCTCGGCATCCAGCCAATCCTGCATCCTCGCCCTGAGGCGCAACATGGCCTGACTTTGAAGCTGGCACACTCGCGATTCGCTGACTCCAAGCACTTCGCCGATTTCGCGCAGATTGAGCTCTTCCTCGTAATAGAGCGAAATCACCAGGCGCTCGCGCTCCGGCAGCCCGGCGATGGCATCCGCCAGCGCCTTGGCGAAGCCGGACTGGGCAAGAGCCTCGACCGGGGCCGCGGCCGAATCGGCGCAGTCTTCCAAGGCCGAATCGCCGGACTCCAGCAGCTCTTCGAAACTGAACATGCGGCAGCTCAAGGTATCCTGAAGAACCTGATGGTATTCGGAAAGCGACAGCCCCAGATACTCGGCGACTTCCGCATCGCGGGCGTCGCGGCCGGTCCTGGCCTCGATGGCGCGCATCGCCTCCGCCACGTCACGCGCCTTGCGATGCACCGAACGCGGGGTCCAATCGTAGCGCCTGAGTTCATCCAGCATGGCCCCGCGTATCCGAATCCCGGCATAAGTCTCGAAGCTGGCGCCCTGAGCGTGGTCGTATTGCCGGGCCGCTTCCAGCAAACCCACCATGCCGGCCTGAATCAAGTCCTCCACCTGCACGCTGGATGGCAGGCGGCCCATGAGATGGTAGGCGATCCGCTTGACCAGCGGTGCATGTTGCACGACGAGAGCGTCCACAGTGAGCGCCTGCACCGATGCGTACAAAGCGATACCGTTCATAAGGCTGCCGCGCGATTGTACTGAATCATCCGTTCCACGAAAAACTCCAGCCGGCCGCTGGCTTGCCCGGAGATCGGCAGGGCGTCCATTTTCTGCGCCAAGCCGCGGAACGCCTGCGCCGCTTTGCTGTTCGGATAGGCGACCACCACCGGAACTTGCCTTTGCACCGCCTTCCTCAATTGCTCGTCCTGAGGAACCACGCCCAGGAGGTCGAGCGTCACGTCGAGATAGCGGTCCGTCACCCGGCACAGCTTGGAGAACAACGCCCGGCCCTGCTGATAGTCCTGAACCATGTTGGGCAGGATCTGGAAGCGATGAACCCCATAGTCCCGGTTGAGCAATTTGATGAAGGCGTAAGCGTCGGTGAGCGATGTGGGCTCGTCGCACACCACGAGAACGATGTCCTGACAGGCACGCGCGAAATTGACCACGCCTCCCGAAATGCCTGCTGCGGTGTCCACCAAGAGCACGTCGATGTTCTGATTCATTTCCCCGAAGGCCCGAATCACCGCCGCCTGTTCTGCGGTGGTCAGTTCGGACATGCGCTGAATGCCGGACGACGCCGGAACGATTTTGAGGCCTGACGGCCCTTCGATCAGGATTTCGTCTAGACTGCGCTCGCCGCTCAACACATGGGACAGATTGAATTTGGGCTGCAGCCCCAGGAGCACGTCGACGTTCGCGAGCCCGAGATCGGCATCCAAGAGGACCACTTGGCGGCTCAGCTCTGACAGGCTGACCCCAAGATTGACGGCGACATTGGTCTTGCCGACCCCGCCCTTGCCGCTGCTCACCGCCAAGACGCGCACCGGCCTCGGCTGCGCCATACGTCGAATTCCGTCGGCTTGGTCTGTGTCAAACATTCGCATGGACGATCCAATCTTCATAAGAAGGCATTAGGGCGCCGACGGGCCCGGTGCCGGGCTGCTCGGCAAAACACCGGTTTAATAATAGATGAGTTCTCGCCACGTGCAGGTCCTCAGGGACCTGCTGTCCGTCGCACACGAAAGCGAGCGGAAGCCGATTTTCCATGACCGTGGATACGCCGGCGCCGAGCTGACCGGTTTCGTCCAGTTTGGTCAAAATACAAGCCGTCGGGGAAAAGGCCTTGAAGGCATCCACCGCTTCCTGCATCACGCGCAACTGGCTGGCCGCGGATATGACCAGATACGATTTGATCGGCATGTCGACGCCGGCGAACAATTCGGCTTGCTCTGCCAGACGCCGGTCCCGCTGCCCTATGCCCGCGGTATCGATGAGCACCAGACGTTTGTCATAGAAACTGGACAGCAACTGACGCAGATCCTCGACGCTGGATGCGGCCCGAACCGGCACGTCGAGAATGCGGCCGTAAGTGCCCAGCTGTTCATGGGCCCCAATGCGGTAGTTGTCCGTGGTGATCAGCGCGATCTGCCGGGGACCGTGCTTGAGCCTGAAGCGGGCCGCCAGCTTGGCGATCGTCGTCGTTTTCCCGACGCCGGTCGGCCCGACCAGGGCGACTACGCCGCCGTAGTCAAGCAAATTGTCTTCGGCCAACGGAATCTGCCGAGCCAAGACATGCTGAACGGCTTGCCAAGGCACGTCGGCATCGCCGACGCCACCTAGCCGTTCGGCGAGTTCCAGGCTGAGCTTCTTGGAGAACCCGAGCGCGCTCAAACGACGCAACAAATCCAATCGGGTCGGATTCCGGCTCGCCGCAACCTGCCACCCGGTCTCGCTCAAATGGGCGTCGATCAGGCGCCGCATCTGTTTGAGCTCTCTTTGCACCTGCTTCAGCGCCTCGGCGTCGGGATTCGGCGCGGCCGGTTCCGGCCGCGTAGCGACCGCCTCCGCCGTATGGTGCAGGCGAGACTCGGCAATCGGCTTCGCGGCAGCGGGCTCGACCGCCGGGCTGGCCTGTTCGCCCGGTCTCGACACCAGCGGAGCCGACTTGCGCAAGTCGCCTGGAGCGGGCGTCGACGCCACCGACTCGGCGGCAGCCTTACCCAAAGTTTCGCGAAAAGCATCCTCGGCGCGCCGCCTCGCATCCTTTTCCGCTTTCGCGCAAGGTTCGGCATCACTACCGGTCGGATTCGATTTCGCCCGGTCCAACAACAGTTGCTCGTCGAAATCGCGGGCCGCAACGATTTCCACGCCGCCGTCCACTTTGCGGTTGGACAAGATGACGGCGTCGGGCCCTTGCTCTTCGCGAACCATACGTATCGCCTGGCGAATGTCGGGTGCGAAATATCGTTTGATCTTCATGCCTGTGCCCTAGTCTTTCAGAATCCTTCCCCGTAACTTCTCGAACCGGCGAACGTCGCCCGGCTTACCTCGACCGATTAGCCGCGCTGACCGATGCTGGCCACCACCCTGACCTGCCGGTCTTCTGGAATTTCGTTGTAGGCCAGAACGTTGAGTCCCGGAATCGAATGGCGCACGAAGCGCGCCAACCAAGGCCTTACCGGCGAGGACACCAGCAGAATCGCCGGATGTCCTTCCATTTCCAGTTTCTGTGCCTTTTCGTCCAGAGACTTGTGGAGCTGCTCGGCCAATCCCGGTTCGATGCCCGCCCCCTCTTGCCCGGCCGTTTGCAGGATTTTTTGCAACAACTGTTCCAGGTCCGGATCCAGGGTCAAAACCGGAATTTCTTTCTCCAAGCCACTGATTTTTTGAACGATCAGCCGTCCCAATGCGGCGCGTACCACTGCGGTCAAAACGCCGGGATCTTGGCTTCTGGCGCCGAACTCCGCCAAAGTTTCGGCGATGGTCCGCATATCGCGGATCGGCACCTTCTCCTGCAGAAGGTTTTGCAGCACCTTCACGATGACGCTGAGGGGCAGGGTTTTCGGCGTCAAATCCTCGACCAGCCGCGGCATCGATTTGGCGAGCATATCGAGCAACTGCTGCGTTTCCTGATGGCCGAGCAGCTGATGGGCGTGGGACTGTAGCAGATGGCTGAGATGCGTGACCACTACCGTGCCGGGATCGACCACGGTATAGCCCAGAGTCTGCGCATGGTCGCGCTGATCCGGGTTGATCCAGATCGCGTCCAGACCGAAAGCCGGGTCTTTGCCCTCGACGCCGTTCAGCGTGCCGTAGACCCGTCCGGGATTGATGGCCATCAAGCGGTCCGGAAGCACTTCGGCCTCCCCCACGGTGACGCCAAGCAGACTGATGCGATAAGCGTTCGGGGTCAAATCCAAGTTGTCCCGTATGTGCACCGAGGGGATCAGGAATCCGAGTTCCTGGGACAGCTTCTTACGCACGCCCTTGATCTTCGACATGAGCTGCCCGCCCTGATTCTTATCGACCAGCGGGATCAAACGGTATCCCACTTCCAGCCCGATGAGGTCCACCGGCATGACGTCGTCCCAGCCGAGTTCCTTCACCTCGGGCGAGACCGGAGGCCTGGCCGCGACACGGGCTTCTGCCAGTTCGCGCTCGCGCCGCTGGCGCTTGAAAATGGCATAAGACGACGAGCCCAGGGCGCCGGCCAAGAGCAGAAAAGCGAGATTCGGCATGCCCGGAATCAGCCCCAATAGCCCGACCACCCCTGCGGAAAGACCGAGAGGCCTGGGATCGGCTAAGAATTGAGCGCTGAACTGGGCACCGATGTTCTCGCTGCTACTGGACACACGGGTCACGATCATGGCCGATCCGACCGACAGCAACAGCGAGGGAATTTGGGCTACCAGGCCGTCGCCGATGGCGAGCAGGGTGTAATTGCGCAGAGCCTCGGAAAACGGCAGGCCGTGCTGCACCATGCCCACGATCAAGCCGCCTATGACGTTGATGAGCAGAATGAGGATGCCGGCGACGGCATCGCCCCGCACGAACTTGCTGGCACCGTCCATGGAGCCGTAGAAATCCGCCTCGCGCGAGACTTCCTGGCGTCTTGCCCGGGCTTCCTCCTGATTGATGAGGCCGGCGTTGAGGTCGGCGTCGATCGCCATCTGCTTGCCGGGCATCGCATCCAAGGTGAACCGCGCGCTGACCTCGGACACGCGCCCGGCGCCCTTGGTCACCACCACGAAATTGATGATGACCAGAATGACGAACACCACCATGCCCACGGCGTAATTGCCCCCGATCACGAATTCGCCGAAGGCCTCGATCACCTTGCCGGCTGCGTCGGGTCCCTGGTGCCCCTCCAGCAAAACCACTCGGGTCGAGGCCACGTTGAGGCTCAGCCGGAGCAGCGTCGCGACCAGAAGAACCGACGGAAACACGGCGAAATCCAGCGGGCGCAGCGTGTAAATCGTCACCAGCAGGATCAGCAGCGAAAACGCGATATTGAACGTGAACAGGAGATCGAGGAGAAACGGCGGGAGCGGCAACACCATCATCATCATCATGAGAAGGATGACGAGAGGCGCGCCCAGACCAAGCGTGCCGACGACTTTAATTCTTTCGAGTACGATTGCAGCCATGACGGAAAATCGTAGAAAACCTTCGATGACACCGAAAACAATCACGTTTCGTGCCGAATGGCCGGAAGACCGAGAAACCGTGGAAAGAATGCCGGCTGCAAAGGACTTACGCGTCGCCGGGCTGGCTCAGAAACTCTTCGGGTATTTTGAATTCGGTCGGCGGCGTCGGAATATCGCCGCCGTAAACCCGAGCCGCCTTGAGCTGATAGACGTAAGCCAGAACCTGAGCGACCGCGAAATAAAGCCCGGCGGGTATTTCGTGGCCGAGCTCGGTGGACGCATAGAGCGCGCGGGCGAGCGGCGGCGCCGACAGGAGCGGCACGCCGGCGCCCACTGCCAGGGTCCGGATCTGCGCCGCCATCAGGTCCGCGCCTTTGGCGACCACTCGGGGCGCCTTCATACTGGCCTGGTCGTATTTCAAAGCCACCGCGTAATGGGTCGGGTTGGTCACGATCACATCCGCCTTCGGCACCTCGTCCATCATGCGGCGACGCGCCAGTTCCATCTGCAGGCTGCGAATCCGGCTCTTGACCTCCGGCTTGCCCTCGATTTCGCGCATCTCATCCTTGACCTCCTGGCGCGTCATTTTCAGCCGACGCTTGTAGCTCCAGAGCTGGAAAGGCACGTCCAGAACCGCGATCAGCCCCAGGGACGCGCACAGCCAGAACATGAACGTCATGAGGAGGTGCGCGGTTTCGTTCACGGCCGGAAGCAAGGGTCTCCTGCCGAGTGCGATGAGATCGTCGAAATAGACCATGAGCAGCCCGCCGGTCACGAATCCGATGAGGAGAAACTTCAGCACCGATTTCACGACTTCCGCGAGCGCCTGCACGGACACCATGCGGGCCAGGCCTTTCATCGGATCGAACTTTTCCAGCTTGGGAAGAAGGTTTTCGCCGCTGAAATTCCAGCCGCCAAGCATCATGGGCGCCGCCAAGGCGGCCAGCACTGCGAGGCCGAGAAACGGCAACAGAATCTCGCCCGCCGCCAGCAGATCCCGGCCGAGATGGGCAAGCGGCGCCGCCGGATCGAAAAGATCGCGGCGTTCAAGCCGAAAATCGCCCTCCATGATGTGCCATAGGCTTTGCGTCAGACTGCCGCCAAAGGCGAACACCGCCGCCGAGCCGGTCAACAGCAGAACCAGCGTATTCAATTCGCGAGAACGCGGGACCTGCCCTTTTTTCCGCGCGTCGCTCAGACGTTTGCTGGTAGGGTCCTCTGTTCGTTCCTGATCGGATTCCTCGGCCATGACTGCCCCTACTACCGCAACACCGCCGTCATCAGCCGATATCCGTCATCGAGAAAGCCGGAAAAAAGGCTGAGCACGTCCGGCACGCTAATACCGATCAGAAACAGCCCCAACCCCAAGCTGACCGGAAATCCGACCGAAAAAATGTTGAGCTGGGGCGCCGCGCGGCTGGCCACGCCGAATCCCAGATTGACCAGCAGCAAAGCCGTCACCAGGGGCAGCGAGAGCAGTACGCCAGCCGCGAACAAATGGCCCGCCCACAGCGCCAATTGCCTCATTCCTTCGGCGCTCAAGCCTTCGAATCCCGCCGGCAGCGTGTAAAAACTATCGACCAGCAGGCGAATGACCACCAGGTGTCCGTCCATGGTCAGGAACAACAGCGTCGCCAGGATTTGGTAAAACTGGGCGATGACCGGAACCTGCACCCCAGTCCGTGGATCGACCAGGGAGGCAAAACCGAGTCCCATGCTATAGGCAACGCTTTGTCCGCCGAAAACGATGGCCTCGAATACCAGGTGCAGAACCAAGCCGATCGCGAGGCCGATCAGAAATTGCTGAACGGCGATCCAAAACCCCGACAGACTGAACAGGGCCGCATCGGGCACGGCCGGCAGGGTCGGCGAAATCAGCCAGGTGACGGAGACCGCCAGCATGACGCGGACCTGCATCGGGACCATATGGCCGGTAAAGACCGGGATCGAAAGAAACAGCGCGCTCACGCGGAAGAAAGGCCAGACCACGCCGGCAAGCAGCGTAAGGAGCTGGCTTTCGCTGAATTGCAACGGCATCTCAACCTATGAGACTTGGAATGCTGCGAATCAACGACCGCGTGTAATCGATCAGAACTTGCAGCATCCAGGGCCCTGCCAGCATCAGCACGATGGCCATGGCGATGAGCTTGGGCACGAAGGTGAGCGTCATTTCGTTGATCTGGGTGGCTGCCTGGAACAAGGCTATGCACAAGCCCACGGCGAGCGTCGCCAGCAACATGGGCGCACTGATCTGCAGAGTGACGGTCATGGCTTGCTGGCCCAGAGAGGCGATGATTTCAGGTGTCATGTGCGGCTCGTAACGAAGTCAAACTCGATTGTCACCCCGGCAAGGAATGCCAGGGGCAAGGTTACAGGGGTATAGGCGCCTCGCCCGTCCTTGGCAAAAAAAACGGTAATCTCGTGACCTCTCCCTGGAGCGTTTTCATCGCCGATGTACGCTCCAATAAGGACGCTGCCTTCGGCAGCAAGCGAATTTGAAGCGGGTCTCGCCCCGCCAGCGAGTTTCGCTGCAAACTCCTTGTGGGTCTGCGCCTCCTGCTGCGCCCACAAGTCCTGGGTGTCCTTCCCTCGACACCCGCCTGCTTCGGGAGCGCCAAGGCAAGCCCCTGGGGTTTGCCCTTCGGACCAGCCTTCGGCTGCCCCAATCGACAACGTCCTTCCCTGGACGTTGCCCTTCGGGCGAACGTTGTTCGTCCCATTCCGCTTCCGGCGGAATGGTCGCTCCCGGCGAGTTTGTCTTTGCGTGCCCAAAGACGAATGCGTCGGGAACACATTTGGACGCGCGGAGCGCGCCCGCAAAAGTTTGCGCCAGGACAGGCGCAAATCCAAAGTAACCCTAAAGAAAGGGCACCCGGATGGCGCGCT
>DYIL01000070.1 GCA_020723665.1 Methyloversatilis universalis
GCCGCCGATAAGGGGTAAAGTCGAAGACATGGAGGCGAATTTCAACAGCCTGTTAAGGGATCACTATGTTTACCGAGTACAAATTCGATCCGGAATGGATCAAGGCGGCCGTCGCTGAGAAGTCCGCCAACCTGAAGGTCAATCGCGGGCTCTCAGACCTGCTTGGATTTGGTCTGAGCGTGATTCACGGGTGCCTGCAAAAAGACCCTTTACGGTACCGAGATTACGGGCCGTATTGGTGGGCTTTGAAGGCGGCCGGTTACCCGTATGGCAAGCAGTCCGACCCTCTTGTCGCGGACGAATACTGCGGGAAATCGGACGTCGAAACGCTGGCGATGGCGGAAGCGTTCAGAGATGACTACTTGAAGGAGAATATCGTCGGGACCAATACGTTCATGCTGGATGCCGATGCCGGAGAGACGTGGACGCTGTTTGACCCCGACATGGAGCAGTTGAGCCCGCATCGGGTTGATGAGACAATGGCGGCCGTTAGCGCGGCTGGTCTGCTATCAAGAAAGTGCACTAAAGTGTGCGCTGTTCTCTTCCAGCCCTGCCGTGTCTTGTACACCACATTCGTATCTGACCGGCGTAACTTTCCCGACCGTGGCAGAGACCTGCTCTGTCACAGCGCCGCCATTGCCGGACGGACTAGCCACGGGTAACTCGAAAGATGCGGTTCGCTCTTCACCGCATCCTACAGTTTTCCTGTCATCATCGATTTAAACCGACACCACACGATAAAAAGCCTTCCTCGGAAAAGGCATAAAGAACGCCAGAAAAATATTCGAAGCGCAGAAAGAGGTGACTTTGAGGCCCCGGTCTTCGACCGGTTGGTTCTCCCCACTGAGACTGTATGACCCATGACGACATATTTCATAAGCCGCCATCCTGGCGCCGTTGAATGGGCGCGCGAGAGCGGAATTTCTGTCGACCGGCAATTGGCGCATCTGGACATCGCGGACGTGAAAGGAGGGGATTGGGTGATCGGTACCTTACCGGTCCATCTGGCGGCGGAGGTGTGCGCGCTGGGCGCGCGTTATTTTCATCTGGCTCTGGAAATACCGCCGGAATGGCGGGGGCGCGAGCTCTCAGCCGAGGATCTTGGGCGTTTCGGTGCGCGCATCGTCGAATATCGAGTGGTCGAGGCCCGACAGGACATCCCTTGAGCGCGCGCATCCTGGTGGTTCCCCGAGCCGCATGGCCGCCCTTGCCGGAAACCGGCGCCTGGCGTCTGTCCGGCTGGCCTTACCCCGGCGAGTGGATCTGGTGGCCGCGTTCCGACGCCGAAACCGACGAGCGTTTTCTGCAAATCATTCCGTATGCTCTGCTCCGAAATCGTTCGGGTGAAATCTGGTGCTATGCGCGATCCGGCGGCGACGCCCGACTGCGAGACCGGCTCAGTGCCGGCGTCGGAGGGCACATCGATGAAGCGGACGCGGCGGAATCGATCGGCACGACGGCCGAACGAGCGCTTCGCCGCGAGTTGCGGGAGGAGCTTCAGTTGCAATCGGACATCGGCGTCCCGGAGCCGGCCGCCTGGATCTACGAGGAACGCTCGTCGGTCGGACGGGTGCATATCGGTTTGCTTTACGTTCTGTCTTGGTGCGAGGATGCTCCGCCGCAACCGGTCGACGGCCAAGGATTGAAAGGCATCGGCTTTGTCCCGGCCAAGCGGATTGTGGACGACTCACGCTTCGAGTTGTGGAGCCGCCTCGCCGCCGACTTTTTGATCCGAAATTCCGTATGAAAACCAACATTCTTCTGTGTACGCTGGGCGCGTCCTGGGCCGTGATTCCCGAGGTCTACGGCTTTCTCGCCCCGGACCGCTTGCCACTCTACCGTAGCCATCCTCAACGCGCCGACTTCGAACGCCAGCGCGATGAATATCGGCTCGAGCCGCCGGATGAAATCTGGGTCTGTACGACACAAGGGGATAAACCTCAGGAAGGTATCGCGGCGTTGCTCGATTGGCATGCTCGGCTGGACAGCCCGCCAACGCTTCGGATCTGGCAGGCCGAAAGAACCGATCAGCTCGCCAGCCAGGCCGAGTGCGAGCGGTTCCGCGAAGTGCTGTTGCGCCTTTGCCTTCTGGCGCATGAACGCGCCGGAGACGGCCAGGTGGTGTTTTCACTGGCGGGAGGGCGCAAGACCATGAGCGCCGATCTGCAATGGGCGGGTTCCGTGTTGGGCTGCGACGCGCTGATCCATGTGGTCGGCCAAGAGCCGTTGCCGAAGCCGCTAAAGGAACCGACGGTCGAATTTTTCACCCGCGAGTTGTCGGCAGAGATCGTCCCCTCGGTGGTACCTCTGGTGGCGGGAGTAGGTCGGCACAGCGAGCTGCTGGATGTCGAACTGGACGGCCGCGGCGCAGTCTCGAGTCGCGGTTTTCCCTTACCCCTCGCCGAACCCGGCACGCCGCTGCCCTGGGAACACACGAAAGGCACCTCGCTCTGCGATGAAATCCGAAAGCGCGAGGCGGCCGGAAGCCAGTTGCTCGGCAATTATCTGAGAGCTCTCGGCGAGGCGGAGTACCACGAGAACTGGCGCAGCCTTTATCGCCTACCTCTGCGCGTCATCGAAACCTTGCGGACACAGGCGGTGAGTCCGGAACTGGCCGACTGGCTTCGATCGCTGCCCAAGGCGGATTTGCACCGGCACATCGGCGGCTGTCTCGATCTCGACGATCAGCGCACGGTTGGCCAGGCGGTATGGGACGCGTTGACGCCTTCCGAGCGCAAGGGTGCTCTCGACCATGTCGCGCCGCTACTGGAACAAACGCTCTGGCCCTCGGACTGGCCGAGCCGATGGACGACCGCCGACATTCCGAGACCGCATTGGACCGCCGCCCTGCTCGTCCATGCCGACGCCGATCGCTTGACCGCCACCCTGTTCGACACCACCAAACCGCGGGTCGCGCTCAAGTCGCGCCATCCGCTCGGATTTGCGGCCTACGAGCGGCCGGGGGAACTGTCCGGCTCGGCAATACTGTCTCATCCCGCCGCACTCGAACCGTATGCGAAGTGTCTTGCACGTCAGACCTGGGCGGAGGGTTTGGCCTATGTCGAGCTGCGTGGGAGTCCGCACAAATATGGCGACGGACTGCGGTTCCTGGAGCGCTTGTCCGCCGCCTTGCAAGCCGCCGTGGCAAGCTTGCCGCCCGGTCCCCGTCCCTTGTTCCGATTCATCCTCATCGCCGATCGGCGCCAACACGACAAGCTTCCCGAGGTGATCGACTTGGCGGTTCGGGCAAAAGAGCGCCTGCCGGACTTCGTGGTCGGGCTCGACATGGCGGGCGACGAGGCGCAAGCGCTGCCTCCCAATGCCGCGAACGCCTTCGCCCGCGCCTTCGAAATTTGCCTACCGCTAACCATTCACGCCGGCGAGGGCGAAACCGCGGAACAAATCTGGAAAGCGGCTTATCACTTCCATGCCGACCGGATCGGTCACGGCCTGACCATCGGCGATCATGCCCCGCTCGCCCAGCGCTTCCGCGACAGAAACATCTGTCTGGAGCTTTGTCCCAGTTCGAATCGGGAGGTGGTGGGCTACCGCGACCCGGCCTACCCGGAAACGGCGAATTGCCGCGAATACCCGCTCTGGAAACTCTGGCAGGCCGGACTCCCGCTGACGCTGTGCACGGACAACCCCGGCATCAGCCGCACCACGTTGACCAACGAATACCTGGCCGCCGCGCGCATGGTTGGCGAGGAAAAATTCAATTGCTGGGATGCCTTGGCCATGATCAAGCAAGCGTTCGTTCACGCGTTCCTGCCGAGCCGGGAAAAGGAAATCCTGATCAAACGGGTGGACGACGCGATTTACCGGCAGGTACTCGAGCGGTTTGGGGTTTGAGTTGGCGAGTGATCGTTGCGGTTCGTCCCTCACCGCACCCTACGATGTAGGATGTAGTGAGCGGAGCAAACCGCACCATTCGCACCTTGTTGGCCGACTGCCGGCAAGCTTGCGAAACGCCCAGACTTCCCTGCACGCCATTACAGTTAGCGGCCATGAGCAAACGGTCGCTTTACATCGCCGCTTACGACATCTCCGATCAGATCCGCCTGCGCAAGGCGCTGTTGGTGCTGCGCGACTATTCCACCGGCGGCCAGAAATCGGTGTTCGAGTGTTTCCTGACGGAGGCCGAGAAACGCCAACTCATCGCCGAAGTCAGGGAGGTGATCGACGAGGAAACCGACCGCTTTCTGCTCTTGCGGTTGGATCCCCGGATGAACGTCCGCGTGCTGGGCATCGCGGTTCCGCCGGCGGATCCGGAGTTCTTCTACGTCGGCTGAGGATGGAATGGGCACGCTTTACCTCGATAGAAAAGACATTGAATTGCGCCGCGAGGGCCGACATCTCTGCCTTTACGAAGCGGGCAACCGCAGCGCGACGATTCCCCTGAATGTGGTCGAACGGGTGGTCATCCGCGGACAGGCAACGCTCAGCACGGGAGTGCTGGGCCTGCTCGCCGAAGAAGGCGTCGGCCTTCTAGTTTTGGCTGGCCGGCAAGGCCGCGCCGCAGCCATTCTGCACGGAAAAAAACACGGCGATACCGCCCGGCGCATCGCGCAATACCGTTGGCACCATGACGATGAGTTTCGGCTGCCCTGGGCGCGCCGGCTGGTGGCGCTGAAACTAAAGGCACAGGCTCGGCTGCTGCGGTTAGCGCTACAAGTCCGACCAGATTGCCGCAAGCCGCTTTCCGACGCTATCGCGCGCCTTGAACGCGCCTTGACGACCGTTGATGACGCGGCGCGGCTGGACCGGCTGCAAGGCATCGAAGGCGCCGCTGCGGCAGCTTATTTCGCCGGATTTACGCTGCTCTTTCCGGCCAGTCTCGGATTTACCGGACGCCATCGCCGGCCTCCGAAAGATCCGGTCAACGCCGCCCTATCGCTCGCCTACACGCTGCTCCATTTCGAGGCCGTCAATGCCTGCCATGCCGCGGGGCTGGACCCTTACGTCGGCTTTTATCATGAGCCGACCTACTCGCGCGAATCGCTCGCGTCGGACCTGATCGAGCCGCTGCGGCCAAAAGTGGATCGCTGGGTGTGGCGGCTGTTCGCCGAACGAGACCTGCGTCCCGACTGGTTCGCGACCGAGGCTGACCGCTGCCTTTTGAAAAAAAAACGGCCGTAAACTGTTCTATGGCCGCTACGAACGTTTCGTCCATCCCCTGCGCGGACTATTGCGTCGCTATAGCCTGTTGATCGCACGGCGTCTGACCGAGGAGGCGCCGTGAGACCGCTTTATCTTCAAGGCACGGGAACCGCGGTGAAACGCGACGGCCCGGCCCTGCGCGTCGCCCGCTCCGGTGCAGCGGAACGCTGGTTTCCGTTACGGCGGATATCGCAAGTGGTTTCGGCCGCGCATATTGACTGGTCTATCGAGGCCTTGCTCGCCTGCGCAGAAAATCGCATCACGGTCAGCTTCATCGACGACGAAGGTGCGGTACTCGCGAGATTGATAGGCAAACCCGGTAATCGCTGCGAGCTTCGCCAGCGCCTGCTGGATTTTCTGCTGCGCCCGGATTGGCGCGAACAATACGAGCAATGGAGCACGGCCATGGAGCGCATGGCGGTGCGCAGCGTGATCCGCCGCACCGGTCTGGCCTTCGATCGGCCGCCGGCGGCGAAGGCGTTGCGGCAGCTGTTCCAGGATGGCGCGCGCGGCATGGATCAGCTTCCCGCTTACGAACGCATTGGAAGGGAGGTGTTCGGACTGCTGACGGGTCTGGTGGCCAAGCAGTTGGCCGACGCCGGGATTACCACCGAAACGGAGCTCATGGGCGAACTGGATCCGGTGACTTCCTTGAGTTCCATCCTGTTCTGGGATTTCCAACTGGCGCGGCAGGCCTGGCTCGAAGACCGGCTTCGCGATAATCGGCTCGGCATCCCCGAGCGCGTCGAAATAGTCGGTTTCTTCGAAGCCCGCCGGAAGCGCACCGAACATCTGACCCGCGGTCTCCTCAACCGGCTGCACCGCTGGTTGATCGAGCTCGTGTGATGGCGTTCAATCAAGCTCAAATCTACCTGGTGTGCTACGACATCGCCGACCCCAAGCGGCTGAACCGGGTTCATCGCTTTCTCCGGGAGCAGGGCATCCCGGTTCAATATTCGGTGGTCACGGCTCGGCTGACGGCCAAGGAGCTCGACCGAATCATCGCGGGACTGACGGACCGGATCGACGAGCGCGCCGACGACGTGCGGGTCTATCCCTTGGCAACCCATTCGGAAAATGCCAGCCTGGGACTTCAATATTTTCCGGACGGCGTTCTCCTGATCGAGAAAGGTAAGGATTTGCTGAGGCCGCTACGCTAGACGACTACCCGATTCACCCGCTTCGGGATCCGTCCCTGGACACAGTTTGCGCGCAAATAACAGAAACCGCGCTGGGCTCGCCCTTCGGGCCGTGCTTCGCACGTTCCTGTTCGCTCCCGGCGAACGGGCACACGCCAAGCGCCTGCAGGGTTCAGCGCACGGATGTGTTGCATCAACCGCATCGTTTGCGATGGCCTCACTCATCGAACCGAAACCCAATAGGAGCCAAGACAAAATATCCAAACCCTCGAACAACAACGCACCGCATTTGCCTGGGAAAGGTCCAGCCCTGCATCAGCGATTACAAGAACCTAGGCAAGGGTGACCTGGCACTCGACTGGCTGGGTTTCGGCGCCAAAACCGCGGTCGGATACGGCACGCTGAGACGCTCGGCGAAAACCGCCGAACCTGAACTTGCCGCAGTCGAAGACGTGATTTGGGAAAACGCCAGAGTATCCTACAACGTGAGCACCCGCGAGATGGTCGCCGAAACGACGACCTCAAAAGCCGTCAGACGCGAAGCCAAGGCGTCGTCCGACGCGTTGGGATCAAAACGTTGCCAGGACAAGGCGAAAGCCAAGGAATTGGTAGCCCGGGTCAGAGTCCGTTTGCAAAACGGAACCGCCGAATTGCTGGAGGTTCGACCGGCATGACGCCCCGAAAATCGTCGTTGCTCGACTGCCGTTTGAATCGAGACCCGATAAAGAAGGGATTGATACCGTTAGACGATCGTTCTCGAATACATCGTGGGGTTTGAATCGAGAGCCATAGGATGCGGTGACCGGGGAGGGGGAACCGCCCTTCGACTACGCTCAGGACAGGCATCGTTCGCGTTTCCGTTCTCGACCGATGCGTCTTCGATCGCAATCCGTCGCCTTTGGGGAGCGTCGAAACTCGAATTAAGTCCTCCGACTCGGCTTAGGCCAGGCTTGTCGAAAGACATGAACGCAATCAGCTTGAACAGGGCTACCCTTATAGCGCCCGAACCGAATACCTGCGATGACCGCAATTGAAGCTGGAAAATGAAAACTGGGCAAGCCCGAATATTCCGGGTCGCAGAACGGGTGAGCACAAAAACCGCACCGATCCGGCGGCACCCGGCTATCCTTAACTCGCAAGACCTGGAATAGGGTGACGACTGAGAACTCGTGACCATGGCTGCAAAAAACCCGCAACTTATGACAATTCAAACCCATGTCGTCCTCGTTTCCGGACAACCGACGCCGAATATCACGCCGGCGCTCGATCCGGAGATTAAACCCAAGCACATCGTCATGGTGGTGAGCCCAGACATGGCCCGACGGGCCGAGTGGCTGCGGGCTGTTCTGCAACCGGCCGGCGTCACGGTGAGCCAGATCCGGATCGAGAATGCCTACGATATCGAGGCCATACGCGAACAGCTGTTTACCTTCGTAGCGGAATACGAACACGACGGCCTCGCCCTGAACGTCACTGGAGGCACCAAGCCCATGGCGATCGCGGCCTACGAGGTATTCCGCGCGGCCGACAGACCGATCTTCTACGTCCACCCCGAACAGGACCGGCTGATCTGGATGTATCCCGCTGGCCAGCCGCCGAGGGAGCTTGCCAATCGCATCAAGCTAAAAGGATTTCTTCAGGCCCATGGGGCGCAACTCGGCGAGCGGCCAGCCAATTTCGGCATGCCCGAACACTTGCAAACATTGGCCGAAGGGCTGGTCCGGCACATCGATAAATATCAGAACGCTCTCCGAATTTTGAATTGGGCGGCAACGTCTGCCGAACAGAACGTATCGCTAGTCTCCGACCCACTCAGACCGGGCCAGATCGAGCGCAAAGACTTCGAGACCCTCCTTGGCTGGTTTGAGAACGCCAACATCGTTATGGTAAAGCAGGGTCGCCTCCATTTCGCCGACGAGCCGGCACGCTTCTTCGCCAACGGCGGATGGCTGGAACAGTACGTGTACAGTCTGGTCCAGAGCCTCAAGAGCGAACTCAAAGCGATACAGGACATCGGCCGAGGACTGGAAGTCGAGCGGCAAAACGGCGCAGAGCGAATACGCAACGAACTGGACGTCGCCTTTCTTGCCGAAAACCGGCTGTATATCGTCGAGTGCAAAACCCGGCAGTTCAGGGACGAGAACGAGGCCGGCGGCGCCGGAGCCGACGCAATCTATCGCCTCGACGCGCTTTCCAATCTCCTCGGCGGTCTCCAAGCCAAGGCCATGCTGGTGAGCTATCAGCCCCTGTCCACCGCCATTCAAGATCGCGCCCGCGCCTATGGGATTGTGACCTGCGCCGGACCAGAGTTGAAACGTTTGAAGGAAACCTTACGTCGATGGATCGGTTGAATCGCCCGGTACCTGACACCGGACATCATGCCCCGGATTAACCCGGCCGATAGTTTTATTCCATTTCTCAATCAAAAGGAAAACGTTGTAGGCCGGAATAAGCCCTTCGACTTCGCTCAGGACAGGCTTGCCGGCCGCCCCGCCCGCCGCACACTCGAGCACGTCCAACTGCCGTTTCTAGGATGACCTGCTTTCAGCAGGCAGGTCAGCGCATTCTCAGCCAGCACCACGCCGCACCGATGGCGATGGTCGACAGAGTCACCGGCACCCCTACCAGCGCGTGACGCCGCCAGCTGATCACGATGTTCCGGCGGGCCGCGGCGTCCACGACGATCATGTTGGCGATGCTGCCGACGATGAAAAGATTCCCGGCGAAGGTGCTCGACAAGGCCAGCAGCAACCCCGCGTCCGGATGGGTGGCCATGGGCAGGAGCAACATCACGGCAGGCACATTGGATACCACGTTGCTGAGCAGGAAGGATGCACCGTAAAGCAGCCCCGGCTCGTGCAGGTCGAACCCGGCTTGCGCCAACGCCGACACGGCCTGCCTGGGGAGTTCCGTGGTTTCCAGGGCGTAATTGACGATGAACAGCCCGATGAACATCAAAATGATCTGCCAGTCCACCAGGCCGAGCATCTGCCTGGAATGAAGCTTGCGCGACAGCAGCAGGATGCCGGCGCCTCCCAGAGCCAGTATTTCTCGCGGCCAGTCGGAAAACAGAAACGCCCCGAACAGCCCGGCCGCAACCGCAAGCCCCTTCCCCGCCTGCCAGGGATCGAAGCGCGCGTGTCGTTCGACACGAGGGTCCCGGTCGGCTGTCGCGAGGCAGGGATCAAACGCCCAGCGACCGCGCCATCGCAACGCGATCAGTAGCCACGTCACCACCAGCCCCAAGCCCACCGGAACCGCGGCGTCGCGAAGATAATCGACGAAAGACATCTTCAGAGTCTCGCCAATCAGCATGTTTTGCGGATTTCCAATGAGCGTCGCGGCCGAACCGATGTTGGAGGAACAGGATAGCGCCAGCAGGAAAGGTACCGGATCGAGGCGACGATTGAGACAGATGTCGATCAATACCGGAGCCGTCGCGAGACACACGACATCGTTGCTGAATACGCTGGAAAGCCCCGCCGCCGCAGCGATCAGCGCCGCCAAGAATACAGCCGGGCTCACCCGAAGCGCGCCAAGCCGCTCCGTTACCAGCGTATAAAACCCGCCTAGCCGCAATTGAGCGGAAATCACCATGAACGAGAACAGCAGGATCAAGGTAGGAAGGTGAAGCGCCCTGCCCGCTTCGTCCAAGGTCAGCGACTCGGCGGCGATCAGGGCGATGGCGCCGAGCACAGCGATCCCGGTGCGGTCGAGTTGGAGGAACGGCAGTCCGCCCAGGATCATGCCGATATAAACGAGGGAGAAAACAATAACGATCGTAGCGATCACGATTGAGCGTCCGATTGCGCAAAATGCCGCGAAGTATAACGCAGCGGCGTTCTTTTTCGGCGTCCGGCGTGGGTGGGAATCGAACGAGAGCGGCCCGACCCTTGGGCTTACGACAAAGCCGTTACCGAAGGGCTGTCGGAACAAACGGATTCCGTTCACGACCTTCGATTTAGAGCCTATCCCGATAGGCCTTCCGCCCTGAGCTTGTCGAAGGGCCTGTCCTGAGCCTGGTCGAACGGCGGTTCGCTTCGCTCACCGCATCCTACTTTTCCGGTGTATCGAAGCGGTCAACTGCCCCTTTTAGGTTCAAGGGTCTCTGTCACGCTGTCCGATCACAACGTAATCGTTCGCTTACATGATTTCCGGAATCGAAAAATAGCCAGTATGATGAGCCGTCGATCGAGTAATTCGACTGTTCGATCTTTCGACATCGGTCATAGCGGAAATCGTGAATGGGTATTTTATTCATCGTGATCCGTGTCGGCCATTGCACGTACCGGGACTTTTCAAAACAGATTGTCGAATGGGTTTCCCGTGTATTTTTCGATTTCAACCAGGAGCGCTTCATAGTCGTTGCCCGTGCCGCGATGCACCTGATAAACTCTGCACGCCAAATTAACCCGATACCACGGGTTGATGCGAATTCGAGACGGAACTCAAACCATAGCCGGATTGCTATATGTCAAATCCAGAATCAGTTATCAAACCGATCGATCGAGATTCCCTCGCCACCCCCGAATCCATTTTTCGAGTCTCTCGGTTTCTTCCGAGATCTTTATATCAAAACAAGTTCACGATACTGATGTATCATGGCGTGATCCGCCGAGCCTTACCGGTACCGGACTACTGCTTCATCACGGAAACCCAGTTTCGCGAGCAGATGGAATATCTCGCCAGGCGTTGCCGGGTTGTTTCTCTGCTCGAGGCGCTTCATCGATTACGGTCCGGGTCCATTGACCGCCCGACGGTCGCCATTACTTTCGATGACGGATATCAAAACGTATTCGATGTCGCGTTTCCGGTCTTGCGGGAATTTCAGTTTCCGGCAACGGTATTCATAAATACCGGTTTTGTCGGTACGTCAAAAACGGTTTGGTTTTGCCGTTTGATTCAGGCGATAGCCCATACGTTTAATCGGACTCTCGAGTGGCGTGATCTTAAGCTCGATTTGTCGACAATAAACGCCAAGGCCGCCGCATCCAAAAAACTGCAAGCATGCCTCAAGAAACTGGATCACGATGATTTATTGAGGCAGCTCGATGAAATCATCAAGAAATTGGGATGTGACGGCAGCCTTCTCGACCTTTCGCCGGATTTTCGGATCATGAATCGGGGCGCCATCGCTGCCATGAGCAACTCAGGATTGATTCAATTCGGAGCTCACACGGCTTCTCATTCGATTCTGACGAAAATTCCGCTCAAAAAAGCACGCGACGAAATCGACGAAAGTATTCAATCGATAACCGAGTGGACGGGACAAGCTTGCCGATTGTTCGCTTACCCAAACGGCGGATCAGGCGATTACGACAGTAATATCCTGAGTATTCTCAAGCGTTTCGGCATCGCGGCGGCCGTGACGACCATTCAGGGACCGAACACAGCGCATACGCCCGTGCTGGAACTCAGGCGCTACGGCATTCACCCGGGTTTGACGAGATTGTCCTTCCAGTTCAAGGTGCACCACGTACTTTATCGTTCCAGCGCGGAAGTCGGCTGAGCGGCAAGAGCGGTTTAAGAGCCTATCCCAATAGGCTTAGGAAACCCTTCGACCAGGCTGTCCTGAGCGAGGTCGAAGGGCTTATTCCGGCCTACAACGCTTTCCTTTTGATTGAGAAATGGAATTACGTGGCCGAAAACGACGGGGCATCCCTGCCCCTTAGATCGCCTCGAAGTTTTTCGAGGTGCTCTGAACTCCATTTACCGGGAGGGAAACGTCCGCTCCAATAGCCCCCGATAGGTATTTTCAAGCTCTCGCACTTGCTTTCGAACGTTGAAGCGTGCTTCCACAATGGCCAGTCCCCCCTGCCCCAGCCGCCGCGCCTCCTCCGGCGTACGCAGGAGGCGAATGCAGGCCGCGGCCAGTTGCGTTTGGTCTCCGGGCGGGACCAGTAAACCATTCTTGCCGGGCTCTATCATCTCTGGAACGCCCCCGACGCGGCTCGCGACTACGGCCAAGCCGCTCGCCATCGCTTCCGCCAGCACCGTCGGAAGCACGTCGTCGAGCGTGGGAAGGACGAAAAGATCGCTGCTGCCCAAGATCGCCGGAATATCGCTGCGAGCGCCGGCGAATAACACACGGTCCGTCAAGCGGTAGGTCGCCGCTAGCGATTTCAACTGATCTTCGTAGGGACCGGCACCGACGACGAGGTAATAGGCGTTCGGCACGGATTCGAGTATCTCCGGCCACGCTTCGATCAGATATTGGATTCCTTTTTCCCGCCGCAAAACCGCGACCGTGACCGCCAACGCGGCGTCCGGCGGTATCCCTAACGCCTTGCGGACCGCCGCCCGGTCAATGTCGCTGCCGCGCCGGAAATAGCCGGTATCGATCCCGTTGTAGAGCACCGTAATCTTTTCGCGCGGCACGCGTCCCTCGGCGATCGCATACTCGCCGACCGCCTGGGAGACGGCGATGATTTTGTCGTGAAAGTTTCTCAGGGCGAACCAGGTGACTTTGCTTCTTTGGATTTCACGGGCCGTCGCATTGGGATAAGCGAAGGTGTGCAAGGTGTGTATCGCCGGTATGCCGAGGATCTTCGCGGCGATGCCGCCGTGCACCGTGACCGTTTCGAGCTGGGTGTGCACCAGGTCTATCCGGTGTTTCCGCAGGTAGCCGACGAGCGAGGCCGCACGCTTGAAATCCCGGATACCCGAAACCGGGATCAAGTCCACCGGTACGCCCAGCCGTTCGATCTCGGCGGCGATGGGGTTTCCGTCCCGAATCCGAAAGACGCAAACATGCGGCTCGTATCGGTTCGTGTCGAGATGCCGGAGATAATTGACGAGCATCCGTTCGGCGCCCCCCATCCCGAGCGAATCGATCAGGAACGAGACGCGATCAGGACGCGGCTTTGACATGCCGATGACCCCGGCGGAAGCTCACTTTGAAGGCGCGCCAACCCACATAAGCCATTTGGTAGCCTCTGAGAACCAGCCAACCTGGCAGGCTCGATGCGATCCGTAAGCGCCGGTCGCTCCGCGCCTGGTTCGTCCATAAGGCTTTGTAAGCTTCCGCGCCGCGCAGAAAGTCGAACTCGTCGGCGCTTTCGTTGATCGCCTCCCGCACCGCATGCAGCATGATCAGGGCGCCGGGGCTGCACTCGCCCCAGGCAGGGTCGTAACCCGATTGGTAGAAACTGAATTTGCCGCCGAACTTGTAGCAATAAATCGCTGCGATGGTTTGCTTACCGACGGTAAGCAGGTAAAGGCGTAGCCATCCTTTGTCCAGGAAATGCTCGGCAACTTCGGTATGAAACTCGATAGCCCGATCTTGCGCGAAAGCGCCTGGGTTGCCTTTTTGTTGCTGCCTGGCCTGATGCAGACGCGCGAGCTCGCGGATGGCCCTGCCAAGCTCCGCCTTGCTGTCGATGATCCGGTAGCCGACCGGTCCGCCCGCCCGAGCCTGTAGCCGTTTCGCCTTGCGCGTGAAATTGTATCGGCTCTGTTTTCCGATCGAGGCCCAGTACCTATCCCAACTCGAAGGAAGCGGAAGATAGGGGCAGACCGAATCATTGACCATGTGACCTGCACCGGCTCCGCGCTCAATGGCTTCGAGCAGCGCCCGGACGAAGCCCGAGTCCGACCTCATGGCATCGAGCCGTACGAAATCATGCCGAACCTGTTCCCCAACCAGGCATTCGACGAAAAATGGCACGACGAATTCGCTATAGCCCGGCATGGTGATCGCGTCGAGATGGTCGATGACCCGATCGTCGGCCATGAACGATAATTGCCTAAGACGCAGGCCGCCGAATTTCACTGTGTGCAGCGCGAGCGGAAGTAGCCCGACCAGGCGCCCGTCGATCCCGTCGCGGGCGGCGATCACCCATGGCTTGAAACGCCCCCGGCCGAAGTGGCGCCACCAGGTGGATATCCATTCCCAGGTGAGGAAGATGTTTCCCAGTCCCGATGCGTCGAGCAGGGGATTCCATTCCGGTTCCAGCGCTAAAAATCCCTGTTCGGATTGAACGATTTCTATTTTGACCATCGTGTTGCCGTCCTTATGCCGTTTGCCGAGGAATCCATCTGTGCGCGCACGCCGGATCCGGAGGCGACCTGTTCGAGCACCGTCAAGATGTCGCTGGCTACGGCGTTCCAGCTGTACCGTCGCTCCGCCAGGCGTCTGGCCTCCTCGCCCATTTTCCTCGCGAGATCGGGCGCGGCGAGGATTTTCCGAAGCGCTTCGGCCAAAGCCGGTGGCGACGCGGGCGGCACCAGGAAACCGGTACACCCGTCCTTGACCACTTCCGGAAAGTTGCCGACCGCAGTTGCCACGAGCGGTCGGCCGAAAGCGTGCGCGATCATCAGCGGCCCGCTCTGGGTGGCGCTGAGATAGGGAAAGGCCACGACCGTCGCGAGATGCATCAGTTCGCTCACCTCCTCGTTGGGTACGTAGCGAATATCGAAAATCGTGCGTCGATCCACACCGAGTTCGTGCGCGAGCCTGCGCAGTTCCTGTACGTCCACCGACTGCGTCGGATAACCCGCGATAAGAAGCCTGGCTCGATATCGATCGCTCTCGATCAAGGCGAAGGCGCGAAGGAGGTCGGGAACGCCCTTACTGACCCTAAGATTGCCGAAAAAGAGGATTACCTGGTCGGACGGTTCGATACGATAGCGTTCGGCTAGTCCGACATGGCGCGCCTGGCTGAAGAACAGGCTGGAAACGCCGTGCTGAATGACATGGACGCGCCCTCGGGATACCTCCCGCTCGGCCAAGAAACGATCGCGGTTGATTTCGCCATGGATGAATATGGCGGAAAACGCTTTGTATACGGATTTCTCGAAAAACCCGGTGGTCCGGTCGATCAGGACATTGATACGGGACAAGTTCCGGTCGCGAGATTCGTACTCATGGCACACGTCCGCCAAGATCAGTCCGTGACGCTCGAGCTTCCGAAGAAAAAACGAAGCTCCGGGAAAATAAAATCGTCCGAACAGAACCACGTCCGGCTTCTCGGCGATCAGATAGTTCGTCAGGCGAACCCACTGACCGAGCAGGCGCGTGAACCGAAACACCCTGCGGCCCGTCCACCAAAGCCGGCGCCACGTTTTCGCCAAGACGCCCGAGGGCGGTTTCCGAACAGCGCGCGAATCGACGATCTTCCACAAGCGCAGCCGCCTGTCGACGCGGAAATTGTGCGGGCAGCCGCCGAGTTCGTATTCATCGGCGGTCACCAAAGTGACGTCGGCTCCGACGTTCGCGAGCCCTGTGCATAATTCGTAGGCATAGTGCACCAACCCTCCCTGGCCCGTAGGCTCGACGACGAATATCCTCATCTTCATCCCTGTTTTCTAAAAGGTTTCGACAGTTTCCCTTATAGGGGCCTCGAAAAACCCAAACACGGTTTGGGCTCGGCTTACGTTTTCAACCCCTTACGCGGCTGAAAACGACGGGGCAATCCCTACCCCTCAGAGCGCCTCGAAGTTTTTCGAGGTGCTCTTATATCAAACGGCGCTCGAACGAGGAAAGACGGAAAATCACTATTTGTGTCGCTGTTCGGTGGTGCGACGCCTGTATGCCCAACCGTCGCTTGTCGGCGACACCGTGTGCTTTCGCCCAATCCTCCGCTTCCTTGGCGTCATTTTCGTCCCCTCCAGAGACCCTCGGCCTGCGGCGCGCGGGCATTTGTTTTCCTTCCCGCCATCTCGGAACGCGGCCCGTCGCGTGTCGCACATCGGCGTCGATTAATACGTAAATCTACGTACCCGGCGACACCCCCAAAACGCGAAACCCGCATCGGCTCTGGGTTTTGGCAATATTGGCACGGAGCATGCTTATTTCGGCTGCGCAAGTGACGAGTGACGATCCGATGACAAAAAAATTGCTTTCGCTTCAAGCCATTTGTTCTGTTTAGCTTGGACACTGAAGCGTTTAAACATGCTTGCCTCTGTGCCCCTTAGGTAATTGGCATCTCGGACCTCCGAGCCAACGAGTAGGGCAACGCGCTGTTAAACGAGCCGTTCTTCCGAGAATCGCTCGGACCTACTCGACCAGCCTTGAATAACCCAGTCAGGAATCCCCTCGACGTTCGCTTTCATCGAACGCCGCGGTACCCCTTTCGTTGCTGAGTTATTCGACGCAACGCCCAAGGCACACAGGATTCGGCCATAGCCTGCATCGGGCTTGCTCGTGCTTTTTGGAAAACGAATGGAACTGCTTGAACAGCCGGTAGTTCGACCAACGCCGAACCCGTCAGGAACGATGGAGTTGGTCCCAGGGACGCTAAAGCCGGGTGATCACGGCGGCTCTGAAGAGCCTCCGGCACCGGAGCTTATTTAACCCGGCGTGGTGGTCAAGAACCCCTGCGCCTCGACTTTTAGCGTAAAAATCCCACGGGAGAAAACATGAAATCAGTAAACTCTCACCTTCCTTCAGCTACGTGCGCCGATAAACGAAATACCTACGGTCGCAGCCACAAACCAGTACGTAAAGCGGTCCACGGTCTGTCGATAGCGGCAGTCCTGGTCATCGCTCAATCCGCCGGCGCGGCCGAGGAGTATGTTCGTCCGTTCGGTCCGAATGCGCCGTGGAACATTCCGGTGGAAGGGCTGCCGCGCCATCCGCAGTCGGACGTTCTGGCCAATCGCCTGTGGAAGTA
>DYIL01000071.1 GCA_020723665.1 Methyloversatilis universalis
TCGCAATCGGCAGCTTGACATGAACCATAGAATCTCAGGACAGGTTTGTCCCAGCAGGAGAGGGCTATTCAGAGCTTCCTTAATTTGGCCGTCGCGAAACCCACTTGAAGATACTGAGAAGAGCGCCCTGCTCGGACTGATAGACCAGTTGCAGCTGTGGAGGGGTGTGGCCCACGGAACCGACGAAAGGTAACAGTCGAGCCAAAAGCGTTTTTTCGCCTTCTTCCGCGGTGATGCGCCAGGCACGAATGCCGCCGCCCGGAAGCGGATGAATCAGATAATTGCCGCGGCCTTTTTCCTCGGCCCAGCGTTTTACCGCCGCAATCTGTGCGTGGATATTCGCTTCGGCCGGGAAGAATCTTGCCTCGAAAGGAAGGCTGACTCCACTTAGGGCTTCGATCTCCGAAAGTCTTGCCAGATCGTCCAAGCAGATGGTCCAGAAAACCGGCCTGTCTTTCGGCAAACGTTCCGAAAGTTCGGCAAGCGCCTGATCGGCATCCATAGTCAGCCAGCGCGCTAACTGGCGCAACGGCTGCTCGTCTTCCGCAAAACCGCCGGCAATTTCGCCCCAAAAATCCCTTGAACGCGGTTCGGGAAACGCTCCAGCCACCGGCTGCGCCACCCAGATATCGCGGCCGGTCAGAAAGTGGATCCGCTGAGCGTTATCCCACCAGGACACGAACAAGGCGTTCTCGTCCGTATGTCGACGAATTGCGTTCGCCGCGTTCATCCAAAGATCATGACGCACCCGATTTCCGTCGCCAATCCCAGGCAACGCAGATGAGCCCTGATCGGTCGGTGGAAAAACAATCGCACGCCGCGCTTCACCGCTCTTGTCACGGTAGCTTACGGCGTACAGCGAGACCGTCGCCTGATTTCCCCGCCCAATTTCGTATTCCCCGAGACTCTCGGGCTGAAATCGCCCGTCCAGCGTGGGGAACCCGGGGTCGCCGGGTTTCATCTCCTTGATCTTCTCGAACCGCGATTCTTCGGAAAAGAAGCGCGGCAATCCGAATAACAAGATGGCCATCCCGACGAGCAGCAAGCCAAAACCTAGAAACAGGCGCGGTTTGCTGCCGCGTCGGGTATCCTCGTTGAGCCGCGTCATGCCCCTCCTAGCGCTTGCGGGAACGGATCACCACGATGCCGGCCGCAACCAGGAGCGAACCGAGAACATAGCGGCTAGCGGCGGCGTCCTTGAACTCGCGCAAGGCCGCCTGGGTCGGCGATTCTCCGTTTTGCGCGGTTTTCCCGGCCGCTTCCCGAAGCTTCGTGTTTTCGTCCATGATGATGGCGTAATCACGCATCAGCTCCGACCAGCCTTCGGTGTAGGTGAAACCGCCCGGATTGGCGTGGAACAGCCCTTTGTAGAGCTTGATCACGTCATGCTCCCACATGTCGGCATAAACGCGCTCCACGTGAGACGGGTTGTTCCCTTTGGCCCAGAACAGTTGGAAGAATCCACCCGCGGCATCTTTCTCCGGTTTTGGCGGTGCCGGGCGATTGGTCTTCTGTCCGGGCAACAGGCCGTCGTTATACAAAGCTTCGACCACTTTCTTGGCTTCCTGCTCGACTTTGAGACCCGCGATCGTGCCCTTGTCAGCCGCCGTGAGATAACTCTCGGCGAAGCTTGGAGAATGGCAGTTCGCACAGGTCTGTTGCCAAGCGTCCTTACGCGTCTCAAACCATGGATGATTCAGATTGTCGGCGATCGCCGGGGGGGGGTTGAAAGCCCAACGCACTTTGCGTACTAGGTTGTGCGAATATTCACCCTCGAACTCGAAGTGACAGGTCTGACAAGTCGGTGCCGTGTAGCCGCCCTTGGTGATGGCGTCTTTCAACGGAACTTCGAAGTTCCATTTCTCCCTGCCCTGGGTCAGATAGACCGTGCCGTGTTTGGAAAGCAGATAGTTTTCATATTCGTTGTGATCCACGCCGTTGTGGCAGGTCGAACAGGCTTCCGGCTGACGGGCCTCGGCCGCGGAGAACGTGTGCCTAGTATGACAGCCGTCGCATTTGTTCTGCTGGTAATGACACATATCGCAACCCTGGGCGATCTCGCGCTCCGCCATCCCCGCCCAAATCCCGGTCTCCACGTTAGCCTTCCAGTCCACCGCGTGGGACGGATGCCCTTTCGACCACTGGCCCTGCGGCCATTCCTGCTCCTTCTCGGACTCGGCCTCGGCGAATTCCGTCGTGTGACAGGTTCCGCACTTGGCCCGGTCAGGCATGACCAGATCTTTGTCGTGCTGAATGGATTTGGCGCCGACGCTGCCGTGGCAATCGATACAGCCAACATCCTTGAGCTGCTCGCCCTCTTTGAGCAGACCCTGCTTGACCAATTGCTGCTCGACTTCGGCAAGCTTCGCTTTCTTGTAGAAACGCGGGTCCTGAGCGTTGGGCATGTTGCGAATCTTGTCCAGATTCGCGTGGGTGCTATTCTTCCATGCATGGAATGCACCGGGCGTCACGGATTCGTGGCAGACAACGCATTGGTCGCGCGTCACCTCGCCCGTCACGGTCGTGGGAGGCTTGTAGAAATCCTTAGGATTCCAATATTTCTGAATCGGAATCGGCTCCCAAAGGTCGCCGAATTTCCCCTTTCCGGGATGGTCTTGATAGTATTTGTCTTTTTGCTGTTGAAAGCTGATGTCTTTCTGCTTGGCGTAGGCAGTCGCCGCAAGCGCTTGCGCGACGAGCAAGAAGATTACGCTTTTTAATATCTTTGTTAGCATCGTCACTCCTCCGTTAGGGCCCGCTTGTAACGGACGCCAGCCATATAGTATCGATTCAGAACCAAATATCGTCAAACGTTTTATTCTACGGCTCTCCAGCATGATCCCTCCCGAAATCGCCAGACACGCCCAAGAACTGCTCGACTTTATCGATGCCAGTCCTAGCCCATGGCATGCTGTCGCCACGATGGAACAACGATTGCGCGAGAAGGGCTTCGCACATTTGGAAGAAAGTCAAGCCTGGAGTTTGCGTCCGGAAGGCCGATACTACATCGTCCGCGGCGGATCTTCGCTGATCGCCTTCATTCTCGGCTCCAAACCCTTGACCGAGGGCGGCTTTCGCATCGTCGGCGCCCATACCGACTCGCCCGGGTTGCGCCTTAAGCCCAAGGCTCCGCATCGGACGGAAACCATGATGCGCCTCGCCGTGGAGGTTTACGGCGGGCCCATCCTTGCTACCTTCAGCGACCGAGATCTGAGCCTCGCCGGCCGAATCTGCGTCAGAAACGACTCAAGTCTCGACAGCTTTCTGATTCGCTTCGAACAGCCTTTGCTGCGACTGGCCAATCTCGCCATTCACATGAACCGTTCCGTGAATGAAGACGGATTGAAATTCAACAAGCAGAACGAACTGCCGTTATTGCTCAGCGACCTTTGCGACGGCGAATCGCCGGAGCAGAAATTTCTAGGTCTCGTGGCAGAAGAGGCTAAATGTAACGCCAGCGATATCCTAAGTTGGGATTTAAACGTCTACGATACCCAGAAAGGTTCTTTCTGGGGACCGGAACTCGAATTCATCGCCGACAGCCAGCTCGACAATCTCAGCTCCTGCTACGCCGCTCTGGTCGCGCTTCTGGAGACCGAAGCGCCGGAAAGCACCTGCGTGGGCGCTTTTTTCGACCACGAGGAGATCGGCAGCGAAAGCAATCGGGGTGCAATGGGGAGTTTCATTTCCGACGTTTTGGAACGTCTCGCCTATGCAACCGATGTGAACACGCCCGGCTACAAGCAAGCCTTGTCCCGCAGTTTCATGATCAGCGCCGACGCCGCCCATGCCTATCACCCCAATTTTCCCAACGCGTACGAGCCGCTCCACCGCATTGCGGTCAACCAGGGGCCTGCGATCAAGGTCAACGCGAGCCAGCGCTACGCTACCGACAGCATGACGGAAGCCAAATTCATCGAGCTTTGCCGGCAGGCGGACGTACCCTACCAGAAATATTCCCATCGGGGCGATCTGGCCTGCGGCTCGACGATAGGCCCGATGACCGCCGCCCGGCTCGGCATTCCCACCGTCGACGTCGGTTGCCCCTTGTGGGCGATGCACAGCATTCGAGAAAGCGCGGGCGTTCTCGATCAAGCTCATTTGTTGAAGGTATTGAAGACGTTCTTCGTAGCGCCCGCCGGGCAGACCGTATGAGGCCACGGAGGTCGACGAAAACGGGTCCGTGACCGCGTCACTCGGGGCGAATTTCGCGTTTGCGCGGGACTTTTCCGGTCCATTCCGGCGGTCGACCGCTTCACTTGAAAGTCCGATCTCTGCGGGTTCCAAATAACCCTGGCTAGGGCATTTCCTAATCCGATGTAGTGTTACTGAATCGTCCCGTATGGCGCGCCCGAGCATCGCCGGCTGGAGTCGGAACCGCCGGAAGGGGCACGCGGACGTTCCTTCTGTCGCCCCGGCTCCACCCGGCGGGGCAAGGCCCGCTTCAAACTTTAACTTGCTGTCGAAGGCAGTTTCCTTATTCGAGCGTACATCCGCGATGAAAACGCTCTAGCCACGCTCCGGGTGAGTAGCCTACTGAGATCGACTCGCCATTCTGGAAGCGCCCCCCTCTCAATGCCGGATGATCGGCCACGGGTCGGTCCAGGTAGTACCCTTGAACCAAGGTGACGCCGAGGCTTCGAATCATCTCCAGGGTCGCGGCATCCTCGACGTATTCGGCGACCGTGAGCTTCTTAAGTCCCCGCGCCACGTCGACCATCGCTTTGACGAAAACTTGGTTATCGCGATTGTTCGGCAGATCGCGGATGAACAATCCGTCGATCTTGAGCAGTTCGACACCCAGGTATTTGAGATAGCCGAAGGTGGAAAATCCGCTGCCGAAATCGTCCAGGCAAACCCGGCAACCGGCCTGATGTATCGCTTCGATAAAGCGTTGCGCGTCCTGAATGTCCGACACCGCCGCCGTTTCCGTGAGCTCGATGACGAGCCGCGCCGGGTCGACGCCGTTCTGTTTCAGTTGGCTACGGATGAAATGGGGCAGGGACGGATCGTCGAATGTACGGCCGGAAATATTGACGGCGAGCGGCGGAATGAACGGATTCCGCGCCAACAATTCGATGCTGCGCTTCAGCACCCAGCGGTCGATTTCGGTGATCTGCCCGCTCTTCTCAGCGATGGAAATGAATTGCCCCGGCATGATGAGGCTCGCGGGATCGGCCGGATTTCGCATGCGTACCAGGACTTCCAGGTGACTCAACCTTCCGTCGTCCACCGCGTACACCCCCTGGAAATGAAGCTCGAATAAATCCCTCTGAAGCGCCTCCGCGATGCGCTGGTTCCATGACAGGCGCTGCATCATGGCTTCCGAGCTGTCGCGCGTCGGGTCGTAAATCGCCCAGGTGTTCTTGCCCTGCCCTTTGGCCTGATACATCGCAGCGTCGGCATGCGCGACCAAATCCTCCGCATTGTCCCCGTGGTCGGGGAACACCGCCACGCCTACGCTTCCGGTAACGCGCATATTGGTCCCGCGGAACCGGAACGGGATGGCCGAGATCGCGTTTGCGATGCGCTCCGGCAGAGCCTTGAGATCGCTATTCGTGGTAAGCGTGCTCAAAATGGCGAATTCGTCGCCGCCCAGCCGGGCAAAGGTCTCCTCATGGCGCACCAAAGTGGAAATTTCGCCGGCGATGCGCACGAGCACCGTATCGCCGGCCTTGTGGCCGAAGGTATCGTTAATGTATTTGAATTCGTCGAGATCGAAATAAATGAGGCAGAATTTGTTGCCGGTACGTATGGTCGTGGCGATCAGGCGTTCGAGCTGATCTTGGAAGCGGTGGCGATTGAACAGGCCGGTCAACGGATCGCGCTCCGCGAGATAAAGAAGTTGCTTCGCGGTTTGACGCTCATAAGTGATGTCCTCGTAAATCCACAAGCGGCCGATGGTTCGCCCGTCATCGTCGGTTACGGGATAGGAAATTTGGATCAGAACCCGTCCGTCGTATAGCTCCAGTTCAAACCGCTCGCTGACCTCGTGAGTGTCGAGCACGCGCAAGACGTACTTGGAAGCGTGATCCGGGCGGGCGAAGCGGTGTGTTGAATGCTCCAGGACATCGCTGGTCGTGCGTCCCACCGGCTCAAAGCTTTCGTCTATCGCCCACATGCGCCGAAAGGCGGGGTTGACGTACTCGATGACTCCTTGCCGGTCCTCGAACAAAATGCCGATACTCATGGCTGACAGCAGTGCACCCATGCGCCTTTGTTCCTGCTGGGCGAGACTCGCCAGTTCCCGTTGCCGATTCTCGGAAAGCCGCAGGCGCTCCAAAACCCGCCGCAAGCGCTGCTCGGTATGCTTGCGGTGGGTAATATCGAGCCAAAGCGCAAAAAACCCCGATACTGTTCCGCTCTCGTCGGTTCGCGGCAGATACTGAATGTCGAGCCATCGAGAGAGTCCTTTCGGGTTTCTGGCCAACAATTCGAAGCGGACCGCATCGCCGGACAAGGCCGCTTGCACACGCGGCTTCACCTGCTCGTAAATTTCCGGGTCCATGAGTTCGGACATCCGCTTACCGATGATTTCGCCGCGTGGTCGTTGAAACCAATCCTCATAGCCTCGATTGACCAAGACATAGCGCTGCTCGCAATCGACCAGCGCTACATACGCCGGTATCGAGTCCACGACCAACTGGATCAGTTCTTTCGTATGCCTGACTTCATCTTCGGCCTGTTTACGCTGAGTGATGTCCTGGACGATGCCGGTGCCGGCGACCGGGCGGCCGCTGAGATCGAATTCCAGCTCGGCCCTTTCCCTCACCCACTTCACTTCGCCCGCGACCACGATGCGGTGCTCGACGTCGTAAGGCTCGCCCCGTAAAGCGGCTTGCCAGGATCTTTCGACAAATTCGCGGTCTTCGGGATGGACGAGCTTCAAGAAGTCTTCCAGTGCGAGCGGTGTCGCCTCCTGCATATCGAAGATCCGGTATGTTTCGGCAGACCAGCGGAGCATATTGTTCGGGACGTCCAAATGCCAACTGCCAATATGAGCCACGGACTGCGCGCGCCGAAGGTCGGCCTCGCGCTCCCGCAGATCTTGCTCGATGAGCTTTCTATCCTCGATTTCCTTTAGAAGCCTTCGGTTGGCTGCCTCCAGCGAAACCGTACTTTCCCGCACACGCTCCGCGAGACTGGCAGTGAGTACCGCCGTCTCGGCGCGTGCAGCCTCCTCCTGTTTTCGTGCGGCGACGTTTACCGACCGGGTAATGATAACCAGGGCAAAAGTCAGCACGAACGCGCACAGGCCCCCAAGGAATTGAACGGGAATGCCGGCGGCGGCGAAGAACGAACCCGCGGTAGGAAACCAATCGGGGAACGCGGCGTCCCCTTCCACCACGAGTCCTAAACCGATGGCATAGACGGTCAGCGCGCCGGCCGCGGCATAAAAATAAGGTTTGGTCTTTGGGAGAACCGGCCACCCGCACACGCATCCCCGCCTCGCTGCCAAAGATACGCCGCTCAGCACCCCGCCGCTGAAACCGAAAAAAATCCGTCCTCCGGCACTCAGCCCGCGGGCGGCATCATCGGCGACCGAGATCATGGCATATACGCCGCCCAACAGCGGAAGATAAACCCAAGGACCAAGCCATGGCGGCTGCCGGCCCGAGCGGGAAACCGCACAGATCGTCGCCAGCCGACGCCCGAATTCGAACAAGGCCAGGTACGAAAGCACCAGTATACAGGCACTCAGCCAATGTAAGCCCGCACCTTCCGCCTGATTGAGCAGCATCCAGGCATCCAGCCATTCCTTGACGCCGTGTAGAGAACCGAATATCCCCAACAGCCAAAGCTCCGACGCGAAAGGAAGCATTCGGTCGCTGCGCGGCTGCAAAAACACGACGGTCGCCAGTACCAAGAAAGACAAGCCGTAAAAAGCATAGAAGTCTACAAGTCGGAGCGGAGAGAGATAAGCGAGCTCTGCCATCGGGTCCTTATTTTATTGTTGTCGGGCTACGGCGACATCATACGTAAGTTCGGCGACCATAAGAAAGAAAAAGCTGTCACGAGAAGAGAAAAATGCGCCTCCCAAGGCGAGCTGTTCCTCCGTCTTCCCGGGTAAGAGCGAATCTCGACAGGCCACCGAACCCCCTAGCCAAGTTCAACGCACGCCTTCGACACGCTCAAGACAAGTCCTTCGATTAAGGCTCAGGCAGCCTGTCGGCAGGCTCAGAGGGAGCGGCTTCCTGAGGTTGGCTCTAAGGCTAGCGCTGGACGTCGAGCTCGACGAGTTCGCCGCGCAATTCCCCGTCCGTAAGCAGCAGACGTCCGATCGAAACCGGCAGCTTGAATCGCCTCGGTCCCGCACTGCCCGGATTCAAATAGAGGACTTTTTCGTCGATTCGGATTTTCGGTTGGTGAGAATGCCCTGAAACCACCGCATCGAATCCAGCGGTCGCTGGATTCAGATTCAGCTCTTTCAGATCGTGCAGAAGACAGATCCTACGTCCATCGACTCGGACGACTTCCCGCTCCGGGAGCGACGCCGCCCAAACGCCTTTGTCTACGTTTCCGCGAACGGCGACAACCGGCGCGATCTGCCGCAAGGCTAGGAGCACTTCGATACGACCGATGTCCCCGGCATGTAGAATCACATCGCTGCCGGCCAGAGCCGCGATTGCTTCCGGCCGCATCAGACCGTGAGTATCCGAAATAACGCCGATGTTACGCATCGAGGCTTCGACACCTGAACCATCAATCAGGCCCGTATACCTTCCCGGTAGTTACGGGCCGCCGCCCAGGCCGGTACATGCCTAGGTCTCGGCGCACGCGGCTTGCTGCCGCGCCGGGGCATCCCTGCCCCGGATTAACCCAGCCTATGGAGCACCTCGAAAAACTTCGAGGCGCTCCAAGGGGCAGGGATGCCCGTCGTTTTCGGCCACGTCAGTGGTTGAAAACGTGAACCAAGCCCAAACCGCGTTTGGGACTGGCGAAGAGAACAACCGCCGGGAAGGCGGTTTTTCGAGGTCCCCCATATTTAACCTAGAAACGGCAGTTGACCGCTTCGATGCACCAGAAAAGTAGCATGCGGTGAGCGAAGCGAACCGCCTTTCGACCTGGCTCAGGACAGGCATCATTCGAGGACACAAGGGGTGCGGTTCGTTCCTCACTGCACCCTACAAAATGACTTGCATCGATCTCACCTTTCGGGTGAGGACGCCACACACTCGAGCACGTCCAACTGCCGTTTTTAGGTTTAAAGGCCGGGTTGATAAACCGGCCTGCGCGGTCTTCCTAAGAAAGCTCTGAACAAGTTGATTCCGTTCACGCCCTTCGACAGGCTCACCGCGAACGGAATCAATAGGTTACCGTTCGTCCTGAGCCCTTCGACAAGCCTGTCCTGAGCTTGTCGAAGGACTTAATCAGAGCTTTCCTAACTTTTCCCGCGCGACGAACTCCGAACTGTCCCTATGGTGCATCACTGCTTTAACTGTTACTTTGAAAAGGTGGAATGTGCGTCGTAGACGCGCAGACCAGAGTCGACGGTGCCAACCGTTAAACTTTGACGTCAAGGAGATCATTATGAAAACAAGCTTGAAATGCATCGCTGCCGCATTACTCATTTCTCCGATTTGTTCGATCGGCCTTGCCGAAGAACAAACACCCCAGCCACCCTCCGGCCAGCACCAAATGGGAGCCATGAAAGGAGGCATGGGAGGAATGATGGGCGGCATGATGGGAAGCATGACCGAGGAACAACGCGAGCAGCATATTCGGCAAGCGCAGGACCACATGCTGAAAATGCATGAACTCATGAACCAAATCCTAGCCGCCAAGGACGACAAAGAACGCGAGCGCTTGAAAGAGGAGCAACGGAAACTCATGCGAGAGCACCATAAACAGCATCAGGAAATGATGCAGCAACACATGCAACAAATGAGGCAACACGGCGGTTCGATGCAAGGCGGCCAGCACATGCAGCACGGCACGCCCGCGCAATGACGAGACCAATGGCGACCGGGCCACTCTGATTCTTCGCGATTGAAAGAGACAAGCGGCCGGCAATACGACTACGCCGACCGCTTGTCAGTGAATCACCCGCTTCGATCGAGCGTGTAGGACATCACGTAATCATCGTAATAATACCCGTCGCCGGCATCGGTCACTTCGGCACGGACCACGACGAAACCGCCCCGGCGATAGGCCCGGATCGCTTTTTCGTTCTTCCGGAACACGTAAAGATAAATTTCCTTAACGCGCAAGCGCGCGGCGACGGCCTTGGCGTGTGCCAAAGCGAACGCGCCATATCCCCGTCCGTGATATTCCGGCAAGAGATACAGCTTGTTGAGCCGCATACGCGCCTGCTCGGGCTGGTGATGATAAGCCAGAAAACCGATCATTTCGCCGTTCAGCATGATCCGCTGGTAGACGACGCCGCATTTCATTTCGCTCCGTATCACGTCAGGGCGGTACATGCGGTTCCAAAAATACGCTATGGCGTCCTCGTTCAGCACCTCCGGAAAATAATGGCGCCGCCAGATGTCCAGGGCCATATCGGCAATGGCTTCGGCATCATGGGGTCGGGCGGAAACGATGCTCAGCATGGCCGGCCGGTAAGCTGTTCGTCGACTCGATACTTGAGATGACTGCCACAACCCGCCCGGCAATCGGCGGCACCGAAGCGCGCGACGATGACGCGGCCGGGAGTCAGACGGTTGACCTCGCATTCCGCCGCATCGAACCTCAACACTCTATCGACCTCGACGCCTGGGGCGGCCAACAAATAGTCGATGTGCCAGCGCAGCCGTTTATTCTTGCTCAGATGCCGCGCGATTCTCGCTTCCAGTCCACGTTTGGCGCTGCCGGTGTAGACGTAATTCCCGGCCGGAAAATCGAACACGCCGAGTTGCCCGACTCGGATCGGGAGTTGCACGGGAACCCGAATGAGCAATTGATAAGTCGAAAATGCCATGACCGGTTATGCCGGATTGTCACTGGGGATGAAGAAGCACTCCACGCCGAAAGCGTTCCGCACCCGTTCCATCAGGGCCAGCACGCCAAACCGCTCGGTAGCGCTATGCCCGCCCGCGTACATGTGCAGCCCGGCTTCCTGCGATTCATGCCAGTCGTGCTCGCTCATCTCGCCGGTGATATAGACGTCGAGCCCGTCTTGCAAAGCCAGGGGCCAATCCCGGTTGGCACCGCCGGTGATAATCCCGGCCGATCGAACGAGCGCATGTTCATTCGGCGTTGCAAACACTACCGGATGGTGGAGCACCGCAGCCAGCCGGTCTCGCAGTGCGGCGGCGCTCAACGGCTCGGCGAATACTCCCTTGATACCGGTCGGACAGCGCTGATAGTCGCCGAACGGCTGTTGTTGGACCAAGCCGATGTTTCGGCCGAGGCTGGCGGCATTGCCGACGTCCGGATGGGCGTCCAGCGGCAGATGATAAGCGAACAGGCTGATATCGTTTCGCACCAGAGGAAACACGCGCCGGGCGAAAGGCCCGGTCAGGGTTTTGGGGCCGTGGAATTTCCAGAACAGCCCGTGGTGCACGATCAACGCCTGAGCGTTCCGTTCCGCTGCCGTCGCGGCCGAATGCGCCGTGGCCGAGACGGCGAAGGCGATGCGCTCGATCTGCCGGCTCCCTTCGATTTGCAGACCGTTTGGCCCGTAATCCGCGAAATCTTGCGGTCTCAAGAGTTCTTTCAAAAATGTGTCCAATTCGTCTCGTGTCATCATCTCGCCACCTTTGACGGGTCCCCGCATTCCCGGCTCCGCACGCCTCGCTTCGTCGCCGGCGCGCCATGCCAGTCATGATACCGCCATTCTCCCTTTCTGCTTTAACACGCCGCTTATTTCAGGCGCCGGCACTGGCTTCGACCATGCTGGACGTAGGGTCGGAACACCATTAGATTGCAAAATCCCCTTTCCGATCGATGTAACCACATGATGACTCGAAGAGACTTACTGGCGCGTTCCCTGACTTTGGCGGCATGGGGAATGCTGAGCCGGGCGGCGCTCTACGCGACTTTCGCGGAAGCCAAAGGCAAGGCAGGCCCCAAACCTTTCAGCAAGGCGTGGCTCATCGAGGAAGCCAGGCGGCTTTCCCAGAAACCCTTGGATCCGCCGGAAGAAAAGCTACCGGCCTGGATCGCCGATCTGGATTGGGATGACTACCAATCGATCCGCTTCAAGAACAAGCACGCAATCTGGGCCAAGCAAAATCTGCCGTTCCAAGTCAAACTCTTCCACCTCGGCTTGTTCTTCAAGCACCCGGTCGAGATCTATGAGGTCGTCCATGGCGTCGCCGAACCAATCGCCTATTCGACCGATCTGTTCCGCTTCGGACCGAATCTCAAAGTTCCCCGGAAAGTCGGCGATATCGGGTTTGCAGGGTTCCGCGTCCTTGCCGAGCCGGACTTCGAACGGGACATGTTCGCTTTTCTCGGGGCGAGTTATTTCCGGGCCGTCGGCGCCACCAAGCAGTACGGCCTGTCGGCGCGCGGTCTGGCCGTCGACACCGGCTTGCCGCGCCCCGAGGAATTTCCGGAATTCCGAAGCTTCTGGCTGGAACGGCCGGCGCCGAAAGCCGAATTCGTGACCATTCACGCGTTGCTCGACGGCCCGAGTATCTGCGGCGCATACACCTTTGACGTCAATCCGGGGGATACGACGGTCATGGAAATCGAAGCCCACCTGTTTCCGCGCAAGCCGATCGAACGGATCGGCATAGCGCCGCTGACATCCATGTATCAACACGGTGAGAACGACCGTCGGGTGTCCGACGATTACCGCCCGGAGATCCATGACAGCGATGGGCTGGCCCTTTGGACGGGAAGCGATGAATGGATTTGGCGGCCCTTGGTCAACAGTCCGGCGGTGCGCGTCAATTCTTTCATGGACAACAATCCGAAAGGTTTCGGTCTGTTGCAGAGGGATCGCAACTTCGACCATTACCAGGATGACGGCGCCAATTACCATTTGCGTCCGTCCGCCTGGGTGGAACCGCTCGACGCATGGGGCCGGGGCGCCGTGCAACTGGTCGAGATTCCGACGCTCGATGAAACCTTCGACAACATCGTCGCGTTTTGGAACCCGGAAGAGCCGTTCGAGCCCGGCCGAGAGCGGGTGTTCAAGTACAGGCTTTTTTGGGGCGAGCCGCCGGTCAGCTCGAGTGCAGCCAAAGTGATTGCGACCCGGACCGGACTCGGCGGCATACCGGGACAAAAGAACCGGATACCGTCGCGAAAATTCGTCATCGATTTCGAGGGCGGACGTTTGAGCGAACTGCCGGATACCGCTAAAGTCGAGCCGGTGATCACGGTGTCCCGCGGCCAACTCAAGGATCCGGCGGCGCGCCCGCTAAGGGGCAGCGAGGCCTGGCGCTGCAATTTCGACTTGATCAGCGAGGGCAGCGAACCGATCGATTTGCGCTGTCATCTTCAGGACGAATCGGGGGCGCTGACGGAAATCTGGCTTTATCAGTGGACACCACCGGCTTGAGGTTGGCCTTCGCACATACCGAACCCTACCGACAGCCTTTGCCCGCAGATGCGTCTTTTGGCACCCGAGTAAATGCCGGGCGTCTTTGTCGTGGGAGGGCGGAACGGTATTCGGACTTGGCGGAATGAGACGCCTATGTCAGTAGAATTGCTTATGGCTTTTCATGTCCGCCGCTCCATACTACGCGGAGCGCATCTATCGTTGCCGCGAGCGCAGTTCGCTTACGGATACTGGATTACAGGGATGAAAGGACTACCATTTCCCATACTAGGCCGGATTCCTCGCCCAAATATCTTCGCGCTGGTCGCTGTCTCGCTACCGATAGTCGATAACGGCGGGTTTTTGCGTTTCGATGAAACAGCCTTCCAGAATTTTCAGCTCTTGGGCTTAGCCGTTCCACTCTCGCTCATCGCACTGCTCGCGGTTTTGCGCAAGCGGTTGGTCGGCGCAAAACGAACCTCCCCGCAGTCCAACGAAAACTTCGACACCATCCTGGAATGGTCGCCGGCTGCCATCTGCGTAACGGAATCGATCGACGGGCACTGCGTATACGCCAACCGCACCGCTTGCGAGTTGTTGGGCTTTGCATTCGGAGAGCACAGTCAGATCCACATCAACACCGCCATCGCGGAAGACTGCGCCGCCCAGCAGCTCTACTTGGACGCTTTGACGTCCGGCGATGTCGCGCGCAGCACGCTGAAGCTAAGACGCAAAGACGGAAGCTTTCTGACGGCCGATGTCGGCGTACGGATGATCGACGACGGCAGATTTGTATGGTGCTTCACCGACGTTACGGAACAGAAGAACACCGAAGAGGCGCTTCGAAACGAAATCCGATTCGCGGACGACTTGATAAGAAGCCTGCCCGGTATCTTCTATCTGGCTGATAAGGACGGCCGCTTTCTGCGCTGGAACGCCAATTTCGAAGCAGTGTCCGGTTACTCGGCGGGCGAATTGGAACACGCCCGTCCCTTGGACTTCATTACCGAGGATGATAAGCGTGCTTTGGCCGGAGACAAGCTCATCGAAATGTTCGCCTCGGAACGCTCGCTGGCGGAGTCTTATTTCCTGACGAAAGACAGACAGCGAATCCCGTTTTTCTTCAGCAGCACAAAAGCAAGACTCGGACAGGACGACTGTCTGCTCGGCGTCGGGCTCGACATCACCTCGCGCAAAACCGCCGAGGAACAGATTTACTACCTGGCGCACCACGATTCGCTCACCAATCTGCCCAACCGGATCCTGTTCAACGACAGAATCAGCCGCGCGCTGTCCTTCGCCAGCCGATACGGACAGCAGTTCGCGGTGCTGTTCGTCGATCTGGATTTTTTCAAGGAGGTTAACGATACCCATGGACATGACGCGGGAGACCTCGTCCTGCAACAAATCGCGCTTCGGGTCTCCCAATCCCTCCGGGAAAGCGATACCGTCGCCCGCATCGGCGGCGATGAGTTCCTGGTGCTGCTTCCGGGAATTTCCGGAACTGAAGAAGCCTGTACCGTCGCGGACAAGATTCTGAGCGCGGTCGCTCGCCCCCTGGAAGTGGACGGCTCGGAAATCGCCATCTCATCGAGCATCGGCATCGCGATTTATCCGATTCACGGCACCGACAACCACAGCTTGATCAAAGCCGCCGACGAGGCCATGTACCACGCCAAGCGAACCGGCAAGAACCGTTACCATCTCAAGAAAGGAACGGCCCCCTTAAGCGATTCAGCGAAAAAGCTTTACCGGCATTACACTAGTGCTTAATCGCCAAAACAAACGATGCAACAATCCAACCTAAGAAATTGATTTTATGTGGGTTTTCATATTCGTTAATTTTAGTGCTCTTAAGCACTAGGCATCCACCTTGGTAGGCCGTTTGCCCTGATCCTGTCGAAGGACTTAATCAGAGCTTCCTTAACGCTTTCTTTTAGCCCCCTGCCGAGAAACACGCTCCCCCGTTGCCCCCGACAGCCACGCAAGAATGGTTTCCTCGATGGGACTACACTTTCTACACGGACCCGCCCGACGCGATCGACCAGACGTGTGCTGCCCGCACAAGTACGATCTGCGTCCGGAGAGGCCGATAAACGCACCGAACTCCCGGCAGAACAAAAACCATGATGCACCGGCTCTTAGAGACGAACAGGTTAAGCCGATGACCGCCCAATCGCTCGCCAGAGAAGTGAAGACGCTCGTATCCCTGCCAGAAGTGACTTCGAGATTGATGCAACTCCTGGAATCTCCCGATTCGAGCAACGGCGCCATCGGTGAAGTCATCGTCAGCGATCCGGCCTTGACCGCACGTTTGCTGAAACTGGCGAACAGCGCTTTTACCGGTGCGCCCTACAAGATCGAAACCGTTTCCCGGGCAATCCCTTTGCTCGGCCGAGCCGCCATCCGGGACCTGGCGCTCGCGACATCCGTAGCGAGCACCTTCAGGGGAATTCCGCGGCGATGGGTTGACATGGAACGTTTCTGGCTCAACAGTGTCGCATGCGGCGTCATCGCGCGCTCTTTGGCGTTCCGTTGCAGGATCTTCGAGAACGAACCCCTGTTCGTGGCCGGATTGCTGCACAAGGTGGGCCGGCTGGTCTTTTATTCTTGCCGCGCCAATGAATACCGGCGCGTGCTCGAACTCGGCTCGCGCGGCGAAGATGCGATCAACGAAGCGGAACAGCGGATTTTTGGGTTCACTCACGCCGAACTCGGGGCCGAACTGATCCAGATCTGGAAACTTCCCGAGCGCCTGCAAATGGCCGTAGCACATTATTTGGCGCCCAACAAAGCGCCGCCAGAGCACAGGAAAAACGCCGCGCTCATCCACGTAGCCAGCGCGCTGGCAACCTATATCGAGCCCGGCATCGATCTGAGTGATGCGGTCGACACGGAGAAAACCGGCGTCGACAAGGGCGCTTGGGAATTGCTGGGACTTTCCCTGGAAACCGTTCCCGGCATCATGCAAGATGCGTGGATCCAGTCCTTCGAGATTTTCGAGATCGTCAAGCCCAGCTTCGCCGTCATTCACTAAGGAAGCTCTGAACACGTTGATTCCGTTCACGTCCTTCGACAGGCTTGTATGGTTTTAACGGCTTTTCCTGCATACTGGGAAGAGC
>DYIL01000072.1 GCA_020723665.1 Methyloversatilis universalis
TCAGGCTCTCAAAAACTGGCAAACGTCCCATCCCCATCTCTTTCGCAAGAGGGTTTACAATCATGCGGGACTTGACACGTAGGGGCTGCATGAAGGGTGAATGGATAGGCCAGAAGAGCTGTAGCTAGACAGAAACTTGCTAGAGCTGAGATGGAAGCTAAGCAGTGATGCCGTGTTTTCATGAGACTTCCTTCATCTGACCTTTTTGCGGGATTGTCGTGCCGTGACGCTCTGAGTGTCGAGAATGGCCGTAGTATTGTTAGATAAAATGAGCCCTATTGTCTAAAGACTGCACCCTTTCGGCACCTGAATGGTGAATCATTCTTGTTACACCCGTGAAGTCAGAAAGAGCTTACAAACCTGGACAGATAAGGCGGACGTGCAAAGATTAAAGAAGTTTTTTCGAGTGCTCGCTTATCGCGGCAAATACAGGGATAAGCGGCGCGAAAAGGGGTGCGCTCGACCGGAGTGCTGCACGGATGCGCGGTGATCAATCAGAACGGAAGGTTAACCGGCGGCGGTCAGCGGGTTGGGGAATAGCTCCCAGGCGGCTCGATTCAGGCACTCCGGTAGACCCTGGTTTACGTCCCTGTGTCTGGATTCCGGCGTCCTGCCCCAATGACGTAGGCGGCAGGACGGGCTCGTGCTCGAAATGAGAATGCTGGTCGTCTATCCGGCAAACCGGCTCGGTGTTAAAGTCGGGCCATTTTCGATTCGGTTCAGAAAATGAAGGTCATCGATCATTGGTTGGCGGGTGCGAGGCGGCTAGAGAGCTGCAACTGCGACGACAGGCCGGATGTAAGGGATATTTCCCTGGTGGTCATCCATGGCATCAGCCTGCCGCCGGGCGAATTTGGCGGCGATTGGATCGAATGTTTGTTCACCAATACCTTGGAGCCGACTGCTCATCCTTATTTCGAGAGCATATGCAGCTTGCGGGTATCGGCCCATGCGCTCATTCGCCGGGACGGCGGGATCGTTCAATTCGTTCCGTTCCACCGGCGCGCTTGGCACGCCGGAGTCTCCAGCTATCAGGGACGGGAGCGCTGCAACGATTTCTCGATCGGCATCGAATTGGAAGGGGCCGACGACATTCCTTATGCCGACGCGCAGTACGAGCGCCTGGCCGATGTGCTCGCGGTCTTGCTCGATAATTACCCGGGTTTGTCGCCGGATAGGATCGTCGGTCACAGCGACATCGCTCCGGGCCGCAAAACCGACCCCGGGCCGAGCTTCGATTGGGAACGGCTTTACCGATTGTTGTCTGCGAGAGGGTTTTGTCAGACTGGAAACAGAAATATTTTTCTCTAAAGTGTGGCTATGGTAGGTCGGCAATCCCTTGCCGACAAACCCGTTTGCCGATCCGCTATATCGGGAAGGGGCAGGCTAAAGGCCCGTTTGCGATTGGGAAGGGGCCGATTAGAGCGGTTTCCGTTGGTACGTAAGGATTGATTGCAAAAGGCCTTAGTGTGGGAGCGGGCTTTAGCCCGCGATAATCGCTCGATCGCGGGCTAAAGCCCGCTCCCACAAGCGGTAAACCAATCCGACAGCCGCTCTCGCTCTAATAGGCCGGTTCGCCGGGAACGCTACGCTTATCCCGGCCTACACCAAGCTTTCCGTGGATTGTCGGGGTCTCACGGCATCAATCAGCAGCATCGCGACGCCTATAGTGATCGCCGAATCGGCGACGTTGAAGGCCGGCCAGTGCCATTCCCCGTAAAACACGTCGAGAAAGTCGATGACGTATCCGTAAAGAATCCGGTCGATGAGGTTGCCCAGGGCGCCGCCGAGCACCAGCGCCCAAGCGGCGGCCTCCCAGCGTTGATTTTTGCCGAGTCGGCTCAGCCAGTAGCAGATCGCGCCGCTGGCGATGGCCGCCAGGCCGACGAAGAACCAGCGCTGCCATCCTCCGGCTTGACTCAGGAAGCTGAACGCGGCGCCTTGGTTGCGTAAGTAAGTGAGCTGAAAAAATGGCAGCAGGCCGATCGATTCGTACAGTTCCATCGAGCGGTCGACCAGTTGCTTCGTGAGTTGGTCCAGGCCGACGACCAGCGCGGAGAGCCAAAGCCAATTCAACATGGGCGTCAGACATAAAGACGGGTTTCGCCCGACCCCGCGACGTTTTCTACGCAACGTTCGCAAAGGTCGGCGTGATCGGCATGCTTGCCGACATCTTCGCGGTGATGCCAGCAGCGTACGCATTTGGGTTTATCGGAAGCCCGAACTTTCAGCTCCAGTCCGTCGATCCCCGTCGGAAGCGTGTCGCTGGCCCCTTTGGGCCGAAGGCTCGCATACGAAGTGATGAACACGAAGCGGAGCTCGCTTTCGATAGGCGCAAGCCGTTCGAGAATCGGCTCGCTGCAGTAAAGCTCGACCTCGGCATCCAGGGACGAGCCGATCTCGTCGCGCACGCGAAGCACCTCCAGCTCTTTGCTCACCGATTCGCGGATCCTGAGCACGAAATCCCAGAACTCGCGATTCAACGGGGAGGACTCGTCCAGCGGGAACAAGCCTTCGTACCAGGTTTCCAGAAACACCGAATCGCTCCGCTTGCCGGGCAGATGACACCAGATTTCATCGGCGGTGAAGCTCAGGATGGGCGCGAGCCAACGGACCAAGGCCTCGGCGATGTGGTACATCGCGGTCTGCGCCGATCGCCGCGGGAGGCTATCCTCGCGGCAGGTGTACTGGCGGTCCTTCAGCACGTCGAGATAGAAGCTGCCGAGGTCGATGGAACAGAAGTGGTGGACTTTTTGGTAGACCTGGTTGAACTGATAGGTTTCGTAAGCCTCGATGATCTCCTGCTGTAGACGGAAAGCGCGGTCGACCGCCCAGCGGTCCAGCGCCACCATTTTTTCGGGCTGGACCGAATGCCGCGCCGGGTCGAAGCCGTTCATGTTCGCGAGCAGATAACGGGCGGTGTTGCGCAGTCGCCGGTAAACGTCCGCCGTGCGCTTCAGAATCTCGTCGGAGACGCTCATCTCGGCCCGGTAGTCGGTGGCCGCGACCCAGAGTCTCAGGATGTCGGCCCCGAGACTCTGCATCACTTTCTGCGGGGCCACGACATTACCCTTGGATTTCGACATTTTCTTGCCTTCCGCATCCACCGTGAAGCCGTGGGTCAAGACCTGGCGGTACGGCGCGGCACCTAGGATCGCGACCGAGGTGAGCAGGGATGATTGGAACCAGCCGCGATGCTGGTCCGAGCCTTCGAGGTACAGATCGGCCGGCGAATAAAGCTCTTCCCGCCGATCCAGCACGCAGAAGTGGCTGACCCCCGAATCGAACCAGACATCCAGGGTGTCGTTGATTTTTTGGTAGTACGCCGCTTCCTCGCCCAGCAATTCGGCGGGATCGAGATCGAACCAGGCGTCAATCCCCCTTTCCTCGACTCTTTGAGCGACCGCTTCGATCAAATCCTCGGTACGCGGGTGCACGGCGCCGGTCTCGCGATGGACGAACAAGGCGATCGGCACGCCCCAGTTCCGCTGCCGGGAGACGCACCAGTCGGGCCGGTTCGCGACCATGCCTTCGATTCGCGCCTGGCCGAAGGCGGGTATCCATTCCACTTTCCGGATTTCTTCCAGGGCCCGGCGGCGAAGATGTTTCTTGTCCATGGCGATGAACCATTGCGGCGTCGCTCTGAAGATGACCGGCGTCTTATGCCGCCAGCAGTGCGGGTAGCTGTGCTCGATGCGCGCTTCGTGGAGCAGCGCGCCGCGTTCCTTCAGCACCTCGACCACATGGCCGTTGGCGTTCAAAACGTGTTCGCCGGCGAAAAGGGGCGTGCCCGGCAGAAACCTGCCGTCGTCCGCCACCGGATTGTCGACTGCCAATCCGTAGCGCTGACCGACGACGTAGTCTTCCTGGCCATGGCCGGGCGCCGTGTGCACCGCGCCGGTACCGGCATCGAGCGTCACGTGCTCGCCGAGAACGATCGGTACTTCCCGCTCGTAAAACGGATGTTGAAGCAGCAAGCCCTCGAGATCCGAGCCCTTGCCATACGCCACAACGCGGTAATCGTCGACGCCGCAACGCAGCATGACATCTTTCATCAGGGCCTCGGCCACCACCAACCGTTCCGTCGGTTCCCGGCACTGCACCACGGCGTAATCGAGATCCGGATTGAGCGCCACGGCCTGGTTGGCCGGCAGGGTCCAGGGGGTGGTCGTCCAAATGACGACCGACAGCGGGCCTTCGCCCGGATGTCCCGGCACCGAATGACAACGCTGGATCAGCGCGGGTTCGTCGAGCACTCTGAACCGCACGTCGATGGCTATCGAGCGTTTGTTCTCGTATTCGACCTCGGCTTCGGCCAGCGCGGAGCCGCAATCGGTGCACCAATGCACCGGCTTCGCTCCTTTCACCAGATGACCGTGCGCAGAAATGCGTCCCAGAGCGCGCAAAATGTCGGCCTCGAAGCGGTAATTCATGGTCAGATAAGGATTTTCCCAATCGCCGAAAACGCCGAGCCGGATGAACTCGCGGCGCTGGATCTCTACTTGCTCGGTCGCATAGGTTCGGCAGGCTTTGCGGAAATCGGACGCGTTGACTTGGATGCCGGCTTTGCCGATCTTTTTTTCCACCATCAACTCGATGGGCAGGCCGTGGCAATCCCAGCCGGGCACGTAGGGCGCGTCGAAACCGCTGAGTCCCTTGCTCTTGATGATGATGTCCTTCAATACCTTGTTTACGGCGTGGCCGATGTGGATTTCGCCGTTGGCGTAAGGGGGACCGTCGTGAAGAATGAATCTGGGGCGTCCCCGGAACGTTTCGCGGATCTTCCGGTAAAGATCGAGACGGCGCCAGCGCTCGAGCAACTCGGGCTCGCGCTGCGGCAGATTGGCCTTCATCGGAAAGTCGGTGCGGGGTAAATTCAGTGTCGATTTATAATCCGTGCTCATGATGCAGAGGATGGTATTGAATTGGAGATGGCGAAATAGCTTCGTGCAGTTTCGACGTCCCGTTCGATCTGGGCCCGTAGTTCGGCTAAGCCGTCGAAGCGCTTTTCGTCCCGGAGTTTACGGTGAAAAACGATTTCCACCTGCTTTCCATAGATATCTCCGGAGAAGTCCAGCAAATAGGTTTCCAGGAGCACCGTGCGCCCTCCCGTGACGGTCGGGCGTATGCCGACGTTCGCAACCCCCGGCAGCGGACGTTCGCCGATCCCGGACATTGTAACGGCAAACACCCCCTGGACAGGAGTGTTTTTCCGTCTCATTAAGATGTTGGCCGTAGGAAAGCCCAGCATTCGGCCGCGTTTTGCACCGTGAACGACGCGTCCGCAAACGGAATACGGGCGCCCCAGGAGCCGCGCTGCCCCGGCTAGATCGCCCGCAGCGAGGGCCTTACGGACCCAGGTGCTGCTGACGCGCTGCCCGTCCACCAATACCGACGGAGTGTCGACCACTTCGAAGCCGAATTCTCTTCCGGCTTGGCGCAGCAAGGCGAAATTGCCGAACCGGTTTCTGCCGAACCTGAAATCGTCTCCGACCACCAAATACCTGATGCGCAAACCTTCAAGCAGGATTTTTTGGATGAAGTCTTGCGCCGGCAACATGGCGAGATGCCGATTGAATCGCAGCAGCAATATCTGATCGATCGGCAATTCCGCCAAGCGGGCCAATTTCTCGCGGAGCCGGGTCAGGCGGGCCGGTGCTTCGTTCGGGAAAAAATATTCCCGCGGTTGGGGCTCGAACAGGACGACCACGACCGGTAATTCCAGCCTGCGACCCGCTTCCGCCAGCCGCTCGATCACCCGGCGGTGGCCGATATGAACACCGTCGAAGTTGCCTATCGTGGCGACGCAGCCCTTGTCGGGAAGCTTCAGTTCGGCGAGTCCTCGACTCAAGCGCATGCGACAGTCCTCAGGTGCCTTCGGGAATCAGCATGTGCCTGGGGCGGAGGCCGGTCAGGGTGAGACAGGACACGTAAGTCCCGAAACCCAGCGGAATCCACAGTGCGAGATGAGAAATCCGCTCGGTCATCGACCAGGTCTGCCACGGGTATGCATTGGACGCATAGACGAGGATCGGGACCATGACGGCGCCGGCGAACGCCACGCGCAGGAGAAAGATCGTCCATCCGGGTTCCGGTCTGTAAATCCGCTCCTTAAGAAGCTTGGCCAGAAGCAGTCCGGCATTGAAGAGAGCCGCCAGCGCCGTCGCCAGAGCCAGGCCCGCATGGCCCCAGCCTATGGGCGCGAGTTGAAAGACTAGGGCAAGATTCAGCGCGAGGTTGGCGACCACCGCATAGACGCCGTACCTGACCGGTGTGTGGAGATCCTGTCTCGAGCTGAAACCCGGAACCAGTACCTTGATCGCGATGAAGCCTATCAATCCGATGGAGTAGGTCATCAGGCTCCGGCTGGCCATCTCTGTATCATGCGAAGAAAACCGATCGTATTGAAAAAGGGTGGAAATCATCGGCTCGGCGAGCAGCGCGAGTCCTAAGGTCGCCGGCAGGCCGATGAGAATGACCCAGCGCAGGGCCCAATCCAGCGAACGGGAGAACCCGTCCCGGTCGCGGCTCGCATGATTTTTCGACAAATGGGGCAGCATCACGGTGCCGATAGCGACGCCGAAAATGCCTAAAGGGAATTCCACCAGGCGATCGGAGTAGTAAAGCCAGGAGACGCTGCCGGCGGCCAAAAAGGAGGCGATCAAGGTATCGACCAGGAGGTTCACCTGGGTCACCGAAACCCCGAAAATCGCGGGGCCTATCAGTGCGATGACGCGGCGAACCCCGGAATCGTGAAACCCGAAGCGGGGAGTCGGCAGCAATCCCGCCCGAAGGAGCGCTGGCACTTGAAAGCCGAGTTGCACGAAGCCGGCGACCAGCACGCCCCAGGCCAGGGCGGTGATCGGTTCGGACAAATAGGGAGCGAGCCAGATGGTCGCGGCGATCATCGAAAAATTCAGAAAGACCGGCGTGAAGGCCGGTACGGCGAAGCGTCCCCAGGTGTTCAGAATCGCCCCGGCGAATGCCGTGAGGGAAATGAAAAATAGATACGGAAAGGTGATGCGCAGCATCGCGACGCTGAGTTCGAACTGCGCCGCATCTCGGCAAAAGCCGGGCGCGAACAGCAGGATCAAGAGCGGTGCCGCGATGATTCCGGCCAACGTCATCAGCAACAAAGCCAGCGACAAGCTGCCGGCGGTGCGATCCAGGAACAGCTTGAGCTGGGTTTGATCCCGACGCTCTTTATAGTCCGACAGCACCGGCACGAAAGCTTGAGAGAAGGAGCCTTCGGCAAAGAGGCGGCGCAAGAAGTTGGGAATTCTGAAAGCGACGAGGAACGCGTCGGTGTCGGGGGCGGCACCGAAATAACGGGCGATGACGACATCCCGAACGAACCCCAACAGGCGGGAGACGGAAGTCAAGCCGCCGACGGCCGCCGTGGATCTCAGTAGATGCTTGCTCAGAGCCTAAAACCAATGCTGTCGTTGCAGAAAAGGCCGTAGTATAAGGAATTTACGCGATGAAGGCACTGCTGAAAACGTGCCGCGAACAACGCTCCGGAAATGAGTTTCAAGCTCCAAATACCTCCGCTTTAGGAAGCTCTGAACCAGTTGATTCCGTTCACGCCCTTCGACAGGCTCAGGAGCGCGTTCGACAAGCTCCCGCCTGCTGCCGCGCGGGCCGGCACCACGAACGGAATCAACGCGTTACCGTTCGTCTTGAGCCTGTCGAAGGGCTTAATCAGAGCTTCCTTGGGGGATATCGTGAGGGTTGCGCTATTGACTCCGAAATGACTTGTGACGACAATAACGAATTCGCTTCCAACGAATTGGACTAGAGGTTTTCACCTTGGCTAACATTGCTTCTGCAAAAAAACGCGCCAGACAATCGGAAAAACGTCGCGCCCACAACGCGGCTCTGCGTAGCCGGCTGCGGACCTTCATCAAGAAGGTCATTTTAGCGGTGGAATCCGGCGACCTGGAGCAAGCTCAGGCCGCCTACCGCGCCGCGGTTCCCATTATCGATTCGTCGGTCAACAAGGGCTTGATCCACAAGAACAAGGCTGCTCGCAGCAAGAGCCGTCTCAACGCCCGTGTCAAAGCACTGGCTCTGAAAGTATCCGCCTGAACGTCCGGCGGAAAGGCGAGGCGGGCTTCGCCTGCCTCTCAAGCCAAGACTAGATTGTCCCGGTGGATCAGCTCGGGTTCGTCGACATATCCGAGCAAGCTTTCGATCTGCGAACTCGGCCGGCGCATGATGATCCGGGTTTCGTCGGCGCTGTAATTCACAAGTCCCCGGGCTATCTCGTTTCCTCCCGCATCCACGCAAGCGACCAGATCGCCCCTGTGGAAGTCGCCGTATACGGCGGTTACGCCGATGGGCAATAAGCTTTTGCCGTCTTCCTTTAAGACACGCGCGGCGCCCTCATCCAGGTGCAGTGCGCCCTTGAGCTTGAGCTGACCGGCCAGCCAGCGCTTGCGCGCCAGCATCGGAGATACGTCCGGCACCAGGAAGGTGCCCACGTTTTCGCCAGCCATTATCCTCGCCATGACATCATGCTCCCGCCCGCTGGCGATGACCGTTGCCGTGCCGGAACGGGACGCCAGTCGAGCAGCACGCAATTTGGTAATCATGCCGCCCCGTCCCAGTCCGCTGCGGCTTTCGCCCACCATTTCGCCGAGGCGCGAATCATTGATGCTGGCCTGATGAACGAAGTTGGCGGTAGGGTCCAGCGTCGGGTCGCGTTCGAAGAGTCCCTTTTGGTCGGTCAAAATGATCAAGAGGTCCGCTTCCAGGAGATTCGCCACTAGGGCTGCGAGCGTGTCATTGTCTCCGAAGCGGATTTCCTCGTTCGCTACCGTATCGTTTTCGTTGATGACCGGCACTACCCCCAATTCGAGCAGTGTGAGCAGGGTGCTTCGGGCGTTGAGGTAACGCTGGCGATCCGATAAATCGTCGTGGGTCAGCAGAATCTGCGCGGTGTGAAGGTTGTGCCGTTGAAAGAGAGACTCGTAAGCCTGAATCAGGCCCATCTGTCCTACAGCGGCTGCCGCCTGCAGCTGATGCAGGGCGCGCGGGCGTGTTTTCCAGCCCAGCCGGCACATCCCTTCGGCGACCGACCCTGACGATACGAGCACGATTTCTATTTTCTTATGGCGCAAGCCCGCTATCTGGCCCACCCAGTCGCTGATCGCGGGCAGGTCCAGTCCGCGCCCGCTCGAGGTCAGCAAAGCGCTGCCGATTTTGACGATGACGCGGCGAGCGCGGGCGAATTCAGTCCGGTTCTGCATTTTTTGCTTGTCCTTGTTCCAGGAATTCCATTACACCGTAGATGAGTTGCTTCAGGCCGTCGCCGCGAACGGCGGAGACCCTGAACGCGGGGCCGGTCCATTGGAGACCGTCGATGATTTCACGGCAACGCTGTTCCACGGCGTCATCGGCGAGCCGATCGATTTTGTTCAGAACCAGCCAGCGCGGCTTTCGGTCCAGTCCTTGGTCCCATTGTTCAAGTTCGGCAATGACTTTTCGGGCTGCCGTGACCGGGTCTTCCAGGCTCTCGTAAGGCTCCACATCCACCACGTGGAGCAACAGCTTGGTGCGGGAAAGATGCTTCAGGAACCGAACCCCGAGCCCTGCGCCGTGCGATGCGCCCTCGATGAGCCCGGGAATATCCGCCATGACGAAGCTGCGCTGATCGTCGACGCGCACCACGCCCAGGTTCGGATGAAGCGTCGTGAAAGGATAGTCCGCGACCTTGGGACGGGCGGCGGACACGCTGCGGATCAGGCTGGATTTTCCGGCGTTGGGCATGCCGAGCAGGCCGACGTCCGCGATCAGCTTGAGCTCCAGGCGCAGGGTTCGCTTTTCGCCCGGCGTTCCGTTGGTGGCTTTGCGCGGCGCACGATTGACGCTGCTCTTGAAGCGGGTATTGCCGAGGCCGTGATAACCGCCCTTGGCCACCAATAACTTTTCGCCTTCATTGACCAGATCGCCCAGCTTTTCGCCGGTTTCGGCATCGAATACTTCCGTGCCGGTGGGGACGTGAATGATGCAGTCGGCTCCGGAGTGGCCGGTGCAGTTTCCGCCCGAGCCGTTTTGTCCGCGCTCGGCGCGGAATCGGGAGTGAAAACGGAAATCGACCAGCGTATTGAGGTTGGCGGAGGCGACCAGATAAACGCTGCCGCCGTCACCCCCGTCACCCCCGTCGGGGCCTCCGAAAGGAACATATTTTTCGCGACGGAAGCTGACGCAGCCGTTGCCGCCGTCACCGCCTTCCACCCGAATTTCCGCTTCGTCGACAAACTTCATGGTAATGACGAAAAAGCCCCGTCACGGACGAGGCTTCTTCCTGCTTGAAAGGGCGGCCGGCACAGCCGCACTGTTCCTTAGGCTTCGCTTCGAACGATGTTGACGTATTTCCGTTTGAACGGGCCTTTTACTTTGAATTGGACAAGCCCGTCCGCCAAGGCGAAAAGCGTGTAGTCTTTTCCGCAGCCGACATTCTCGCCGGGGTGGAATTTGGTGCCGCGCTGCCGCACGATAATGCTGCCCGCCTGTACGAATTGGCCGCCGAAACGTTTTACCCCAAGCCGTTTGGATTCTGAATCGCGGCCGTTGCGCGAACTGCCGCCTGCTTTTTTATGCGCCATCGTGATTCCTCGCTATTCGATTAGGCCGTGATACCGGTGATCTGGATTTCCGTGTAATTCTGCCGGTGGCCAGCCTGTTTCATGTAGTGCTTGCGCCGGCGGAACTTGACAATTTTAACTTTCGGGTGCCGGCCATGGGCCTTGATGGTTGCGGTTACCTTGCCGCCATCGATGAAGGGTTTGCCTACTTTCAATCCGGAATCCGTCTGAACCATCAACACCTTGTCGAATTCGATTTGCTGGCCGGCTTCGGCGTTCAGGGTTTCGACCTTGACGATGTCACCCTGTTTCACCCGATACTGTTTGCCGCCTGTCTGTATAACCGCGTACATTTTTTGTTGGCTCCAACGCAGAAAATTCTTTTAAACGCGGAATGATAACCGCGCACGCCTAAGTCCGTCAACCGACGGAGTTTTTCGACTCCCGACGCGAGACGCCAGCGAATTCGACTGACGCATCGACGCTCAGCAATAGCTCATCGAACGGCTACGAGGATCTCGCCCTTGCCCAGTGCGCACATATCTCCGGCGTAACGCCGCACCCGCTTGAGCGTGTCGGACATCTCGGAGAAGCGGGTTTCCAGGCCCTGGTAGCCCCTCAGAAGCAGCGGTATGAAGCCGAGCGTATGGGTGCCGCAATCGTTGAAGGTAGAAGGCAGGGAGGCAGGCTTCCGGGCAAGCAATACGGTGCCGCGGTTCATGGCGTAGCCGAGATGGTCGCCGACCGTGCCGAGGACCGCGATGGTACCGGCCGTCATGCGGGAGCCGAGATAGCTTCCGGCGTCGCCCTCGATCAGAATGGCGCCGCGTCGCAGATGGTCGCCCACGCGGTCGCCTGCGCTTCCTTTGACGATGACGACGCCGCCGGCCATGCCCTTCTTATTGCCGGGAAGGCAGGCGCCGAGAAAGTCCCCGGCGTCGCCGCGAATCAGGATTTCGCCGTTTTTCATCTCGCAGGCGGCATAGGCGTCGACGCTACCGTCGACCACGATGCGTCCGCCCTTGAGCTGCATGCCCAAGTAACTGCCGGCATCGCCTTCGACGCGGATTTCGCCCCGGCTCATGCCCCTGCCGACATAATCGAGCTTTCTGCTGCCCCGAAAGACCAGGCGGTCGGAGTCTTGCCCTTCGATGGAAAACAACTCGTCAGCGCGCACCTGCCGATTGCCGTATTGCAGCAACTCGGCCCCGATTTCGCCGGCGGGCTTGTCGGCGAGGCGATCGGGCGTCAGCGGGGACACGTCGACCCGTTGTTTGAGTTCAGCCTTCAGGGTGAAGGTAAGCGCCGTCATGCCATGATCTCCTGAAGATGGAATAGGAAAGGACCCAGTTTGCCGCCGTAATTGCCTGCGCTGATGCGGCGTATGCCGTTTTCGGCGCCCAAACTGCAAGCTGCCTCGATGCCGACCCGCATGGCTTTTTTGATGTCTTCGTCGGTTAGCCCGTCGATGACGATTTCCATGACCGATTCGATCTCCGGACTCAAATCCGTCTTGGTCTGACCCTTGAGGGTGGGACAAAAGGCGTCGTTGGTCGATGCGGACAGGGCTTTGTACTTCGAGCCGACTTTGGAGCCGGATCGCACCACACCGCCCGGGAACGGCATGATGACGTTGGGGATCTTTCTCATGGCTTCGATGGCGGCCTCGCATGCGGCCAGGGCTTGCGGCTGGCTTTCCGCCAGGACCAGGAAGTTGCCGCCTCCCACCGCCTTGACCATGGCGGTAGTGTCCTCGCACAGGAATTCGCCGTCCATGACCGGAACGCGCCAATAGCGCTTGCCATTGGCGCGTTTGGAGATCTGGAATCCGTCGCCGAAGAAGCGGAGATTCTTGCCCAAAGGGATTTTTTCCCCTTCGTGAATGCCGGCGAACAATGCCGATGTGGGGGAAGTCAGCACGCACTGGCCGGCACGGGTTTCCACTTGCTTGGCCAAGGATTTGCCGCCCATGGCGAAAATCAATGCGGAAATGCCCGGTCGCCCGTCCGGGGTTTCGCTCGGATCGAGTTCGCGCTCGATGCCTGCTTCGCAGCCGCAGGCGATAACCGAAGTGGCGAAGCCGGTCATGGCCTGGGCTGCATGATAGGCCCATTTCAAATTCTGAGCGGTGATGATGACCCGCGTGGCCCTCATCGGAAAGGCTTCGGCGAAAGTCGCATCGATCTGTACGCCGTTAATGTTCATTCAATTCCTCACGGCTCGTTTGTTCTGTGTGATCGGGGTGCTTTGCGTCTCAACGGGGGAGAATACTCGCGCCATTCTTGTTAGGCCTGACCTTGGCAGGGATGAACGAGAATCTTGCTGCGCCCGTCGCCCTCGATTTCCCAGTCGCGGATGATGAAATTGTCCATTTTCATGGTGTGATAGCGGTCGAAATAGTCCCGCAGCCGCCCTTCAATGCCCGCACGGTCGAATTCGGGTTTCACCGTGTGCACATTGCCCCAAACGACTTTGACCACCTCGCCGTTGCGCACGACCAGTTCGCCGTCCTTGAACACATAGTCCGGTTTGGCGAACATCGCCTCCTTGTCTTCCTGTTCGGTATACACGGTGATGTCCGCGGCGGCTCCCGTGCCCAAGTGGCCACGGTCGCTGAGGCCTAGAAGCTTGGCGGCGCCGGCGCGGGTCATGATCGCGATTTCGTACAAACTGTACTCGCGGTCGATGGAGCCGAGCGTGCTCAGTGATGCGGCATCGGGGTTGATGGTCGACAGCATGTCGCTGCGGAAGCTCTTGTCCATCAGCAGCCGGATCAAATGGGGATAAGTGGTGAACGGCGCACCGTTGGGGTGGTCGGTGGTGAGAAAAATTCGCCAGGGATCATCCACCAGGAGGAAGATTTCCAAGCCTATGCACCATTGCAGGGCGTTGACGAAATTCTGGTCCCTGTACTTGAACGGCACGACGCCGCAGCCGGCATCGCATTCGATGTCCATGCACACCCATTTGTTCGGATGGGCGTGGTGGGCGTTGGCGAACTGACGCATGGAGTCGCCCGATGCGGTGACGGTTTGGCCGAACAGAATTTGTCCCACGTCCGCCGTGATGTTGCGGTTCTCGTTGATGGCCTCGGCGATTCTAGCCGCGCCCGAGGAAAACTTGCGGTCGCCCTCGGTGCCGTAGCTGTGAAACTGAATGTGGGTCAAATGCATCGGCAAGCCTTCGATGCCGGCGATCGTGTTCAGCGTCGTCTCCAGGTTACCCGGCACGCCTAGGTTGCAACCGTGTACGTGCAGCGGATGGGGTACGCCCAATTCGTGCACCGCTCTGGCGAGCGTCTGAAGGACCTGCCTGGGCGTGACGCCGTAGTAACTGTGCCGATCGTCCAGGTCCAGCTTGCGCTGGTTGAACTTGAACGCGCTGATGCCGCCCGGATTGACCACTTTAATGCCGATGCATTGGCTGGAATGTAGGGTCCAGGCCACGTAATCGTTGATGATTTTCTGGTCGGCGCCGGACGAGAGCAGACGCAGAAAGAAGTCATCGCTGCCGAGCATGGCATAGCCGCCCACGTCCATGAGCGGCACGTCGGCCATTTCCATGTGTGCTTGGCGGGCATTGATCGGCAGCACCGCGGGCTCGAAGCCGGCGGTGTAGCCCATTTCCGCGTAACGATAGCCGGTGGTCAGCGTGGACGGTGCCGCATGGCCGCAGCCGGCGCGCATCAATTCCGTGCGCGGCGACGGATCGGCGCGATGGTCCTCCGGGAGCAGGTTACGGGCAATGGTCACCTTGCCGCCGCCGATGTGCGTATGCATGTCGATGGCACCGGCCATGATCACTTTGCCGCGGCAATCGTATTCCTGGTCGGGCATCGCGTCGGGAACGTCGGCGTGGGCGATGATACGCCCGTCGCGGACAAAGATGTCCCGCACTTCGCCGTTGACGCTGTGCATGGGATCGTAGACGGTGCCGCCCGTAAGTTTTATCAGCATGAAAATCTCCTTTGGAAATCGTTTCAGCGGAGCGGTCTCGCCGCAGCGGACAGGGGGCGAAACACTGAAGGACGATTAGCCGGATCGGAAGGCGGTGCTAGCATCGGAATGGTGTAAAAGGGTTCCAGTCAGCCGCCGTCCCTGGACGCAAAACCAGTATCGAGTTGTAAAGTTATCGGCTATGTATTCTGCCGAACTTACGCCGAGTTGCCTACGCCCTTAATGAGTCCGCAGGGTATGCCCTGATGTAAAGACTCAGCTATTGGCTTGGCAAAGTTGATAAGAATAAGCAACCGGGTCTGACTTTTCAACTCGGCGGCAGATGCCTTCTCGGGCATAGGAAGAACGGGTTGGGCAACGTCGGTGCGGCAAGACCTGCGGCGCCTTCTTCGGTCGAGAAGTCTTCGCAAACACGGGAAGGGTCGATCAGGCATTACATGAAACTGGTTCTTCGATCGCCCTTGTTCGCCGTTTTTTGTAAAAACGCTTTTCTTTATCCATTTTTGAGAAGCCGGTTTTTGGGTAGGATGGCTGGGTCAGACACGGCGAGACCGCGGCAGCGGCGGTTTAAGGAAGCTCTGATTGAGTCCTTCGACAGGCTTGTATGGTTTTAACGGCTTTTCCTGCATACTGGGAAGAG
>DYIL01000073.1 GCA_020723665.1 Methyloversatilis universalis
GCTTGACATGAACCATAGAATCTCAGGACAGGCCCTTCGGCAGGCTCAGGACAGGCTTGTCCCGGCCCACCATTAAAGAAATGTTCTTTTTGTTCGAAAAATGAAATTAAGCTTATTGGGATAGGCTCTTGGATCCGGTGATCGGTCGTTATAGGCCCGGAACAGCGTCGTCAGCTCTTTTTCAGTCGCACGACGCCCATCAGCCGCAAACCCAGGCGTTCGTAAAAAGGTTCGCTGATGCCTTTGCGTATCTTGCGGATAAAGTATTTTTCGAAGGCGATCTTGGCCAGGTGCACCCAGCGCCCTTTGCTCGCCCAGGTGACGTTGCGCGGCGGAATCTGAGGGCGGGCGACGAATGCCACGCCGGTATCGCCGAGGTCGGCTAGGCATAGGGCATTCCAGGTGGCCTTATGAGAGGGTTCCTTGCCGTCCAACTGCTCGCGGATGTTGTGCGCGGTAGCGGTCACCATGGATTCGATCATGTAGCCAGTCTTGGGCGACCCCGTGGGCACCGGCGTGGGCTCCACCGGCGGGATGGCCACGCATACGCCAACCGAATAGATGTTCTTAAAGGTGGGATTGCGCTGATACTCGTCGATCAGTACGAAACCGCGCGGATTGACAAGCCCTTCGATCCCGGCCACGGCGTCAACGCCCTTGAAGGCAGGGATCATCATGGCATGCTTGAAGGGCAGTTCGTGCTTTTGCTTTTCCTGTCCTTTCTCGTCCACCTCGGTGACGTACATCATGCCCTTCTCGATACGGTCCACTCTCGCGTTGGTGATGGCCTTGATGTGATGCTGGCGCAACTCGCCCTCCAAAAGCCCCTTGGTATCGCCTACGCCGCCCAAGCCCAAGTGGCCGATATAAGGCTCCGACGTGACGAAGGTGATCGGCACTTTGTCGCGAATTTCCCGTTTACGCAGATCCGCGTCGGCGATAAAGGCGTATTCGTAGGCCGGTCCGAAGCAGGAGGCGCCTTGGACTGCGCCTACGATGATGGGGCCCGGATCTTTGACGAACCCTTCCCAGAATTCGCCCGCTTCGGTCGCGTGATCGACATGGCAGACGGACTGCGTGTGTCCCTCCGGGCCGAATCCCGGTACCTCTTCGAATGCCAGCTTGGGCCCGGTGGCAATGACTAGATAGTCGTAGTCCACGTTGCTGCCATCGGCCAGCTCGACTTGGTTTCGGTCGGGATGGACCCGAGTCACTTTCTGGTTGATGAAGGTGATGCCCTTTTTCTTGAACATCGGGGCCAGTTCGACCTTGATGTCGTCAGGCTTGCGCCATCTTACCGCCACCCAAGGATTCGACGGCACGAAATGAAACGTGGGGCTGTCCGAAATGACGCAGACCGCGTCCTCTTTTCGGGCCAGTTGTTTCATTTCGAGAGCCATTGGAACGCCGCCTATGCCGGCGCCTAGTATTACGATGCGGGCCATGATTGATTTTCTCCTTTCTAAAGAGTGTTTAGATGGCTTGCTTGAACAGCGCCGATGGTCTTGGATCTCTCTCCTGGCCAGGGTTGGATTAAAGGCAATAGGAAGAGCAACTTGTTGTTTTTATAGATCATTGTTCTTGAACTCCTTCCGGGAAAAACGACAGACTCGTAACACGATTCGGCTCGCGCGAATCCTTCCGGATTTACCTCGTCGGACCACTGGAAGGATCCAACCCGTCGGCATCCATATCGCATTCCGCCTCCAACCACATCGCATTGATGATGCCGAAAGCGCAGGCGAAGCCGACCCCCAATATCCACGCGAAATACCACATGTTTCTACCTCAATATAAAGAATGCTGATCTTTCAGCACTTTCTCCGGGGTAACGCTCCCCCACAGCACCTTGTACGCCCAACGCGTGTAGGCCAGGACGATGGGCAGGAAGATCACCGTAATCCAGAAGGCCAAAGCCAAGGTGAATTGGCTGGAACTCGCATCCCAGATGGTCAGGCTATGGTTCGGATCGGTCGACGAGATCACTAGATACGGAAACAGTCCGAAGCCGAGCGACAGCAATAGCCCGGTAATCCCCACCGTGCTGAACAGAAAGGCTCCGCCGGACGTATGCTCCAGGGCCGACCGCCAGGCCAGTAGCAACCCTCCGAAGCCTAGCGCGGGTGCGATCAGCATCCACGGATGAGACACAAACTGCCGCAGCCAACCCGACGTCATCGTCACGGTCTTGTTGAGCGGGTTCGACGGGGCGTCTGTACCCGGCATGGCGGTAATCTCAGGAAGGCTCGTCCCGAAAATAACCCATAGAGCCGCCAAGCTCACAGCCCCGATCGCCACCGGTCCCAAGACTCGTGCCACCGCCAGGGCGCGCCGGTAAAGCACGCCTTCAGTGCGCCATTTGAGATAAATCGCACCGTGAAACAGGCTCAAGAGCAGACCGATAACACCGCAGAACAACGCGAAGGGATTGAGCAGGGCAAGAAAACTACCGTCGTAATACGGCCTGAGGTCGGCATCGAAATGGAACGGCAAGCCCTGAATCAGATTGCCTACCAGAATGCCCAGGAGCACCGGCGGCACTGCCCCGCCGATAAACAATCCCCAGTCCCACGCATTGCGCCAGGCGGGATTTTCCAGCTTGCTCCGGTAATCGAATCCGACTGGCCGGAAGAACAGGGCGAACAGCACCAGCAGCATGGCCACGTACAGCCCGGAAAACAGGGTCGCATAGACCAGGGGCCAGACGGCGAACAAGGCGCCTCCCAGGAGGATCAGCCAGACCTGATTGCCCTCCCAGGTCCCGCCCACCGTGTTGATGACGGCGCGGCGTTCGAGGTCGTTACGACCGACGAACGGTAGAAGCGCGCAGATGCCGAAATCGAATCCCGAAGTCAGAACGAAAGCGATGATGACGACACCGGTGAACAGCCACCAAATGATTCTTAGAGTCTCGTAATCGAACATGGTCTTATTCTCCCGGTGTTACGGCGTCGACGCGGCGGACTCGATCTCGAAATGATATTTTCCGGAATGCAGACTGCTCGGCCCGAGGCGCACGTACTTGACCATGAGGAACATCTCGATGACCAGCAGAGCGGTGTAGAAGAACACGAAACCGGCAATGCTAAACCAGAGCTGCTCGGAGCTGACGTTGGATGCCGATAAGTGGGTCGGCAGCACGCCGGATATGGTCCAGGGTTGACGGCCGTATTCCGCCACGAACCAGCCCGTTTCCGAAGCAATCCACGGTAGCGGGATGCACCAGGTCGCGAGCCTGAGCAGCCATTTCTTTCGATCGGCTACGCGCGTAGCGCAGTAATAGAAGGACATCGCGAACACGAACAGCATGGTGAAACCGGCCGCGACCATCAGGCGAAAAGTCCAGAACAAGGGGGCCACCCTCGGAATCGTGTCGTCGGCCGCCCGTTGAATCAGCTCCTCCGAAGCGCTCGCCGGATCGTCGGTATATTTCTTCAGCAGCAGGCCGTAGCCGAGGTCGGCGACATGCTGATCGAAAAGGGATTTCGTTGCTTCGCTGCTATCCCCTGCCCGTATTTTCTGCAACTGGCCGTAAGCGATCATGCCGCTTCGGATGCGCTCCACGCTCTCGGTGCGGAGATCCTTGAGACCTTTGACCTCCTCGTCGATGGAGCGGGTAGCGATGAGCCCCAGAACATAAGGCACCTTGATCGCGAAATGGGTCTTCTCCGCTTCCTGATCCGGGAAACCGATAATCGTGAAACTGGCGGGCGGCTCGTGGGTATCCCATTCCGCTTCGATCGCCGCCAGCTTGATCTTCTGTACCTCGCCCGAGGTATAACCGCTTTCGTCGCCGAGAACGATCACCGACAGCACCGAAGCCAGGCCGAACGCCGCGGCGATGGAGAAAGAGCGGCGGGCGAAGCCGAGATCGCGCCGCCTTAGCAAATACCAGGCACTGATACCCAGAACGAACATGGAGCCGGTGACATAGCCCGCGGCTACCGTATGCACGAACTTGACCTGCGCCACCGGGTTGAAGAACACGTCGGCGAAGGACGCCATCTCCATGCGCAAGGTCTCGTGGTTGAAAGCGGAACCGACCGGGTACTGCATCCAGCCGTTGGCGATGAGTATCCACAAGGCGGAAAAGCTGGTGCCGAAGGCCACCAGCCAGGTGACCGCCAGATGCTGAACCCTGCTCAACCGGTCCCAGCCAAAAAAGAACAGGCCTGCCAGAGTGGATTCCAGAAAGAACGCCATCCAGCCTTCGCTGGCTAAGATCGGGCCGAAAATGTCACCCACGTAATGGGAGTAATACGCCCAGTTGGTGCCGAACTGGAATTCCAGGGTGATGCCGGTAGTGACGCCCATGGCGAAATTGATCGCGAACAGCTTGCCCCAGAACTTCGTCATGTCCTTATAGACCTCCTTCCGTGTCATCACGTATACCGATTCCATGATGGCGAGGATGAAGGACAATCCCAGGGTCAATGGCACGAACAGAAAGTGATACATGGCCGTGAGGCCGAATTGCAGCCTCGACAGATTGACGATTTCTTCACCGGATATCATTCGAGGCGCTCCTGGTAGTCGAAAGGGGTACGGTTCGACGAAAACAAATCCGCAACGGCAGGTTTGGGCGCATTCGGATCATGGCGGAAGAATGCGAACCACAAGACGCTCAGCAGGACGATCTTGAGGGCCAAGGCGAAGAAGATTTCCCATCGAAAACGATTGCGTCCCTTTGCGGAATCTGACGTGAGGTCATTCATATCGAGTTTCCAGATGTTCTTGAATCGCAAGCCACGGCACGGCGCTACCCATCCGTGATCCGGTCTCGTGAAAAAAGCCGTCCCTGGCTTGGGGGGAAACGCCGGTATTCAGATCTATCCCGATAAGCCCAAGGACCGCTTTGACAGGCACAGGACACGCTCTTCGACTAGCTGGTACGGCCTACTGAGATTCGCTCTTAGGGCTGCCCGCTCAATCACTCCTGACGACAGGTATAGCTCGCCGTCATTTCTGCGGGAACAGCCCTACATCATGCTTTGCTAATGTACAAACAAGCTCCGTGCCAAGCCAGTTGCTCCAGCAACGGCCCGGCGCAGCGGCACAAATCCCCCTCCGCCGCGTGCTTGCCGTTTCAGTTGAAACAAATATGAAACATGGCGGCGTAAAGTGAATCAATATGAAACTTCATCCGCCGGCTCAGATCAGGGCTAGCGTCCCGCCCCACGCGATTAACGTGATTCCTATCGCTTTTCGGATTATGGCGTGCGCTCCGGGAACGTAACGTTCGGCCAAAATCGCGAGGGTTATCAGCGCCATCCACAGCACGTTCATCACCCCGACGGCGAACATCACCAGCATTTCGGCCCAGCAGCAGCCCACGCAATAAAAACCGTGATGCAGCCCCAAGCGCAATCCGCCACCCCCGCCCGGCCTTCCGTGGGTGAGCAGGAAGCCCATCGGCGCACGGCAGTGATTCAGACAGGCGATCTTCCAAGGCGTGAACTGATAAAAGCCGGCTGCAATCAAAATCGCTGAGGACACCGCGGAGTACCGGGCATTCATCATCGGCGTCAGCCATTCGAGCCGGTGAAACTGCCACTGAAGCAAAGTGGCGATAAGCCCGAATCCCAACCACAGCATGACGTAACCCAGCAAAAACGCCGGAAGTCCGATGCGCGCCTCGGAGTTTCGCCCCCGGTCGATCCTTGCGATCAGCAAAGCCATCGGAGTAACCACCGGGAGCATCATGGCCAGCATCATGATCCACCACATCGACGCGGTCAGTCCGAAGTCAGTTAGGGACCAGCGCCAGGTGCCGGTCGGGGGCATCCACATACGGTCCATGGGCAGAGCGTACATCGCCGATTGCTGCCGATAGAGCGCCCACCAAGCGGCGATCGTGGCGGCGCCTAGTCCCACGGCTATCAACAGCCCCTGGATAGCGCTCCTCGAGAGTCTCGCCGAAAAACCCATCGATCAGGGGTGATAGACGAAGGGTGAGAAATAGCCGTTGCGCCCGGAAAATTCCCAGTCGAAACCGTAATCCCGGTAGCGGTAAATCTCCGACTTCGCCACCACGGAAGGATGAGACGGCACTACGCAGAGAGGCGGATTGTTGATCGTGGCCTCGCCCCCCGCGATGCCGTCGATGGCGCGAATGCTCACTTCCGCGAGATCCGACATCAGGAGGCGCCGTTCCTTCCCCATTGCTTCGTACGCCATGGGTACGTGTTTCACACCCAGCACCTGTCCGACGAAGCCGGCGAGTACCGCCGGATGTCCGCCGGCCTGCCCGGAAAAAATACGGACCAGGGCATCCGACTGCTGGGCGTCCGCCCGCTCATCCAGATAAAGCGCCGCCTGCCAGTTGCCTTCCTTCATGTGTCCCGGCGCGTAACACGCCAGAACGGTATTGAGCCCGTCCAGCGTCAGTCCCTCCGAATGTCCGCGCTCGATGTGCCAGGCGACGAGCAGCTTGCAGTTTCCTTCGCTGGGTGGGGTGAACCACACGCACGGACAAGCCGTTTCGCAGTTGCAGGCCTCGAAGTAGCTGCCTTCCAGATGCCAGGGATGGGATATGCTCATGATCGGACTCCGTCGGATAGGGTAATGGGATTCGCATTATCGACCGAGTTACGGCAGAAGACCCGCCTATTTAGCGGTTCTTGCAGGTTTGGACTTTTGCCGGCGGAACGTCGACGGGTCGATGCCGAGTTCGCTCAGCTTCAGGTATACCGCCCGCGGCGTTAGCTCCATCCATTCCGCGACACGGTTGACGTCTCCCTGAGACTGGGTTAGAGCCTGCTCCAGGTACTCCCGTTCCGCGCGGTCCAAAACCTGCCTGCGGACCGCCTTCCAACCGCTGTCCAGGGTGTAGGTGCGATGCGCGCCGAGTTCGGCATCCTCGATGACCGGACCTTGTGTGAACAGCACCGCCCGTTCCAGGACGTTTTCCAGCTCCCGAACGTTGCCGGGCCAGGGGTAAGCCCGTAGCCTCGCCATGAGGTCCGCCGTCACCCCGTGAATCGGCTTCCGATAGCGCGCGGCCAGCCGCTTCAAGATCAGGTCGACCAGATGGGGGATGTCTTCCGGCCGTTCGGAGAGCGGCGGAATCGCCAATTGCACGACATTGACACGATAGTACAGGTCTTTGCGGAAATGTCCGTCGGCAACCGCCTTTTCCAGATCGCAGTTGGTGGCGGCGACAATCCGAGTGTCGACGTGCAAGGTACGATGGCCGCCGACCCGCTCCAGCTCCCCTTCCTGCAAAACCCAGAGCAGTTTGGTCTGGGCGCTCGGCATTAGCGAGTCGATCTCGTCCAAGAACAAAGTTCCGCCATCGGCCCGTTCGAAATAGCCGCGATGAACTTCGATGGCGCCGGTAAACGCGCCTTTCTCGTGACCGAAAAGCACGCTTTCCACCAAGCCCTCAGGAATCGCCCCACAGTTCACGGCGATGAATGGCTTTTCGCTGCGCTGGCTCATAGCATGAATGGCCCGTGCAACCAACTCTTTGCCGACTCCCGTCGCGCCCCGGATCAACACCGTAGCCGGCGTCGGCGCCACGATTTCGATCGCCCGCAACACAGCCTGCATGGCCGGCGACTGCGCCACGATGGCCGGCCGCTCGTTGCCGTCGGGCGTCAGGCAGCGGTCGCTCATTTGGCGCCAGATGCGGTGCAGGCGTTCTTCGATGCGTGTCTGCAGGTCGTTGTCCCGCTTTTGATCCGGCGCCGAATCCCGTTGTTTGCGATATTCGATCCCGGGCAATTCGGCGGCGGTCTCGGGATTCAGATAAATCGCGACCTGACAGCCGTCATGGCCGAGTGCGATGCGACGTTCCAGCACCACCTTGGCGTAGCCGAAGTTGCGTGCTGCGATGGCGCCGAACACGCTGGACGTCATCCGACACAACTCCGGGGAGTTCCTCACGCCCTCGCCGAACGGACAGCACGTACTCGCCACCCGGGTGCACTCCGCATCACTGGAGACCAGAGAAAAACGGCCTCCGATCCTGTTCTTGAGCCCGATGATCAAATCGGCGTAGCGTTCTCGGTCAAGCGCTTGGTCGAGCCCGTGCTCGGCGCGGAATGTTTCCTCGAAAAACCGGCCGGCGCTGTGAGCGATCCGTTCGATGATCTGCTCCGCTTGGGCGGTTCCCGCTTCCTCGCACAGATTCATCAGTTCGAGGACGAAGGTTTGAAGAAATCCGACCGGAGTCAATTGGGAAAAGCTTGCCTGATTCATAAGCGGCACACGCGCTCCGTCATGGGCCTATTAGGCTAAACCGAATTTCGGGATAAAGAAATCAGTTTTCACAAATTGAAAAACTCTTTCATAAAAGACGCCGGACAAGTTCTCCTGAAGTTACTGAATTTCTTCAATGTTTTTCATGAAAACCGCTGGCACATAAACTGCTTAAGATATGCGTCCGGCTTTCGGACACCGATCACCCCGATTCGACAATTAAATAAACAAATATCCAGAGGATCCGCATATGTTTGAGTCTGAAGAACGACCGCCACTCGATCCACATCCCTTAAGCCCGTATGTCTCCTGGGCAGGGCATCGCAACCGAGATCCGATCCTAGAGGTTTTCAAACAAAAATTTCCGGCGACGCCGGGCAATGTCCTGGAATTTGCGAGCGGGAGCGGCATGCACATCAATTATTTCGCGCCCCATTTCCCGCACTTGACCTTTCATCCCACCGACATGAACGAGCACGCCCTGGAAAACATCATGCGCGTGACCTGGGAAAACCGTGTACAGAACGTCGCAAGGCCGAGTCAGCTCGACTTGACGCGCGAAGAGACCTGGCCCAATCCGGAAGACAGGCGTTACGACGTGATTTTCGTGATCAATATCTTCCAGGTGGCTCCGATTTCGGTCGCCGACGGCATGATGAGATGCGCCTCCCGATTGCTGAACGAGGACGGTTTTCTGTTCATCTACGGTCCGTTCAAAGACCACGGCCGATACACCACGGAATCGAACCAGGAATTTGATCAGATGATCCAATCGGCCGGGGTTTCCGAGTGGGGGCTGAAGGATATCGCCGACCTGGAGAAAGCGGCACGAGCCAATGCCCTGGGTTTGAGCGAGAAGATCAACATGCCGGCCAACAATTTCGGCTTGATTTTCACCCGCGCTTGACCCATGTTGCGAGCACCGTGGCATGAGCGAGCGTAAAGCTGTCGTCGTCGGGGTTGGGCCGAGCAAGGGCTTGGGCGCCGCCCTCGCCCGCCGCTTCGCGCGCGAGGGACTCACGGTCTACGTAGCCGGCCGCACTGCCGAGAAATTGGACCGCGTCGCCGCGGAAATCCGAGCGGCCGGCGGCCGGGCAATTCCCGTTACGATCGACGCCACCGTCGAAGGCGACGTCATATCGTTGTTCGAGAAAGTTTGCAGCGAGCCCGGCGAGGTGGACATCGTCGCCTGCAACGTGGACAGCAATCGCCGGGCGCCGCTGCTCGAAACCAGCGCCGACATGTTCAGGGAGCTTTGGCTGCAGAACGTCTACGCCGGTTTCTTGGTTGGCCGGGAAACCGCGCGACTCATGGCGCGTCAAGGACACGGGACTTTGTTCTTCACCGGTGCCAGCGCCTCATTGCGCGCCCGCCCGCCGTTCACGGCTTTCGCGGCCGCGAAGAGTGCGCTGCGCGCATTGGCTCAAGGCACGGCTAGGGAATTCGGACCGCAGGGCATCCATGTCGTACACGTCGTCATCGATGGCGTCATCGATGGCGACCGCGCTCGCAATGCGTTTCCCGAGTTCGTCGCCCAGAAAGGCGACGATGGACTACTCGATCTCGACGCCATCGCCGACACATATTGGGCCTTGCACCGCCAGCACCGAAGCGCCTGGAGCCACGAGTTGGACCTGCGTCCGTTCAAGGAAGCGTTTTAATCTTCGTTTCCGTTCGCCGAAAGGAGAGGACATCGCGGGTCGGCAATCTCTTGCCGGCGCATTGACGCATTGAGGAAGCTCTGATTAAGGAAACTCTGAACAAGTGGATTCCGTTCACGCCCTTCGGCAGGCTCAGGACAGGTTTGTCCCAGCGGGAGAGGGCTTATTCAGAGCTTCCTTAAAGGCGGAAAAGAACTCCCAGCTTGCCGGGCGGCGACGGTCGAGGATCCGTTGCCGGTGCCCGTTGCTTTGTTGTTTCAGCGAGCGGCCAACGCGGCCTTGCATTGCGGTCTTACATACCGACCTTTCCGCGATCCTCGGAGATTTACCGCCATGGATACTTACCTTCTGACGCTCGGTGCGATGCTCGTAGCCGTTCTCACGGCGTTTTTCATCGGGGCCATCCCCTACCCTTACGGTTGGCTGATATTGACTGCGTTGCTCATAGCCCGCTGGCTCCAACTCAAGCAAGGTGATGATCGCGCCCGACGGGGTTAACGTCGGAATCAAAGCTCGTCGGGACGTCTACTTGCTGAACTTTAGGGTCATCCGGTCGCTTTCCCCGATTGCAAGATAGCGCTGCCGATCCTTTTCGCCCATCCGCAAAGTCGGCGGCAGCGTCCACACGCCTTGCGGATGATCCTTGGTGTCTTTCGGATTGGCGTTGATTTCCGACTTGTCGACCAGCTTGAAACCGGCTTTTTCCGCCAAAGCGATCACGTAATCCTCGGTTACGTAACCGCTTTTCTTCATTTCCTCGAGCGAACTGCCCGGTTTCGCCCGATGCTCGACCACCCCCAACGTGCCGCCCGGCTTCAAGGCTCGGTACATGGCCTTGAACATATCGTCCGCCGTCCCGTCCGCGATCCAGTTATGCACGTTCCGGAAAGTCAAGACTAGATCGGCCGTGCCGGGCGGCGCAAAATCGGCCTCTTTCGGATTCTGCATGGACGTCAGCACGACCCGGTCGTAGACGTCGGGGCGTGCCTTGAGCTTGGACTCGAAGGCTTCCTGTATTTTGACGGCGTAATCGGGCATGCCCGGCCGGGTACGGCCGAAGCCGACCGCGTAGAGTTTTCCCTCGGCGCGCAGGACGGGAGCCAGAATCTCCGTATACCAGCCACGGCCCGGGGAGATTTCGACAACCGTCATATCCGGCCGGAGTCCAAAAAATTGCAGGGTTTCCTTGGGATGCCGGTATTTGTCCCGCTCGCGATTTCCGGGGTCACGATGGTCGCCTTGAAGGGCCCGGTCCAGCGCCTGACCGAGGGTGGTGCTCTCGGCGGCGGCCGGCTCCGAGACGATTCCGCTGATCAGCGCACCGAACAAAAGCGACTTGAATACCTGCGCCAGGGAATGCGATTTCATGCTGGTCTCCGTTTGTCAGGAATTGTTGATGCTTTCTTTCCGTCGGCGCGAAGCCGAGCGCGCCGAATCCGAGTCGGACCCGCCGGTTCTACCAAAATCGCAAGACCCGGTAAACCGCGGCGGCTGAAAAGAGCGTGCCGGAGAAACTGGTCACGGGCAGTCGAAAACGTTCGAGATCCCCCGACGGCCACCATCGCGCCGAAAAAACTCCGAGCGCTCGATCGCTTGTTCTACAATCGTCCGATAAATTCGACTAAAGAGATTCCCATGCATTGGAGAGAGTGGCTCGACCGCAACGTTCTCGACCTCGGCCGCCAGATGCGGCTGAGCTATCTTCCGCCTCTAATGGTCTACGTGGCAGCCGGCATCTCCGGGCTGACCGGCATCGTCGGCACTTTTTTCGTCAAGGAGTATCTGGGCCTGTCCGCGGAATTTCTGGCATCCCTGAGCTTTTGGATGATGTTGCCCTGGACCCTGAAAATGCCGCTGGGGCATCTGGTCGACTTGATCTGGCGCCACAAGTCCGGTCTCATCATGCTCGGTGCCGGACTGATTGCCGCCAGCCTTTTGATCATGATCGGTCTGCTCGCCAATCCGGACGCGATGCGCGAGTTGCTGCCGATAGAAACCTGGTATGTCCTTTCCGCTTTACTGGCGCCGGTCGGTTATGTGTTGCAGGACACGGTGGCGGACGCCATGACCGTCGAGGCCGTTCCGCGCGTGGACCGCGAAGGCCGGCCGGTCGAGGAGGAACAGCTTCGCCTGGCCCACACCACGATGCAGACCTTGGGGCGGGTCGCGATCATCGGCGGCACCGTGCTGGTCGCGGCGGTCAACGTATACCTTTTCAGCGGCGTCGAGAAGCTCGCCGAACCGGAGAAAGCCGCGGTTTATCTTCAGATTTACCGACTGGCCCTCGTCATTCCGGCCGTTTCCGTTCTAGGCGTAGCCCTTGCGGCCGTATTGCGTTGGCGCGACGCGCAACGGCTCGCCGCCCACGGCTTCGAGATGGACCAGATCGAACGTTTCTTGGGGCGATCCATGGGCGAATTGCCGTCGCCAAATTGGTGGATTCTGGGCGGCAGCCTGGTTTTCGTCCTGTTCTCGGCCAGCATGGGACTCGCTGCAGTGCCGTTGAACGAAGAAATCGTATTCGCCGGCTCTCTCGCCATCGTGGTATTCCTGATGTGGCAACTGACCAAGGATATGCCGGATCGCGCCCGACGCGAACTCTACGCCACGGCTATCGTGATCTTCGCCTTCCGCGCGATCCCGACGACCGGCGCCGGGTCGACCTGGTGGATGATCGACGAACTCGGTTTCGATCAGCAGTTCCTTTCGGAACTCTCGCTGATCGCCAGCGTCTTGACGCTGGCCGGCATGTTCATCTTCCGCCGCTTCATGGCGGAACGTCCGATCACCTCTATCATCGCCGTCCTGACCATCGCCGGCGCCGTCCTGTTTCTGCCGAACATCGCGATGTTCTACGGGTTTCACCATTGGACCGCCGCTCACACCGGCGGCGTCGTCGACGCCCGGTTCATCGCGCTGATCGACACCGCGCTCGAGTCGCCTCTGGGCCAGATTGCCATGATTCCAATGCTGGCGTGGATCGCCAACTCGGCGCCGGAAAGACTCAAGGCCACGTATTTCGCCATCATGGCCGCCTTCACCAATCTGGCGCTATCGCTCTCGCAATTGGGCACCAAATATCTCAATCAAGTGTTCACCGTCACACGCGAAGTTACCGATCCGAGCACCGGAGCGGTGAAGATTCCCGCCGACTACTCCGAACTCGGCGCGCTATTCATCACCGTCACCATCGTCGGACTGGCGATGCCGATGGGGGCTATTTTCGCGGTGAAGCGTACGCTGTTGGCGGAACCCAAAGCTGACGAAGCCGCGGCTGAATTCGAGTGCAACTGACCGCTCACAATGATTCGGGTTCGAGATTCTTCCGCGCTGGGCCTGATATCACCGATCCTTCGGCATCGAAACGCGAGCCATGGCAGGGGCAATCCCAGGACTTATCCGCCTTGTTCCAACGGACGGTACAGCCGAGATGCGTACAAACGGCGGACACGGCGTGCACTCGGCCGTCCTCGTCCCGATATACGGCGCTTTTCTTGCCGCGGAGATCGACGATCTCGCCCTCTCCCGGGGGTATGGTCTCCACTGTTTTTCTGTGACCGGACGCCAATTTGTCCTTCAGCCACATTTCGCCGACATGGGCGTTCTCTTTAAGCAACCTTCCGCCCGATGCCTTGACGTTCACGCGCGCGGCTCGGTATAGGCCGGCCCAGCGATTGTGATTGCCGATGATGTCGTCGGAAATGATCGTTGCGGCCACGGTACCGTTGGTCAAGCCCCAGGCATTGAACCCCGTCGCCGTGTAAAGATGGCTCGAGCCGGGCGTGAGGTGGCCGATATAGGGAACACGGTCCGCCGCATCGTAATCCTGATTGATCCACTCGTAGTCGATGGACGTGACCCGAAACCGATTTTGGACGAACCACCGCAGCTCTCTCGACTTCTGCACGGTATCCGCGTGACCGGTCCGATAGCCCTGTCCAGAAACGATCAACAACGGCCCTTCGGCGGTCGGATGGACGCGAACCGAATATGCGGGCTCCCCTACCGACAAAAACATGCCGTCGGGCACTTGTTCCGGAGCGACCCGAATGCCGACGACGACATGTTGCCTCGGAAACACCTTGGTGAAGAACGCGCCTTTGTCCAGAATGGGGATATTGGTCGCGATGACCACATCGCGCGCGGCGACTTTCCCTCGATCGGTCAGGACCCGGCAGGGAGTGCCCTCTTCGACGTCCAGTACCCGGGTATTCTCGTAAACCGCACGGCCGTCGCCGTTCACGGCCTGTGCGACCGACAGCAGATACTTGCGCGGATGGAAGCGCGCCTGATGATCGAAGCGCACCGCGCCGGCGATAGGAAACGGCAAGCTGGTTTCGGTGACGAAATCGACCGGCAAACCGAGCTTTGCGGCCGTTTCCGCCTCGGTCTCCAGTGCCGGCACCAATTCCTTGGATTCCGTCACCGTGTATGCCGACAGGCGTTCGAAATCGCATTCGCTGTGAAGTTGCTTCCGTATCGTATCGATGATCTCGATCGCGGCCTGATTCGACTCCGCGTAGGCACGGGCGCCGTCTTCACCGAAATATTTGATCAGATGCGAATAGATGAGACCGTGGAGGGAGGTAAGCTTGGCGGTGGTTCGACCGGTGACCTGCTCCGCGATTTTCCGCGCTTCGAGCACGGCCACGCTGCGCCCGGCCCGCTTGAGCAGCAGCGCCGTGGTGAGACCGACGATGCCGGCCCCGACAACGGCGACATCGACGTCAAGATCACCCGGAAGCGGCGCGTAACCGGTTTCCGGCGCGGAGTCGATCCAGTATGAAACATGTTTGGTGGTAATATCCGCCATCCTAGCCTCCATCCGGTCCTTCGGAATTCCTGCCGGACCGCCTCGCTGAACGCGCATTGAGCGGACGAACGAAGCCGGCACATAGTCACGCAAGAATAATCAGGGGCTTCGGGATTCGTCAACCGATGGTTTCGACGAAAGGAGCCTTAAGCCATCGAGTAGGGGACGGGGTCACCCCCGTCGCCCTCTCACACCACCGGACGTGCG
>DYIL01000009.1 GCA_020723665.1 Methyloversatilis universalis
TCGTTGCCCACTACCTATGGTAGGAGCATCGAATTTTTCAACAGCCTGTTAAGGGGCCATCCGAGAGGGCGTCTGCCGGTTCGGGAACTATGTGTTGCTTACACGCAAAACAGTAGCGGGTTAGCAACGAAGCGTAGCGTTCTGTCGGGAGTTTTATGATATAGTCGCGACGATTTTCGATTTCGGACTTATGGGGAAAACACAATGTTTCTTCAATTTTTCTTGGGACTGTTTCTGATCGTTGTCTCCACCTTGTCGGTAGCAGCGGATGCCGTGGCGGACGCGAAAAAAACCGTAGACTTGCTCAACAATACCTTAATCGATGTGATGAAGGATGCCAAAAAATTGGGCTATCAGGGACGTTATAAAAAGCTCGAACCGGTGGTTAAGCAGGTGTTCGAGTTCGAGGCCGTTTCCCAAATCGCCCTCGGAAACCACTGGAAGAAGCTCGATAGACAGCAGAAAACGGCGTTTATCGAGAAATTGACCGACCTCAGCATCGCCACATATGCCGCTCAGTTCAACGACTACGCGGGGGAAGAATTCAAGTACGACTCCGCCCAAGACATGAAGAGCGACCGTGTGCTGTTGCGCTATTTTCTCACTGCGCCCAACGAAAAGCCCATCAAGTTCGAATATGTAGTGAATCAATTCGGCGGGCAATGGCACATCATTAACATTGTTGTCGACGGTATCAGCGACTTGGCGCTCAAGAAGGCGCAATACACCAGCGTCATCGACCGCGAAGGCTTCGACAGCCTGCTGAACAAGCTTTCGCAGAAAATCGCCGATTACTCCAGCAACAATTCCACGTCCGGCTAGGCGTCTCCGAAGATTGTGTGAAAACGGCTGGACCGGCGTTTTCATGCGGTCTGGACTGCCGATTTAACCCGGAACGAAAATGCCCGCCAACTGACGGGCATTTTTTAAACGCGATGTTCGTTTCCCGGACCGGTTTCAGAACAACGGCTCGCGATAAACCAGCAATATCAAGCCGATCAGGAACATCGCCAAGATGGCGATGAAGCCGGCGATTTTTCCTTCCAAAACACCGCCAACCGCATAACGCTCATCGGTTTCCGCCAAACGCAGTTCGAGCCAGCGCCCACTGGCCACTATGACGGCTAAAAGTCCCATGGCCGTGTGCGTCGATTGAATGAGGTATTCGCTCTTCAGCTCGAACTCCGCATGGGCGTGGGTGAGCAACAAAATGCCACCGAACGCGCACAATATCGGAAACAGATAGCGCAGTTGCCGGGCATTTCGGTTAGTGCGCGCCCGCATTTCGAGCACGCCTAACGCGAACGCCAGAAGGGTGGCGATTCGGTGCTGGAACACTTCGCCGTTGCCAAAGGTGCTTTCCCAAAAGCCGATCGGGCCTAAGGGCCAAGTTTCGGCGTCGCTCCGGAAGAATAGGAAAATGCTCAATCCCACGAACCCCAGAGGCCAATACCTGGCCCATTCGAAGCGTTTGCTGTAGGAAAGCATCGCGACCAACGCCATCACGGTCAGAAAGATGCCCGACATATTATGATTGTAATCCGACCATTCCGTGGCCGCGGGTGACGGAACCTTGTCGACCACCGCTACGCGTCCGGGCTCTCCGGCCAGCAGCTGTTCGTGCGTGGGTGACGTGAGCCGGGGCATGCGCGGGGCGAACATCTCCGTGACTTCGGATACGGTCGCGGTCAGTTCCTTGATATCGACGGAAGGCGGCTGAGAGGACAAGGTGGCGGCGATGAAGAGCGTACCCACCAGAATGAAGGTTTCGGCCTCGATATAGTGCGGGACCTTGTTGTCGAGTCCTTCGGTTTGGCGCCGCTCGAGCCACAGCCGACCGGCCCGGTTGTTCAGATAGGCGAATCCGAGCGCAACCATGAGCAGAAGGATCTTGGTGAAAACCAGGCTGCCGTAGCCGGTGCCGAGAAGCCCGTCCCAACTGCCGACGTAAGTCCAGGCCAGCGGAAGCCCCGTTAGCAGGAGAAGGACGACGGAACTCACGCCAAGCAGCGCGAAACGGGTGATGGCGACGGGCCATAACGTTTTCGCTTCTTGGGATTGCCGGCTCATGTACCACAGCGATAAGAGTTGCGCGACGCCGCCGAACCACACTGCCGCAGCAAATTGGTGCAGCACGGTCAAGATCATGAGCTGCTCCCGGTCCTCGAAGCGTCCCACGCCGTGCACTAGCCAGGCGCCGGCAATGACTAGGGGAACGATCAAAATCGCAGCGAGATTCCAGGAAGACGGCTTGTCCGGTGTCTGTTGCAGTTGGCCGGCGACAAAAATAAGGCCCAAGGAAAGCAGTAAGCGTATCAGTCCAGCCTGGAACTGAACGGTGCCGATGTAAGCGTCGGCCGGGAATTCGCCCAAAACCGATGCCAAAACGACCGCCTTGATGACTAGTTTGAGTCCCTGCGTGACGGCGAGAGCGATGGCTCCGGCGCGCAGCAAGGCGACAGCTCGTCGGACCACGGATTCATGGGCTGCGAAACCTGGCGACCACACCCGCAGAATGAACGCGCTCCAGAGCAGACTTCCCACGACCAACGCGTAGCTGATCAGAATCAGTCCGCCGAGGAAATCGTCGATAAAGTTGGCCAAACCTTGCATGTACATAAAGGTCACCGCGGTTCAGAAACGTGGAAACGAATGACGTTCTCGGTGAAATGTCCGTCCGCTGCGAAAACCTTGTATTTCAGGGCGTAATCGCCAGGATCGAGAGCGGGTACTTGAATGCGCACCTCGCCCTGTTTCTTGCCTTTTTCGATCTGAACCGGATGGTAGACATCGCCTTTGCTGACCAGAAAGACCCGTGACAAGGGCAATTCCACGTTGGAATTGAAAAAGAGCACGACGGTCGTGGCGTGATTCGGCTGGATCGGGTTCTTGGTCAAGGAGGACTCGGTGACGACGGCGTGCGCCCAAGGCCGTTCGCCGTAAGCCAGAAGCATGCAGGCGGAAAACAGCAAAGCGACGAGTTTCGTTCTGCGGGATACGATGGGTTGGTGCATGGTGCGTACCGGTTGTGGATGTGGAAATCAGCCCGCCTTGGATTTCAGCGCATGGCTGGTCAGGTTTTTTCCGAGGTCCCAGATGGCTCCCGGAACCTTATGGCAATCGGCGATGACATCGTCGAGAGCCTGGAGTATCCAGTGCGTGTCTTTTTCGTTGATGACCAGCGGCGGAAGAAATTTCACCACGTTCATGCCGTGCCCGGCGACTTGGCTCAGGATGCGGTGGTTCTTGAACAAAGGAATCGTGATCGTCTGGCTGAACAGGCCTTTATTGGCGGTTTCCAGCAGGTTCCAGGCGGCCTTGAGGGAGAAGCTTTTGGGCGAGCCGAACTCGAGAGCGATCATCAGGCCCTTGCCGCGGGCTTCCTGGAACAACTCGTATTTGTCGACCAGCTGTCGCATGCCGGTCAGAAGTTCTTCCCCAAGGCGGGCGGCGTTTTCCACCAGCTTTTCGTCGTCGATGACCTTGAGCGTGGCGAGACCGGCCGCCATCGCCATATTGTTCTTGGAGAAGGTTGAACCGTGCACCACGGCGCGGTCCATACGGCTGAAGACGGCGTCCATGATGGTCTTGGTCATTGCCACGGCGCCGACCGGGATGAACCCTCCGGACAAAGCCTTGGCCATCAAAATCATGTCGGGTTTTACCCCCCAATGTTCAATCGCCCAAAATTTGCCGGTACGACCGATGCCGGTTTGAATCTCGTCGGCGACGAACAGCGTGCCATATTTGGCGCACAAGCGAGCCGCTTCCGGCAGGTAATCGTCGCTCGGCAGGTTGACGCCCTTGCCTTGAATCGGTTCGACGATGAACGCCGCGACATCCTTGTTGCGCAAGGCTTTGTCCAAAGCCTCGATATCATTGAACGGGACGGCGATGCATTCCGGCAGCAAAGGACCGAACCCGTCGCGGAAAATCTTCTCGCCGTTCAGAGATAGAGCGCCCATGGTCAGGCCGTGGAACCCGTGATCGCAGTAGACGATCTTTTCCCGCTTGGTCGTATAGCGGCTGAACTTGATCGCCGCTTCGACGGCCTCCGCGCCCGAGTTGCAAAAGAACATCTTGCTGAGATTGTCGGGGCAAAGTTTCAGAATTTGTTCCGCGAGGAGACCGCTCAGCACGGATACGTCCATCTGCACCATGTCGGGCAGTTCGCTCCGCAGTACGTCCTGTAGGGCTTGAATGATTCCGGGATGGTTGCGGCCGAGGGCGAAAACGCCGAAGCCGCTCAAGAGATCCAGGTATTCGTTATTCTGGTCGTCGTAAAGATAAGGGCCGCGGGCTTTCGTGTAGATGCGGTCATAGCCGATGGCCTTGAGTACCCGGACCATCTGGGTATTCAGGTAATTTTCGTGCAGTTCGAAGTTCTTGCCGCGATGGGTGGCCAGCAAATCCGCTATGTAGGTGGACATCAAAACCTCGGAAAAAAATGGGGCCGGAAAGACGCTCGAATTGTACACGGATCAACGCCTGTGGGAGACCCTCAGCGTACTGAAGGCAGGCAGTACGACCATAGCGCAGATCAGGGTGAGCAGAAGGCCGATCGTGAGGATCATTCCCATGCTGGCGGTGCCTTGATGAGTGGTGAAGGCCAAGGAGGCAAAGCTGAACACCGTGGTCAGCGAGCCGTAGAAGATACCCTGGGCTTCGCTGGTGCTGAGCAGGTTTTCGTCGTCCGAACGCAGATAGTGTAGACGATGCGCCATGTGTATGCCGTTGTCGACGCCGAGGCCGAACAGCAAGGGTAGGGCGATGATGTTGGCGAAGTTGAACGAAATGTCGAGCAGCACCGTCGAAGCGGCGGTAAACAAGGACGCCAGCAGCAATGGCAACAAGACCAGCAACGTGTCCTTCAGATTTCTCAAGATCAACAGCAATAGCACGGTGGTGGCTAGAAAAGCGATCCCGAACGCTTGTTGAAAGGCCTTGATCGCCTCGTTCATGGATTCGAGATAAGCGACGGGCACGTCGGTGACGTTCTTGTCGACTTTCTGCGCTTCAAGAATGAACTCGCGTAGATTCTCGAGATCGTTCAAGTCCTTGTTCGGGAAAATTTGCAAACGGTAGAGTCCGTCGGCGCTGACCCAGCGGTTTTTCAAGTCCTGGGGCAGGGTTTCCATGGCAATCGGATGCGCCTGAAGGCTGTCGCGAAGATTGGCGATGGTGGTCGGAAGAGGACCTAGGATGCTGTCCTGGAGCCGGGCGAGCATCGCTTGGGCCGTGCTTTCATCCACGCTTTGGAGACGGACGCGTAACTGCGTCAGGGCTTCGTCCAAGGCTTTGATCACGCCGTTCTCACCTGCCGCGGCACGCTCCTGCAATACCTGATGAAAATTCTCGATGACCTGGGGATCGACGTTCTCTCGTGTGAGCGGGGGGAAACTGTCGAGTTGAGGTCCCATGATGAGCGCCAAGTCGCCGATAATGGCGAGCTTCTCGTCCTGGTTTTCAGGAATGAAGTCGAAAACACTGACGACCTTGTCCACGGTCGGCAAGGCATCGAACGCGGCTTTCTTAGCTTTTACCTCGGCTTCGCTGTGTGCGAGGGATGCCAGCGTCATGGGCGAAGTGTCTTCGAATTGCAGCAGGTACTTAAACGTCTTGACCGACTCCGTATTGGGGTCGCGCAGGTTGATCGGGTTAAAGTCCACGGTAATGTCACAGAGCAGACCCACCGAAATCAAGGCGAGAACGACGGTGGCCGTGCGGATTGGGCGTGCGTAGCGAAGCGGCCAATTTGAAGACAGAAAGAAAGTGCTTTTCTTTTCCTTGCCTCGGCGTGAAGGCTTCAAAGGCATGATTTTCAGCAACGCTGGCAGTATGGTGAAGGTTGTCGCCAGCGCGATGAACATGCTGGTGCCGGCAATGATGCCGAGTTCCGCAACGCCGGAGTAATTGGTGGGGATGAAGGCATAGAGGCCGGTCGCCGCGGTGATGGCGCACAAAACGAGCGAAGATCCGGTGGATGTCAAGGTTTCCCGCAAGGCTTCGCGCTGCGACACCCCGCGCAGCACCAACTCCCGGTAGCGCAGACAGAAATGCGAGGAATAGGCGTCACCCATGCCGATGAACAGAACGGCGAAGCCGATGGAGATCAGATTGAGCTGGCCAATGGCGACGGTTGCGAAGCCCAGCGAGAAAATCAGTCCTACGGTCAGCGCGACAAAGGTCGCGAACATGAGCTTGAAGGATCGGTAAGCGACCCAAAGCGTCGCCGAAACGAGAACGATGGATGCGACGCTGGCGAGCGAAACGCCGGTGCCGACGGTCAACATTTCTTCGTGTTCCAGCACCACTTCGCCGGTTTTGCGGACACTGACATCGGCAAGATCGCCTTGCAGCACTTCCGCCAAGACTTTGTCGATGGCCGTGATCGATCTTTCGGCGGGCAACAATTCCTCGAAATTGAGGACTGGTGTGATATTGATAAACCGTTTGGTGACCCCCAGACCCTCGTCTCGGGTGAGCATCAACTGCTGCCACGACAGCCGGTATGGTTTGCCTTCGGCGGCTGCGACGACCGCCTCGCGAATCTTTTCCAGCAAAGGATTCAGTTCGATCTCGAAGCCTTCTTCCGACGCTTTCAGGGCTTCGCCCAGAATATCGAGAAGACCGCCGAGACTGTTGTTTTCCGAGATGCGACCGATAAACGGCTGGGCATTGGCGAGCTGGGCGGACAAATCCTCCAATTCTTCCAAATCCAGATAGAGCAATCCGTTTCGAGCAAAAAACTCCCCTTCGTCCGGGATGTGGACTGCCTTGATGTCGGTCGTATTCTGTCTGAGCTTCTCGCCGATCAGCTTGACCGCGTCGGCGGTTTCCTCGGGCGTCTTGCCTTCGACCAGAAGAATGATGGTGCTGACGTCCTGAGGGAATGCCTTTTCCAGCCTGATGCGGTTTTGCTGGAACGGCAGTTCCGTGGAAATCATGTCCGCCGTGTTCGTGTCGAACTGCAGGTTGTCCTTTGTGTACTGGAGCGTGAACCCGGCGGCGATCAAGAACAGCACGACGACCGGCCATGGCCGGTTGAGGACGTTTTCTTCCCACCAGTGGACGGCGCGAATGAAAAGGTTCTCGGCGGTTCTGCTCATCGGCGTTTGCTTGCGAGAATTAACCGTCGGCGGACGGCGTAAGAAAAAGATCCGTTCCCAAGCGACGCGCGGCTCGCCGCAACGTGTTCACCGCAGCGTGGAAAGCCTTCCCGAGCCTGGCCAAGGTGGCGAACTCGGCAGGATGGGCCAAGGCATATCCCAGGAGCTTCGTCAGGTTGATATCACCGCGGTTATCGACGGCGACGGTCACGGCGTTCGGAAGATTCATGTCGGCCGAATCGGCTATGGCCCGAACCGCGAGAAAAGGTAGTCCTTGGGCCGTCGCGACCGATGCTACGGCAGCGCTTTCCATATCGACGGCAACTGCGCCTTTTGTCGAATGAAGCTTCTGTTTTTCCGCCGCATTCGCGACGATTTCGAAGTTTCCCAACAAAGGACCGGTTAAGACCCGCGTCGCCGGCGCCAAGGTTTTCCGAACCCGTTCGTGCCATTCCGGGCAGACCGCATGTCGGCTGCCGTCCGGCGCAAGGATTTGCCGGGGCAGTACCAGATCGCCCGCATTCAGAGTGGGGGCTAGGGCCGCGGCGCAGCCCCAGCTGACCAGAGCGCCGACTTTGTGCTCAAGCAACCGGGCCGCGGCGTTGTACGCATGAGTCGGTCCGGCACCAGAGACGATCAGGCGATGACCGCCTGGCAGTTCCACCAGTTCGTTAAAACGAATGCGCCGCCGGACCAGCGTTCGAGCCTCGGCCGGCAGCGCGATGACAAACCCGACTGAGTTCACGCCGTGCCGTAGCGCTCGTTGCGATAGCGCGCCAGCGCCCAGAGCGGGAAGAATTTGTCGTAGCCGTGGTATTTCAGATAAAAGACCCGTGGGAAGCCGGGCGCGGTGAAACACTCGTCCTTCCAGAAACCATCGGCATTTTGGGTTCGGATGAGATAGTCGACGCCGGCCTCGACCTCAGGCGAATCGGCTTCGTCCGCTGCCATCAATGCAAGCAATGCCAGACCGGTCTGGAACGCCGTGCTGGTGTGAAAACGGCCCCGCTTTTCGGGGCTGGCGTCGTGATAGGTGAAGTTGTCCTCGCCCCAGCCGCCGTCCGGGCGTTGTACGCTCTTCAGCCAAGCAACGGCTCTTCGTACGCTGGGATCGGTCTTGGGGATGCCCGCGGCCTCGAAGCCCACGAGCACCGACCATGTGCCGTAAATGTAGTTGGTGCCCCAGCGTCCAAACCAGGAGCCATCGGGTTCCTGTTCCTTACGCAGATACTCGATCGTACGATCCAGTACCGGTTTGAGATCCGGGCGCCGCTTCAGCATTCGGGCCAAAAACATCGCGCAGCGCCCGCTGACGTCGGCGGTGGGCGGGTCGAGCAGGGCGCCGTGATCCGCGAACGGAATATGATTCAGATGGTAATGCGTGTTGTTCGCGTCGAACGCGCCGTATCCGCCGTTATCAGATTGCATGCCGGCGATCCAGTTGGCGGCGCGGCGAAGGTTCTCGTCGAATTCGGGGTTTTCGGCTTGAGCCAGAGCTTGCGCGACCACGGCGCTGTCGTCGACGTCCGGGTAGTAGGTGTTTGCGAACTGGAATGCCCAGCCGCCGCCTTCCACATTCGGCCGGTTCACACGCCAATCGCCAGGCTCGTCGGTGAGTTGCTTGCTCGCCAGCCAGCGGAGCCCCTTCGTCAATGCGTCGGCGAGTTGCGGGTCTTTTTCGAACTTGTTGACTTCCTGCAATGCCAGGCTGGAGAGCCCGGTGTCCCAGATCGGCGAGACGCACGGTTGGCAATAGGCGCTGTCTTCTCCGATAACCAGCAGGCGGTCGATGGCCTCTTTTGCGATGCGGCGGTTCTCGTCTTCCGGAGGGAAACCGAGGCAGTCCATGGCTTCATAAGCGTTGACCATGGCGGGGAAGATGGCGCCTAGACCGTCTACCCCATTCAAGCGCGCCATGAACCAATCGCGCGCTTTTTCGGTCGCTTTCCGGCGTACCGCCTTCGGGATCAGCGGCTCCATCAGCCGGCCGATGCGTTCCAGCGCCAGAACGCACTTCCCGAGCGGCGTCTTGACATGGCTGAAGTAATTTCGCTCCTTTTCCGGCGCGACCGTGAAGAGTTCTGGAATGCCGATCTTGCTCGGGTTGCGCGCCTTCACTTTGTTGCTGCAAAGAATGAACAAAGGCACCATCACCGTGCGCGACCAGTAGGAGACCTTGTCCAGGTGAAACGGAAACCAGCGCGGCAGCAGCATGATTTCCACCGGGATGAACGGCACGGCACGCCACGGAACCTGTTCGAACATGGCCATCATGATGCGGGTGAAGACGTTGGCGCGCGCTGCACCACCGCGGGCCAGGATCCATTCCCGGGCTTTTTTCATGTGCGGGGCGTCGATGTCGTCGCCGGCCAGCTTCAATGCGTAATAGGCTTTTACGGTACAGCTGATATCGCCGGGACCTCCGAAGAATAGCGGATAACTGCCGTCTTCCTGCTGGTGGGCGCGGAGATAATTGGCGATTTTGGTCTGCAACGCCGTGTCGATTTCGTCCATGTAATGCATCATCAGGATGTATTCGGCCGGGATCGTGCAGTCGGCTTCGAGCTCGAATACCCAATAGCCCGATGGATGTTGCAATCCCAGCAGTTCCTGTTTGGCACGGCGGATGGCGTTGTCCAAGGGCGATTCGTTATAAGGCTGGATGAAAGCCGTATCGAGAGCAGGAAATGCAGTCGCTTCTTTCAACATGAGCAAAGAATCCCCTATTTTTAAATTGGTTTCTCACGTGTCGGCACGGTGACCGAAGACCGGAAGCTGACCGTTGTGACGCGGCAAGCGGGAGCCCGCAAAACAAAAGGCGGCATTGAGCAGAACATCGCTCGAGCGCAGCAGGCGGCTCGTCAGAACGGTCGCTTTCACGGCCCGGCGTGTAATCTTGACTTGCGACGAGTCGCTGAAATAAAGATTCTTGTTGATTTTGCGCAGGGTCAGCACCGCCATTCCGAGCGCCCATAGACAGAACTCGCGAAGTCCGGTCTCGTGCGCTGGTATATACAAGGTATAGGCGAGTGCATTCTTCAAGTGCCCGTGAGCAATCCCGATCAGTTGCCTGAACCCCTCGCAAAACCTGGGGTCGTTATGATCCGGTTTAAGCTCGCGCAAATCGAATCCGCATCGGGCGAATATATCGCGCGGCAGCCAGCAAACTCCGCGGGCGTGATCATCCCAAAGATCCTTGAGAATATTCGTCATCTGCAGACCCTGTCCGAACGAAACCGCCAAAGTCATCATCTCATCGCGATGAGCTGCGATCGCCGGGGAGTAGTGACAGAACAACCTGGTCAGCATTTCTCCCACCACACCGGCCACGTAATAACAGTAGTCGCTCAATTCCTCCATGTTCGAGAGACCGTATCTCAGGTCTCGGTCCTGGAATTCGGCCATGCCTCTCGCCATGATTTCGACGCAGGTCGCGAGCGCTTCCTGCTGCGGCCGATCGAAGCTGTGGGTGATGGCGATAGCCCTGGGAATCAAATGGATCAGTTCGTGTTCGGCCGGGCTGGTACTCGTCGAGAGGCGGGGACTAAGTTGGTCTCTAAGCCGCTCGGCGCTCTCGCTGCCTTGAACCACGCGCGCGAACTGCTGACAGAACTCGCGCTTTTCCGCGGACGTGAGTGCAGTCTCGTCCTCGATGGTATCGACGATGCGGCACAGCAAATAAGCGTTCGAAACCGGCTTTGCCAAGACCGGCGGCAATTGCGGGATGGTGAGTGCAAAGGTACGGGAAACGCCTTCCAACAAGTGGGACTGCAAAGCGTCGTCGCTCATCACGTCTGGGCCCGAGGAAAGGCTTCCGTTCGCACGGACGAGTGTTGCTCCGTTCAAGTTCAAAAATTCCAACCAGTTTTTAGATGCGATGTTCCGGCCAGTTCGTTTTGAGATGAGGCAGCAACGGTTCGCTGGGAAAGTTGCCAATTCTAGCGGTCTAGCCTTGATCGTCAAGATGTGTTGTATTTTAACGAAATTTAGTTGAGGAAAATACAACTACAAGCTAGGATGTTGCGCTAGAATCAAGATCGGACCAATCCAAAGTAACCGATTTAAGATCTAAGGCAGGCGGTTCGGTGAATTCCAAAGTGCATTGGTCGGGAATTCAGTTGTGGTTTATAGTCTGTGGCGTCTTTCTGACGTTATAAAAACAGGCTTCTTTTTCAAGGTGAATCGAACTTGTCAGATCGGGGGAAGGTGAATGAGCGTTCCAATACGGCAACAATTCAGCGTCGCTAAGTATCTTTTGCAACAAAAAATAAAGGGAAACAAGCGTTATCCGTTAGTGTTGATGCTCGAGCCCCTTTTTCGCTGCAATTTGGCCTGTGCCGGTTGCGGCAAGATCGATTATCCTGACGAAATTTTGAATCGCCGACTCAGCGTCGACGAATGTTTGGCGGCTGTTGACGAATGCGGCGCGCCGATCGTTTCCATTGCCGGGGGCGAACCGCTGTTGCACAAGGAATTGCCGCAGATCATCGAAGGGATCATTCAGCGTAAGAAGTACGTGTATCTTTGTACCAATGCGCTTTTGCTCAAGAAACGCATCGACGATTACAAACCCTCCCCCTATCTTACTTTCTCGATACATCTCGACGGCAATCGAGAGCGTCACGACGCGTCCGTTTGCCAGAAAGGCGTGTTCGATCGTGCTACCGAAGCCGTGGAAATGGCTATCGCGCGCGGGTTCCGCGTCACCATCAACTGCACCCTGTTTCAGGGTGAGAAAGCCGAAGAAGTCGCCGAATTCCTCGACTATTGCAAAAAACTCGGGGTCGAAGGCACGACGATCGCGCCGGGATTCAGCTACGAACACGCACCGATGCAGGACATTTTCATCAAGATGCGCGACAGCAAGGAGTTGTTCCGCAAGGTGTTCAAGTTGGGCCGTGGCCGTAAGTGGAAACTGAACCATTCCAGCCTGTATCTGGATTTCTTGGCGGGTAATCAGGCTTACAACTGTACTCCTTGGGGCAATCCCACCCGGAACGTATTCGGCTGGCAAAAGCCTTGTTATTTGCTGGTCGACGAGGGTTACGCTCCGTCTTTCAAAGCATTGATGGAAGAAACCCCATGGCACAAGTACGGTAACGCCAAGAATCCGAAATGCGCCAATTGCATGGCCCATTGCGGATACGAGGCGAGCGCGGTCGAAGACGCCGTAAAAAATCCCCTGAAAGCCGCCTGGGTTGCCTTGTTTGGACCTCGTACCGATGGTCCGATGGCGCCTGAACCGGTGCCGGAATACGATGTGGACACGGTAGGCGTCAAGGTTCGACCGGCCATCCGCATCCAAGCTATCGACTGATTTTTCGATTGGGGCCGGCGGCACGGCTTGGAGATGAAGTGCCGCCGGCCTTTTTCATTTCTTCGGATTCGATGATCGATTTCGACCGGAACCGGTATTGCCGGGGTGCGGAATGCCTCTTCCTTTTGCTAGAGCCAGCGCGGTACGCGGCGTTGGTATTCCTGATAATTCTCCGCAAAAAGGCCAGTTAACTTGGTTTCCTCGTAAGGAATGAAGTGCCGATCGATCACGAAAAAAAAGCCTATCGGCGCAATGAACATCGATAGCGAGCCGACAAACAAGGCGAGTCCCGTCAAAGCCGTGAGTATTCCCAAATACATTGGGTTGCGCGTCCAGCAATAAGGGCCGTCTTTTGCGAGCGCAGTAGGATCGTCCGTAGGGACGAATGTGGTTCGGAGAAGGCGGAATTGAAACAGCGCCGAGGCGCTCGTAGCAACACCCACGGCGATGAGTATGATTCCCAGGCTGGGTATATTGATGAACGGGAATCCGGCGGTTACCGGGGTTAAGCCGAAACCTAGACCGGCAAGAGCCAAGGCAATGACGGGGGGCGGAAAACGAAGTATCTGCTGCATAATCGAACAATAACCGGACAAGCTTAGTGGATGGGGGCGATGATACGGCAGGCGCCTACCGCCTGAAAAGCCCGTCCTCGATCCGAGATTTCCGGAACTACAGCGCAAGCTCCGGCCGTCTCAGCGTAGAAATCGACCGGCGTCGTTCAATTGCCAGTGAATGTCCGGTGCTCGGGCACAGAGTGCGGCACTGACGTCCTCGCCGAGATTCAAATTCCGGAGTAGCCAGTCACCGGGATTACCGCACGATTCCGGTATCTCTTCCCAGCGGGGAATTTCGTCGGACGAGAGAACGCACCGGCTCAGCCCGAGTCCCAAACCCCGGCCTACAGCCTTGATGAACGCTTCTTTGTACGTCCAGACATCAAAAAATGCCGGCAACCGCTTGGAGGGAGGAAGCGACTGCCAGCGGTCCCGCTCGGACGGCGCAAAACAACGGTCCACCAGACCTTCTATATGCATCAGCGGACGCCGGATTTCGATGTCCACGCCGAGCGCCATCTCTAAGCCCACGGCAAAAAGGGCCCGGTCCCCGGAGTGGGACACGTTAAATACCAAACCCCGGTCAGGTCCCGTCCCGGCGAGCCGCGGTTTGCCATGTTCGCCGCGTTCGAAGCGGAGCATATGCGGTGCGAGGCCCAGATAACTGGACAGCAGGATTCGCAATGTCCCTTGCGTCGCGATGAAACGCTGTTTGTGAATATCGGAGCGGAACTGTGAGCAGCGATTGCGCTCGCTCGGATCGAGCGTGCTCCAAAGGGCATCCTGATCGACCGGTGTAACGGCGAGATTCAAATGCCAAACATGGATTTCAGTGCCGTTAAGCTGCGGCATGGCATAGGGTTGGGAGTTCATCATGTGCTATTTCGGTCGGCGGAGTTCCGATAGGAATCAGGCGAACGTCAAGTTTCGTCCGCTGTCTTTTCGATTCGATTTCCTGGGAGTGAAGGATTCAGGATGGCATTCATGACCCGCAAAACTTAAAATTCGCCCCTCGTCGCAAACGTGCTGGTTCGTCGATTGTTAATCGGGCCTCAAAATACTCTCCCGGCATTTGGGGTCATCGCCAAGGCCGATTATCCAAGAAACGGCAGTTGGACGTGCTCGAGTGTGCGGCGGGCGGGGGCGGCCGGCAAGCCTGTCCTGAGCCTGTCGAAGGGCGGTTCGCTTCGCTCACCGCATCCTACTTTTCGGGTGCATCGAAGCGGTCAACTGCTGTTTGTAAAATTATACGCCCGGCCTTGCCTCGCGCGGCTACTGCCGCACCAGGGCATTCATACCCTGGATAAACCGGGCTTAAGTTATAGGCCCGGCCGATAGACGACGGTCGGCGATCGGAATTCCGAGATTCTACGGTAAAGCGAAAATTTATGGAAAAATGAGTCGACATCGGCGGAGTTTCGGTTGAGCCGTGATTTTGATCTAAGGCGGCCTTTTCTATGAAACGGGCATTGGTAACCGGCGGCAGCGGAGCGATCGGCGGGGCGATCGCGCGACAATTGGCTGATGACGGCCTGCATGTGATCGTGCATGGTTTTGGAAATCGCGCCGGCGCGTGCCGCGTGGTTGAAGACATAAGGGCGCGGGGTGGATCGGCTGAAACCGTGTTCTTCGATGTCGCGGATGGGGGCTCCGCCGAAGCGGCGTTGGAAACGCTGCTGGAGGCCGGCGCCATCCAAGTATTGGTGAATAATGCCGGCATTCATGACGATGCGCCGCTGGCCGGCATGCGCCGGGAACAATGGCAGCGCGTTCTCGAAATTTCGTTGAACGGGTTCTATAACGTCACCCAACCACTGCTCCTACCCATGATTCGGACCCGATGGGGGCGCATCGTCAGCGTGTCGTCGGTGGCCGCGCTCATGGGGAACCGAGGGCAAGCCAATTATGCGGCAGCCAAGGCCGGCTTGATCGGTGCCTCCAAGTCGCTCGCTCTCGAACTTGCGCCTCGCGGAATCTCGGTGAACGTAGTTGCACCGGGAATCATCGAAAGTCCCATGATTTCGGAGATCTTCAACCCCGACTTGATCAGACAGTTGGTGCCGATGAAACGCGCCGGGACGCCCGAAGAAGTGGCTCATCTGGTCAGCTTCTTGGCCTCTGACAAGGCGTCCTATATCACGGGGCAGGTGTTCTCCGTCAACGGCGGCATGGCATGAATCCAGCCCGAACAGAGAACGCCGGTTTCGAGTGTAGCGAACGGTGTGCCGTGGTGATTCCGGCCTTCAACGAGGCGGCCACCATCCGGGAGGTCGCAAGTGCGGCGCTTCGGTTCGTGCCACGGGTTATCGTGGTGGACGACGGTTCGAGCGACGGGACGTCCTCGGCTCTGGACGGGCTGGCTATCGAGTTGCTCCGGAACGATACGAATCAGGGCAAGGCGGCTAGCCTTTGGCGCGGCTTGCAGCATGCGCTGAGCGATGAAAACATTACGGCCGTGATGACCATCGACGGCGACGGACAACACGATCCGGCCGAAATTCCCAAGCTGCTTTCCGCGGCGCGCCGGTTCCCGCGCCATATCGTGATCGGGTCCAGGCTGTGGAACCGGGCTGCCATACCGCCGGCCCGCTACCGCGCCAACCGTTTCGCCAATTTCTGGATTGCCTGGGCATCCGGGCAGCCGATCGAGGATAGCCAATCGGGTTTCCGGGTTTATCCCGCGGACTTGATCCGGTCGGTAAAGCTGTCCTGCACCAGGGAAAAAAGTTTCGTATTCGAAAGCGAAATTCTAATCGAAGGCGCCCGCATGGGGTTTTATGCCATGCCGGTGCGAGTCAGCACCGTTTATCGCGGCAATGCGCGGCCCAGCCATTTCCGCCCGGTGACCGACATCCTGAGGATTACGCGGATGGTGGCGTGGAAGCTGCTAGCCAAAGGACTTTATCTGCAGGGACTTTGGCGCAGCCTGACCATGCGCCCGATGAACTGCGAGCAGTGCGGCTCGCACCGCACGTAACCGAAACAGAAGATTGTATGATGGCGATCAATTCGGCTCAGGGCGGCGTTCAGACGACCGAACACATACTCCTTTTTACCCTTGTGCAGCTGGCCGTCATCATCATCGCGGCGCGCGTGGCGGGCTATTTGGCGAGGCGAGTCGGTCAGCCTCGGGCTGTGGGCGAGATTGTCGCGGGACTCCTGCTCGGGCCTTCGCTGTTCGGGGTGGTCGCGCCGGAGACTTTCCACTTGATATTTCGGTCGACCGACACGACCCCCATCAGCGTTATGAGCCAGATCGGGCTGATCATGCTGATGTTTCAGGTGGGTCTGGAATTCGACTTTTCCCAGCTCAAGTCACCGGAAAACAAGCGCGCGGTCGGCTTCATAAGTGTTCTCGGGATTGCGCTGCCCTTTGTGCTGGGAATGGCATTCGGTTATGGGTCCGCACCGCATCTCGCTGCGGGTATTTCCGTGCCGGAATACGCCTTGTTCATAGCTGCTGCCTTTTCGATTACGGCCGTGCCGATTTTGGGGCGCATTATGATGGAGTTCGATCTGACGCGCACTCGGATCGGGGTCATCACCATCTCTTCGGCTGCCGTCAACGACGCGGTCGGCTGGATGCTGCTGGCATTCATTTCGGCTGCCGTGACGGCACATTTCTCGGTTGCCGGCATGTTGGCTCAGCTGGGCTTGTTGTCGCTTTACGTCGTCGTATGCCTGTACGCGGTGCGGCAAGTGCTGCGGTTCATCGTGCGCCGTTTCGAGTTCAACCATCAGGCGTTGCCGCAAGACCTCATGGCGATCCTCTTGGTTATCGTGTTCACGTCGGCCATGTTGACCAGCACACTTGGAGTCTTCGCCATCTTCGGCGGTTTCATGATGGGGGTCTTGTTGCACGATCAGCGCGAGTTGGTGGAGGCATGGAAGAACAAAGTCGCCGATTTGGTTACGGTGTTCTTTCTGCCGATTTTTTTCACCTATACCGGCCTGCGTACCGACATAGGAGGATTGGAAACCGCGGAACTTTGGCTTTGGTGCGCGGTGCTCGTGTTTCTGGCTGTTTTGGGGAAATTCGGTGGCTGTTACGTCGGGGCGCGGCTTTCCGGCTTGGAGCGCGCGGAAGCACGGAACATCGCCATCATGATGAATACGCGCGCGCTGATGGAACTGGTGGTCGTAAACGTGGGGTTCGAACTCGGCGTAATCCCCGGCCAAGTCTTCACCATGCTGGTGCTCATGGCGATCCTGAGCACGATCATGACGGCACCGGGGCTTCGTGCCTGGCTGCCGTCTGTAGGACACGCGATTCCCGTTGAGCGTGACGCTTAACCCGGTGCTTACGCGCGTAAGCGGCGTTTCTCCAGACTTTTCCGCCAGGATTGCGACAGCGCCTCGATGCGGAGAGCTTTCGCGATAATCTCTTGTTGACGGGGGCCTTTTATGATCGCAAGCATGGCATCCGCGATGTTCAGTCGCTCCGGGTCTTCCCGAAGGCGGACGATGGGATCGCCGGAACACACTTCGCCCTCTTCGAGTACGCGAAAATAAAAACCGGTTCGGCCCGACTTGAGAAAGATGTCGACAAACGAAGAGTCGCCCATCTTGATCCCGAGTTTGAAGCAGGGGACGCGCGGCTGGGTGACTTGCACCACGATCTTGCCGACTTGGAAGATGTCGCCGATGTGAACCGATTCGTCGGGCATCCCGCTGACGGTGAAGTTTTCGCCGAATTGTCCGTAGGGGAGGGATGGCTTTCCCAATTCCTTTTCCCAGAAGCGGTAGTTTTCCACGGTATAGACATAAATGGCTTTGTCTTTGCCGCCATGATTTTCGAGGTCGACTTGTACGTCCCCCTCGAGGCCGAACGCGCCGGCTTTGACGAGGCCGTCGACGGGTTCTTTGAAAATGCCCGTGGAAACCGAGCGGCCGTCGTATTCGATCTGTTTGGCTTCAGCCAAGCTGATTGCTAAGAGTTCCATCGGTATCTCGCTGATCACTGGAATGTTCTAACCGAGTCCGGGGACGCTTGCGCGCCTGACCGGTGCGAAAGATCGTCTGTGTCCCGGGCTCGGTCCCAATTCGCGCAAGCGCGAGGTGTGGAGGCTCGTGGGATAGCCTTTGTGAAGGACGAAATCGTAACCGGGATAGAGGCTGTCCAGGATTTCCATCTCCCGGTCCCGGAATACCTTGGCCAGTATCGACGCGGCGGAGATCGCCGGCACGCTTGCATCGCCGCCGATGACGGCTTTACCGGGACAAGGGAGTTCCGGATAACGATTGCCGTCGACCAATGCCAGATCCGGTTTCACGGATAAGGCGTTGAAGGCGCGGCGCATGGCCAGCAGCGACGCCTCAAGGATATTGATCCGATCGATTTCGCTGGCGTCGGCCCGCCCAATCGCAAAAGCCACGGCGTTCGACCGGATCGCTCGGGCCAATTTTTCGCGCCGCTGCGGGGTCAGTTTTTTGGAGTCGGTCAGACCTTCGATGTGAAGATGACCGTCGATGACGACCACCGCCGCGACTACCGGTCCGGCGATACAGCCACGGCCCACTTCGTCGAAACCGGCAATCAGCGCCATTGCGATCGATTTCGAGCAAAGCCGTTAGCGGATGATGCTCCGACCGGTCTGCTTGAGAAAGTCCACCATCGCTTGAATCTCGGGCGTTTCCGCCGTCATTTCATCGAGGTGCTGTATGGCCTCTTCGAGCTTGAGTCGAGACTTGTACACGATCTTGTAGGCTTTTCTAATCTGCCGGATCGACTCGGGGCTAAAACCTTGCCGCTCCAGGCCGACCGTATTGATGCCGTGGGGTTTGGTCGGGCTACCGCCAACCATGACATACGGCAGGATGTCGCGGGTGATCACGCTGCCCATGGCGGAAAAGCTGTGTTGTCCGATCTTGCAAAACTGGTGTACGAGGGAAAACCCACCCAATATCGCGTAGTCGTCCACGCGCACATGGCCTGCGAGCGACGCGGCATTGGCCATGATGACATGGTTGCCTATGACGCAGTCGTGGGCGACATGGGTGTACGCCATCAGCAAATTGTCGTTTCCGATTCGAGTAATTCCTTGGTCTTGGACAGTGCCGCGGTGAATCGTGGCGTATTCGCGAACGACGTTGCGATCGCCGATATCGAGATAAGTGACCTCGCCATGATATTTCTTGTCTTGTGGATCTTCCCCCACGGAGGCAAACTGAAAAATCCGGTTGTGTTTACCGATTCGAGTCGGCCCTTTGATTACCACATGAGGACCGATTTGGGTGCCGGAGTCGATTCGGACATCGGGTCCAACGATGGCGTAGGCTCCGATCCTGACATCGCTAGCTAACTCACAGGAAGGATCGATAATAGCTGTGGGATGAATCAAGACTCCTGCTCCGCCGCCGCACACATGATTTCCGCACTGGCTACCAATTCCCCGTCGACCTCGGCACGGCAGGAAAACGCCCAGATATTCCGCTTGTGACGCAGGTAGGTCGCTTCCAGCATCAATCGGTCGCCCGGAACGACCGGCCGCTTGAAACGCACTTTATCCAGGCCGACGAGATAGTAAACCATTCCTTTTCCCAAAACATCCGGTGCGGTTTCCGACGCCAGCAGGCCGGTCGTCTGCGCCAGCGCCTCGATAATCAGAACCCCGGGCATGATCGGCAGCTCCGGGAAATGTCCAGTGAAGAAGGGCTCGTTATAGGTTACGTTCTTGAAAGCCAAGAGCCGCTTGCCGGGATCTACCTCAAGAACCCGATCCACGAGAAGAAAAGGATATCGATGAGGTAGATACTCTTTTATTTTTTGAATATCCAAAGGCGCTTTTCCTTTTTCGGGGATGGATGGGATCACGGCTCAGTTGCGATTGTTATTGTTTGAAGCTGTCTTTGAGTTTTTTCTCGACCTTGCTGGTCACGTCGACGGTCTCACTGGCGAATACCACCCCGTCCGTCAATAGGAGATCAAAATTTTCATCCTTGGCCAGAGATTGAATGGCTTCGAAAATCTCTTTCTGCAGTTGAGTAAGTTCTTCGTTGCGACGGAGATTGAAATCTTCCCGAAATTCATCTTGCAAGCGTTTGGCTTCGCGTTTGCGGCTAAGGATTTCCTTATCCATTTTTTGTCGTTCCGACTCGCTCATTATCGCGGCGTCTTTGGCGAGTTTTTCTTCCATGGCTTTAATTTCTTTCTGTTCGGCGACCAGCTTTTTGTCGCGCGGCGCGAATTCCCGTTCCAGCTCTTTTTTTGCCTTCTCAGCTTGCGGTGCCCTTTCCAATAACCGAGCGACGTTGACGAAGCCGATCTTGAGTTCGGCGGCTTCAAGGCTCATGCTCGCCAATAAGCCAAGCAGTGCAAAACCAAAGCTTTTCTTTAACATGTTTCTAAATCTCACTTCGAAAATTCGGTTAATGGAAAGGTGATCGGTGGCAGAAGTATGGAGTTTGCAATGATTTTGGCGTTTGTGATTCGCCGCAGCATCTCGTTCCGATTATACAAGAACTGTTCGGCTCCCAGCGACTCTCTACGTTCTCTCCCGACGCCGACGCATCCTTAGAGCGCCTCGAAAAACTTCGAGGCGCTCTAAGGGGCAGGGACGCTCCGTCGTTTTCAGCCACGTAAGGGGTTGAAAACGTAAGCCAAGCCCAAACCGCGTTTGGGCTTGGCGAAGAGAAAAACCGCCGGGAAGGCGGTTTTTCGAAGTCTCCCCTTAGAATCCGGAGCCGAACGAGAATTGGAAGTTCTGAATTTCGTCTCTGCCCCTGGCATTTATCGGTTGCGCGACGCTGAACGCCAAAGCGCCGAACGGTGACAGCCATCTCGCCGAAAGTCCTGCGGAATATCGGATTTCCCCTAAATCGTAGGTGCCGTCGAAAACATTGCCGGCATCGATGAAAGTCCCGAGCCGGAGATTTTTGCTGTCCTGCATAAAGGGTACCGGGAAGAAGAGTTCGGCGGTACCGACCAATTTACTCGATCCGCCGAAGGGATCGTTTCCTCCGAGCCCTTGGTTATTTGCCCTAGTGCGCGGCCCCAGCGTATTCGGCTGAAAACCTCGGACGGACTGCGGGCCGCCCGCGAAATAATGTTCAAAGAATGGTAAATCTCGAGTGTCTCCGTAACCATCGCCGTAGGCGATTTCACCCTCGACCATGAATGTCAGATCCTTGGCGATCGGGAAATAGTGCTGAAGCTTATAGCTGGCTTTGTAGTAATTCAGATCGCTGACCGGCACCGAGGCCAACACCGAAAGACGCTGGGCTCCGCCTTTCGTGGGAAAGATGGCCCGATTCAAGGTGTCGTGAGCCCAGCCCACCGCCAGCGTCAAGGTGTTGTACTTTTCGCCGTTCTCTTCGATGAAGTCGAGAATCTCTTGAGAAGACCGACTGGTGGCATCGAGCTTCGTGTGCTCGAAATCCAGATTGAAGCGTAAGCTGTCGAATTCGTTCAGCGGGATACCGAGGTTGGCGCCTGCCGCCGCGACGTCGGTATTGTAACGGGCGATATTCATTTGCGCAGCATCGGTGTTTCGGTAGCTAAGATCGAAACCGCTGCTGATGCCGTCCAGGGTCGTGTACGGGTTGAAATAACCGAGTCGATAGATGGTGTTGACGCTGCTGTTGTTGAAGGTCAGATTGATTCTCTTGCCGGTTCCGAAGACATTGTCCTGGGTAACGCTGGCATTGAAGATGATGCCCTGCGCCTGGGAAAAGCCTACGCCTGCCATCAGGTTTCCGGACGGTTTTTCAACAACGTTGTAATTGACGTCGATCTGGTCGGTGGTCCCGGCGACGGCGGGTGTTTCGACATTGACTTCTTGGAAATAGCCAAGACGCTCCAGTCGGGTTTTGGATCGCTCGATCTTGCTGGTGGATGCCCATGCCGCCTCCATCTGCCGCATCTCGCGCCGCAGTACCTCGTCCCTGGTCTTGGTGTTGCCGTGGAAATTGATCCGGCGCACATAGACTTGCTTTCCGGGATCGACGAAGAAGGTGATGGCGACGGTTTTTTGCGCCTCGTTGATGTCGGGTACCATGTTCACGTTGGCGAAAATATACCCTTCGTCGCCCAAGCGATCCGAGATTGCTTTGGAGGTTTCAGTGGCCAGCTTGCGCGAGAAGGTATCGCTAGGGCCGATCTTGACCAGCGGCGTCAACTCTTCGGGCGGAACGATCAGTTTGCCGGTCAGCTTCACTTCGTTTACCGTGTAGACCTCGCCCTCTTTGACATTGATGGTGATGTAGATCTCTTTTTTGTCCGGCGTGATCGAAACCTGGGTGGATTCGATTTCGAAATTGATGTAACCCCGATCCAAATAATAAGAGCGCAACCGTTCCAGGTCTGCAGAAAGTTTTTGTTTCGAGTATTGATCGTTCTTGGTGTAAAACGAAAGCAGATTCGGCGTGCTGAGCTCGAACTGGTCCAAGAGCTCTTCGTCGCTGAAGACATTGTTGCCGACGATGTTGATCTGCTTGATTTTGGCGACCTTTCCTTCGGAAATCTTGATGTTGATCGAGACTCGGTTGCGCGGAAGCTCGGTTACCGTGGAATCGATTTTCAGGCCGTATTTTCCGCGGCTGTAATACTGCCGCCTAAGTTCCTGTTCCACTTTATCCAGGATTTGGCGGTCGAATACCTTGCCCTCGGAAAGCCCCACGCCTTTCAAGGCCTTGGTCAGGTCTTCGGTGCCGATGTCCTTGTTGCCTTCGATCTTGACGTTCGCGATGGAAGGTCGTTCGTCGACGACGACCACCAGGACGTTTCCGTCCTGTTCCAGTCGCACGTCTCTGAAGAACCCCGTCTTGAACAGTGCTTTGATGGACTCCGCTGACTGCCGGTCGTCGAACAGGTCGCCGATTTTCACGGGGAGATAATTGAACACGGTGCCGGCAGAAACCCTCTGTAAGCCTTCGACGCGAATGTCTTCGATGACGAAGGGCTCGAGTCCCCAAGCCGAGAAGGAACAGAAAATCCCTAATAACAGCGATTTCGCCAGAGTGTAGCGGCTCATGGATTAGGGGGCGGGGTCGCAGGGAGTTATTGTTATAAACAAACGGCTCGGGAAAACTGATGGATTAAGCTCATCAAACGTTCGCGATCCAATCCTATCTAATCCGATGACGAAGCCGGAGAGTTCGATCTCCGATGTTCGAAGGAAATCCAAAGTCCGTGACGTCCGACCCGGAAACATCAAGTTTCCCGCAAGTCTTTCTCCACCTGCTCGATACTGATATGCCGGATATTCTTGCCCTTGGCATAGTAAATCACGTATTCGCAGATATTACAGGAGCGGTCGCCGATACGTTCCAGCGACCGAGCCGACCACATGATGTCGAGCGACACCGGAATGGCGCGGGGATCTTCCATCATATACGTGATCTGCTGGCGCATAATGCTTTCGTATTCCCGATCCACTATCCTGTCGTCCTGGACGACGCGCAAGGCCTCATCCACATCCATGCGTGCGAAAGAGTCGAGCGCCTCGCGAAGCAGTCCGCGCACATGTTTCGCTAGCTGTTCGACCTCGGTCAGCTGGTTCTTCTTCGGATAATGGCCCGCAAGATCGATGGACAGTCGCGCGATGCGCTTGGCTTCGTCGCCGATCCGCTCAAGATCGGTAATCGTCTTGATGACCGCCACCACCAGCCGCAAGTCGCGGGCGGTGGGCTGGCGCAGGGCGATGATTTGGGTGCACTCCTCATCAATGGAAACTTCCAGAGAATTCACCTTGTAATCGTCGGCGATGACGCGCTCGGCCAACTCCACATCGTTATTCACCAGTGCGGTCACGGCCGACTCGACCTGTTCCTCGACCAATCCGCCCAGGGTGAGCACCCGGTTGCGGATGTCCAGCAGTTCATGGTCGTACTGCTTGGAAATATGCTGATGCAAATTATCGGTGTCGAAGAAACTGGTCATCGTGCTAGGTGATCGGGGTTGGCGACGGCAAAGGCGTGTTTTCCGGCATTCTATCAACTCACATCGGCGCATGAAAGCTCGCGCCGCGAGGTTCGGCATCGACAAATATCACGGGAAGTAGTGAGCCTTCACTCGCTTTGCCTCGAAATATAGCCGGTGATTTCGGCGCGATCATGGTAAAGCTGTTTGAAGGCGAGCGTATAGTCGGTGAGGGTACTTCCGAGTCGTGTTTCGATCAGTCCGCGACAGCGCTTGACCTCTTCGTAACGCTTGTTCATGGGCAATTTCAGGTTGAAGATGGCTTTTCGGCATAGACCTGAGGCCACCCAGTCGCCGACCAGGGCGGCGATTCGGGCGGGCTGCTCGACGACGTCGCAGACCAGCCAGTCCACCGGTTTGGGAGGACGATAACGAAAGGCGTCCATCCGCAGATGTTCGACCAGGCCGGTATCGAGCAGAGCAGGGGCCAGACTTCCGTTGTCGACGGCGGTCACTTTGATATGACGCCTGATCAATTGAAAAGTCCAGCCACCCGGCGCCGCACCGAGATCGACCGCCCTCATGCCGGGGCGGAGGCTCTCTTGCGGATTATCGAGGAACGCCAGAAAAGCCTCTTCCAGCTTGAGCGTAGACCGGCTCGGTGCACCGCGAGGGAATTTCAAACGCGGGATTCCCATCAGCCACGGACTGGAGTTGCCGGATATCGAGATGCCGACATAAGCGGCTGCGGAGCTGAGAAAGAAGATATGCAGCCGGGGATCCGAGGGTTCGCCGAGCAGGCCGCTGTCTTTGATTGTGCGATCGAAGGGGGCTGCGAATTTGCGTAGGAAGGCAGCAAGCGGTTTTGCCTCGTTAGTGTCCGCAGTTTCCAGGAATACCGCAGAAAACCGAGTGTCCAAACGTCTCGCCGCCTGCAACAATGGCTGAGCGCGGTCGGCTACGGGAAGGTCGGGGATGAGACCCATGGCGAAAACCAACTGCCGCGCAAAGATCAGATCCTTGAATCGCAGACCTTTGTCGTGCAGTGAAAAGGCAGGGGTGTCATGCGGTATAAATACGATGAAACCGCTTCCGGGCTTGGCCTTTACATAGCCAGACACGCCGAGTTCGCTGGTGCGCTCCAGGATTTCGGCCGCGCACTCCTTCTCGAATCCGCCGCGGCAGTAGAGCAGGACGCAGTGGGGAAGATCGGTGTTCAAGATAGTCAAGCCGAAGCCGTTTTCAATTGCCCCAGGGACGTTCGATAAGTTTCCTTTCCCAATCCAGGGATGTCTTTACGATGAAGGACAGGTCGTCGTAGCGCGGTTTCCAGTTGAGCACGTCGTGGATCTTGTCGACGGCCGCCACCAGTTGAGGCGGATCGCCGGGACGCCGCGGCATCTCCTCCACCGGGATCGGTGCGCCGTTCACATTGTTTACTGCATCGATGACTTCCCGAACGCTATAACCATGGCCGTAGCCGCAGTTCAGCGTCGCCGAGCTGCCCCCGTTGCGTAAATAGGTCAAAGCTTGAATATGGGCGTCGGCGAGGTCGCTGACATGGATGTAATCGCGCACGCCGGTGCCGTCCCCGGTGGGGTAGTCGGTGCCGAACACGCATAATTTTTCCCGCTTGCCGACAGCCACTTCTGCCGCGACCTTAATGAGCAGGGTCGCGTTGCGTGTCGACTGGCCGATTCTTCCCTCCGGGTCGGAACCGGCAACGTTGAAGTAACGCAGGATGACATGTTTCACATCAGTAGCGGCCGAGAGGTCCCGCAGCATCCATTCGCTCATCAGTTTCGACGCACCGTAGGGATTGATCGGCGCGGTGGGCGAAGACTCGGACGCGTAGGGTCCATCGGGGATGCCGTACACGGCAGCGGTCGAGGAAAATATGAAATGCTTCACGCCGGCATCGCGGGCGCACTGCAGCAGGTTGCGGGTCTTGCAGGTATTGTTGCCGTAATATTTCAAGGGGTCGGATACCGACTCGGGAACGATGGTGTGGGCGGCGAAGTGGAGCACCGCATCAACCTCGTATTCACGCAGGATGCGAGATACCAGGTCCGTGTCGCCCGTATCCCCTTCGACGAAATCGCCATAAAGTACGGCTTCCCTGAAGCCGGTGGAGAGATTGTCGAGTGTCACCAGGCGTTCACCCATTTCGCCCAACTGTTTGGCCACGTGGCTGCCGATGTAGCCGGCGCCGCCCGTGACCAAGACGCCTTTTCTTGCCATAGAGTGCTCCTTCTTGGGGGGTTAATGCGTTGACGGCGCGGCCGCCCTTCTCATTTTGCTGGCAAATGCCGCGCCGTAAATCGAATCGACTGGGCCCGTTTTTGAAGACGGTAGGTGCGAAGTGCTTCGAGCGAAAAGCGGAAGGACCGCAACCGTTTCTCGGCGCAACAATCAGTTTCGTGCACCGGGAAGAAATTCCTCGCAAATGAACCGGGTGATTTGCTCCGGATCATTGATGTCGAGCTTCGGGATGTCGCACGTGACCGCAAGTTCGGCATCCGTGGCGATCGCGATGATGGTGTCGTCGTCGGGAAACAAAAGCGGTTTGCCGAGAACGGGTCGGTGCAACTCGATTTTCGGGAAACCCTCTCGTTTGAATCCTTCCACCAAAATCAGATCCAGGCCGGTCTGGTCGAAATAGGTCAATTCCTCGGCCAACACCGGTTCCTCGATTACCCGGCGTTCCATGACGATGGCGCGACGATGCGACGAGGTCAACATGACCGGGTTTGCGCCGGCTTTGCGCAATTCATAACTGTCCTTGCCGGGATAGTCTATTTCGAAACTATGATGACTGTGTTTGATGAGTCCGACATTGAGTTGGTTGAGTCGGAGCAAGGGGATGATTTTCTTCAGGAGAGTGGTCTTGCCGGTGCCGCTGAAAGCCGCAAACCCGAGTAGAGGCACCAGCGCGTTGCGAAGATTCAGCATTCGGCTGCTTCGGACGGGTTTGTAGACGGATCGCGGATGCAGAGAAAGACGTCTTGACGAGCGTCGATGTATGAGTACCGGCGAGATTCCGATGGGTGTCCGCTTCGGACAAGCGACGTGGGCGCTGGCTTTCTCATTGTCGGGTCTAGGATACGCCGTAGTAATCTTTGTACCAACTGACGAAGTTGGCGATCCCGATTTCTATTGGCGTCGCGGGACGATAGTCCACGTCACGGATGAGATCGTCCACGTCCGCGTAGGTGTCGGGCACATCGCCGCTCTGCATGGGAAGAAGGTTTTTTTCGGCTTTCTTTCCGAGACATTCTTCCAGAACTTCGATAAAACGCATGAGTTCGACCGGCTGGTGGTTGCCGATATTATAAAGACGGTAAGGCGCCTTGCTGGTTCCGGGATCGGGGTGGTCGCCGTTCCAATCGGGGTTCGGCGCCGCTATTTTGTCCAGGACCCTAACGACGCCTTCCACGATGTCGTCGATGTAGGTGAAGTCGCGCCGGTGATGGCCGAAATTGAAGACGTATATCGGTTTTCCGGCCAGGATGTTGCGGGTAAACATAAACAAGGCCATGTCCGGGCGTCCCCAGGGGCCGTACACGGTGAAGAATCGGAGGCCGGTGGTCGGCAGACCGTAAAGATGGCTGTAAGTATGCGCCATCAGTTCGTTGGCTTTCTTCGTAGCCGCATACAGGCTGACGGGATGGTCGACGTTATGGTGGACCGAAAACGGCATTACGGTATTGGCCCCGTAAACCGAGCTGGATGAGGCGTACACCAGATGCTCAATGTCGTGATGCCGGCATGCTTCAAGTATGTTGCAGAATCCCACCAGATTCGCGTCGATATAGGCATGGGGATGCGTCAGTGAATATCTCACGCCGGCCTGGGCGGCGAGATTCACCACGCGTTGCGGCCGGTGGTCCGAAAATGTCTGATTCAGGCGGTCGCGGTCTTCCAAGGCGATGCGCACTTCGGTGAACCCGGCGTGCTGCTTGAGCCGAGCAAGCCGCGCTTCCTTGAGGCCGACATCGTAGTAATCGTTGACGTTATCGATGCCTATTACTTCATCCCCGCGCGCCAGGAGCGCGTGCGCCAAGGCCGCGCCGATAAATCCGGCCGTTCCCGTGACCAACACTTTCATTGGCGATGTTCCGGTGAATTACAAGTAGTCGTCTACTGCGTCGTACGGCAATACATACTTGACATCGAACAAGACACCTTCAGGTTTTGCCAGCGCCCGGATGGCCTGTGCGCCCATGGTTTTGAATTCCCGGTGCGCAACGGCGATTACGACGGCATCGTATTTTCCTGCCGGGAGTTCCCGGACAAGATCGATGTCGTATTCTTCCCGGACTTCCTCAGGGTTCGCCCACGGGTCGTAGACATCGACTCGCGCGTTGTAGCTCTCTAATTCTTTGATGATGTCCGTTACCCGAGTGTTCCGGATATCCGGGCAGTTTTCCTTGAAAGTCAGCCCCATGATGAGAATGTTCGCCTGGGAGACTTGAAGGCGTTTCTGGGTCATCAACTTCACCAAACGACTGGCGACATATTCGCCCATGCCGTCGTTGATGCGGCGGCCGGCCAATATGATCTCGGGGTGATAACCGATTTCCTGGGCTTTATGGGTGAGGTAATACGGGTCCACGCCGATGCAGTGTCCGCCGACCAGTCCGGGACGAAAAGGAAGGAAATTCCATTTGCTTCCTGCGGCCTCCAAAATCTCCAGCGTGTTCAATCCCAGTTTGTTGAACAGGATCGCCAACTCGTTGATGAGCGCGATGTTCACGTCCCTCTGCGTGTTTTCTATGACTTTTGCCGCTTCGGCGACCTTAATGCTGCTCGCTTTGTGCGTGCCGGCGGCAATGACTTTCCGATAAAGCTCGTCGACGAAATCGGCGCTTTGCGGGGTCGAGCCCGAAGTGATTTTCTTGATGGTGGTAACGCGATGTTCTTTGTCTCCCGGATTGATGCGCTCGGGGCTGTAACCGCAGTAAAAATCCCGGTTGAAGATCAATCCCGACAGGGATTCCAGGATCGGCACGCAAATTTCTTCGGTCGCTCCCGGATAAACAGTGGATTCGTAAACGACGATGTCGCCCTTCGACAGAAGTTTTGCGACGGTTTCGCTCGCTTTTTGAAGTGGCGCCAGAACCGGTCGTTTGTGTTGATCTATCGGGGTCGGGACGGTAACGATATAAACGTTGCAGTTCGATAGATCCGCCGGATTGGTCGTGTAGCTCAGTCGCGCCGCGCTGGCGAGTTCGTCGGCATTGACTTCGAGTGAGCGGTCCACGCCATCCTTCAGCTCGGCTATCCGCTGAGCGTTGACATCGTAACCCACGGTATCGAATTGCTTGCCGAACTCCACAGCGAGCGGAAGTCCTACATAACCCAGTCCGATTATGCCGATCTTGGTGTCAGCGAGCGAACGCATTGTGCCTCCAGATGAATGGCGAATCTTGGAAATCCGGCGAAAGCTTGGATTGAATTTAGGCGCCTTGGGCGATCAGGCCGCGACAGCGTACTTTCAGTTCCATGCTCGGCCAGCGTTGGTCTTGAAGCGAGACGATTCCGTGCGAAGCCGAGGCTCTGACTGAAACGCTCATAAGGCAACGTCGTTTTTAATTCTAATGGACGGTTAGCGAAGCGGAAAGCTTTTCCTTGGGTGAACGGGTCGGATGGCTGGCGTGATAAAGGGATGCATCCGGCGAAACGTTCCGATTTTCGGTGGGTTCGCGGGAAGTGTCGTTCGCAGTGCCGAGTTCGCAAGATCGGACCGTCATATTGCTTAACATATTGAATATTACGCATAAATCCGGACGGACTTTTCGTGGGGGGCTAATGTGCTAAAGTTGTGGCCCGATCGCGGTCGCAGGCTGACGGCTATTCGGCCCGCCGGTCCGTGGTGGGGAAACTCGCGAATAACAGGGTATCGGTTTCTCGGAGAGAATCACTCGTAGAAGTTCCGGGCAGCAAATAAGAATTAGGAATTCTTGGTGCTTGGGGGCGGGCACAGCCCAAAGCCGTTCGTTCCGTTTTTTGCCCATAAAGTCGGCATCGGCTTGTGGTGCTGCTTTGGTCTTAAGAACACCTTAAAAAAACTATGACTGCAATACGCTTTTTTTTCTACGATACCGATCGGCCTATTCTCATCCCGTAGCCATGCCGAAACAAGGCAGTTTCGAGGCGGCTTCCTACACTCCGGCGGCAACAATCTACTGAGAATCGGCGGGATTTATGATTCGCGTTTTTCGCCATTATATTTCAAGTATTTATCTGATTATTTTTGTGCTGGACAGCGGTATTTTTTTCTCCGCCTTTTATATAGGCGCGGTTCTACGTTTTTTTCCCGATCTTCAAAGCAGCTTCGCCTCCATCGATCTGACCAACCCGTCCGCCATTTTCTGCGTATTCATGTTGGCGAGCACGACCGGCATGGGGCTTTACCAACGGGTGCAGCAAGGGGGCGATGCGGCCATGCTGCTTCGCGTGCTGGCGAGCTTTGTGCTTGGCACGATTTTGATGGGCGTCGTCTTTTATGCCGTCCCCACGATTTTCGTGGGTCGGGGCGTATTCGGCTATGCCTTGTTATCGGCACTGGCGTTGACGCTGTTCTCGCGTTTTTTGTTTCTGAAGTTCGTGGACCGGCAGGAATTGAGGCGGCGGGTATTGGTTTTGGGCTCGGGTTACAACGCGAACATCATTCAACAGTTCGAAAACAAAGAGCCCAATCCGACTTTTCGTGTCATCGGATTTGTGCCGATGGGCGGCGATACCTGTCGGGTAGAACCTGACCGTCTATGCACTTTGGGGATGCCGCTCAATGAATTTGCCGTTGCGCATGATATCGATGAGATCGTCGTCGCGCCGGACGATCGCCGAGGAGGGCTTGCCGTAGACGAAATTTTGGATTGCAAAATGAACGGTCTGGATGTGGTAGACCTTTTGCATTTCTTCGAACGTGAGGCAGGGCTGATTCGCGTCGACTGCCTGCATCCCAGTTGGCTGGTGTTTTCCGACGGGTTCCGATATAGCGGCTTTCAGCAGCTTTCCAAGCGTGCCTTCGACATATTGGCAAGTTTCGCCTTGCTCGCCGTGAGTTGGCCTATCATGTTGCTGACGGCTCTGGCGATTGTGGTCGAAAGCGGTTGGCGCGCGCCGATTTTTTATTATCAGGTCCGTGTAGGCAAAAACTGGCGGTTGTTCAAAGTGATAAAGTTTCGGAGCATGCGCATCGATGCCGAAAAAGACGGGAGAGCACGTTGGGCGACACGGGATGACGATCGCGTAACCCGGGTAGGGCGGTTTATTCGGAAGACTCGCATCGATGAATTGCCGCAGCTGTTCAATGTTCTGAAAGGCGAGATGAGTTTCGTCGGTCCCCGTCCGGAGCGGCCCGAATTCGTGGAAAAGTTCGCAGAAACCATTCCGTATTATTCGGAGCGCCATCGGGTGAAGCCCGGCATTACCGGCTGGGCGCAACTGTGTTATCCGTATGGATCGAGCTACCAGGACGCTATCGAGAAGCTGCAGTACGACTTGTATTACGTCAAAAATTACAGTCTTTTTCTCGACTTTCTCATTATGTTACAAACAATCGAAGTGGTTATTTGGGGCAAAGGCGCCCGCTGAACGCCTGACCGGAGAAATCTTGTTCCCTGGTTTCTCGGCTGCGCTCATCGGCGGAACACCTTCACTCGACGCAGAGGACGCATGACTATCGGCGCCGTCAGCTATCTGGCTGGTTTCTTTGCTTATCTCTTTTTGAGCGTGCTGTTGCTGGTGAGTTGGCGCGGCAATGTTACGGGCCGCTGGCTGATCCTGGCATCGGCGGTGACCACCGCCTGGTCCGGGATCCTGGCTTTCCAGGAGCTTTATCATTTTTTCCCCTCGGCATTTATTTGGTCGGTCGAAATCGCTCGGACCTACGGGTGGCTGCTTTTCCTCGGTAGACTGTTCAATCCGCTTAAAGACGTCGGCGCCGGACCGAGTTCGACAGCGCCGAAAATCATCAATCGGGGCGTTCACGCGGCGGCCGGTGTTCTGGCGGTTTATGTCTGGATTTCGCCGGCTCTGGAGCTGTCCTATCCGGACGTTTTCCGGCCTGCGTTTCAGTTATCGGGGCATGTTGGTCTGGCCCTGGTCGGTTTGATCCTGGTCGAGCAATATTTCCGCAATGTCCGGACCGATCTTAGATGGCGGATCAAGTTCCTGTGTTTCGCGCTTGGCGGGATGTTCGCCTATGACTTTTATCTTTATTCGGATGCCTTGCTGTTTCGGCGTATCAATTCGGACCTATGGACGGCGCGCGGTGCCGTATCCGCCCTGTTGCCCCCTCTCTTGATCGTTTCGGCTGCCCGCAATCCGCAATGGTCGGTGGACGTGTTCGTCTCTCGCCAGGTGGTCTTTCATTCCGCAACTTTGCTCGGGTCCGGCATTTATTTGCTGCTCATGGCGACTGCCGGCTATTACATCAAGATTTACGGAGGGGAATGGGGAGCCGTCGCGCAAATCGTATTTTTGGTTGGGGCGTTCCTGTTGCTCGCCTTGCTCCTTTTCTCAGGACAGATGCGGGCACGTATGCGGGTCTTTCTGAGCAAGAATTTCTTCAGCTATACCTACGATTACCGGGAGGAGTGGCTGCGCATCATTACGATGCTCTCGGACACCGCTTCCGGCTTATCACTGGAAGAGCGGGTGATCGTGGCTTTGGGACAAGCTGTCGAGAGCCCGAGCGGCGTGCTTTGGGTGCGCGAATCAAACGGGCACTTGGTGTGGCGGGCGAGCTTTGGAGATCCCGTCTGCGACGTCTCTATCATCGATCGTGACGATGCCGTGGTCCGCTATATGGAAGATAAGGAGTGGATCGTCAATTTGCCCGAGATGGTGACGATGCCCGAGGCTTATCATGGTCTCGCCCGCCCGTCCTGGCTCAGGCCTAATTCCGATGCGTGGCTATTAGTGCCGTTGTTTCAGCAGAAGCATCGCATGATGGGGCTGGTATTGCTGACTCGTCCGCGTACCCCGATACACTGGAATTGGGAGGTCATCGATCTGTTGAAGACTTCGAGCCGATTGGCCGCGAGCTATCTGGCGCTCGAGGATGCTGGCAGGGCGCTGGCAGAGGCTCGGCAATTCGAGGGCTTCAATCGCCTCTCCGCTTTTGTCATTCACGATTTGAAAAACCTCATCGCGCAACTAAGCTTGGTGGTGCGCAATGCAGAACGGCATCACAATAATCCCGAATTCATGCGAGACGCCATCAAAACGGTGGATCATGCAGTCGGGAAGATGAGCCGGTTGATGTCCCAATTGAAAAATTCCGGCTCTGCGCGGTCGGAGCGGATAATCGACCTCGGGGAGCTCCTTCACGAAGTCGTGGAAGCGCGGAAGGTGCAGGCGCCAGTTCCTACCTGTGATATGGTTAGGAAATCGATCCGGATCAAAGCCAATCGCGATCGTCTGGCGTCCTCTTTCGAACATATTATTCAGAATGCCCAGGATGCTGCCGGCAAAAACGGCCGAGTGCGCGTTCGAATGAAAATGAGTGACGGCGGACATGCTACCGTAGAGATCGAGGACAACGGAATGGGTATGGATGAGGAATTTATCCGTACCCGCCTGTTTAAGCCTTTCGATACGACTAAAGGAGTTACCGGGATGGGCATAGGCGCATACGAGAGCCGCGAATACATACGTTCTTTGGGAGGGGAGCTCAGCGTGAGAAGCGAACCGGGCAAGCGCACGCTGTTCACCTTCTCGCTGCCAACCGTTTCTGATTCCGACGAGTTTGCCTTAAACGAGGTGAAGTCCGCTTGAGCGAGCAAACGTTGTTGATCGTCGAAGATGATCCTGGACTACAGAGTCAACTCCGCTGGAATTTCGAACAATACAAGGTTCTTTTGGCTGATGACCGGGAATCCGCAATCGCGGCGGTTAAACGCAATCAGCCGGCGGTAGTCACGCTCGATCTCGGATTGCCGCCGGATCCCGGCGGGGTGAGCGAGGGTTTCGCGGTGCTCAGCGAGATTCTGACCATCGCGCCGACGACCAAAGTCATCGTCATCACCGGCAACGATGACCAAGTCAATCCGGTCAAGTCCATAGGGCTCGGCGCTTATGATTTCTATCAAAAGCCGATCGAACCGGAGACTTTGTCTTTCGTGGTAGAGCGGGCGTTCCGTCTTTACCGGTTGGAGGAGGAGAACCGCCAGTTTCGGCGGATGCACATCACCAACCCGCTCGTAGGTGTGATCGCGGCCAGTCCGGAGATGCACGAAGTGTGTCGGATGGTCGAGCGGCTGGCGCCGACCGACATTACCGTGCTGCTGTTGGGCGAGAGCGGCACCGGTAAGGAGGTGCTCGCACGCGCGCTCCATGCCTTGAGTCCGCGTTCGAAGAAGCCTTTCGTAGCCGTCAATGCGGCTGCGATTCCGGACAGTTTGTTGGAAAGTGAGCTGTTCGGTTTCGAGAAAGGTGCGTATACCGGCGCGACTCAACAAACCAAGGGCAAATTCGAGTTGGCCGACGGCGGAACCTTTTTTCTCGATGAGATCGGCGACATTCCGCTTTCGCTGCAGCCGAAGCTGTTGCGCGTTTTGCAGGAGCGGGTCGTCGAGCGGGTCGGAGGACGGCAGCCGATCAAAGTCGACGTGCGTTTGATTTGCGCCACTCACCAGAACCTCACCAAGCTGATCAGTGAAGGAAAGTTCAGGGAAGATCTTTATTTCCGCATCAACGAAATGATCATCAATATCCCCCCGCTCCGGGAGAGGACCGGAGACGTGGCGGTTTTGGCGCGTGCTTTCCTGGACAAGTTTGCGCAGCAAATGCGCCGTGCCAACATCCTCGGTTTCAGCGACGGGGCTTTGGCTGCCATGGAAGCCTACCACTGGCCGGGAAATGTTCGGGAGTTGGAGCATAAGGTCAAGCGGGCGGTCGTGATGGCTTCCGGGCCGCTCATTGAAGCCAAGGATATGGAGTTGGTGCCGGGCGAGTTCAAACGGCGCTTGTGGAGTTTGCGGGAGGCCCGCGATATGGCCGAGCGGCAGGCCATTTGTGCGGCGCTGAGCGAGGCCGGCGAAAACGTCACCAAGGCAGCTGAAATCCTCGAGATTACACGCCCGACGCTCTATGCCCTCTTGAATAAGTTCAATCTCAAAATTTAGGTAATCAACATGGTCCGCTTTCTTCAAGCGCTTCTCCTGCTGGCGGCAATCACCGGTTGCAACGCGGCGAGGGCCGAAAAGGACTCGCTCGAGCAGGCTCGAGATTATCGGCGAAAGGGTGAGACCAAAGCAGCCGTGATCGAGCTGAAGAACATTCTTCAGGGCGACCCGGAAAATGTCGACGCGCGCATGCTGCTGGGCGAGTCTTATCTGAAGCTGGGGGACGGTCTGTCGGCGGCCAAAGAACTGGAAAAAGCGCGAGACTTGGGGGCGCCGAAGGAAACTTGGATCGTCTCTCTGGCGCGAGCCTACTTGCTGCAGGACAAGCCTAAAGCCGTTCTCGATCAGATCAAGCCGGATGAAGGACTGAACGATACGCTTAGGGCTCAAGTCTACGGTATCCGAGGATTGGCTCATGTTTTGCTCAAACAGGCGGAGCAGGCGAAGGAGAGTTTCGACGCCGCTCTGAAGCTCGATTCGAAGGCGAGTGATGCCCTGTTGGGGCTGGCCATGTTGGAAGCGCAGCAAAAACGGTACAAGCAGGCGATCGAATACGCCAACCAATCTATCGCCGCGGATTCCGAGAACGTTAACGCGTGGATCGTTTTGGGAGAAACGAAGAGACTGTCTGGTGACCTGCAAGGAGCAATCGACGCGTTTACCAAGGCGCTCGATCTTCAGTCTTTCGACATCAGGGCGCGTCTCGGGCGAGCAACGGCCAATCTGGCTTCGAACAAGGCAGATGAGGCGCAAAAGGATATCGATGAAGTTCGAAAATCGGCGGGAGACGTTCCGCTGGCCTTGTATCTACACGCGGTCATCGCTTTTCAGAAGAAGGCGTTGCAAGAGGCCGAGGACGCCCTAATCAAAGTAACCAGCGCGCTTCCGAATCATCTCCCCAGCCGACTGCTTTTGGGGACGATCGCTTATCAGCAGGGGAAATACGAATCCGCGGAAAACAAGCTCGCTCAATATGTCCGAACGTTTCCCGAGCAGTTGCCTGCGGCAAAATTGCTGGCGGCGACGCAGATGAAGCTGGGCCGCCCGAGTGAAGCCATCGGCACATTAAAGGGGTTGGAGGATCGGGCATCCGACGACCCACAGTTCTTCGCACTGCTCGGCAGCGCTTATCTCCAGGCGAAACAATACGATTCGGCGACGGAGTACCTCAACAGAGCCTCCGAACTCGCGCCCAATGTGGCGTCGGTCAAGGCGCAATTGGCTTTGGGGCGTATTGCGTCCGGGCAGATGGAGCAAGCGGTGGACGATCTGAAATCCGCCGTCGACCTGGATCAGAATCTGTTGCAGGCGGACGTGATGCTGGTCCTTGCCCTGATCCACCAGAAGAAGCCGGGCGAGGCGATCGCGGCGGCGGAGAAACTGAAGGACAAAATGCCGGGCGATCCGATGCCGCACAATTTGCTGGGTGCGGCCTATATGGCGGACGGTAATGCCGATAAGGCGCGCGAACACTGGTTGCAGGCTTTGAAGCTTAAGCCGGATTATGCGACAGCCGCACTCAATCTGGCGAAACTCGAGTTCAGCGACAACAACCCCGATGCCGCGGCTCAGCGCTACCAGCAGGTTCTGAAACACGACTCGAAGAACCTGGCGGCGCATGTCGGTCTGGCTCAAATCGCCGAGATGCGCAAGGATTTTGAAAGCATGGAGAAACATCTCACGGACGCGCGGGAGAAGAATCCCAAAGCGCTGCAGCCGGCGGTGACCTTGTCCCGATACTTTTTGGCGAGGGGTAAGCCCTTGCAAGCACTGGAGGTTGCTCATGCCATTTTGACCGATCATCCCGATCACCCATTGGCGCTGCAAAGCCTAGGTTTGGCCCAGATGGCCAACGGGCAAGAGGCCAGCGCAATCGTGACGTTGAAAAAGCTGGTGAGCAAGGTTCCCAACAATCCGGAGTATCGTCACCAGCTTGCCCAAATGCTTTACAAGAAGGGCGAAACTCAAGCCGCGGCGGCCGAATGGGAGCGGACTTTACAACAAGCCCCTGATTATTTGCCGGCCCTTCTGGCCCAGGCAGAGCTAAAGCTAAGGGATAAGAAATACGGCGATGCGTTAAAGATTGCTGAACGTATCGAGGCTGCGCACCCGAAATCGCCTGCCGGCTTTCGAGTAGAAGGCGATATCCGGTTCGCTCAAAAGCAGTTCAAGGAGGCGCTCCCGGCATACGAAAAGGCGTTCCAATCGGCTCCCAGCCCGGTTTTGGCACGGCTCCTGTTTCAGACGAGACACGCCTTGGGGCGGGATAAGGAAGCTTTCGACGGGCTTACCCAGTGGCTGGAATCGTCCCGGGAAGATGTCGATTCGTGGACGACGCTGGCGATGGCCTTTCAGGAATCCGGGAGGCTGAAGGAAGCCGTGGAGGCGTATGAGAAGGCTCTGAGTCTGAAGGCGGACAGCACCGTCATCCAAAACAACTTGGCTTGGTTGTACCAGGAGTTGGGTAGCGATAAAGCTCTGCCCTTGGCCGAAAAACTGCTGTCGGCGTCCGAGAATCGTCCGGAGGTCATGGATACGGTCGGCTGGATTTTCGTGCAGAACGGAAAACAGGCCGAGGGACTGAACTTATTGCGGGATGCCGCCGTGCATGCGCCACATATCAGTCAGATTCGTATTCATTTGGCCGAAGCCTTGGCCAAGTCGGGGCGGAAAGATGAGGCGCGCAAGGAGTTGGAGCGGCTGTTGAAGGAAAATAAAAACTTTGCTGAACGGGATAAAGCGGAAGCTTTGCTCAAGGAACTGTAACGTCGCATCCCCGAGCGGGGACGAAAGACGTCCTGCATTTTTCTCGACATGGCGGCACGTATCGGCCCGGTACTCAGATCGCGTTTCACTTGATTGCGGCGAGCGGGTTATTCTGTGCCGCAGCTTTGCGCGCTCCGTTTGGCTGCGGGACCAAGTCCCGGCTTTCATCGTTGATAGAATGAAAAAAATAGCTTTGTCCATGCAAAAAAATACGTCGAAACTAAATCTTTTCGTGTTCATCCTTTTTGCTCCTTTTATGGTCCACGCCGCGGAGAAGGCCTATGTCACCGACAGGCTGGAAGTGCAGATGCGCAGAGGCCAAAGCCTACAGCACAAAATCATCAAGATGGTGCCGTCCGGTACCGAGCTTAGCGTGCTCGAGACCAATCCTCAGACCGGTTATTCCTTGGTGCGTTTGGCAACGGGCGAAGAAGGGTGGATACTCAGTCGGTATCTTTCCGAACAGCCGATTGCCATAAATCAGTTGGACGAAATTACCAAGAAACTCGATGCGGCATTGGAAGAAAACAAGCGCTTGAAAACCGAGTTGGCTACCGTAAGGTCCGGTAAGCAGAGCACCGACAAAACGGCCCTGCAACTTCAAGAGGAAACCGCCCGTCTGAACACCGAACTGATGGCAATCCGCCAAGCCTCGGCCAATGCTATCCAAATTCAGGCCGAACGGGATGCACTGCGGGAAAGCGTCGTCAACCTCGAGCGGGAATTAGACGCGCTTCGTCGGGAGAAGCAGGCTTTGGACGAAGACCACCGCCAGGATTGGTTCATGATCGGCGCCGGCGTGCTTCTCGGCGGGATTTTACTCGGGGTGATCCTGCCGCGCTTGAGCTGGCGCAAGAAAAGTCGCTGGAGTTCGTTCTAAGAGCCTATTTCGGTAAATCCGAGACCCTTCGACGCCGGAACGGGCCGTTCGACAGTCCCAGGGCGTACGGTCCACCGAGATAGGCACAAAGGCAGTTCGTGGCGTCTGATTGCATTCTGGTTGAGACAGCGGCTCTCCCTTCCAAGTCGCCACAGGGTAATGAAAGACCCATGGAGCCGCAGAACCCATTTGTTTCTCTGATGAATTTACAAGCCGTAACTCGGCCAGTCCAGCGTTCGGAGATGATTAATGTCTGATAAAGAAGCCTGTTCTTTGTCGATATGACATTCGACGAGTTCCCCGTATCGACAAGCGAGCGCCGATGCCGGCCGACCTCAAGCCGAATGGACGCTATGCCATGGCAGAACCGACCGAGATCCGCGGCATCTTAACTTTGATGAAGAGGCGCACGGCAGGATACGTTCCCTCGATAAACCGACAGGAAAGGACAGCCGCTCGATCATCTTGAAAGGCGATCTCGCACCCTGGGGTGCGGTCGCCAGATGGCCGGAACGGAAGGGATTCCCTTCATGGGGCAGACCTTGATATTCGAATGCGAAGAATTGGCCCTGAAGGCCAATCCGGACGGTGCAATCCAAAAAGGCGACGAGATCGTGGTACGCTGTGAAAGCTCCGAAGGCACCTCGCGAGGACGAGGTTCGTTCGCGTCTTTCAGCCTGGCACCAGACCATGGGGTGTTATATGATTCCATTTCTCAATCAAAAGGAAAGCGTTGTAGGCCGGAATAAGCCCTTCGACGTCGCTCAGGACAGGCTTATCCTGCCCTACCATTAAAGAAATTTTCTTTTTGTTCGAAAAATGGAATAAGGGTGTGTTCGCCGAGTATGCGAAGTGGCCTTTATCCGCGTCTCTGGGCGCGGTAACCGATATGAATCTGGAGAACCTCTGAGGCTGTGCGTCGGTCGATCCCGAAAACGCTTGAAATGGTAGGGGCGCTCATCGAGCGCCCCTCGATCAGTTCCACCGATCCCCGTTACGACCAGAGCAATCTGCCGGTCATCGATCTTTTGGCGGAGTGGTTGGACGCGCTGGGCTTTTCGATCGAAATCCGTAGGATCCAGGATCGCAAAGCCAATCTCATCGCAACGCTGGGTAGCCGAGAGGATTCCACCGGCCTGGTTTTGTCCGGTCATTCCGACACGGTTCCCTGCGATCCCGACCTTTGGTCTTCGGATCCCTTCAAGTCGGTGCAAAAGGACGGTCGTATCTACGGTCTCGGAAGCGCCGATATGAAATCTTTTTTCGCACTTGCGCTGGAGGCGGCGAGCCGCTTCCGGGCTCGGGCGTTTCGGCATCCCTTGGTGATACTCGCTACCGCCGACGAAGAGAGCTCGATGTCCGGGGTGAAGGCTCTGGTAGCCGACCAGGTGAAACTCGGGCGCTACGCCGTTATCGGCGAGCCGACCGGGCTCATGCCGATCCGCATGCACAAGGGCGTCATGCTGGAATCCATCGTGGTGAAGGGAAAAGCCGGTCATTCGAGCGATCCGTCCTTGGGCGCGAACGCGATCGAGGGCATGCATACCGTCCTGTCGGAAGTGCTGGCTTTCCGGGACGAACTCAAGGCGCGGTATCGCAATCCGGCGTTCAAGGTGGACTATCCGACGCTGAATCTGGGCTCGATCCACGGCGGAGACAATCCCAACCGCATTTGCGCCCACTGCGAAACCCAGATCGACATCCGCCCGCTGCCGGGAATGGAACTCGAGGATTTGCACGATAAACTGGTAAAACGGCTTGAACCTGTCTTGGTGCATGCCAACGGGCTTTCTCTGGAAATCCGCCGCATGTTCGAGGGTTTGCCGCCGTTCGAGAGCGACCCCGACGGAGAACTGGTACGTTGTTGCGAAGAACTCACTGGCTACGGTTCCGGTGCCGTTGCCTTCGGCACCGAAGCGCCGTTTCTGAAGAGGCTCGGACTTCAGACCGTCGTGATGGGACCGGGTCACATCGAACAGGCCCATCAACCTGACGAATACCTTCCACTCGAACATATCCACGCGGGAATCGAAATTCTGAGCCGATTGATCGAGCGGTTTTGCATACTACCCACGGCTTGACCGAAGATGCCTCTCCCGATTTCACCCGGAGATTTCGTCCGCTGGTTTCGTGACTCTTCGCCGTACATCCACGCGCATAGAGGCAAAACCTTCGTCGTGTCTTTCGGTGGGGAGGCCGTTGCCGCTGACGGTTTCCCGAACGTGATTCACGATTTCGCCATACTCAACGGCTTGGGCGTGCGCCTGGTTCTGGTGCACGGAATCCGCCCCCAGATCGATGCTCGGCTGAACTCCCGTGGCGTCGAAGCGCGTTACTTCAAGGGGCTGCGCATTACCGATAAAGTCGCGCTCGAATGCGTTAAAGAGGCCGCAGGAACGGTTCGGGTGGAAATCGAAGCCTTGTTGTCGCAAGGTCTCGCCAATTCGCCGATGGCTGGCGCGCGCATTCGGGTGGCTTCGGGCAATTTCGTCGTGGCCAAGCCGGTGGGTGTCCGTGATGGCGTGGATTTCCAGCACACCGGGGAAGTCAGGCGCATCGATGTCGATGGGATTCGCGGAGCATTGGACCGGGGCGATATCGTGCTGCTTTCCGCCATCGGTTACTCGCCCACCGGCGAGGTGTTCAACCTCAATGCCGAACAGGTGGCTACCGCGGCCGCGATCGCGCTTAGGGCCGACAAACTGTTGCTGTTGACCGAACAAGACTGCGTCTCCAGTTCAGACGGCAATCTGATCCGTCAGCTCACGACCGGCGAGGCCGAGGCCTTGCTGAAAGACGAAGGCGCCTTGACCAGCAAGGAAGTCGTTCCGCATCTCAAAGCCGCTATTACGGCGTGCCGCGAAGGCGTCCAGCGTGCTCATCTGATCGATCGTCACATCGACGGTGCCGTGCTGCTCGAATTATTCACCCGAGACGGCATAGGAACGCTAATCAGCCAAACGCCCTTCGAAACCATGCGCCCGGCAAAGGTACAGGACGTTACCGGAGTGCTCGATCTCATCGCACCGCTCGAACAGGCCGGTGTACTGGTGCCGCGTTCGCGCGAGCGTCTGGAGACAGATATCGACGATTTCGTCGTGATCGAGCGAGATGGCCTGATCATCGGCTGCGCCGCTTTGCACGTGTTTCGGAAAGAGCGGATGGGAGAACTGGCCTGTCTCGCGCTTCACAACGACTACCGCGGCGAAAAGCGCGGCGAGCGCTTGCTGGAATATTTGGAAGCCAAGGCTCGTAGCTTGCACCTGGATCGGCTGTTCGCGCTGACCACCCAGACCTCGCACTGGTTTCGGGAGCGGGGTTTTGAGCCGGCGAGTCCGGACGATTTGCCCGAACCGCGGCGGACGTCATATAACCCCCAACGCGCTTCCAAGGTATTGATCAAGCCGCTCAGGCTCTCGCGAGCTTGAGCCGACGCTCCGCCGGGTTTATAGGGCTTACCTCGGCAGGTCGGCCGTCCCGAGCTCTTCGAACGGACTAAGGACGGGCTCTCATCGCGTCGGCCTTATTTCTCGCGGATGTAGTCGTAGATATTGAGGTAATCCTGCCCCGGATTCTTCCACGAGAAGTCGTAGCGCATCGCATTTTTCATCAACTCCCGGAAGTGTTCGGGGTAATCGTAATAACAGCTCAACGCCCGACCCAACGCCGATTCCAGCCCGCTGTAGTCGTAATTCTTGAACACGTAGCCGTTGCGCTCGTGCAGCGGCTTGTGCGAATAATCCTTGTCGAATACCGTGTCGGCCAGGCCGCCGACCTCCCGTACCACCGGTATGGTGCCGTAGCGCATGGCGATCAGTTGGGTCAGGCCGCAGGGTTCGAACTGGCTGGGCACCAGGACGATGTCCGCGCCGGCGTAGATGAGGTGCGAGAGTTCCTCGTTGAAGCCGATCTCGATGTGACAATCGGGGTTATCGTTCAGCTGATGTTTCAGGCTCCAGAAATAACTATTGATCTGTCCGTCCGGGCTGGAGCCGAGGAGCACGAACTGACCGCGCCGGTGCAGGGTGTAAAAGATCGCGTGGCGGATGAGTTCTAGCCCTTTCTGCGGATCCAACCGGCCGACGAAGGCGACGATGGGCTTTTCGTTGTCGGCGATCATCAGGCGGTCTCTCAGCGCCTTCTTGTTCTTGTACTTGTCCTCGATATTGTCGACGCCGTAATGGTGGGGGATGTAGTGATCGATTTCCGGGTTCCAAACGTTGTAATCGACGCCGTTGACGACGCCGCCGTATTTGACGTGATGGATATGGAGCGTAGGTTCGAGACCGAATCCCTGGCCTTGATCCTTGGCTTCGCTCGCGTGGCGCGGGGAAACGGTCGTGACGAAGTTGGAATAGACCACCCCGCCTTTCATCAGGTTCAATGCGTGAGGGTTGAAGTTGTCGCGCAGCCGGTCGTAATGGAAATAGTATTCTGGCCGGTTGAGCCCAGTCGCATGGAGAATCTGCGCGCCGGTGACGCCTTGATGCTTGAAATTGTGGATGGTGAAGCACACCCGCGGGTGGGTCATACCGAGGTATTTGTAGATTTCGAACAGAAACACCGGCGCCAGCGCCGTCTGCCAGTCGTGGCAGTGGATGACTTCGGGATTCTTGCCGGACTTCCAAAGGAACTCCATGGCCGCCCGCGTGAAAAAGGCAAAACGCATCACATCGTCGTTGAACCCGTAGATGCAGCCGCGGTTGAAAAAATTGTCGCCGGAATGGGGTTCGATGAAGAAACACTTGCGGCCGTGCACGAATCCGAAATAGACGGTGCAATGAATGGCGCCGCCATACCAGGGCACCCACAAGTCTTTATAGGTTTCGCACAGGCCCCAGATATGGTCGTAACGCAGACAATCGTATTTGGGCAGGACGATTTCGACATGATTGCCGCGGATTTCCAATTCGTTGCTGAGTCCGAACACGACGTCGGCGAGGCCGCCGACTTTGGCGACCGGTGCGAGTTCGGGCGTGATCTGGACGATAAACATCGACGGAATCGCTGAAACAGGGGGGTATGGAGTCGGCTCGGGCTCGACCTGAACACGGGTCACAGACGGCGGCTCCGGTTCCACCGGCACGGATTCCGGCTCGGGCGGGGGCGTCGCTTGCGAGGGTTTCAAGGTTTGCGGCATCGGCGCAGCCACGGCTGCCTCCGTGGGCATTGGCTCCTCACTCTCTGCGGGTTTAGGGATTGTCGGTTCGGACATCGGCATCGAGTCGGTGGCAGCCATCGGAGCGGGAGGGGGTTGGTCCGCGCCGGACGATTTCTTTAAATCTCCCGACGCTGGCTTCACTTCCGCAACTTTCGCGGGAGATTCGGTGGAAGCGCGCTCGCCAAGGTTTTCTTGATCCGACCGACCGTGTATTGCGCCAGGCGGCATTGCTTCGGGTTGGACGTTTTCGGGCGTATTCCCGGAAGTTTTTGGCGGAATTTTTTCGGCCGGTCTTTCTTTCTGCGCTACGGCCGCCGCGACGGAAACGGAAGTTTTATCGGGCTCGTGATGAACCGTTTTCGCGGACGTCAGGGGCTCGGATTTCACGGGAGGCGTTGCGCGGCCCGCCGAGTTTTCCGGAGAGGAGATCACATTTGCCGCCTTAGGGCGAAGGGGCTTGGCGCTGGATTTTTCCTGTGTCGTCGGTTTCTCCATGGCTTTTGCGGGCTTTCCTCTCGGTTGAGACTCGGAGGCGTTTGCTTTCTTATCTTTAGGTGGGGTCTTTTGGGTCATGAGGTTGCGTCCGGTTGCCTGACATGAACTCGACAAGGCTAGTTTAAGCGATTCGGTGTTGCGAAAAAAACGCCATGTCGGATTGAGTTAGGAGTTAGCTTATTTGCTTGGATAGGTTATGCGTCGGCGTGACGACGGTCGCGCCGTATCGAATGATCCGACCACCGAAGACGGTTACTGCGTTACCAGTACCCGTCCCATTCCCGGCGTCAGTTCGAATTGGAACGGTGTCGGCAAATAGTCCAGCGGCCACTCCGGGGAGACGTCGAACAGCGGGGGTTCGCTCTGGATAAGGGAATACAGGTTGTCAGAGACGAAGTTTTGCCGATTCCAGGCGTCTTTGTTCAGGATGATCAATGCCTCGTTGCGCTTTCGGCTGGCGGTTTTTCGCATCAGCAAGATTTCCGGGTTGGGATGGTCGAGCACATGTGTGGCACTCTCCTCGTTGAACGCCGGATGCCGGCTTTTGATCCCATTGATCTGTTTGATGTAGCCGGTCAAGTCGATATCGGTGTTCTCCCAGTCGTCAGGCGTGGTGTCGACGACGTGGAGCGGCTTCTGGAAGCCGAATTCGAATCCCATCGGTATCATTACGCCGGTGGAAAACAGTGCCGCGAAAAAATAACGCTGTTTGACGGCATCGACATTCTGATGGAATTCCCAGAACGCGCGTGCCGTATCGTGGCTTTCCGGGAAGCTGACGGACGGTACGATTTCGCGCGTGAGGCGGTATTGATCCAGGAGCCAGGGGGAAGAGAAATCCCACCACTTCGAGCTGTTGAAGATGAAGTCGAAACCGGCTTGCGCGGTTTCCCGAGTTTGATCGGCACTACAGCCCAGGGTCTCGGCAAGGAATACGGTTTCCGGATGTGCCCGTTTGGTTTCTTCGATAAGCCGCGCCCAGAACCGACTGGGCAATTGGTAGGCCGCATCGCAGCGCAGTCCCTTGAAACCTAGGCCGATCAAGTATTCGACGACATCACGGCAATACCTATATAGACCTTCCGCATCTGAGGTATGCCGGTGATCGAATTGGGCGAGATCGCGCCAGACGACCTGTTCTCCATCGTGCATGCAAAACGGGTGGGCAATGCGTCGCCCTTTTTTGACGAACCACTCGGGATGCTGCTTCAGCAACGCGGAGTCGTAGGCGCAATGATTGATGACCAAATCGACGATCATGCCGAGCCCGAGGCTTTCGGCCTGGCTTACCACCCCGCGCACTTGTTCCTCCGATGATTCGGACGAGCGGGGATTCAGCAGCCACGGATCGATCTGAAAATAGTCCTTGATGGAATAGAGGCTGCGGGAGCGTCCGAGCTTTTGAACGGGATTGACGAAGATCCAATCGAATCCCATGTCCGCCGCTCTTTCCAAATGCGGTTTCCAACGATGCAAAGTCCCCGCAAGCCGCGGGAAGAGATTGTAAATTTTCATGAGCCTCGGAGAGTCATTCGGCGTGAGACGAGGAACCGGGCTGGGGGCGATCACCGCCCGGTATCAAAATAGACTGCGGTAAATGTGGCCGGGTTCATCCGGCCCTGGGGCACAGGACCTCTGCAAAACCGGTTCGCTGCCGTTTCAGTTCCCGATGTTTCTCTCTGGGCGAAGACCCAAAACGAACGTCGGGTACGATTCGATGTCCTTCAAGCGCCGGTCGAAAAGGATGCGTTAAGGCATCCCTTTCTGCCGTTCGGCGGCACTTGCGGAAAGCCAGAAGGAGGCGTGTCAAACCATGGTCCGGGCGATTTTGAATGCCTCGCGGAAATCGTAGAAAACGGGTTCGTCCTGTTTAAGGAGCGAACGCAGCATATGCTGCTGCAGCTTGTATTTATAATCGCCCACCGCCAATGCGCCGATGCCCACGGAGCCCGGCGAGTTGACCGCGTGTTTCAGCGGAGCGCCCAAGTCCGTGCGCTTGACGCCTTCGATACCCAACGGCGGAACCGCGTTAACGTCCGCCGCAACCTTGAGTTGATACGCTTCCGCCAAGGTGCTGGCCTTCAAAACCTGCACTCCTGCCTTGGCCGTGCAGAACACGACGTCTGCCCTGTGAAGCAAGTGGGCTTTATCGGCTTCGGATGCGGCACAAGTACCTTCCAGCCGGGTTTCGAACAGGCGTCCGTAGGTGTCGGCTTTTTCCAAGGCATTGTCGAGTGAGGCATGATCGACGATGGTGGTGTCCGCTCCGCACAAAGCGGCAATGACGCCGGTGGCTATGCCCACGGGTCCGGTACCGCCGAACACGACAGCGTTGCACCCTTTCAATTCCAAGCCGTGCTTTTCCTTGAGCTGTTTTTCAGCCGCCGCGACCAAGGCCGCCGCCGTGGTGAAACTTCCGCTGGGGTCGGCGAGGACCGAAAATTGGAAGGGAGGTACCATGGCCTTTTGGGTCGCTTCCAACATGCTCACGGCCAAACCGATATCGCGTCCGCCGATAAACATGCCTGTTTTCTTTACGCCTTCCGGGCCGCGCGAAAAGATGGCGTCCTGCGTCAGGCCGTTCACTTCCTCCAGCTTTACATTATTGAGCGGGATAATCACGTCGAAATCCGCATCGACCGCCATATTGATGTCGAAAGGGCTGTTATGGGGCATCGGATCGAGCATGTATAAAACACTGCGCTTGGACATGTCTTGGTTTCTCTATAGATATCCGGAATGTTAACGGTTTAAGCGGTATTGTTCGTTGTTATGCGGTTCCCGGCTGATCCAGTTAACTGTTGTGTGGTGACAATAAATACCCAGACCCCCAGTTGATTTAGTCCCTGCCGGCTTTCCCTGGCCGGCGGGGAGCGAACAATTAATTATCGACTGGATAATGGCCACTCGGTGCAGGCGCCATCAAGTCCACGGAGAGCCAGCCTGTTAATGAATTTCTGCGTTGAGGCTTTAAAGCTTCTTAGCGAATTCCCGAGCCACTTCGAAAGCATCGTTATAATCGAGGAAAACCGGCTTATCCGATTGCCGCAGTTGAAAACGCATTATGTTGAGCAGCTTGTGCTGGGTTTGGTATTTGACGTTACCGATCGCCAAGGCTCCGATACCGACGGCGCCGCTACGGGAACCCTCGATCTCCGTACCCTTGTGATGAGGGCCGAGGCCGGCGATTCCGGACGGCGGAACCGCGTTGACATCGGCGGCGACCTTGAGCCGCGGCGCGGAGGCGACCAATTCCGCGCTCAGTACTTCTATCCCGGCCGCAGCGGTGGCGAATACCACATCGGCGGTTTTGATCAGTTCCGGTTTGTTGGCGTCGGCGTCCCCTTGAATATGGGTCTCGCCCTTACCGAATTCGGTATTGCACAGTTCCGCGATTTTTTGGGATCGTTCCAGCTGGCGGCCGACGATTTTGACGTTGGCTCCGGCTTTGGCGGCCAATACGGCGGCAATCTGCCCGACCGGTCCGGTGCCTCCCAAAGCGAGGACACTCTTGCCCTGCAAGCTGGTCTGATGGCGTTTTTCCAGCTCCCGCTCCACCATCGCAACCATGGCGGCGGCCGTGGTAAAGGCACCGCTAGGGTCCGCGAACACCGAGATCATAAAAGGCGGAACCATGGCTTTCTTGGCGGTGCCGAGCATGTCCATGGCCAGTTTCACATCCCGTCCGCCGATGAAAATGCCGGTCCGTTTCACGCCGCTCGGGCTCCTGGAAAAGATCGCATCTTGCACTAGGGCGGTGACTTCACCCAGTTCGATGTTGAGATACGGAATGGCGGAAATCCAGCCGGCGTCCAAAGCCATATTGACGTCGAACGGACTGAGGTTCTTTTCCGGGGTGAACATGTGCAGGATAAAAGGTTTTTCCACAGATCGCTCCTCTTGTAGTAATTGCTTGGAGTATACGGTTTAGGATTCAGTCGCCGCAATGATCGAGTCCGGGGCGCATGACCGGTCCAGCATAGCACAGTTCTCACGCGGCGGATGCCGCGGAATTCCAAGGTTTCACCGCGTCGGCGCATGACGATGTCGGTCGTTGCCGATTCAAGCGAGCTCGCATTTTCTTGCCCCCGTATTGACATGAGAATCGGTCTCATTCACATTCGCGTTAGCCGGGCTATAAAATCGACCATTGACCTGAGGCGAATTGCCGGGCAGATAAAAACACAATGGAGCCTTACATTCATGCAACATGGTTCTAACCGCGTTAACACCGTTATTCTTTTTGGACTCGCCGCCTTTGCGCTCCCGGCGTTTAGCGACGAATCCAACCCGGATGTCCGGAGCCAAACGAGAGCGGCCGGTGTACGCGCCGGCGAGCCGGATGGGGACTCGAACCGAGCTATCGCGGCTACGGAAGCCACCGAGCTCGAGGAAGTGAAAGTCACGGGCGATTGGCTGGGCGTGCCCACGGACGATTCGGTCAAAACCTATCCCGGCGCCCGCTCGGCGATTACCGAACGCGAGCTTCACCAGGGAGGTATGCGTAACGTAGAAGACGCCCTGAGGTTGATCCCGGGCGTGCGCGTACAGGATGAAAGCGGTACCGGCATTTTGCCGAATATCGGCGTGCGCGGGCTGGATCCTCGGCGCAGCCAGCGCACGCTGGTGCTGGTCGACGGCATACCCATCGCTCTGGCCCCTTACGGGCAAACCGGATTGTCGTTGTTTCCCCTGACCATGCAAACGGTGGAGAGCATCGACGTGGCTCGCGGCGGGGTGGCGGTCCGCTACGGGCCAAACAACGTCGGCGGCGTCATCAACTTCGTCAGCAAGCCTATCCCGGAAACGTTCAGCACGACGCTAAAAGAAGCGCTGACGATCTCCAGCGAAACCGGCAATGTCCTTACCGACAGCTATTTACGGGTCGGCGGATTCGTCAACGACAGGCTAGGCCTGCAGTTCCAGGCAAACACCGTGCTCGGCGATTCGTTTCGGTCCCATTCCGATACCGAGGTCGAAAATCTGACTGCGGACGCCGAATGGTTCCTGACGGACGATGCTTCCGTCAAAGCCCGCTTGCAATACTACAACACCGACACGGAGCTGCCCGGAGGCTTGTCGCCGCAGGCCTATCGTCAGGATCGCTTCCAATCCCAGCGCCCGTTCGACAAATTCCAGGGCCACACCGTGCGCGGGCACTTGATCTACAACCAAAACTTCGATCTTTTCGGCACGCCGGCCGAATTCAACTGGAGCAATTTCGCCCATACCAGCGATCGCGAGTTTACCGTCGGCTGCCTTTTGAACAGTACCGCGACCACGTGCAATCTCGATCCGTCCAAGGTGTCCAACGGCGTGCAAACCAGTCCGCGCACGTTCACCGTATATGGCACCGAGCCGCGGTTGACGGTGGGTGCAACCACCGGCTGGCTGGATCACAAGTTCACCCTGGGCGGACGTTACGTCAGCGAGGATGTCGAACAAGGGGTGGAGCGGCGCCGTCTGAGCACCGGCGAGGTCAAGCGAGCCCAGGATTTCCGATTCGGCACCGACGCCTTCGCGCTATACGCCAGCGACACGCTGAGCGTCTGGAGCGAGCGTCTGAGCGTCACGCCGGGGCTGCGCGTGGAGTGGATCGATCAGACCAGCCGCAACCAGCTTAACGGAACCTTTGTCCGCAACCGAGACGATGAACTTCTGCCGGGCCTCGATGTGGGTTTCCATCTCTGGCCGGACAAGGTCTACCTGTTCGGCAACCTGCACAAATCCTTGCAGCCGGTCCAGTTTACCCAGATTACCCTCGAGGGTGACACCGGCGCGGAAAAAGCCTGGAATTACGAAGCGGGCATGCGTTTAACACCGTTGCCGGAAATTTCCGCCGCCTTCAGCTTTTTCCAATTCGATTTCGAAAACCAGATCGTCGCCGTCGTTGAGAACGGCACCACGAAATTCCGCAATCTCGGAAAATCCCGCCACCAGGGTTACGAAACGGAATTGGGCTGGACCCCATCCCTCGTTCCGGGGTTGGACCTCAAGGCGGGCTACACCTACGTAGACACCGAGCAGCTCAACGATTTGTTCAGCGGAGCCACCCAGGTCGCCTTCAAAGGCAACCGAGTGCCCTACAGTTCCACGCATCAATTCACCCTGCAGGGTCACTACCGGATCGATACCTTCAATTTCAATGTGAACGGCTTGTATCTCACTTCCGCGTTCACCGACGCCGCCAATACCGAACAGGAGGACGCGACGGGCAGCAAAGGCGAGATTCCGTCCTATTGGGTCTGGAACGCCCAGGTGACGAAGGACTTCCGCATCGACGGAACCAAGCTCCGGGCCGGCCTTGCGGCCAATAATCTGTTCAACGAGAACTACTACTTTCGCGGTGTGGACACCAGCCTCGGCCGGGTGCCGGGACCGGGGCGCTCCGTCATGCTCAGCCTGCAGCTCGATCTTTAACCTTAGGGAAAAAGGCAAATCTATGTCTGAATTGATTCTGCTCGCCCATGTCCCGACGGACTCGGTGAACGAGGGCTTTTTGCCCGCGGCCCGCGCTTTGGGTCTGTCGGTCGTACTTTTAAGCGATCAAGCCGAAGCGCATCGGCAGCATTTCGGAGGACGCGAACTGGCGGCCTATCCGGATGCCGTGGTCCCCTGCGATGTTTTCAATCCCATTGCCGTGATCGAGGCGATTACCCGGCGCGGAAAGAAACCGGCGGCCATTTTTTCCAACAGCGATCACTTACGGACCAGTACCGCTTTGCCGCCGATTATTTCGGTTTGCGGGCAAAGACTGGCGGGTTGCCTATCGGGCCAAGAACAAGGCGGAGATGCGGAATGCCCTGAAAGCGAAAGGCATCGATCCGCTTTGGCATGCCGTGGTGTGGGATGAGGAGAGCGTGACGCATCAGATCAAGGATGCCGAAATCACGGTGGTGGGACAGCTGTGCACGCCCAAGGATGTGCTGGCCACCGATGCGCCGGTGGCGCGGGTTCGCGTCGGCGACTGGCTGATCTTTCCTTATGCGGGCGCTTATGCCTGGCATATCTCCCATCACGATTTCTTGCTGCACCCGCACCCGGAGCGGTTCTACCTGCCCGTGGAAGCCCCCTCCGCATGGTCTTATCGAACAAATAACAACGAGGATCGAACGACTTTATGAGAAGGCGTCATTTGATTTCGACGATGACGCTGGCGATGGCTTATGGCCCTGTCGAGGCCGCGGATATCGCGGAAAACCGGCCGGACCGCGAGGCTATCGCCACCCGTTTGCCCGAGGTGACGGTATCCGCGGAGCCGCCGTCGACGGTGCCCCAGGTTTCGACGTCCGCCACCAAGACCGAGACGCCCTTGCGGGACATCCCCCAATCGGTGCGAGTCATCACCCGAGAACTGATCGAAGAGAAAGGGGCGCTGCGCAGCAAGGACGTGCTGCAGCAGGCCAGCGGTGTATTCCTGCAGCAGGGGGAAGGGGCACGCGACGACTTCAATATTCGCGGCTTCACGGCTCTGCGGGATGTTTACAAAGACGGCGTACGCGACGATCTGGTGCAGCAATTCCGCGATCTCGCCAACATCGAGCGCATCGAAGTGATCAAAGGCCCTTCATCGGCCCTGTTCGGCCGCGGATCGAGTGGCGGATTGATCAACTACGTGACCAAAAAGCCGGTTGCTGAATCCCGCTACGCCGTGGAGCAGAAAATCGGCCGCTACGATCTGTTGCGCACCGAGCTCGATCTCGGCGGCCCCCTGGCCGGCGAGGAGTGGGTCTACCGGTTCGACGGTGCCTACGAGCAGACCAACAGCTTCCGCGATTTCGTGAGTTCCGAGCGCTTCTTCGCCGCCCCGAGCGTCGCCTGGCGGCCGAGCGAGGATATCGATCTCAGGTTGCAGCTCAGCTATTTGGAAGACGATCGCACCCCGGACCGAGGCATCCCCGGTATCGGCAGCCGGCCGGCCAAGGTGAAGCGCCGGACTTTTTACGGCGAGGCCTTCGATTTTCAGGACACCCAGGTGTACGACGCCGGGCTTTACGCCGAATGGCGCCTCAGCGAGCGATGGACCTTCAGGAATGCCTTCCGGGCGGCTTACACCGACGTGACCCAGCTCGGTACCCGTAATCTCTCGGTCACGAATGGGCGCACCCTGAGGCGTGGTTTCGTCGAGTTTTCCATCCCGCAGGAGAATTATTTCAACCAGACCGACCTGATTTACAAAACGTCCTTGGGACCCACCGAACACACCCTGCTCTTGGGCACCGAGTTCGGCTATCAGAAAAGGGATTTTCTCAACAAAATAGCCGCCGCGCCGTCCATCGACATATTCGACCCGGCGCACAGCGCCAGGGCACCGGTTTTCACCGCGAGACCGACCATCGATGCGAGCTTCAGCGCCTTTACCTTCGGCGGCTACGCCCAGGATCAGATCGCCTTCGGCGAGCATTGGAAAGCCCTCATCGGCCTGCGTTACGATCATTTCGATCAGGCCCAGGACGATCACAGGACCGGTACCCGCCTGTCGCGGGTGGACGACGAGCTGAGCCCGCGCGGCGGATTGGTGTTCCAGCCCGCCGAATGGGCGTCCTTCTACGGCCATATCAGCCAATCGTTCCAGCCGGCGGGGGACAGCCTGCTGTTCCCGGACAAGGTCAGAACCCTCGAGCCGGAATCCTCGACCCTGTACGAAGTCGGGGCCAAGGCGGATCTCGCCGAGCGGTTGTCCGCGACGCTCGCGCTATTCGAGATCGAAAAGGACAACATCGCCACCAACGAGCCGGGGAATACCGGCTTCAAGATCCAGGTCGGCGAGCAGCGGCACCGCGGTGTCGAACTGGACCTGACCGCGGAACTCCTGCCGCGGTGGAAGCTGTACGGCAGTTATGCCTTCATCGACGCCGAGATCACCAAGTCCCGCACTTTTGCCGTGGGCAACCGTCCCGCCAACGTCCCCGAGCACAGCGGAAGCCTTTGGTCCAGCTATGAATTCGGCAACGGCTTCGGCTTCGGCGGCGGTCTCGTGATGGTCGGGGATCGCTTTGCTTTCGACGACGACCAAGTGGTGCTGCCCGGTTATGTGCGCGCCGATGCGTCCGTGTTTTACCGGCAGAAGCACTTCGAGGTGGCGCTGAATCTGAACAATCTGCTCGACAAGGCGTATTTCGAATCGGCTTCCAGCAATACCCAGATCAGCCCAGGAGCGCCATTTACCGCCCTGGCGACCCTCAAAGCGCTGTTCTGACCGATGGGCACCGGGAACGACCGATGCTTGTCTCAATGGCATGTTTATCTGGGGCTGGCGTTCGCGCCGGTTTTGGCGGTCATCGCCGCAACCGGCATCCTGTTGGGTTTTTACGACGAGCTTCGCTATGCGGAGCCGCCGTACCGCCTGAACCAAGCGGTCGAGGCAAGTTTACCCACTGCCGTTCTGGCGCAGCGCATCCAGGCCGCTCATCCGGGTCATCGGCTGGAGGTGCTCTATTTGCCCACGGCGCCGGAGCGCGCGGCCCGGGCCAAATTGGCGGGGCCGGACCGGCGCTTGGCCTTTATCCATCCTGAAACGGGACAAACCCTGGCCGTACGCGATGCCGACGAGCAGGACTGGTTGGATTTCCTTTACGCCCTGCATCGCGGTAAACCGTTGGGACTCACGGGGCAAATCATCGCCAGCATCGCCGGGATTTCTATTCCCATTCTTTGGAGCATCGGTTTCCTGCTCCGTCGGCGGCGCTCGACTTATCGTACCGCAAGGCAGAATTCGTTCACGATCCGCGGTTTGCACCGGGAGGCGGGCTTGATTCTAGGCGGGCTCCTCGCTGTGCTGACCGTCATGGGAAGCCTCCTCAACTTTGCCGGACCCTTGAAGCAATGGCTGGACCCGCCGCCCCGGCTTGCCGGCAGCCGTCCGGCGCTGACGCCGAAAGATCTTGCCCATCACCTGTCCAGCGCCGCGCTCACCTATCCCATGGCACCTCTGGAGCGGATTTATTTTCCGGCGGACGAACGTTCTCCTTTGCAGCTCCGGTTTCGCGACGGCGGCTGGGCTTATCTCGACGCCGACGGTCGGGTGCTCAAGATCGTCACGCCTCTTTCCCACTGGACCAATCTCTTGTATCCGCTCCATAGCGGCCGCCTATGGGGAACTCACGGTCCCAGAGTCACGGCCTTGTTCGGCCTCATACTGTTCGCCTTGAGCGGCAGCGGACTCTATCTCTATTGCCGACGGCGCGGAGCCGTTCGGAAGCGGTAGCGTCAGTCGAAGCCGAAAAATGATGAAAATATTATTGAGAATCGTTATTATTGAAAGCGTGTGGGAACTATAAATGACTGGTGTAAACGACTCCTACGAGAAGAATTCATGAAAGCCAAAACCATTCGCATGTACCCGGCAACCTTCCTTGCGCTTTCGTTGGCGATGCTGGTCGCATTGCCCGCTTTCGCCCAGACCCGGCAGTACTTCATTGCCGCCGAAGACGGCATCTGGGATTTCGCCCCCTCGGGCAAAAATCTGGTCCACTGCCATCCCGAAACCGCCCCCTGCGAGATTCCGGAGCCGTGGACCAACAGTCACAGCTTTCCGGTCACCCGGTTCATCCAGTATCAGGACGCCAGCTTCAAAATCCCGGTGCCGCAGCCCGAGTGGCTGGGCATTTTGGGCCCCATCATCCGTGCGGAAGTCGGCGACACGGTCAAAATTCGCTTTTGCAACCGCACTCAGGCAGCCGCCGGCATGCATCCCCACGGCCTGCGCTACACCAAGGACCAGGAAGGTGCCCATTACGTCGGCGCGAATTCCGGTGTCGAACCCGGCAGCGGGGCCGAGGTCATGCCGGGTCAGTGTTTTGACTATACCTGGATCGCCGATGAGGACAGCGGACCGGCGCCGGGCGAACTCAGCTCCAAGGTGTGGTGGTATCACTCTCATATCGGCGAACCGACGGACACCAACAAAGGGCTATTGGGTCCCATTATCGTCACTCGCAAAGGCGAGGCCCACCGTGACGGCCGCCCGAGGGACGTCGATCAGGAATTCGTGACCGCTTTCTTTATTTTCGACAGGCTCGAAGGAGAGGAATCGGGCCTGATGCACAGCATCAACGGCTACATCTTCGGCAATCTGAAAGGTTTGGTGATGCACGACGGCGAGAAGGTGCGCTGGCTTGTGCTGGGGATGGGCAATGAAGTGGACCTTCACACGCCCCACTGGCACGGCAAGACCGTTACCATCGGTCGCCGCTCGGCCGCGCAACGGACGGATGTCGTTCAGTTGCTCCCGGCCGGCATGGTGACGGCCGACATGAAAGCCGACAACCCCGGGGAATGGCTCTTCCACTGTCATGTGGCGGATCACATCGACGCCGGCATGGTCGCGACTTATCAGATCCTGCCAAGAGAAACCGAATGACCGACCCGGTCGTTACGGGAGCGCGGGTTTAATGTTCGGGCGATTCGAGCCAACCATCAGACGGTAATGAGCAGTCGTACCGAATCCAGGCGCAAATGCGCTGCCTGTATGCAATTGTTCATCTCAATGGCGTTTTCCTTAAGCTGATCCAGCTCTTCCTGGCGCACGTTGGGATTGACCCGTCTCAGGGCCGCCAAGCGCTTGAGTTCGGTCGTCATCGTATCGAGCATCTTTTTCGCACTCTCGCCGATGATGCCGGGCATCTGCGCTCGCGCTTTCTGCTCGGCCTGCTGAATCAGCCGGTTGATGAGCTTTTGTCGGCTGCGGACCAAATCCAGCGCGTGCTCCCGATCGAGTTGCTGAGGCTGCTCCGCAAGGTCTTCGAAGGGCAGGGTGCTGAGATCGTTGCCTTCCTGGTCGAACAGAAAACGCAGTACCGTCGGCGGAAAGAACCGCCCGATCTGCAAACGCTTCGGTGCCGCGCATTCGAGCAGATAGACGGTTTCGAGCAGCAGTTGCCCGGCCTCGAGTTCCGGGTGGCGGACCAGGCTCAGCGCGGCGTTGCCGTGCTTGCTGTTGAGGATGAGATCCATGGCGCCGCGTACCATCGGGTGCTCCCAAGTCAGGAACTGCATGTCCTCGCGCGCCAGACCGATGCCGCGGTTCAGGGTGACGGTTACGCCGTCCTCCGGCAGTTCCGGGAACTGAGTGCGCATATGCTCGCCGGGGCGGAGAATATAACAGTGGTCCGAGTGTTCCTCGACCGCTACCCCGTAAGCGTCGAACACGTCCTCCAGATAGGGCCAGAGATCGTTTTCGCGGTCCGTTGCTTCGATCAGCCGGACCAGTCTTTCCGCGGCATCCTTGCGGCAGGAGTTCAGTTCCAGCAAGCGGTCGCGGCCCTGATGCAATTCCTCTTGGATCGCATTGGCCAACTTCCGCGCCCGTTGCGTCAGTCTTATTTCGCCTTCGGCATCGGGAGCCTGCAACAATGCGACGAGTTCACTTTCCAATCGGCCGAACACGGGGAGTGCCGCCGAATTGGGCTGGCTGAACGCATTCAATCCCTCGTTGTACCAGCGGAACAGAACGCCCTGAGCGCTATGTTCGAAATAGGCGACATGGATGTGAATGGTTTCGGATTGCCCGATGCGGTCGAGCCGCCCGATTCGCTGTTCCAACAGGTCGGGGTTGAGCGGGAGATCGAACATCACCAGATGATGGGCGAATTGGAAGTTTCGGCCTTCGCTGCCGATTTCCGAACAAACCAGTGCCTGAGCACCGTTTTCGGCATCGGCGAACCAAGCGGCTGCCCGGTCCCGTGCCACCAGGCTCATTTGTTCGTGGAAAACCGCCGCCCGTATACCCCGGACTCGAAGCGCCTCCTCCAGATCGATAGCGGTTTTGGCTTTCGCGCAGATTACCAGCACCTTGGCCGACTTGAGAGTTCGTATGGTTTCGGCCAGCCATTCCACGCGGCTGTCGAGGCGCCACCATTCGATGGCGTCCTTGGCCTGCCGGGCATAGAGGGTTTCCGGATGCAGAAGGTCTTCGATTTGGGGTTGGGCTTCTTCCAGGAGTCGACCGTAGGCCTCGGGCAAGGGTAGAGGATGGGCTATCAGCTTCCGCCCGGGAAAACCTTTGACCGTGGCCCGGGTGTTGCGGAACAGGACCCGCCCGGTGCCATGGCGGTCTAACAGCAGCTGGATCAACTCGTCGCGCGCACTTTCGGCACGTTCCGGATCGTCCAGCCGGTCCAACAAATCGTCAGCCAAATCCTGCGAGATCAGGGACTTTAACTGGCTCAAGATGTCCCGATCCAGAACCGGATCGTCCAGTAGATGATTGATCACGTCGGCCAGTGACTCGTACTGCATTTCCTCGAACTGGAACCGGTCGTAACTGTAGAAGCGGTCGGGATCAAGGAGGCGCAAACGGGCGAAGTGGCTGTGCTTGCCGAGCTGTTCCGGCGTCGCCGTCAAAAGCAGGAGGCTCGGCACGGATCGGCCGAGTCGTTCGACGAACCGGTATTCCGGGCTCGCGTTTTGTTCCGACCATTGCAAGTGATGCGCTTCGTCGACCACGCACATGTCCCAGCCGGCGGCGAGCGCGGCCTCTTGGCGTTCTTCGTCGTCCATGAAGAAGTCCAGGCCGCACAGCACCAGTTGCTCGCTGAGGAATGGATTGCCGTGTTCGACTTGCCAGTAACGTTCGTCGTCGAACAAGGCGAAGCGCAGATTGAAGCGTCTCAGCATTTCCACCAGCCACTGGTGCAACAAAGGCTCCGGAACGATGATGAGTATGCGTTCGGCACGGCCGGTCAACAGTTGATGGTGGATGATCAGTCCGGCTTCGATGGTTTTGCCGAGACCGACTTCGTCGGCGAGCAGGATTCGGGGGACTGGGCGATGAGCGACTTCGTGGGCGATGTAGATCTGATGGGGGATGATGCTGGTGCGCCCGCCGACCAAGCCCCGCACCGGGGATTGTTCGAGCTGGCCGATTCTTCGCAGGGTTTCGTAGCGCAATCGAAACAGCTCCGACGGATCGAGCTGGCCGGTGAACAGCCTGTCCTGCGGCTTGTTGAACTGCATGAAATGGTTGAGATCGACTTCCTCCAGGGTTCGGAGAGTGCCGTCCTCGTCCACGCCTTCGTAGGTGATGAGGCCGTTCTTTTCTCTAACTTCCGTCACTTTGAGCTTCCAGCCGTCGGCGCTTTCGATCGAATCGCCTTTGGAAAACCTTACTCGGGTCAACGGTGAGTTGTTGACGGCATAGGTACGGCGTTCACTGCTGGCGATAAACAGCAAGGTCGCACGATTGTTTTCGACGCTCAATACGATGCCCAAGCCCAGTTCAGGCTCGGTTTCGCTGATCCAGCGCTGTCCAGGGACGAAAGTTGGCAACGTCGTTTCTCCTACAGGCTAATTACGAAATGAAAATAGACAATAAATAAGGATTGTAACAGGGCTATTGGAGTTGTCGGTTTCGGTGCCAGCCTCCAACTCCAGTATGAGCAGAAACGGGTGGCCAAGTTTCCGCTTTCGATCGCAGCCATCCTGGCGGCCGTGGGCGAACGCCCCGAGCCCTTGGGCTTCGCTCAGGACAAGCTCGTCGAAGGGTTTTTCGATCCAACCGGGATAAACTCGAAGCCGGCGGTTGATGCCGAGGCGCGTGCGAGTGAGTTTGCGCCTGCATAAGGCTAAGCTCATGAGCGTTGTACCGATCGTCGTTTGGATGGCGTGAAAGGGAGTAGTGAGACGGCGGCGGGTCTAATTCCATTTATCGAACGACCAGGAAACATCGTTCATGGTAGGCCGGGCCTATTCCGGCCTACAAAACTATCCTTTTGATCAAAAAATGGAATTAGTCCTCGGTATAGCTAAGAGCGACCGGTGGGTCGCCTCGACGATCATTCGCCGGGCGGCGTTTCGCTCGGTGCAAGTTGGTTTGGCGGTGTTTGTGGCTTTCGAACCACGGAAAAGTACGACGTGGCGACAGCCTTGCTGCTACGGGTGCGCACTCGATGTTCGACAGTGTAGGTGCCGGACTTCATATAGGAGGGGATGGTAAATTCATTCGAAGCCGTGTTGCTGCCGGCCGTCGCCAGCTTGAAATCGGAGCCTTCTTTGCCGATTCGCCTGCCTCCCGCCTTCAGCACCCAGCTCAATTCGACGTCCGCATGGCGGACACCGGCGGGAAGCGTCAAATCATAAGTGGTGACGAGTTCCACCGTTTCACCCGCGCTGACCTGGCGCGGAGTCGCCGTGGCGCTCCGAATCGTGACGACCGCTTGATCCGCCGGCGAGATGGTCCGCTCCGTCGTTCCGATATTTACGGCCAGAGTTTCATCCTTTGCCGCTTGTTTCGATTCGCTGGCTTTGGCCTTACGCAAAATCAGTTGCTGCCGGAGGGTTTGTACTTCGGCATCCCCCAGTATCGCGGCGGCCTGATCGATATAGCTCTGCGCCTTGTCCCATTCCTCGCGGTTGAGAGCCCGCCATGCGCGCCCGATGATGCGGTCCACTGTTGGCTTGCGCCGGGCCTCTTCCTTGGTGGCGGGCGTATCAGCATCGCCCTGACCCTCGGATGTTTTTACCCCATTAAGCAATTGGGCGGCTTGCTTTACATCGGAGGGCTGTGCCGCAGGCTGCTCAACGGGCTTTTGGCGGGTCTGAGCTTCGAAACCCTCCTTTTCGGCTTCGGCCTTGCGGGTGTTGAGTTCCTCGTGCAAGGATTCGGCCTCAGGCAGAACGATCGTGACTTCGTCGATGCGCGTCCGTGCCAGGTCCCAATCTCGGCGTGCCATGGCTTCGCGGGCCGGTTGGGCGAATCGGTCGACGATCTCCTTAATGCCTTGCTTGGCTTGAGGTTGATCGGGATTCAGCGCGAGCACCGAGCGAAACTTGGCAAGCGCGTTGTCGTCCTTGGGGCTGATGAGGCGGCCCGCCCGGATGTCCTCGGCGGCCCTAGCCAATAGCTTGAACAACGCATCGATCTCGGCCCCCTCATATTGAGCGGGATCCGGCTTGGCGTCGGCATCCGTCCCACCGGTCGATTCTTCGGGTGGCGAAGCCAGAGTGGTCGACGCGATATCCCGAGGCTCGGCGGTAGCGGACTGATCGCTGTCGACCTGTTCGTCCTCGCGCCCCATCCGTTCGCTATCCGACGACGCCGTCGGTCGCTCAGGCTTCTCGATCAGCCCACGGTTCAGCCAAATAAGCCCGCCGACGACGAGTGACGCCGTTAAGGAGACGGCCAAAATGCGCGAGAGAGGGGCGTCGGAGATCGGCCGGCGCGCTGGCGCATCGGCCGGTTCAACGACCACGGATTCGACTGTGGGTTCAGGCTTCTTCGGCGGCTCTTCGACCGGTTCCAGCGACGACGAAAATTCACGCCGCCATGACGCGATGCTCTGCGGCCGTTTCGGGGGATTCAAGCTCAGTGCGTGGTCGATGGCGCGAAGCAAACTTTCGCTGTATCGAGGTCCGCCGGCTTGCCCGGCGGGGACGAGAATATCTTTCGATGCCAGAATGAAGGTCTGGCTCCGTTCGGGCGCACCGGGCGGCGCGACGCCGGCAATGCAGCGGTAGATCGTCGCACCCAGTCCGTAGATATCGGTCCAGGGCCCGATCTGATCGGTTTTCCCATAATACTGTTCTACCGCCGCGTAACCAGGCGTAAATAGGGAAGAAAGGGTCTGCGTTTTTTCGCCCAGGGACTGACGAGCGAATCCGAAGTCGAGGAGCACGGGGCTTCCGTCCTTGCGAAGCACGATACTGGCTGGGGTAATGTTGCAATGAAAAAAGCCGGCGTCATGTACTTTCTCCAGCCCACTCAGGATTGGGATCGAAAACTTGAGAAGCTCGCCTTGTTCCAGGGTTCCACGGTGCTCGAGGACGGTATGCAGGCTTTCGCCGTCTTCGTAGGCCATGACCATGTAAGCGGTGTTGTTTGCAACGAAAACGTTGAGCACCCGCACGATATTGGGATGCTCCACTTTCGCCAGCCTGCGCGCCTCGTCGATGAAAAGCTCCAAGCCCGCGAGATACTGTTCTCCATGATCATCCGTGGCCGGCCGGATCAAAGCGGTTCCGTCTCGAACGGCTAGTTTTGCCGGGAGGTATTCTTTGATGGCGACGTGGCGGTCAAGAATAGAGTCAAGGGCGAGGTAGGTGATCCCGAAGTCACCCTGACCTAGAACTTTTTCAATGGAAAACCACTGCAGGCGGTAACCTGGATTGAGCACATTGTGGTGCATGTTCTGTGACATAAAAACAGGGACGAGAGCGGGGCAAAACGGGGCCTCGCGAAGCGAGACATTGGACGACGGCAGGTAAGCAAATCGGGTAGCCCCGGAAATCGTCGGATTTTACATTGTGCCGATTGAAACCGGATAAGGCAACCGAAACCGTGGAAAATGTCAAGCGGGGGCGGAGTGCCGCCCGCTTGTTGTATCCCGCGCGTAACTGGAACCCCGTGCGCAGGATGTACGAGCCACCACGGGCCCCCTGTTTTGCTTTTTGCGGTTTTCCGGGAGCGGATAGGGCATTTCCCACATCGCTTCAGCCTTTTGCCGCAGCGGCATCGTGACAGATTGCCAGCGGAGCCGCGGATTTCTAGCTTTCACGCGGCCGGCATGGGGATTGCTCCAAGACTCTATCGTTATTGAAGTGATGTGTGGTTTGTCCCCGTGACCGAAACCTTACCCGAAACTTCCATACAGGATTGGTTTTCCCGCTACGCAGACGACCTGCTCGGTTTCCTGCGCCGCAAAGTGGGCGATTTCGACGCGCCTGACCTGGTCCAGGACGTCTTTCTCCGTATGCTCTCGTACCCGTCGGCGTCCATCCGCGAGCCGCGCGCTTTTCTTTTCCGTGCCGCGGCCAATTTGGTCGTCGATCACCTGCGCAAGGAAAGCCATCGCGATCACGAAGACATCGCCGACGTTTCGGAAGAACTGGCCGCGCCCGCTCCCACCCCGGAGGCTACCGCGATCGGCGCGGAACGCATGGAGCGCTTTCGGGCCGCGCTTGCCGAACTCCCGCCCGTGTGTCGTCATGCCTTCGTGCTCAACCGGTTCGACGGTATGACCCATTCCGAAATCGCCGAACTTTTCGGGATTTCCCCGAAGACCGTGCAACGTCATATCGAGAAGGCGCTGGACCACTGCTTGCATCGCCTGGAAAATAACGCATCGGAGTGAGCGCGAGACGATTTTGCGATCGTCGCCGGTGGCCCACGAGCCCGCCATCATACGTCTTATCATAAGAAAGATCATAAGAAAGCCCGCATTGACAGAAGCGGCCTGAAACAATACCAACCGCGGCCATGGCCAATCCCGTTTCCTCTTCTAGCGAAATCCGTGAGCGTGCGCTTTACTGGCTGGTGCGTGTACACTCTGGCGAGATGAGCGCCGCCGAGCGAGCCGCTTTCGAGCGTTGGCTGGCGGCCAGCCCCACCCACCGGCAGGCTTGCGAAGCGGTTCGCGCGACTTGGGACGACCTGCCGCGTCCGGAAGCGGAATTGGCCGCCGCGCGCGGTTACGCTCGCCGCCGTGGTTCTTTCCGCCGGGTCTTTGGCCCGGCGCTTGCCGCAGCACTCGTTCTAACGATGGGACTCGCGGCATACGAGGGTTGGCCTTTGTCCGACACCGGCGTTTACCGCACGGCCAAAGGCGAACGCCGGACGGTGGTCTTGCCGGACGGCACGCAGGTCGAACTCAACAGCGACACCGTGCTGGCCATGCGCTACGGTTGGTCCTCGCGTTCGGTCGAACTCGAACGCGGCGAGGCGTTTTTCAGCGTCGCGCCGCGGAAATTTAGGCCGTTTGAAGTACGGGCTTCGGGCGGATCCATCCGCGATATCGGCACCCGTTTCGATGTGGACCGGCGTCCCGCGTCGGTACGGGTGGCGGTGCTGGAAGGCGCGGTGCGGATCAGGCTCGCCGACGCCGGGGACGAGCGGCAGGTAAACCAGGGGCAAATGGCCAGCTACGGTGCGACGGGCGTACTCACCGAAGCCGCGCCGGCCGACCTCTCGGCGGCGACCGCCTGGCGCGAGGGCAAGCTGATCGTCCGCGCGACGCCGTTGCCGGAGATTCTGGCGGAACTCGGACGTTACCATCCGGTTGTCTTCCGCCTCGCGGATCCGGCGCTGGAGCGATTGTCTTTGAGCGGGGTTTTCAAAGTCGACGATCTGCCGCTGTTTCTCGCCACACTGGAGGCGGTTCTTCCGGTCAAGATCGGCCGAGCCGAAGACGGCAGCATCGCGGTGGAACGGACGAAACGGTAGCTGCCGGTGCTCCGCCGTTGTACACAGTCGGGGGCGGGCTGCATCGGCCCTGGCCGGGAGTTTTCCCGCGATCGGTCAGTGGAAGACTTCGTCGACCTGTTCCACCCGGTTCTGGTAGGCCGTTACCGCCTCCGGCCCGTATTTGCGCTCGATCAGGCGCAGCGGCACGGCGACTTCACCTTGCCGTAACCCTTGTTCCAAACCTTGCTGCAGGCCCTGCTCGATTCCGAACCGTTCCGCACTCGTGACATACGGCATTTTCTTCGTCTCCTCAAGGTCGTAGACTGCCGTCAGAAATCGTCGCTCCAATCCTTCCGGCAAGCGCATCATCCAATCCATCACCCGGAACAATTCCAGGACGACCTCCCGAGGGTATCCCCGCTCGTACAAACGTCGCACCAACTGAAATTTCCAGCCGCTGCGCTCCTCGGCGTCGCGGCTGGTCTTCGCCCGAAGCTGCGCCATCACCACCAGGGCGAACACGTTCTCGCTCGCCTCCGGTTCCGGCCAGCGCGCTTGCCAGTCGAGCAGCTTCACGCAAGGAAACCGGAATTCGATCGGGCATCCCCAACGGCTTCACCGGAAGCCCGCGGGCCGAAAGCCCGCCGTCATGTCGGTCAACACCCCGGACTCACCACGTCCACCCGGTAGCGGTCGAACAGGCGATAATGATAGACATACATACGCTCGGCAAATGCCCGTTCCGCCTCGCCCTGGATCTCGACGTGGATCAGCACCCAGGTTTTGCTGCCGTCACGTGCCCAGACTTTCACCAGCTTGTCCGCATGGTGCCGTCCCGATTCTGTACCGCCTGCTGCAGTTCCTTATCCAGAGATATCTGATCCCGGCGCCAGTCCACCTCCGCGTGGATGGCTGGGAACAGCAGCGCCATAAACTCCGGAAAGCGGTTTTCCAGGGCTTCCTTCCAGGGGTTGTCATAGTCGTTGCGTTCCGCATTCGGCATCGTTTGCTTCTCGATTGATCCGTCCCGGTAATGGTATATCCCGCCCGGTCCGGCCGCCAGTCCGGGCGGGCAAGGCCGGCTTCACTGGCCCGTACGGGGCTGGGACGCCCCGTCATTTTCTGCCGCGCAAGCGGTTGAAAAATGCAAGTCGGGCTCAAACCGCGTTTGGATTTTTCGAGGTTGCTAAAGGTCCGTTTCGTGCGAAAGCGCATCCCGTGGGATTCAATAGCGGGTACAACGGTCCCTCGAAAAAATTTGAAAAAGCCTGTCCAGTTCGGCCCTGCCCATGCGTCTTTATCGGTACAAACCTTGTAACAACTGTGGGAATGCCGATGAAGAAACCCTTGCCGCTCGTCCTTGCTTCGTTTCTCGCCATCAGCCTCGCGCATGCCGAGGACGGGACGGTCGATGTGGACATCCGACCCCAACCGCTCGCCGCCGCTTTGGAAAGCTTGGCCCAAAAGGCCGATTTGCAGCTCCTCTACCCGGCCGACGCGGTGGCCGGCAAGCAAGCGGCGGGGTTTTCCGGAACGTATACGCCGAAGGAGGCGCTGGAAAAACTGCTCGAAAGGACGGGCCTGACGTTTCAATTCACCGGCCCTCGTACGGTGGCGATCCGGACGGACGGCTCCGCCTCTCGGCACTCCGCCGCGCAAATCGAAGAATCGTCGCCCATCGACCTGGAAACGGTAGTGGTGACCGCCACCAAGACCGAACGGCCGGCCTCGGAGGTTCCCGCAACCACGGCGGTGATCGACGAGAAGCAAATCAGTCAAATGTACAACCGCGATCTCAGCGACGTGCTGCGGCGCGCCGCCGGACTGGACGTGCAGCGGGCGGGCACCAACGGTATCGCCACGATCAATATCCGCGGCCTCGGGCTGGGGCGCAGCTCCACGCTGATCAACGGCCAGTTCGCCGATTTTCTCGACCCCGGCATCGGCAATCGTTCGGCCATCCAGACCGTCGACTGGGACAACGTGGATCGGATCGAGATCGTGCGCGGGGCGGGCTCGGCCCTGTACGGCCCGAACGCCATGGGCGGCGTGGTCAACATCATCACCAAGGAGGCGCCCGAAGTACCCAACGTCACCCGGCCGTTCTTTCTGTTCGATTCCCTGCCCACCTATGGCGGCGGCTTCACCACCGGCGGCACCGTGGACAGCGTCGGCTATTTCCTGGATTTCAAGCATCTGAGTTCGGACGGTTACAAGTCCGCGCCCGAACCGGCGTTTTCTCCCGGCGCGATGGGTACGATGATGCACTCGCTGGAAAAGGGCGAATGGAACAAGACCATGGCCGGCGGGCGCTTGAACTGGAATCTATCCGATAAAGCCGATCTGAAGCTCGGATTCAATTACCTGGACGATCACAACAACGCCTTCGATCGCCCGCATACCCCATCCGACGGCCAGTACGGCCAATACAGCCTGGAATATGCTCATTGGCTCACCGATGACGACCAGCTCACCGTCAACCTGAGCTACCGGGACCACCAGACCGACTTGATCTTCGACAGCTATTTCTATCCCTTCTTTCTGACTACCAATCCCCAGTATCTTCTGAAAGAGGACGCCAAGAAACTGAGCGGGGAAATTCGCAACCGCTGGAATATCGCCGAGGGGCATACCCTGCTGGTCGACTTTTATGGGAGTCAGGACTGGGCGCGGCGGCGCACGTTCAACCTCGCCAGCGGGACGCTGGACGACCATCCCCGCAACGACATCACCAATTACGCGCTCTACGGCCAGTATGAGCTGGCGTTGTGGGATCGGCTGTTCCTGACCATGGGCGGACGCGGAGACTGGTTCGAGTACGATCTCGACAACGACGTCACCGGGCGAGCCGCCCGGCAGTCCTATGGCATCTTCAATCCGCGCGGCGGCGTGCGCTTCAAGTTCAGCGAAGAAGTCTCGCTGCGCGCATCGGTCGGCACCGGGTTCCGCCCGCCCGATCCCTATGGCTTGACCGGGGCGCGGAACACGGCGTTTTACGAAGTCAGGCCCAACCCGTCTCTCAAGCCGGAGAAATCCAACGGTTTCGATCTCGGCTTGGACGTGACGACGCCGTTCGGATCGAAAATATCCGCTACCGGCTATTACAACGAGCTCACCCAATATCAGCTTTTGTCCATGCATCTGGAAGACAGCAGGCTGATTTACCAGACCCGGAACCTTGGAAAGGTGCACAGCTACGGCGCCGAGCTGGAAATTCAGCAGAAGATCACCCCGGAACTGGGGCTGTTCGCCAACTATACGTACAGCATATCCGAGGCGGCCAGCGATTCGCCGCCCGGCGTCTCGGGCCTGCCGGAGAAGGGCCGGCAGTTGCCTTTGACGCCGCGTAACAAGGCCGCCTTCGGCTTGGTGTACGAATCCGATCGCTTCAGCGGCCGCTTCGAGGGCCGCTACGTGGATCGTCAGTACATTTTCGGGGATAGCCGCAACGATCCGGCCTATGCCCTGGGTTCGTACGTGACGGCCGACTTCCGCGTCACCTACCGGCACCCGATCGGCGAAAAGCAAACCATGGACGTGTCGGCCGGCGTGCGCAATCTGCTGGACCGCCGTTACGAAACCCGGTTCATCGATGTGTTTGCCGAGCCGCGGGTGGGATTCGTCCAGCTGGGGATGGAGTTCTGACCGGCAGGAAAACCCCGCCGGCGATGGGTTTGCCGCGGCGGGACGCCGCGGCGGCCCGCGGCTGCGCCACAGCCGCGGGCAAGGTGAAAAGCAACGTCACTGCTTTTCGGGCCGAAACGTCATGGGACCCGGCATTTCGGCATATCAACGATCCTTTATAGAGCCCGATACGGGCAGGAGTCGATTATGGTACGTGAAATCGTGATCGAAGAACTGGACGCGACGTTCGGCGGCTATGCCGAGACCGCCATGTGCAGCAACCCGGGCCCGATGTGCCCTCCGGGCCAGGTCCATTAAGGCCTTGGTCGGACCGGGGGAGTCCTTCGGGACTCTCCCTCCGTACTTCCGAAACAAGGGATGTCGCGATGACTGTTATCAGCAAAGATTTTCACGTTTTGGACACTGCCCTGGGGCCGGTGGTTTTCCATGCCCCGTCGTACCGCCTGTTCCAGGTGGACGAGGAGACGGCGGAGCGCGTCGGCGCCGCGGAATCGATGACGGACGAGGAGCTGGAGCGCCTGCAAAAGACCCTGATCGGCAAGACCGACGGTCATCAGGCTTTCCGCCCGAAAACCAGCCTGTTGGGCGATCATGCGCAACTGAACGGCTTTTATCTCTTCGTCAGCCAGCAATGCAACCTCGCCTGTACTTACTGCTACGGCGACGGCGGCGAATACCGCAAGAATAAGATGAACATGGACGAAACGACCGCGCGGAACTTCGTCGACAGATTCCTGACCGGCGAAAGCCCAACTTACGTCGTCAACTTCTTCGGCGGCGAACCGTTTCTGAATTTCTCCCTGATGCAGAAGGTCGTGGCGTATGCCAAGGAAAAGGGGAAGGAGCGGGGTTTCGGGTGTCGTTCAAGGTGACCACCAACGGGACAGTGTGGAGCGAGCGGATCAAAAAGTTCGTCGACGAGGAAATCGACAATCTTACCGTGAGCCTGGACGGTCCCAAGGACATCAACGACGCGCAAAGGCCGCCGCTGGGCCGTTTTTCGTCTTACGACAAAACTCTCAATACTCTTCAGGAATTGAAGGCGATCAAGGACAAGCGGTATACGATCCGTACGATTCTGACCAAGAAGAGCTGCGAGAAACTTGACGAGGTATACCGGCATAACAGCGCGCTCGTGGTGCCCGGCGGCGTGGGCATGACCATCGCCGACGTGGACGAGAACAATCCCCTGGCCTTGTCCGACACGGATTACCGGACAGTCTGCGACAGCGTGATCCGGAGGAACTCGGAGAGCCTCAAATCCCTGGCGCAAACCGACGCCCCGAGCTTCAACGAATATACCTACCAGTTGTGCGAACTGCTGCTGTTCCGCAAGTACCGGCCGAACCCGTGCAACGCCGGCAGAACAGTGGTCGCCATCGCCGCCGACGGAGACATTTATCCCTGCCATCGCTTCGTGGGATACGACGAGTTCCGGGTAGGCAACGTCAATGACGATCCGCCCCTGAACGCCGACTATTTCCAGGTGACGAAATCCTTCAAGGACACTTCGGTGGACGCCAACGAGCATTGCTCCCGGTGTTGGGCCAGGTACCTGTGCGGCGGCAACTGCTACGTGATCTCGTGGCTGCGCGAAGGGGACGTGTTCAAGCCGCCGGCCCGCGAGTGTCATTCCCGCAGGCGAGTGTATGAAAGGCTCTTGGCCGAGTTCGCCGAGATCATGGCCGATCCGGACGAAAAGGATCGGTTCATGCGCAACGTGACGGCTTTTTATCAACAGTCCCGCGGTTCGGCCTAGGAGAAGAATCCAATGCGCGAGACCATCGTTATCGGCCTCTTGGCCGCGTTCTGTTCGTCGCGCTGTTTTGCCGCCGCCTGCGGCCCGGTGTACGGCGCCGACGGCATCGCAGTGGACGGGGACGGCAAGGTGTGGGTCAGCCATTACGAGGACGTGCGTCTCGGTCGGCTCGACCCGGGCAGCGGCGAATTCCTGGAATTCCTGCCCAGCACCAAGGGTAATCCGTTCGCCGCGCTCCGCAATACCTGGAGCAAGGCGGCGGGCTTCGACTATTCCTTCGATTCCGGCTTGCAGGGCATCGCCATCGACGAAACCCGCGGCCTGGTGTGGAGCACCCGCTTCAACGACAACAAGGTACTGAGATTTTCCAAGGTGGAACGGCAATTCGCCGAACTGACCGTTCCTGGCCGGATCTCCGCTCGCTTCGACATCCCCATGGATGCCCAAGGCAACCTTTGGTTCGTTACGGGGAGTGCTCCGCCGCAGGGCACCGATGGCGCCGTGATCAAAGTCTCCCCGGACGGCAAGATCGAAACCTTGTCGTTCCCTCTGGAGAAATTCGGCAGCGGCGCCATCGCCGTGGACCCGGCGGGGCATCCCTGGGTAAGCGCGACGCCGGACAACGGCAAGGCCGAGCTGTACGCCTGGACGGAGGGTGGGTTCAAGCGCCAGGATCTGCCCGACGTGGGGCGCTACATCGGCAGCCTGCACATCGACGCACGCGGAGACCTGTGGTTCACCGCTCCGGAAAAGAACGCCATCGGCCGTCTGCGTCAGGGACGGGCCGAGCTGTTCGCCATCCCTACCGCCAATGCCAGCCCCGGAACGATGGCCAGCGATGCCCGAGGCTACCTGTGGTTCACCGAATGGTACGGCCGCAAGCTTGGGCGTATCGCTCCCGATGGCAAGATCACCGAATACCCTCTGCCGCCGGAAGAAGAGATTCCCCTTGCCGTGAAGCCCGACCGCGAGGGTCGGGTATGGTTTTCCGTGGCCTTCAACTACGGCCTGTTCCGGCTCGATCCGGCCACCGGAAAGATCGATGAATTTCCGCTGCCGGTGCCGACCAACTGGTCCAAGAATGCTTCCCAGGGGCTGTCGGTCTGCACGGTGCGGAGCGAGAAGACGGCGCTCGTCGCGGACGCCGGCACGGTCAAGACGGAGCAGTCGGCCGCCACCGAGCAGATGGTGCAGAACGCCGTCCTGCGGCATCCCAAAGGCTATCCCCGCAACCGGGACGCGGTGTTGTTCGAGCAAAAATGCCAGACCGCCTGCCACACTTGGTACCGGGTGGACAAGGCCGCCGCGCGGCGCTCGGATTGGGGCCCGACCGTGGACCGGATGATCGAATTCAACGGTGCGGCGATCAGCAAGAAGGAGCGGGAGCGCATCGTGCGCTACATGAACAAGAACTATGCGCAGCTGAAATGATACCGGCAATCGAGGTTTGCGGGCTGATCAAGACCTATCCCGGCGGTGCGCGTGTCCTGAATGGACTGTCCTTCAACGTCGGGACTGGCGAAGTGTTCGGACTCGTCGGCGAGAACGGCGCCGGCAAGAGCACCCTGATCAAGATTCTGGCGACGCTCCTGACACCGTCCGCGGGACAGGTGCGGATACTGAGCCTGGATACGCGGGAATATCCGGCGCGCATCAAACGCCGGCTAGGCGTGGCGACCCAGGACAGCCATTTGGACGTGCGGCTCTCGGTCCGACAGAACCTCCGCTTCCACGGCCGCTATTTCGGTCTGGACAGCCGGAAGATCGACCACGCGGCGGATTATTGGCTGGAACGGTTGGGGCTGACGGACAAGGCGGTGGAACGGGTGTATCGGCTGTCCGTGGGCACCCGGCGCCGGCTTATGTTGGCCAAGGCATTCCTCACCGATCCGGATCTGGTGATTCTGGACGAACCTACCGCCGGGCTGGATCCCAAGGCGCGTCTCCAGGTTTGGGAGGCGATCCGGGTTTTTCGCCGCCAAAACAAGACCATTCTGCTTTCCACTCATCATCACGAAGAGGTTCGCGCACTGTGCGATCGTTTACTGTTATTACGGGAGGGCAGGGGAGAATGCCTGAAGACTCTGCAGGAGCCGGCGGCGCCATTTTCCGAGGGAGCCGTTTCGCTGTCCTGAGTTGTCTTTGGGCACTGGTCCTCAGGGATATCGTGGCGGAATTCCAGGACTGGCGGACTACGCTGGCGCGCCTGATTCTGCAGCCCTCGGTGTATCTGTTCGTATTCGCCTACGTGCTCGGCGGTATTGCCGTTTTCCCCGGCGGGGGCGACTATGTCCGGATCGTGGCGCCCGGCGTCGCCGTCATGGCGGTGATGCAGAACGCCGTTCAGGGCGCCGGCGGCGCGCTGCTCAACGGCTACTATTTCCGCACCATGGAAGCCTGGCTGCTGGCGCCCGTGAGTCTGCGCATCCTGTTGCTCGCTCGGGTGCTGAGCGGAACCCTGTTCGGTGTCCTCGGGGGAATCGTCGCCAGCGGTATCGGCATGGCCATGCTGGGATTCCGGCCGCATCATCCCGGTCTTTACCTTTTGTTCCTGCTGCTCGGCGCGCTATTTTTCGCCCTGCTGGCGCTATTGGCGTTCGTGCTGCCGAAGTATCCCGACCGCGGCCAGGAGTGGCTCGCATTTCTCATGACGCCGATGGGTTACTTGGGCTGCACTTTCTACACCTACGCCATGCTGCCGCCCTCCCTCGCGCCGTTTGCGCTGTTCGTGCCCACCACTTATTTCAGCGAGGGTCTGCGCGACGCCGCAAACGGCGTATCGGCGTCCTTCGAACCGCAGGCGCTCTGGTCCGGCCTGGCGGCGGCGCTGACGGTGTGCCTGGCCACGACCGACTGGGCATTCCGCCGGCGCTTCAAGGATTTCCTTTGGTAGATGTCATAGTGCGTTTGTTACGCCGCACTCTGCGGCCATGGGTACTCGTGCTTGCCGTGTCGGCAGCGAGTTTCGTCCCTTTCGTTCGGGCCGATGGCGACCGGGAAGTGATCACCGCCGAGGAGATCGAGCGGCAGAAGCCTGCAACCTTGATGGAACTCCTGAATCGGCTGGTCGGTCTCGGCAGCAGCGGCACTCAGCTCAGCCTGCGCGGCGTGCCTTCCGTGGCCCTGTACGTGGACGGATTCCCGCGCGGCGGCAATGTCGTGGAAGTGGACAAGATCAAACCCCAGGATGTGGCGCGCATCGAGATTCTGCGTGGCGCCGCGTCCAGCCGCTACGGAGCGGAGGCTCTGGGCGGCGCGATAATCGTTACCACCAAGCAGGGATCTAGCCGCTGGGGATTGCACGTGGTGCAAGGCTACAATAGCCTCGACAGCCGCTACAGTCGGGCTATCGGCAGCGGCGCCTTCGGGGATGCCGCCCTCCGCTTGAGCTTCGAGGACGGCCTGACCAATAAAGTCTTCGTGACGGACTCCGGCAATAATCCTTTTCCGTCTCTTGTGCAGACCCAGGATGCCTTTCAAACCAAGCGCGAGGGAAACGCCAAGGGCAGTTACCGCCACGATTGGCTGAATACCGGCGTCGAGGTGAATTATCTGGAACAAACCTACAATTACGGCCGCCCCAACGCCTTCAACGAGTACACGACGATACGCTCCAAGCTGATGGCCGAAGCGGCGTTCGGCGATCTCAAGCTGAGTTCCAACTTGCTCTACCAGGACTATAGCGTCGACGTGTTCCGGGACGCGGGCGGGTTGGACGCCGCCGGGCTCGCGCCGTATTTGCGCGGACTGGAGACGACCCGGACCGTCAATTTGGAGATCCAGGCCGGCTACCGGGACTTCAATCTGGGACTGGTTTACGGCAACGAACGGGAAGCCATCGACCGGCGGCCGGACGGGAGCAGGCGGCGTATTTTCAAGTTGGAGGACACGGTCGATCGGATCGGGGTGTTCGCCGGCTACGGCTTTAATTTCTGGACCGATTGCCGCTTCGATCTGGGTGGGCGCTACGACCTATACAACTATTCCGATATTTCGGTGTTTTCCTCGGAGCGGCTGACCCATGAGCCCGAGACCACGAAAAAGGCGTTCAATCCCAAGGCCAGCCTGTCGTGGAAGGCTTTGCCCTGGCTCAGCCTGCGCACCTCCGCCGCCACCGGCTTCATCCCGCCGGCGCCTTCCACGCTGTATTTCCGCCAGGAGCAGCCGAGTTACCGTATTGTGGCCAATCCCGGGCTCAAGCCGGAGGAATCGCTCACCGTCGACTTCGGACTGGAAGGGAGTTACCGGGACAGCACCCAGTACAGTCTGACTTTCTTCTATACCCGTTGGACCGACAAGGTGGAGATGCTGACCATTGCCGGTACCCCGGCCATCCAAACTTACAAGAACCTGGGCGAGTCGGAATCGAAAGGCGTGGAGTTCAGCCTGAACCAGCGGATTACGGACGATTTGAATGCCTCGCTCAATTACACGCTGAACTTCACCGAGATTACCGATGCTCTGGACCCGGCCGTCATCGGCAACCAACTGCCGTTCCAACCTCGCCACCGGCTAAATGCGGTACTCGATTACCGAGGACCGTGGAACACTTCAGCCCGCGCCAATCTTCACTACGAATCGGAGCAGTTCATGGACTTCCGCAACATCGTCCGGGACGAACAGGGTATCGCCTGGCTGAACGGCGAATACGCCATTCTGGACCTGCTGTTGACCAAGAAGTTTCAGTGGAGCGGTGCCGGCCTGGATCTCACGTTTGCCGTCAACAACCTGTTCGACTCCCGGTATCAGAAAAATTTTTTCCATCAGGACCCAGGACGCGTCTTTCGCGGCGAACTGGCGGTGAAGTTTTGATGCCGAACCCGCCGTTCGGAGGGCCGCGTTACGGCAAACGGGTGGATGCGATGGCCCCATCACGGCGAAGCCCGTCAGGTATCGAACGCCGGAACGAGCGCCCTTGTCGACGAACCGGAAACCTTCGCGGGCGAGCCGACCGCGCCGAGACCGCCACGGATAATCCCGGAAACTTCGGGTGGACGCCCGTTTGGCCCAAAAAGGCAAGCGCAACCACTCGCAGGTCTCCAATCCTTTGCCGACGAAGGCGGCGAGAAGGGATTCGATTCCCGACCTCCTTCGGGCCACGGGGTTCCTTGACCAAACCGTAGGCCGGATTAAGCGAAGCGTATCCGGCACTCGCCTGCCGCCCTTTCGACTTCGCTCTGGACAGGCTTATCCCGACTTGCATTTTGGATGAAGGGGACCGTTTTCCCATCTACGCCGCTATACTGTAGTGAACTCGCTCTATCCCTCGTCCACGGTTCCGGGGCTCACTTCGAAACGGCCGATATTCCTGAACACCGGCGCGGGGTTCACGCCGAAGGTGTCGCGAAAACTGTGGCTGAAGTGGGTCGCGTCGGCGAAACCCGCGTCCAGCGCGGCGTGGGTTAGGTTGTCGCTGCCATACAATCGTTCGATGGCGGACAACATGCGCTTCCAGGCTCGGAAGCGGCGGTAGGGGAGTCCGGTGCATCGCCGGAAGAGATGAAGGAACCTTGAGGGCGAAAGTCCGATCAGGCTCGCCAGCTCCTGCTGCGAGAAATTCCGGTCCGGTTCCAGGCAGATCCGTTCGATGACCTGTCGGATACGTCCATCGATCTCGACCGGCGGCTGATCGCGGGTATTCAGCAGCCGATCCAGGCGCTGTTCGACGGCGATACGGTTCGGATTTTCCTCATGGATCCAGCGGAAGCATTCGACCGTCTCGGCGTCCTCGAAAAACCTTACTGTCGTTTCCGAATACGGAAAACGCTTCCGGAATCCTGTCGCGTCGGGGCCGTTTCGCTCCACGAACAACTTTCCGTGCACGCCGCCGGCCATGTCCAGGGCATGCCGAATCCTTGGGGCACCACCGCGCAACGGCAAGTCCGCCATTCGCCGTCGGCCAGCCTGATCCGAAACGGGCGATAGATGCCCACGTGCAGCACGTTGGCGCCATAGACGTGGGTTTCCAGATGCTGGATCGGACCGCAATAGAGTACCCGTCCGTGTCCCATGTAAAGCTGCGAAGTCCCGGGATAAAGCGGGCGCATAGCCAGTTTATGCAAGTTCTGCCGGATAAGCGTGAATACAATTCCAGGCGCCGGCCATAGACGGGGATGGTCGTATGGCTCGGCAGTCCATGGTGATACGCCGTCCATCATAATGAACCCGGATCGGCGTTTTCCAGAACTTTTCCCGGGAGGATTTCCATGAACGACACATCGACCCGCACGGAATTTCAATCGCGTTTCGAGGTTTTGCTGAGCCGACTCGCGGCGGATGATCTCATGGGCTACGCCTTTATCGACGTTCCCTCGGATCGAAAACCCTGGCTGGATACTGGCATCGACTTGTCGGCAGGCGAGCGGGTGACCACCTTTGCCGTGGGCAAGACTTACCTCAAGGGCAGCGACCTCTGGTTCGGCGCGCATTTCCAGCTATGGTGCCGAATCGGTCCGGATGGCGAAATCTTCCGCGGCACCCGGGCGAGCAACACGTTTACGACGGAGAAGCCGGGGCGGCTTTATCTCGCCAGCTATTTTCCCGGCGAATGGGCCACCCGAACCGGCGAGTTGGCGACGCCGGACGAAGTCTACGAGCAGGCGAGCGGAAACCTAACCGCGTTGATCGTACGCTGGCGGGTCGAACCGATCGAAGGGCTAAAAAGGCTGGCGGCGCTCGGCGACGTGGACGGCCTAGTCGCGTCCGAAATCGACCGTTTGACCGATCCGGTCGTCCCGCCGCCGGGTTGGAACTATCTGTGGTTCGTGGGGCCGGCGGAAATCTACCGATCCTGTCGGACTTCGGAAAAGGAACCGGCCATCCGCTGCCACACCCATCGCGACGTGGGGCTTTTGTAGAAAGACGTTTCCCTGCCATTCGAGCCGGACACGCGCTTGCGCTGGGCCTGGCGCGTGGATCGCTTGCCTTCGGCGGTGCGCGAGGACACGTTTCCGACCCATGACTACCAGAGCATCGCCGTGGAGTTCGACAACGGCCAGGACATCACCTATTACTGGAGTGCCGAGCTGCCCGTGGGCACTGCCTACCGCTGCCCGATTCCCACCTGGACCGCGCGCGAGACCCACGTGGTGATCCGTTCCGGCTCCGAGGGGCTGGGCGAATGGTTCGGCGAGGAACGGGACGTTCACCGCGATTACCTGGACTTCATCGGCGGCCCGCCGCCGGCCCGAATCGTGCGGGTGTGGCTGATCGCGCTGAGCTTGCTCCAGGGCCGGGAGGGAGAATGCCGGTATTCCGGCATCGAGTTCGTGACGAAGGAAGGAGTGACGCCGGTACAATAAGCCCGGCCGCGCCAGGGCGGCTTAACGTCATGGTGTCGGCGCTGACGGGACCCTTCCATGCATTTTGATCTACGCGATCTCGAACTATTCGTCGCCGTGGCCGAGGCTGGCAGCATTGCTAAGGCGGCGGAGCACTGCCATACGGTCGCGTCGGCCGTCAGCAAGCGGCTGTCGGATCTCGAAGCGGGGTACGGCACGGCGCTGCTGGTGCGGAGCAGCAAGGGCGTGGCGCCGACGCCCGCCGGCCTTGCCTTGCTCGCGCGCGCCCGCGCCGTTTTGCATCAGGCCGGGCAACTGGACCGGGAGCTGCGCGGCTACTCGGCGGGAATCCGGGGGCAGGTGCGGGTGTTCGCCAACATCTCGGCCATCGTGGAATTCCTGCCTTCGGCGCTCGTCTCGTTTCTGTCCGCTCATCCGGAGATTCAGGTACACCTGGAAGAGCATGTGAGCGGCGTTGTCGCCCGGGCCGTAGCCGACAATCTCGCCGATTTGGGTATCGTGAGCGAGATAGCCGCCGAGGACGGGTTGACGATGATCCCGTTCCGCGAAGATGAACTGGTCCTGATCGTGCAGCCGGACCATCCGCTGGCTTCGCGCGAGCGCGTCGATTTCGGCGAGACTCTGGACTCGGATTTCGTCGGACTCCACAGCGACAGCTCTCTGCACTACCGGATGCTCCGCGCCGCCGCCGATGCGGGCCGGCCGCTCAATCTCAAGATACGGGTCACCAGCTTCGACGCCGTCAGCGCCATGGTGGCGGCGGGGCTCGGCATCGGCGTGGTGCCGCGGGCCGCCACGACGCCTTATACCGCATCGCTGGGACTGGTGCCGGTCGTTTTGAACGATGACTGGGCAAAGCGCCGGCTTCATCTCTGCGTCCGATCGCTGGAGGGATTGTCAGGGGCGGCGAGATTGCTGCTGGATCATCTCGCCGGAGGAGCGGTTTGATTCGGGCCATCGCGAGACGCGATGGCGGCATCGCCAAACATCGTTTTTCCTCCATTCGTACTTTCGGCATTCTTGCTCGCACCCATTCACCAAGAGGAGAAAAAATGATGTATCGCTGGGATCCAGAAGATTATTCCCGCCATTCGGCCGGTCAGGAAGCTTGGGCGCGCGAACTCTTGAGCGGCCTGAACCTGCGCCCGGACGACAGGGTGCTGGACATCGGCTGCGGCGACGGCCGTATCACGGCGGAACTGGCGCAGCGAGTGCCGTTCGGCCGCGTGGTCGGTGTCGATCTTTCGGAAGACATGATCCGCTATGCGGCAAGCCGGTTTCCGGCGTCGGATTACCCGAACCTCGAGTTCCGGCAGGCGGATGCCCGGACGCTGCCTTTCGACGAGGAATTCACCCTGGTCTATTCCAATGCCGCTTTGCACTGGGTCCGGGATCATGGTTCGGTATTGGCCGGCATCGCCCGGGCGCTCAAGCCGGGTGGCCGGTGCCGCATGGAGATGGGCGGCCGGGGCAACGCCGCCGCACTGGTCGCGGCGTTCGAGGCCGTGGCCGACGATCCCGTGTGGCGGGAAGATTCCGAACGGTTCGAATCGCCCTTCGGTTTCCACGATGCCGAGAGCTATCGGCGTTGGCTCGATGAGGCGGGTTTGGACGCCGAGCGGGTCAAGCTGATCGACAAGGACATGGTGCACGCCGATCGCAACGCCTTCATCGGTTGGCTGCGCACGGCTTGGCATTCCTATACGTCGAGAGTCCCGGCGGAGCGGCGGGGGGCCTTCATCGAAGCCGTCGCCGAGCGCTATCTGGCCGGGAATCCTCCCGACACCGCGGGACGGGTCCATGTCGCCATGGTGCGGCTCCAGGTGGAAGCGAAAAAATGAGCCACTTTTGGCTGAAGGGCGAAGGTAGATGGAAATTAGAGCTGCGACTCTGAAGGATGCGCCGTTTATCAGCGCCCTTCTTCGCGAGCTTACCGGCAGGTTCATTGCGCATGAGCTGTCCGAAGAGGCGGCGGGCCGTTTGCTCGAATCGATGGATGAAGCGGCAATCCGGGAGTATATGGCTTCCGGTTGCCGCTACCGTGTCGCCGAGGAAAACGGCGAAGTGATCGGCGTTGCTGCGGTCAAGGACAACAGCCGCCTTTTTCATCTATTCGTGGCCGAAGGGTTCCAGCGAAAAGGTCTCGCCCGCCGGCTGTGGGATGTGGCGCGGGAAACTTGTCTTCGGGCCGGAAATCCGGGCGTGTTCACGACTGTTTCGGGTAAAGCCAGCCGGCCAGAATCCCGTAAACGGCGAACTCGACCATGCCGAACAGAAACCATTGTGCCGCCAGGCTTCCCGGAACGGGGTACAGCAGGTATTGATTCAGATCCACCAGGAGTCCGGCGAGAACGGCGAAGGACAGGCCGTGAACCAGCCCTTCCTTGATGCCGCCGTTCCGCGCGCAGCGAACGTAGCTCAGGACGAAGAGCAATGCGATGCCGGCCGTGAGCAGCAGCGACAGCCACAAGCTCCTTTCCGCCTCCGGCCTGGCGATACCGGCCAACACGGCATCGGCGTCGCGGAGAATCACCATGTGGACCAGACCGTTCCAGAGCAACGCGAATACAAAGATGGCGGCGGTCGCGAGAAGAAGACGTCTTGCATTCAGGTTCATGTCTTGGTTGGGTTTGAGCATGATGGATTCGGGAGAAGGAAACGGCAGGCCGATTATACGTCGACGCCTTCCTCGACATAGGCGTAGAGGACCTGGTCGATGAGGACGCCGTCCTTGAAGGCGGCACGCCGCATCACCCCTTCTCGTTTGAACTCGGCTTTCTCCAGCACCCGCATGGATGCCGGATTCCACGCGAATACGCGGGCTTCCAGGCGAATCAGGCCGAATCGCGACATGATTTCCGGCACGAGCGCGCGGGCCGCGGCCGTAGCAATCCTCCGTCCCCAATACGGCTCGCCGAGCCAATAGCCGAATTCGGCGGATCTGGCATATATGCCTGCCCGTGGCTCCATGCCGATTCCGCCGATGACGCGGCTGTCCACTTCGATGGCCCACGAGGTGCGGACGGGCATCCCGGCGACATGCGCTATCCACCAGTTCGCGTCTTTTTCCGTATAGGGATGGGGAAATCGGTCGGTCAGATTCCGCCATATCTTGCGATTATTGGCGAGCGCCACGAGATCGGCCTTGTCGTGCTCCGACCAATCGCGGATCACGCCATGCTCGAATTCGATCCGCATGGGTTTTCTCCCGGGTAAAAACCAATATCTATTCACTGCATGGGGGAGCGTCGGTATTGGCCCTCAAACCGGCTTTACGTGCCTTGAACCCGATGGGTATCGTCTATCGACGGATACGCCCGAAGCTGCACGATGCTTCTCACCGCCTCGCGCAACCAGATGTGGCCGGGGTCCCGGTCGTGACGGGCGTGCCAGAGCATCGAAACTGTGAAGGTCTCGATCTCGATCGGCGTGGGGCTCAGGGTCAGCTTGAACGTTTCTGCGCAGCGCCGCGCCATGGACGCCGGCAGCGTGGCGATGGCGTCGGCCTCCTTGAGGATGAAGGGCAGGGCGGAAAAGCGCGTGGTCGAGAGCAAAACCCGCCGTCGCAAATTTCGGCGCGCGAGCGCTTCGTCGACGACGCCTTCGAAGCCTCCGGAGAAGGACATCAGGAGATGGGGCAGGGCGAGATAGTCTTCCAGACCGATGGGCGCGGGTATGCCCAGCCGCGCGCCGTCGAACAGGCACACATAGCCTTCCCGGTAAAGGTTCTCCTGGCGGTGCCAGCTCGCCACGTCCGTGAATCGCGAGACGCCGAGGTCTATCTCCTGGTTGTCCAATAATTTCGCTCCCTGTTCATGCCCGGCAAGACGGATCGCGACACGCACGCCGGGCGCCTCGCGCCGGATGCGCTCGATCAGGCTCGGGGAGAGCGCCACCTCGATGCTGTCCGGCATGCCGAGGCGGAAGCTGCGCTCGGCGGTGGCCGGATCGAAGCGCGGAGTCCCGTACATTTCCCGATGAATGATTTCGAGCGCCGGACCGAGCTGTTCCGCAAGTTCCAAGGCCCTGGCAGTCGGTTCCATGCCTTTCGCCGTTCTCAGGAAAAGCTCGTCCTTGAACATTTCCCGTAGTCTCATCAGCGCCGCGCTCACCGCAGGCTGGCCGAGATATAGGCGGCCGGCCGCCCGCGTCACGCTCCGTTCCTTCAGGAGAGCGCTGAATACCGGCAGCAGGTTCAGGTCCGCCTTTCTAAAATCGATTTCGTTGATGTTTTCAATCATAACAATCGATTTGAATAATAGAAAAACGATCCTCAGAATTCAACCCGCGACGGAAAGCTCTAAGAGCCCTAAACAGTGCTGTTAGAGCGAGCCGCAGTCTCTATCGTTCGGAGGTCACTATGTCTCATCGTAAAAAGGCCCTGATCACGGGCAGTTCCCGCGGCATCGGAAAGGGTATCGCTCTCAAACTCGCCACGCAGGGCGCCGATGTCGCCATTCATTACTATCGCAACCGGGAGGCCGCCGACGACACCCTGGCCGAAGTACGCCGGCGCGGCGCGGACGGATTCATCGTCCAGGCGGACGTTTCGAACCCGGCCGAAATCGCCCGGATGTTCGATGAAGTCGGCGAGCGATTCGAGGGGCTCGACATTTTTGTGGCCAACGCCCGGCCCGAAGCGTCCGAGTTCTTCCATCCGCCCTTCGAAATCACTCCCGAACAGTGGGATTCGGCCTTCGATTCCCAGGTCAAAGCCTTTCTCGTTGCGGTGCGGGAGGCGGCGCAGCTTATGCGCGACGGCGGTCGAATCGTCGCGATGACTTACTCGCCCGGCGGCCGCACCGGAAGCCTGCAACCCTGGGTTGCCATGGGTTCGGCCAAGGCGGCGCTGGAGTCGCTCGTCCGCTACTTTGCCGTTGCTCTGGCCAAGCGAGGCATCACGGTGAATGCGGTCAGCCCCGGCTGGGTCGAGGACAGCGTGCTGAACAGCCTGCCCGAACCGGCACAGGACGCCATCCGGCGCTGGCATACCCGCGGCTGGACCCCCATGGGCCGGCTCGGCACCCCGGCCGATATCGGCAATGCCGTGGCTTTGCTCTGCTCGGAGGACGCCGGCTGGATTACAGGCCAAATACTTTTCGCCGACGGCGGCGCGTCTCTGATGGACGCCGGACATCCGCCCGAGCTGCAACTCGGATGGGAGCCGTAGCCCCTGCGACTTGACTTTCAGCGGCATCCCGCGTGAGCCGAGCAAACTCGGTATGGCGGAGCGTCGCCAAGAAATCGCACGGGGAAACAATCTCGCAGGTTGCCGATGCGTTTCCGGCGAAACTGGTTGCGAGGATGCCGGATTTTTCCCACTCGCCCTCGGGTTGGGAATTCCGGCGTCTTCACCGTATCGGTCCCGAATTGGCATCCCAGCACCGGTAAGATTGCCCGAAGATCCAGCTCGCCCTGGTATCGTTTCTGTGAAACCAGTCGGGACTTGACACTCCGGCAGTTTCTTCGCCCAGGTTCCGTTTCCGCAACCCAGATCGATTATCAGGCCGGAATCGAGACCCACGGCACGGAACAGCGCCAGCAACTCGTCGCCGGCGCCTTCCACCAGATCGGGGAAGCCGACATGATGCACATAGGCGAGATCTTCCTCGTAGAACGGCATCATCGTTTCGAAGCTTTTTTTCGACTGGAATTCCGCCAGCCGATGGGGCGGTCAAAGCCGGTCCATCCCGATGGGGCCGCCATCATCGGCACGGGTCTTGACCAATCTTCGTTCAACGTCTGCCACGGCGCTGTCCTTGCCTTGTTTCCGGTACGCTTCCTTGAGGCCCCAGAGTGTCCAGGCGTCGTTCGGCGCTTCTCGGAGAGCAAGCTTGAACTCCCGCTCCGCCCCCGCCGGGTCGCCCTGGAGAAACCGCAGCGCGCCTACCGAGCGGCGCACCGGATAGTACCAGTAGGGCGGTTCCATGTACGACAGCCTTTCCTGAATCGCCGCCGCTCTTTCAAAGGCAGAAATGGCATTTGCCAGATCGTCCTCAGCTTGAGCGATGCGGGCCGTGAGAACCTCCTGGGCGATCCGGACGATGTCCGGCGCCGGAACGCCGCCTTCCATCAGGTCGGAAAAGTCCGCCGTCTTGCCGATTTCGATCAAGGCACCGAGTTCCGCCCGGGCTTCCTGCGGCGATCCCTTGTTAGCTGCCGCAACCCCTCGGGCATAGCGCCACATGACTTGTACGTAGGGGAATTTCGAGCCCGGATCGGCCATGTTCAGGACCGTTTCGGGCGGGCCGAACTGGGCGCGGGCGAAGTATGGCGCGGCCTTGACCGGCTGCATCCACGGCACCGTGCGGACCGTTTCGTCGGAGATCACGTCGGCGAGTTTCTCAGCGGCGGCGAGCGCGGTATTGCCGTCGCCTGCCATCTGTGCCGAAACCATCAGAAAATGAACGTTATGCGGGTAATAGGCTTCCGCGTAGATGCCCTTGGCGCCGGTTTCCTTCAGATAAGCCTCGTCCACTTCGATGGCGGCGCGGTTGGCTTCGAGAGCGTCCCGATAGCGGCCCAGCCGGTAATACAGGTGTCCCGGCATGTGACCAGGTGTCCCGCGCCCGGCATCAGCCCGGCGAGGCGGTCTGCGTAGGACTCCGCCCGCTCGGGACGGTCGGAGGCCTCCACCATGTGGATGTAATAGTGAATCGCGCCGGCGTGGTCGGGATCGTTGGCCAGTACCTCCTCCAATACCTTCAAGATTTCCGCCGTGCGCCCCTTGGGCTTGCGGCCTCCGTCTTCCCAGTAATCCCACGGCGAGAGGTCCATCAGGCTTTCCGCATACAGCACGGCGATGTCGTCGTCCCCGGGGAAGCGCCTGGCCAACCCGCCCATCGCCGCGGCGTAGGCTTGGTCCAGGCGCTTCCGGTCGACTTCGGGGCTTTTGGCATAGCGTTTCGAGAGTGCTTCGATCAAGGCCTGTTCCTTGGCGTTCGCGTGCTTGGCGAGGGCGTTCGCTTTGCTGACCGCGGCCCAGGCCGGACCGGCGGCGGAAGGTTCCATCGGCGCGTTGATGTTCGGCCCCAGCACCAGGGCTTCGCCCCAGAAACATAGGGCGCACTTCGGATCGAGTTTCTGCGCCATGCGGAAGGCCCGCTGCGCTTCCAGATGGTTGAAGGCGTAGGCGAGCCGTAAGCCCTGATCGAAATAGCGCTGGGCGCGGGCGTTGCTCGTGGTGATCTTATAGCTCAGCGTACCGAGGTTATCCCATAAGGGCGGTTCGCTGTCGACATAAGCGGCCTGGGCGGAAGCGGGTTGCTTGGGATAATGGCCTGCCTCGGTGTGAGCGTGATTGGCGGCCGGGTTCGCGAAAACGACGCGGGCGACGAACAGCAACGCGGCTGCCAGCGTGACGTAGATCGTGCTGTGGTTGCGATGTTTCATATCCGATTCCCATCCTAGTCGCATGGAGTACGGCTGGAGAATTATCGACAGCCGGCTCCGGATCGAACGGCTGGCCGACCTGGAGCGTCGACGATTCTAAAAGAGGACTTGCGTATTTTGCTCGTGAATTTTCCCGGATAAGATCGAATCAACCCGTATTGGGAAGCATTTCTTCCATCTTGCACATGGATAGTCATACACGTTGCCGGGTTGTCCTTTGCTCCCGTTGCCTTGGCCGGCACGGCATCGTTCGGTCGGATTAGGCCGATCGTGGCGCGGAAGCTGCACCGTTGTCCGGGGTTCACCCTTTCGGCCAGGTTCCGCTCGGCAAGAGTTGCTGCCGCAAAACTTGTGGGGACGAGAGGCTTCGCGCGAAGAGTGGTGTTTGTGGGGAGGGAGATGGGGCGAATGGCGGCGCGCTGACCGAATCACCGTCGGTTGCCTAGCGTGCCATCGTTTCTGCTTTGAACGCGCCGTGGTTTCGAAGCAAATAATGGCTCACGAAAGATAGCCAGATCTTTCGTGAGCCGATCGGTGCCGCATGAAGCTGGGCCCTACCCCGGTCAGTTTCGCGGTGGATTATTGGAACTGCGGTTTATCGTAACCAGCGCGGAACAGATAAACTGTGGTGGTCAAGCCATCGCCGTCGTCGGTGTAGTCGAACGTCAGACCGGGGAATTGATCGGCTACCTTTGAGCTGCAACGATTCCTCGAACTGTTCTCGCGCGGTCTGGTCGCTATGTTGTGCCACGATCCGGCAGATCGTGGCGCTGCAATGCAGGTCGACGGGAGCCGTTTGGCCGAGTTCCGCGTCGGCCAGGGCGAGCCCAAGACTCTCCTCGGCCGTCGCAACCCAAGCCTGGTCTACGGGTTGAGACTCAAAAGCGGTTACGATGGCATCGAACTTCTGGCGAAGCTAGGTCTCCGCCTGAGCCGCGTCAAACGGCGGCGCGTGCGGATCAATCTCCGAATTTTGTTGGGCCGCTGAGCGGCCGGCGTTGGGCCGAGACCTTGACACCTCGGCGGCGAGCGTATCCAAGCGCTGCCGCAGATGTTTGACCTCGGCCCGAAGCGCGGCGCTCTCATCCTTGACGGCTCGGGCGGTGAAATCCGGCTCATGGGCATGCGCATTGGTGCGCGAGTCGGAGTTGGGTGCAGCCGCTATCATGCGCGAATTCACCGTCCCGTCCTGGATTTCAGACGTTCGACCGTCCCAGATCAGGTAGCCGCAGGTGCCTATCGTTGCCACGCAGCCGATGAGCTGCAAAGTACGGACAGATTTCATCGCTTTTCCCTCGCTCTTCGGTGTCGTCGAATGCCCTAGTTTTCTTCTACACCATAATAGCTACAGATGCCGGCCTTTGGCAGAAGCGGACACCTGATCACGTAGTAACCGTCGGCTGTGCTGATATTGACGCCTTGTATTTCGATCTCGCCGTTGGCGGGACTGGCGGGCGCGGTAAACGTGCTAGTGTCCATGTTCGTTGTGGTACCGAATTTGTCGAAGGAGAACGCACGGCAGCTTACCGTTTGGCCAACCGTCTGAACCCGGACCCTCACCAGGGAGTTGGCGCCGTCGGTAGCTCCTTCCTCGTCTTTGATAACGGGGCAGCGTACTATGGCTGTGGTGTTGCCGTTGTCATCCAGCCTGTTTTCCCGCCACAGGAACTGCGTGACTTGGTTCCCTCTTTCGGGGTGACATTCGATCCCGGCGTAATATTGGGTATCGGCGGCCGAGCTCACGGTCGGCGTGGTTGCGAGCATGCCGATAACGGCAGCGGCAGATATAAGAATCTGTCTTCAAACCCTAGTTTTCGTTTTGGAGAGCTGCCGAAGGATGAGGGCAATC
>DYIL01000074.1 GCA_020723665.1 Methyloversatilis universalis
CCCCTCCGTCTCATTATCGGAAACTTTGGTGTCCACTTTTTCCAGCTTACCTCACGCACGGATTCGACAGGGGCAAAGGACATGTTTCAAACGCCCGACGATTAAGGCACTTCCCTAAGTGAACGATCATGGACCATCGGCATACCGGGGTTTTCCGTGGGAACAAATTTGTCTATCTCATTCTCGATGGCCATTGCCCATTGTTGAGCCTGAGCTTTCGTCGGAAGGTAGCCATGAAAAACCCTTGGATCGTTCATTTTGTGAATGATTTGTGAACGAGAAGGATTCTAAGGAGGGCAAGAACTCTATAAGTCCTTGATTTGAATGGCGCGCCCGAGACGACTCGAACGTCCGACCTTTGGCTCCGGAGGCCAACGCTCTATCCAACTGAGCTACGGGCGCATGCCGCGCATTCTACAGGATTTAGGATCGGTTTAACAGACTTCGCACGGCGGCGAAGCTGTCCATGGCACGTTCCTTTTTCTGTTCGGGATCGAGCGCCCGCCGTTCGGGCCATTCGAGTTCTTGTTCGGGCAGTTCACTCAGAAAGCGGCTCGGTTCGCAGTCGACGATTTCGCCGTGGCGTTTTCGGTGCGTGCAGTAGCTCAAGGTGAGAAGCTTCTGTGCGCGGGTGATGCCTACATAAGCCAGCCGGCGTTCTTCCTCGATCGTGTTTTCTTCGATGCTGGTTTGGTGCGGCAGCAGGTTTTCTTCCATGCCGACCAGGTAAACATACGGAAACTCCAAGCCTTTGGCGGCGTGCAGCGTCATCAGGTTGACTCTGTCTCCCGCGTTTTCTTCCTGGCTCCGTTCCAGAACATCGAGCAGCAGAATGCGCGAAACGACCTCCGAAAGGCTCTTTTCCTTTTCGTCTTCCTTGGCGATGCGCTTGAGCCAGTCCAGCAACTCCCGAACCTGCCCCATCTTGCGCCGCGCTGCGTCCTCGCTGTTGCTGGTCTCTCTCAGCCAGTTTTCGTAGCCGATCTTGGCGATGAAATCGTCGATCACGGCGAAGGTGTCGCCGCGCTCGGCGCGATCCGCGACGTCGGCGATCCATTCGGCGAAGTGCCTCAAGCGGTTGATGGCCGTTTCGCCGAGAGACTGCTGAAGCCCGAATTCGAAGCAGGCGGAAAACAGGCTGATGTGACGCCGGTTGGCATAGGCGCCGAGTTTTTCCAGTGTCGTCGGGCCTATCTCCCGGCGCGGAACGTTGACGATCCTTAGAAAGGCCGCATCGTCATCCGGATTCACCAGCAAGCGCAGATAGGCCATGATGTCCTTGATCTCGGCATAGCTGAAGAAGGACATTCCGCCGCTGATGAAATAGGGAATGGAGTGCTCCCGCAAGGCGCGCTCGAAAGGCCGCGACTGATGGTTGCTGCGGTACAGGATGGCGTAATCCTGAAAACGCGTGCCGTGGCGAAATTTGTGATGCAGCAAATCGGAGGCGATCTGGCGCGCTTCCGCGGCTTCTTCCTTATGGGTGAGGACGCGCAGCGGATCACCGTATCCGAGCGCACTCCACAGCCGCTTCTCGAATACGTGCGGGTTGTTGGCGATGAGCTTGTTGGCGACCTTCAAAATCCTGCCGGTCGAGCGGTAGTTCTGCTCCAGTTTGATGACCTTGAGCCGAGGAAAGTCGCGCTGTAGCTGAGCCAGGTTTTCCGGCTGCGCGCCGCGCCAGGCGTAAATCGACTGATCGTCGTCGCCGACCACGGTGAAACGCCCCAGCTTGCCGGTCAGCAGCTTGATCAATTCGTATTGGGTCAGGTTGGTGTCCTGGTACTCATCCACCAGTAAATAGCGTATCCGGTTCCGCCATTTGTCGAGGATCTCGGCGTGTTCGTGGAACAGCAGAACCGGAAGCAGGATGAGGTCGTCGAAGTCCACGGCGTTGTAGGACCTCATGTAGCGGACATATTCGGCGTAAAGCAGGGCAACAGGATATCCATCGCCCTGCTCTTTAGCGATGGCCCGCTCCGGCGTCACGAACAGATTCTTCCAGCGCCCGATGCGCCGGATATAGCTTTCCGCCTCGTCGATATCCCAGTTGCCGGAGCCGTGTTTGATCAGCTCCTTGGCCAGCGCCAGACGGTCGTGTTCGTCGAAAATGGAGATGTTCTTCTTGAGGCCCAGCGCGCCGTGCTCCTCGCGCAGGATTTCAAGGCCCAGCGAATGGAAAGTGGACACCGTCAGTCCACGCAACTCCTTGTCGGAAAGGAGCTTGCCGACGCGGCTCTTCATTTCGCGCGCCGCCTTATTGGTGAAGGTGACGGCGGCGATATGCCGCGCCGGCGTGCCCTGTTTGACCAGATAGGCGATCTTCTCGGTGATCACCCGTGTTTTGCCGCTGCCCGCCCCGGCGAGTACGAGCAAAGGACAGTCCAAAGTAGTCACGGCAGCGAGCTGCTGCGGATTCAGTTGAGCCGCCATCAAACTGTAGTCGAAGCGCGGTCCAGACGGCGAAACCCGATGGCTTCGCTCAGATGTTGAACGGCGATGTCCTCCTCGCCGGCGAGATCGGCGATGGTACGGGCGAGTTTCAGGATGCGGTGGTAGGCGCGATGGGACAGTCCGAGTTTTTCCGTGGCCTGCTCGAGCAATCGGTGGCCCTCGTCGGTCAACCGGCAGTATCGTTTGACTTCTTGCGGGGTCATGAAGGCATTCGGCTTGCCGGTCCGCTGCCGGGAGATTTCCCTCGCCGCGAGCACGCGGCGGCGGATGTCGGCGCTCGTTGGTTCCCCGCCGGGCGTCCCAAGGCGCAGCATCTCCCTAGAAACGCGCGGCACTTCGACGTGAATGTCGATCCGGTCGAGCAAGGGTCCCGAAATCCGTGAGCGATAACGCTGGACCTGTTCCGCCGTGCAACGGCAGCGGCCCGACGCATCGCCCAAATAGCCGCAAGGACACGGATTCATCGCGGCGACGAGTTGGAACCGGGCAGGGAAATCGACCTGGCGCGCGGCCCTCGAAATCGTGATGCACCCGGTTTCCAAAGGCTCCCTCAGAACTTCCAGTACCTTGCGGTCGAACTCGGGCAATTCGTCAAGGAAAAGGACGCCGTTGTGCGCCAGGGAAATTTCGCCCGGCTTGGGGTTGCCGCCGCCCCCGACCAAAGCCGGGGCCGAGGCGGTATGATGCGGCGCGCGGAACGGCGGGATGCGCCACCGCCGCGGATCGAAAGGCAGATCGCTGACCGATGCGATCGCTGCGCTTTCCAGGGCCTCTTCGTCGGTCAAGGGCGGAAGGATGCTCGGAAGCCGGGCTGCCAGCATGGACTTGCCGGTCCCCGGCGGTCCGAGCATGACGATGTTGTGTTTTCCGGCGGCGGCGACCTCAAGCGCTCGCTTGGCTTGAAAATGTCCATGCACGTCCGCGAAGTCGGGGAGGTCTTCCGGAGCGGCGATATCTCCCTCGGAGGGTTCGAAAGGAATCGGCTGCTGCCCGTTCAAATGGGCGCAGACCTCGAGGAGATGGCGTGCCGCGAGGATTTTCGCGCCTTCGGCCAGCGCCGCTTCGCCCGCGTTCTCCCGCGGAGCGATCAATGCGCGCCCCGCCTGTTTCGCTTGAATCGCGACCGGCAGCACCCCGCTGATGGGGCGGAGATCACCGCCCAGTGAGAGCTCGCCGACACATTCGATTTCTCGAAGCGCCTCGCTCCTGATCTGCCCAGACGCCGCCAGGATGCCCAGCGCGATGGCCAGATCGAAACGACCGCCTTCCTTGGGAATGTCGGCGGGCGCCATGTTCACGGTGATGCGCTGGAGCGGAAATTCGAACTGACAGTTCAGCAGCGCGCCCCTCACCCGATCCTTGCTTTCTTTCACCGCGGTTTCCGGGAGACCGACGATGGACAGGCTGGGCAGACCATTGGAAATGTGCACCTCGACGGTGACCAGCGGCGCCTCGATGCCTTGCCTGCCCCGAGTGAAAACGACGGCCAGGGACATGAACGCTTCGTCCGTCCCGATTAGCGGTGGACGATCTGCTTTTCCAGCTCGGCGACCTGAGCTTCCAGCCGCTCCAACCGTTCCCTCGTTCTCGCGAGAACGGCGCTCTGCACTTCGAATTCTTCCCTGCTGACCAGATTCATCGTGGCGAAAGAGGCTTGAAGAATCGCCCGGAAGTTCTTTTCCAAATCGTCCTGCAACTTTAAAAGGTCGGTCGGTACCGTTTCGGCCAGGCGCCGGGCGAGATCGTTTAGGGTGGTTTTATCAAACATGGGAAAAAGAATAGCCGAGTGATGCAGCGAACGTCTAGTGCAACGCCTGCCGTGCACCGCCGGAGTGCACGGCGATTCCGACGCTCCGTGATGGTGCATTTTTTTCGCCTGGTGTCTTGACAGCGCCATTTTCTGCCTTGTCATCCGGGTAATGCGGCGCTTGGCACAGGTTCTGCTATCAAGTCGACGAACGCCCCAAACCCGAGCTGGGCTTCGCCGACTCGTCCTCTAACCGAAGGCGGCGTCCGCACATTCAATAGGAGAACTCTCGCATGAAATTTGTAACCGCGATTCTAAAACCATTCAAGTTGGATGATGTCCGCGAGGCTCTGTCCGATGTTGGCGTCTCCGGCATCACCGTTACCGAGGTCAAAGGATTCGGCCGGCAAAAAGGACACACCGAGTTGTACCGGGGCGCGGAATATGTCGTCGATTTTCTGCCCAAGGTCAAGCTCGAAGTCGCGGTGACGGACGAGCAGCTGGACGCCGTGCTCGATGCCATCTCCAAGACGGCCAATACCGGGAAGATCGGTGACGGTAAGATTTTCGTGCTCGACCTGGAGCAAGTCATCCGCATTCGTACCGGCGAAACCGGAGCGGAAGCCCTATAACATCCAAGGAGAAAAACCACATGAAACGAATCCTGATCGCCCTATTCTTATTCATGTCGCTGTGCTTCGCGGGGCTTGCACCGGCCGAGGAAGCCGCTACGCCGACCCCCGACAAAGGTGACGTCGCATGGATGATCGTAGCGACCGTCCTGGTCATCTTGATGACGATTCCGGGGTTGGCGTTGTTCTATAGCGGCATGGTGCGCGCCAAGAACACCTTGTCGGTCCTCATGCAGGTATTCGTGATTTTTTCGTTGATGGCGCTGTTATGGGCGATATACGGCTACAGCATCGCATTCACCGAAGGGAACGCCTTCTTCGGCGGATTCAGCAAACTCTTCCTCAAAGGCGTCACGCCGGAATCGCTTGCCGGAACGTTCAGCAAAGGCGTCTATGTTCCTGAATATGTCTACGTCGTTTTTCAGGCCACTTTCGCGGCCATCACCCCCGCCCTGATTGTCGGCGCTTTCGCAGAACGCGTGAAATTCTCCGCGGTACTCTTGTTCATGGTGCTCTGGTTTACGTTCTCCTACCTGCCGATGGCTCACATGGTCTGGTTCTGGGCAGGCCCGGACGCCTATACGGATGCCGCGGCCGCCGAAACCGCCGCCGCAACGGCCGGTTTCCTTTTTCAAAAGGGAGCGCTGGACTTCGCCGGCGGCACGGTAGTGCATATCAACGCCGGCATAGCCGGATTGATAGGCTGCCTGGTGATCGGCAAGCGCATCGGCTACAAGAAGGAATTTATCGCACCTCATAGCGTGACGATGACCATGATTGGTGCATCGCTACTCTGGGTGGGCTGGTTCGGCTTCAACGTCGGATCGAACCTCGAAGCCAACGGCGTCGCCGCCTTGGTCTTTGCAAATACCTTGCTCGCGACAGCGACAGCGACTCTCGCCTGGATGTCGGCCGAGTGGCTCGCCCGAGGCAAACCCAGCATGTTGGGAGCCGCATCAGGCGCTATCGCCGGGCTCGTTGCCATTACGCCGGCGTGCGGCTTCGTCGGCCCCATGGGCAGCATCGTTCTCGGCCTGATTGCCGGAGCAGTCTGCTTCTGGGCGGTCACCAGCCTGAAAAACATCCTGGGCTACGACGACTCGCTCGACGTGTTCGGGGTTCATGGCATCGGCGGCATCATCGGTGCATTGGGTACCGGGATATTCGCTTCCCCCGCGCTCGGCGGAACCGGCGTATACGATTATGTCGCCAATGCGGTCGGCGAGTACGACATGACCGCTCAATTGATCAGCCAGTGCTGGGGAGTGGGAACCGCCATCATCTGGTCCGGGGTAGTTTCCTTCATCGCCTATAAGGTCGTGGATATGCTGATCGGACTTCGGGTTACCGAAGAAGTCGAGCGCCAAGGACTCGATACGACCGAGCACGGCGAAACCGCCTATCACCTTTGATCGACGGTCTTTCTTGTCATGTCTGTGAAGGGCGTCTTCGGACGCCCTCTTTTTTCTCACGGCCTGTTGCCGCACCGGGACATCCCTGCCCCGGATTAACCCGGCCGATTTTTTAACCCGGGTTAATAGGCTTTATAGCTATTCCACGCGACAAACCCGGCTCGTAGCCTTGGCGCACTCAAAGTGGCCTCGGCCGTTCAGCTTCTTTTCCGCTATTCGTCTTCCAGATCGCGATCGGGATCCCAGCCCAAGGCTTTCGCTCGAGCCATGGCTTCTTCCTGGATGCGCAGATACCGCCGGCGAAGCTCCTCGGGAAAATTGTGCACCGAAAAGCCATAGTGGTCCCAGGTTTCCTGAACCTTTTCCCACAAGTCCTCGATGCGCGTTGCCTGCCAGCCGGCACAGGTTTCGGATTCCGGAATCAAACCGAACGCCCAGGCATCGCGAATGATGCGGCCGACATCCGTCATACCGCCGTAGCGATCATCATGGATTCCAATATAAGGTTCGATCTTTTTCATCACAGCGCACTCATACCGATCGGTGGGCCATTGTACAAAGGTCAAGCGGTCGATCGGCAATGCCTTGGCGACGATCCGCTGAAAATCAGGGTACTTCGAAAAACTTCGAGGATCTCGTACGAGGCCGGAATGTCCGTCGTTTACAGCCACATTAGCGATTTTTAGAGGTCCCCGTCAGTCGAAAGGCGTAAAGGAAATCGGCACTCTCAGGATCAACTTGACGTCCTGTGCGTCCTCGGTAGCTCCAAGACTCACCGAAAGATTCAAGCTGGTGTCGCGCGTGAGTTTGAAGGAATACCCCAAGAGAAACTCGCCGATATCCAAGCTGGACCCGGGAACGGTCCGCCCGTCCACTGTAGTCTCGAACACATGCTTGTGCGAATACCCGATGCTGAAAGACGAGCGTTCGTTGATGCTGAATCCTAGCCCGAAACTCGCCCCTATCGCATCGCCCGGATCGACCGTTCCGACATCCTCGTCGGTTTCGGCGTTGAAACCGTAATTCAGGTTCGCGTAAAACACGGCCGGATCGGTCGGATAGAGGGCCGTGATACTCGGTTGCAGGCTGAAATAACCGGAGCCGGTCGGAAGTTCGGTCGGAAAGCGCGCGCCCGGCACGCCTTGGGCCAACACGTAATCCACATCGTAGGGGCTTTTTCCGGTGGGAAGGGTGGTCGCGAGATTTCCCACGAATATCGGCCACCCACCGGCACCGCTGTTAAACTGATAACGTGCCGTAAACTCGACATCGCCCAAACCGGATCCGTCGGCATCAAAGGTTTCATCGACTCCCGCGCCGATCGAGACGGCTCTCGAACGTTGCGTGTCCTCTCTATAAAGAAAAGGAACACGGGCGCTGATTTCGAGGCGATCGGTAAGACCGTAGCGGCTGGTAATCGCACCGATGAACGTATGCCGGTCGATTTCCCTAAGGTCGATCAATCCGATCGCAATAGCCGGAATAAACGTAAACGCATCAAGAAAAACCCGATTGTTGCTCGCGTAATCATATTCCAGCGATGGCTCTACAATCAGATGGCGTTTCGGCGTCAATACGCCGCCCACAGTTTCGGAAATTCTCGGCAGTTCCGGCGGCTTCGGCTTATCTGGGGGTTCCGGAGCCTGTCCGACCGGCCCCTTGGGCGCGGAAGGCGGTCTATTACCAGCGAGCTTGACGGGACCCGCCGGCTGCTCCCCTGTCGGTTTCGCCCGTGATTCACCAGCGCTTGTGGCGTTCTGTCTAGCGGGCTTAGCGCCGGCCAGACGTTCAAGCTGGTTTTCCAGTGCCTGAAGCTTTCGCTGCTGCTCCTCGAAGGCCTTCCTCTGAAGATCTAAGGCCCGTTGCTGCTCGGCTAAAGCGCGCCGCAACCGTTCGATCTCGCTGCCGATAGCCTTTTCGTCGCTGGTTGTTTTCCCTTGAGGCACGAGAACAGCGCTCGATTTCCCCGCACTCTTGCCGCCGGACGCCCGGCCGGCACGCTCCGCCAATGAAAACTTCGGAAAATCGACCAGAAGCTTGGGCGAACGCCCGTAGGGAACCGGCTCCCAAAACTGGGTAAACGTCGCAGGCTGTTTCAAATCGACGATCAGTCGCGAATCGCCCTCGCCTTCCGATCCGCTTGCTACGCGCGAAAACAAGGGGTGATCCCGAGGCGGCTGGGGAAACCTTCCCCTGATTCGACTGCCGGGAAATTTGATGATCAAGCGGTTCGGACCATCCAAGATCGAGGCTTGCACCGAGATATAGTCCGAAGCCGAAATCTCGAGCCTGATGGCGTCGACCGACTCACCATACTTTATGTCGGTCACTTCCGCTCCCAGGCAGACCGAAACTAAAAATACTCCGAAAACCGGATAAATACCTAGTAAACGCAACGACGTACCCTCCCTGGGTCCATGTCTTATTCTTGTTACGTAACAAACCGTACTTTAATTCAACCGGTTTGGCAAGCGGATTTCGAAAGGATATGCGCGTACTAGTAATCGCTTGTTTTAGATCACCTTTTATCCGTCTATCTCGACCCGATAGCGAAAATATTCTAGGCGCAAAGGAAATGCCTCGATGATAATCTAAATCGTTTTCTCCGCAAGGTTATAAACATTAGATGTCAATCGAGATAACTCGACTGATTTAGCCGTATGAACTCAAATGTTTACGTTATCCATCCATAATTAATATTATCTTATGATAATTTAGAATACCTGTATCGGTTTTGCGAAAAATTATCCGACAACATGCTCGACGCCCGGAACGGTGATCGAATGTTTTTCCATCAAACGATATAGCGTCACCCGCGAAACGCCGAGCCGGCGCGCCGCACTGGTAATGCTCTTGGATTCCGCCAAAGCCGACATCACCGCTTGCTCGACCGCCTGAGCCTTGATTTCCCTTAGCGTTCTTCCACTGAAGAACGTCGGACGGGACAACCCCAGATCGGTTTCGGTAATCAGGCAACCCGTCGAAAGAACGGCAGCCCGGTTCACACGGCTCATCAATTCCCGCACGTTACCAGGCCAGGAATATTCGAGAATCGCCGATATGGCCTTCTTGGACAAGCGCTTCCCATTGCGCCGTTTTCCCTGATTGAATCGATCGACGAAATACTCGGCAATTTCGGCCGCGTCGGTATCTCGCTTCCGTAAGGGCGGTACATCGATCTGCAATACATTAAGCCGATAAAACAAGTCTTCCCGAATGACGCCCGCAGCCACCGCTTCTCCCAAGTTCGGACCTGCCGAGGCAATGATTCTCACATCTATGGCGCGCGGCTCTTTCGAACCCAGTGGGGTTAACTCCTTCTCCTGAAGGAATCTCAGCAGCGAGACCTGGCCCAGCGGGGGGAGATTTTCGATTTCGTCCAGGAAGACCGTACCGCCCGCCGCCCTTTCGAAATGCCCTACCCTTTCCTCCACGGCACCGGTAAACGCTCCCTTGTTGTGTCCAAAGAACTCGCTCTGCACCAGCGTTTCCGGAATCGCTCCGCAGTTCACGGGAACGAAAGGCTTTTCCGCCCTGGGCGATAAGCCGTGGATTGCCCGCGCAATGAGTTCCTTCCCCGTCCCGGTCTCGCCAGTAACGATGACCGGCTCGTCACTCCGACTGATTTTCTGGACATTGTCATAGACTAGCGACATCGCCTTGCTCGACCCGATCAACCCGAATCTCTGATTGACCGCTAGACGAAATTCGCCGCGACTGGCTTCGTTCAGTTTCGCCGCTCCATAGGCATGGCCGAGCGAATAAGCCAGTCTGCGGATATCTACGGGAGTCGTATGGAAATCGAAAAAGAAAGTACTCAAAAAAGCCGCATGCTCTATGGAAGTCATGCTCCCCGGGTCGACGATCGCGATCCATTCCGTAAACCCGCTTTCGTTGATGGCCTCTAGTAACTCGCTTTGCATTTCCTCGCTAAAGCTTGCGTCGAGCAGGGCGATACCCACATAGATATTGCTCGACCTAAGGCATCTGATTGCTTCTCGAGCATCCATTGAGATATGGGCTCTCCAGCCCTTTTCCGCGAGGCCTTTCGCTAAACCGAGGGAGTCAGCCCAACCCGGCTGAAGCAAGATTAAATCCCTGACATCTCCCCATGCCTGACTGGCCGTAAAAACCCTTTCGATCCGAGAAATCCCAGCTGTTAGTTCCATCTGCGTTCCCTTCCCTTTGAGAGTACAAGATAGGACTATAGTCCCTTTATCGAAAAAACTTATATGCGCTAAAATTTCCCCGCAAGCAGATCGTTTTCTTCAAATATTACTTCGGAGAAACTCCTAAATAGGACTCCCCAAATTCGCTCGCGTTTTTGAGATTAGAAATCATTATATCGATAGATCTCATCATGGTTATAATCTGGTTATCCAGATTATTTTGAATAAGTGTCATGTTATCCATGGCAGCATGAGACGATGCGAAATTGTTTGGACCGTTGTTGACCGCCGCTCCGCGCAGCTGGTCTATGGAAAAATCGCTGGCCAAAATTAAACGGTCGGAAAACTGCTCTTGTCCATTGATGAACACCGACGTGGCAAAGGATAAATCAACAACCATCCCATTGTCCAACACGAATCCGCCGCGCAACTCGTCAAGCTCGGCATCCTCGGCCGCTGCCCAGGCAGCGGATGAATCTACGTCGTTCCAGTCGCTCGCGGAGCATATTTTTGCGGCTTGCGGGAGCGAAGCAAAAAAGACGAGGCTCAAAAACAAACGCTTGACATCTAAATTCTTCGATCCTCGAACGTCCTTGCCCGAAATCATGATACTTACTCCTCGGCTCTAAAGGGGACCTCGAAAACCGCCTTCCCGGCGGTTTTTCTCTTCGCCAAGCCCAAACGCGGTTTGGGCTTGGTTTACGTTTCCAACCCCTTACGTGGCTGAAAACGACGGGGCATCCCTGTCCCGTACGAGCACCTCGAAATTTTTCGAGGTGCTCTAAAAATCGAATCGTCCCGGTTGCAACAAATTGAAAGATGCGAGACTACCGTTATCGACGGCCACGCCCAATGGAGCTTTTGGGCTCAAACGCCATTCTTCTTCATTGTTGAAATATTTCTCTGCGAGATTCTTTTTATTTCGAATGACGAAAAGAATACGATTTTCCCATAGCTCTCTAAACGTCTGAAGATCAACTCTTTTCAAACCCGCGGCCGGATCTCCGAGCAATACAGAGGAGCGATCCGCACCTTTTATTATCACGAAATGCAAATATCCATTGTTATTAACAATGGTAATCGCCGGCACCTTCGCCTGGGCCAATTCCTCCAAACCGATTTTGTAACCATCGGCTCTATACCCTCTGCGCTCCAGGTATTGTTTCATGTCCAGCAAGGAAAAGCCTTGCTTTTGTATTTTTTGCTGGTCTCCATGCTCCCACATGTCGCCGAAGACTTCCAGTTCGCCGACCGTATCCTCGTAATGGAACGACAGCAAACTCGCCAATGCCGCCGAACCGCAGCTAAAATCGTACCGTTGCTTGAGAATCGTCTTGAAGCGTCTTTCCGCGTAACTCGTTATCTTGATGTTATAAAATCCCGGCCCCGCCATTCCATCCGAGAACTGGACGGCGCCGGCGTAGCCGTCGGACACCGTGCTCATAAGACACAGGGCGAGCAAGAGACTTGAACGAAAAAAAACCCTGCTTTCGTTCATGGGTTTATGGTCACGTTTACGTCCGTGACATTTTGAATGATGACGTTGTTTCCGGTGTTCTGAATGACCGATATGATTCCGCCGGCGTCGGTGAACGCCCCGCTGTCGATGGTATTGTATGTGGTCATGTTGCTGGTATTGGCCGTATTGCCGGTCATCGTCGCCTTGAGGGCGCCGCGGGAGAAGGCCAAATCGTCCCCGCCGTCGCGGGCCCGTTCCTCGTCCAAATCGCCGCTCGCGACCGCCGCGTACGAGTCGGAAGCAAATGCGGCTTCCTCGTCGAGACCGCTTGCATGGCCGCTCGACCAGAAACCATTGACGAGAAGATATAAGGTTCCAACCAATCCCTTGTTCATCGTGTACACCTCGTTTCCCTGTTTGGCTTCAGCCGATACGGGACCGGCGAGCGCCGAAACGCCCACCGGTGTTCTCATCGGCTATCCCGTTACCTCGTCAATCTCAAGGGGCGATGCCGACGTTGGCGACGGTTACCGTGCCCAGGACGTTAACATTCTGGTTAACCGAGGCAATACCACCCGTGTTCTGCGACAGTTGAATGACACCGGCGCTTCCGTTGACCGAGTCGGTGATGTCGTTGGACTGGGTCAATGGTTGGGCGGAAGTGATGGTTAGCACATTGTGTGTGAGTAAGTTCTCTTGATCGGACTCAAAGCTGCTGAAGTTAACGTCGCCTTCGCGGACGGCCACGCTGCCGTCGCTATACTCATTTTCGACCTCCTGGTCGATTTCGCCGCCGTTCTGCGCGGCCAGGGCATCCCGGCCACCAACGGCCTCGGTGTGCTCGATTTCACCGCCGTTCTGAGCGCTTAGGGCATCCCCGCCAGTGGCCGCGGCCGCGTTGTAGTCGATTTCCCCGCCATTCTGGGCGGCAAAAGCATCCCCGCCAGCCGTGGCCGAGGTGTTTTCGCTCTGATCAAGCGTCGCCACGCCGCCGTTGTTCGCGGCAGCGGAATCGTCATCAGCATCAGCTTCGCTCTGGTCGAGCGTCGCTACACCTCCATTGTTCGCAGCAGCGCCATTGCTATAGTCGTCGATTTCAGCTTCGCTCTGGTCGTGCGTCGCGGCGCCCCCGCCTTGCGCGATAGCGCCGTCGCTACCGTTTTCGATATCAGCGTCGTCGCTCGCGTCCACCGCTACGGCTAGGCTATCGTCATTGTCGGTATTGGTCGCATCAGCCCATGCTCCCGCTGAGAAACCCAAAGCCAGACTGATACCGACCGCCAACAAGGTCTTATTGAAGTTCGTCATCGTATGTCTCCTTAAACAGTGGTTGCCGGGCCGAACTCCAGTTCCAGCCCGGAGCGTTCTTCCAAACGCCGCCATATTTCCAACAAGTTTTGTACCAGATCCTCATGTCATTGTTTTTCCGAGTTTTCCAAAATTACGTGTCGCTCGTTTTTGTAAACACACTGGAACGTCGGCATTTCCTCAGTTCTTCATCGACACCCAATTTTCCTATATCTCGTTAACTGGCAAATCTAGCCAAGACTGGGCAGGAACGGCTATAGCTCATTGATATTCAACACGTTTCGGACAGGATGCACCGTGCAGCCATTCGCTCTACGAAATGTAAAATTTTCTGACACCCGATCGTGCGGCCATTTTTTCTTCGCTGCCACGTTCTCGGCTTGAGAACGCCATCGATCTGTCGCACCATTCGCCGTTACGACTAAGAGCCTATCCCAATAGGCATAAGAAACCCTTCGACAAGCCTGCCCTGAGCGAGGTCGAAGGGCTCAGGGCGAACGGCCTATTGGATAGGCTCTAAGTGCGTCTATTTTGTCTTTTGAAAATACTCAGACGACGGGAGAGCATCAGATATGAAAAGCTATCGTAAAGAACTTTGGTTCGAAGCTCCGAGCCGGATCGCCTTTATCAACATTACGCCACAGGTGCAAGCCTGTCTCCGGGAAAGCGGGGTGCGCGAGGGTCTCGTTCTGGTCAATGCCATGCACATCACCGCGTCGGTTTTCATTAACGACGACGAATCCGGGTTGCATCGCGACTTCGAGAGCTGGCTCGAGAACCTCGCGCCCCACGAACCGATAAGCCGTTATTTCCATAACCGCACCGGCGAAGACAATGGCGACGCTCATTTGAAACGGCAGGTCATGGGCAGGGAGGTCGTCGTGGCGATTACCGGCGGGCAACTCGACTTCGGCCCCTGGGAGCAAATTTTTTACGGCGAATTCGACGGCCGCCGCAGAAAGCGGGTCTTGGTGAAGATCATCGGCGACTGAACCGATTGATAACGCTGGAAGCGGACCTCCGACCACAAGTCCCCGTAGGATGGGCACAACTGGCCGGGAGCAAATTTGGACAGCCGTAGGCTGGCCCGGAGGGCGAGCCCCAGGGAAGGGGCGAGCAGTGCCCACCAAAGCCGGAGATGGTGGGCAAAGGACTATCGGCCTTTGCCCACCCTACAAGTTTTTTCGCAGGACGAACGGTAATGCTTGGATTGCGTTCGCGGTGAGCCCTTCGACTTCGCTCAGGACACGCCTGTCGAACACTCTCCCGAGCCTGCCCTGAGCCTGTCGAAGGGGCGCGGAAGGAAGCCACTTGTTCAGTGTTTCCTTAAAGGAAGCTCTGAACAAGTGGATTCCGTTCATGCCCTTCGACGAACTCAGGAGAGCGTTCGACAAGCTCACCACGAACGGAATCAATAGGTTACCGTTCGTCCTGAGATTCTATGGTTCATGTCAAGCTG
>DYIL01000075.1 GCA_020723665.1 Methyloversatilis universalis
AACGGGGCATCGGCTGGAAAAACTACCCGACCGACCTGCTCGACGGCTTGATCACACGGGAGCGTATCTATGCGATAGCGCCCGGCGATTGAAAGCATGCGGTAATCGATGAGCATGTACGCAAGGATAAAGCACCTCGAAAAACTTCGAGGCGCTCTAAGGGGCAAGGATGCCTCGTCGTTTTCGGCCACGTAAGGGGTTGAAAACGTAAGCCGAGCCCAAACCGCGTTTGGGCTCGGCGAAGAGAAAAACCGCCGGGAAGGCGGTTTTTCGAGATCCACTGGAGTGAGAAAAGTCAATGGAAAATTGTAATATGAGAGCGACATGGATGATTCGAGTAAGTATCTTTTCTTAGGTAGTTGTTCGAGTTTCATATTTGTAGTTTTACTACGACAATTGAAACCGATTCTTATACGAACTTGCGAGTTGGCCGACAAAATACCTTATAGAGTAGTCGCAAACCGGATAAGGAGATCGGATCAATACTCGAATTTTGCCAGGTATCAGGAAACAAGAACACCAATTGGAGTTAGTCACGTGGTACGATTTCATACGGCGCTCAAGGCGGCTTCGTTGTGGGCGATGAGTTATGCATCTGGGGTACATACAAAATACACGCGATTCGCCGTCGTGGGGCATGCGCGAACCGGGTCGAATCTGTTATTGGACGTATTCAGGTCCAGCCTTGAAGTCGAAATGCTCCACGAGATATTCAGCGCGGACAATCGGGTTATCGGCCAAGGCTTCCAGGAAAACATAAACCGTCTGTACGTTGGTTATCCGCGCTGTGTGCGTGCCGTCGGGTGCAAGATTTTCTACAACCACCTGACGGATCAGGAATGGTCTGAATTCGAGCAGCGCAGGGAATTCAAGATCATCCACTTGATGCGCCGAAACCGCTTGCGAACCCTGGTATCTCTGGCCATCGCCTTCAAGACCGACATCTGGTTGCAAACCAACTTCCGGACGAAGGTACCGCTCGAAAAAAAACGGGTTTATCTGGAACCGGAAGCCTTATTCACGCAATTTATGCAGATCGAGAAGTGGGAGGCCCAAGCCCGCGCGAGATTCGCGCAGCGAGATGTGTTGGAGATTTACTACGAAGATTTGGTCGGGAACTTCGATGCTATCGCTTCCAAAGCCGTTACCTTCGTAGGCGCTACCCGGTGGAATCCGAAAAGAATCGGCTATAGGAAACAGAATCCGGAACCATTGGATCAGCTTATTTCCAATTTCCCCGAGGTAAGCGGCGCATTGAAGAACACACCCTTCGAGCGATATCTCGAATGAGCACCGCGAAAAACTTCGAGGCGCATTAACGGGCAGGGATGCGCCGTCGTTTTCAGCCACGTAAGTGTTTGAAAACCTAAGCGACGTTTAAACGGCGTTGGGGCTTGGCGAAGAGAAAAATTACCGGGAAGGCGGTTTTTCGAAGGCCCCTGTGGATTGTCCGATAAAGGCCCAATGATGGCTTTTCCTAAGAAGTTTCGAAGAGACCGCATGGACGCGCATCTCGAAGATCGCCGAGGGCTCCGGAGATCGGTCATTTTGTCGGTTCTAGATCAGGACACTTTCATAGCTGGTTCACCGCGAACCTTGTCTGAAGGCCATGCTTGATCGCGATGCTGTCTTGATTGTCGATTTGGCGAAGTTTTATGGCGGGGCGGACGTGCGTGTCACGGCTCTCGCCGGAATGCTTCATGGCGAACGTCGTTACGCCATCGCTACCTTGGAAGGTTCGCCGCTCCATCAGCGGCTCGAGTCTACCGGCCTGAGCTTCTTGTCCATACCGTTTTCGCGGGGCGATCCGCGCATCTTGTTCCATCTGTATCGGATGATTCGAGAAGGCGGGTATACGGTAGTGGATACCCATAATCCGCAATCACAGTTTTGGGGCGGATTGGCGGCAACTTTGGCCGGCGTGAAGCGAAAGATCGGTACGGTTCACAGCGCCTATGGGCCGGAGCACGGCGATACGCTGAAAGGACGCTTTTATGAATGGGTCTTGCGTTTCAGTTACCGGCTCGGTTTTCACTTCATCGCGGTATCGGAATCCGTCCACACGTATCTAGGCACCCTGGGGATTCCCGCGACCCGGATTTCGCTGATTCATAACGCGATCGAATATGCCGAAAACTCGACCGCCGGGCGAAGCGCGCCGCCCTTGGAAGATCTCGGATGGGGCACGGACGTGTTCGTGCTTACCGTCGTCGGGCGGCTCGAACCCGTCAAAGGTCATAGGTATCTATTCGACGCGCTGGCAAGGCTCGTGAAATCGAAGCCTAATCTGAGATGCCTGGTTGTAGGCGACGGCAGCTTGCGCGGCGAATATGAGGAGCAGGTCGAGAACCTAGGGCTGCGGAATATCGTTCACTTCACCGGCTTCCGTCATGACGTGCCCGCGTTGTTGAGCAGCAGTGACGCTTTCTGCCTACCGTCGCTTTCCGAGGGCTTGCCGTACGCGGTTCTGGAAGCCTGCCATCATCGTCTTCCCCTCCTTTTGACCGCGGTTGGCGGTCTTGCGGAATTCTTCGAGCACCGCAAGACTGCGTTTCTCGTTCAACCCGCCGATGCGAGCGCGCTGGAGCGGGGAATCCGCTGGCTCATGGATCATTCCACGGAAGCCGGTGCTTTAGGCGAAACCGCGTTTCAACTCGTGAGACGGAACTCCGGTATAAAGCATATGTACGCCAAAACGCTGGAAACCTATCAGTGCGATATTTCCCTATAGAGCACCTCGAAAAACTTTGAGGCGCTCTAAGGGGCAGGGATGCCCCGTCGTTTTCGGCCACGTAAGGGGTTGAAAACCTAAGCCTCGCGCAAACCGCGTTTGGGCTCGGCGAAGAGAAAAACCGCCGGGAAGGCGGTTTTTCAAGGTCCGCTAACAGGGTGTTGAAAAACGCATTCTACACACGACATGTAGGTTAACGGTTTCGTCGTTGCCCACTACCTATGGTAGGAGCATCCAATTTTTCAACAGCCTGCTAAAGTGCGATTACCGACGCGGGAGGATACCAGGTATCCATTTTCTGAACCCCGAGTTATCGCGCGTCACGCCGATGGAATCGCCAAGCTCAACGAGAAACTGTGAAGGCTATGGACTCGAGAATGAGCAGTATGTCGGAAAAGGTAACCGTCAAAACGTTTCGAGGGTTATCCGGCCTAGAAGAAATCGCAAGGGACTGGGAGCTCGTAATCGGCATCATGGAGCGCAAGCGATTTTTTCATCTCGCGGATTGGTACCGCTGTTATCTAAACGCCCTGGAGGATAATCCCGATACGGTATTATTCACGGTCGTATATATCGGGAAAAATCCGGAAGCCATTTTTCCCTTGAAAATCTCATTACGGCGGATTTTCGGATTGGAAATGAAAGCGCTTCAGCTCCCCAGCCATCCGCACATGTGTCTGAACGATTGTATCGTGGCAAGACCGGAACTTGTCGGGTCTTATATTCCCCTCGTATTAAACCATCTCGAAGAAGTCGCTGGAATATCCTGGGACTATATTTACCTCCCGCGTGTACTCGAAGAGTCATCGGCGGCGCTGGCATTGGCCGAGCAAGCCGACGTGCTATGGGTTCAAAGACCCTGCGGTCAATGCGATTATTTGATCGTGCGTCCTTACGATTTGATGTTTCAAGGCTTTACAACGACTTTCAGGAATAATATCAGGCGAGCCCGAAAGCGCGCCGAAAACCTCGGAAATATACGCTACACGTCGGCACATGAGCGGCCCGATCTCGACAGGGCTTATGAGGTATTCCTGGATGTCGAAGCCTCCGGCTGGAAAGGGAGAGCGGGAGCAGGAACCGCCATAAAGCTGGATAGCAAATTGAAGTCGTTCTATAGGTTGCTGATGGAGCGCTTCGCCGAGACCGGGGGATGCGCCATTCATATCATGTGGTACGAGGATCAGCCGATCGCGGTGGAGTTTAGCCTTATCACCGACGATACGCTATACACGCTCAAAATCGGATATGACGAACGATATGCGTCGTGTAGCCCCGGGCATCTCCTCCGCGAATATCTTATGAAATACTACGGGGAAAAAGGCGAAATCAAATTTAATAATCTGATTACGGATGCGTCCTGGCACAGCCAGTGGAAGCCTAAGTCATATAACGTATCCCATTATTATATTTGCAGACGAACCTTGCGCGGCTGGATCGTTTACTTGTATCAAGAAGCCATTGTCAAAATTCGGCCGATATGGCTTCTATTGAAGCCTAGATTGAGAAATCTGAATATTTGGCCGGATCGGTTCGCTCGGGCCTGATTTTGACGATGGAGAAAAGGAAGGACATCATGTGCCGTCACCGTAAAGATTCTGTCGGAGTAAACCATGGAGTTCAGGCTAGGCACGCTCTTTTAGGCGGTGAACGACACTATCAACAATGTCGTTGGACAAAGACATCAAGGAATTATGATGTTAATAATGTTCTGGTTATGTCTAGGCGTGATTGGTTACGTCTATCTTGGATACCCGATTTTAATCACCAGCCTTGGCTGGATTCGGCAACGCCACGTTCGCGCCGGACCGATTTATCCGGAAGTCAGCCTCATTGTCTGCGCTTACAATGAAGCAGACATTATCGGCCGAAAAATCGAAAATTGTCTGTCATTACAATATCCGGCGGATTTGCTGGAGGTGATCGTCGTAAATGACGGATCGACGGACGGAACGCAGGAGATACTCAAGAAGTATGCGGACCGGCCGGGCATTAAGATTCTCGACTCGCCCTTCCGCGAGGGAAAAGCCGCGGCGATGAATCGTGCGGCAGCCTTGGCAAAAGGTGAAGTTTTCGTTTTTTCTGATGCCCGTGCCATATACCGCGCCGACAGCTTGAAAAAGCTGGTTCGAAATCTGTGCGATCCGGAAGTTGGCTGCGTTAACGGCAATAGGACTTTGTACAAGAACAAATCGCCGATTTTCGGTTCCGAGAAATCCTATTGGAGCTACGAAGCGTATATCAAGACGAAGGAGACCGAGTGCGGGTCCACGGTCAGCGTCAGCGGGGCGATGATCGCCATACGAGCACCTTTGTTCGAGCCTATACCCGCGAACCTGATTCTGGACGATGCCTATCTCGCGCTGCAGACACTGCGGAAAGGATTTCGGGTTGTGTACGATCCGGCGGCGATCTGTTTTCAAAGTTCGGCGAGCTCGACGCGCGACGAGGTTTTACGGCGGCAACGCATTACCGCCGGGCGCTTTCAAATGCTGTTCAATGCCCGCGAGCTATGGCCGTGGAATGACAAATTCGCGATTTTCGAACTGTTATCCCATAAGATCATGCGCCTTTTTCTGCCGTTCTTCAGCGCAGGTCTATTCGTTTCCAGTGCAGTATTGGTGTTATCGCCGAATACGCCGGAAATAGCCGTATTGGTGTTCTTAGCTCAGTGGGTATTCGGCCTTTTCGCACTTGGCGGATGGATTTTTGAGAAACGTGGCTGGAATTTGGGGTTTTTGGGGATTTCGTATTACATCGCCAGCGGAAATTTGGCTTCGCTGAGCGGGTTTATTAGGTATTCGAAAGGGCGGCATACGGTCCTCTGGGAAAAAGCGCGCCGCACGGAGTGAGGTCATGGCTCATTCTGTCGTAATGTACCGGCGTTCCGGAAATTTTGCCTGTCGAATTCAAACCTTTGCTTCCCGAACGCCGGTTATGTGTTTCGCGTTATTCAAGGACGCGGCTCAAGACGCCGGAATACGCGCCAGAATCGGCACGCCGAGCTTTTCGTCGAGGTCCGCTGGAGTATAAAGACCTCGCCTCTTCAGTTCTGCGAAATACGCCACGAGGAAGGCAGCCAATAGGCCAAAAAGGGCTCCGACCAGGATTTTGATCAGCTTTGCCGCATTCAGCGGTTTCGGCGAGATCGTGGGTTCCTGGAAGACTCGGACATTGGTAACTTTTTTGTTGTCCAATTCCTCGGAAATCTTGGTTTCTTCCAATTTGGTCAAATAATCTTTGTAAAGGCTCTCTTTAACCGCTAATCGCGTTTCCAGATTCAGTAATTCTCCTTTGTGGAGATTGATTACCGATAGTTGATCGTTGACCTGTCTCAGGGTTTGTTCGGCATCCTTAATCGTTGATCGTGCGCTCAGCAGTTCGGGTTCGATCTGGGCCATCGTGAGTTCCAGATCCCAGTAAGCCTGGGTCGGCTGACGGCCTAACTGGGCCGCTTTTCCCTGTTCGTTTCTGCGCATGAAATCTTTGATGTCTTCGATCTCCTGCCTGACTTCAACTACGGTTCGGGACGTTTCCTGATATCGCCGCAAGAGCTGCTGTTCTTTGAGCTGAAGCTCGATTAGTCTCTGCTGCGCGAAGTCTCCTCCGGCCGGCACTTTCTTTTTCAATTTCTGAAGGGCAGTCAACCGATGAGACAGTTCGTTGGCCCTGGCTTTGGTAAGCCGCAAGGTTTCCTCTATCGCCGATTGCCGTTGAAGCAGCAAGCGTATCTGTTCCTCGACGTTGATGATTCCGTATAGTTGCTTGAAATCCCGGAGCGCCTGGGTGGCCTCTTGCAGGCCCGCGGTATATTCGGCCAGCTTTTGCTCGAAGAACGGAGCGCGGGATTCGCCGTAAATCCGGACATGCTTGTCGATAAAGCTGTTGACCAGCAAATCGACGACACGTTTGCCGATTTCGGGGTCGGGATGCGCGAAATACACATGGATCACGCCCGAATTTTTTACGCTCTTGACCGCAAGGGCTTTGTCGAAATTCAACAGCGCGGCGTCCATTACCGCTTGATCTCGGGGGTCTTGGCTCTTGAACTCGGGATACAGCGTTTTGACACCTATCGAGGTAATGACCTTTTGCCGTAAGTCCGTGCTATTGAGCAATTCCGACTCGGTGTTGAGCAACTCCTCCATTTTGAAGTCCCGCCTGGACGGGCTATAGGGGCCGCTGTACTCGGGTATATATTTGTACTCGCGACCCAAGTTGAACAGTAAAGCGGCATGGGCTTCGTAAAGCGGTTTTTCGAAAAGGGCGGTGATCGCGCCGGCGGACAAGGCGATCAAGAACGCCGCCAAAGCTTTGCGTCTGTGCCTGAGCAGCAAGGTTATCGGTTGAGAGTTTCGAATTTGACGATTAGCGTGCATCACAGTTCTATCCCTATAGTGAGTTACGGAGAAAGTCACACGGACAGCGAGCGCCCGGCTGAACGATCGATCTCCGACCGGGCCGCTTGCGGTAATGACAGAGCGATTCCCATGAAAATCCAAAAATATTTCGGGTAGGATTCGTGCAGAAACAGGCTGCTGACGAGAAAGCCGAAAACACCCAGGCCGAAGGCGACGGCGAGCGTGGCGCAGTCCTTGGCGCCCGCTTGCTCGAACGCCCGTCTTGCCTGTCTGAGGCTTTTGGCCATCAGCCATAACAGCGTGCCGAAACTCGCCAAACCGATCAGTCCCCGTTCGGCGGCGATCTGAAGATAAAGACTGTGTGCGTTTCGATCTTCGCCGCGGTTCATCAGGTGCAGGTCCTGACTGTAACGCTGGAAATTGAAGGCATAATTTCCGGCGCCTACGCCGAACAGGGGGTTGTCCGCGAACATACGCAGGGCAACCTGCATTTCCGCCTTGCGTCCGTCGATGGAAACATCCGCCGCACTGGTTTCGGACGGGTCTTTTTCGCCGGAAATCGTAGCAATCAAGTCGTTTACGCGGGTGACGTAAGCATTCGGAGCGAGCGCGGCCAGACCGACCAGAAAGACCATGCCGGATGCCAGCGCTTTCGGCGAAACGCGAACGCGAAGTAGGACGAGACCCGCGATTCCCAGCAAGCCTACGAGCGCGCCGCGCGAGTAGGTGAGGCTTATGGCCAACAGCACCAAGCCCAGGATGACGGCCGCCACGGGGCGTAGCAGGCGTATGGGCTCGTTCAGCACGCGTTCGAGGCACAACGGCACGATGGGAATGAGAATCAACGCATAGAAGTTCGGGTCGGTCAAGGGACCGGATATGCGGTAATCGCCCAATTCTTTCGCCAGTTCGTCATATTCGGCATTGGCGAAGCCCGCGAAATCGAACCAATAGGCACCGGTTACAAATTGGAGAAAATTCATCGAGGTCAGAAAACCCGCCGCGAGGATGAGCGCCCAAACCACGAGTTTAAAAGAAGCGGCCGTTCTCGATATTAATATGATCAGAATACAGATCATGCCTTCCCTGATGTTGTTGAAGACGTACTCCTGCGCGTCCCGAAAATAATCCGAGTACGCCAGCGACGCCAGGATGACCTGCATGTAGATCAGGGTGAACAGGGCCGGTTTGATCGCGCCGCCCGGCCTGTCACCGCCGATCAGGCGAAGCGCGAGTGCCGTGAGGAGCATGACGCCGTACAGCTTGGTCGGCGATGGCGCTCCGTGTTCGATAGCGACGTCGGCAGCATTGGTGTAGACGATGAACGTCAGCGCCGCCAAGCCCCAGTCCGTGCGCAGGAAGGTCATCACGGCCACGGGCAGTCCGACGAACACGACCAGGAATGCGAGCGCCAGTTCGAGGGCGTCCAGTTGCGATATCAGTAACACGGGCACCAGAGCACTGGCGCCCAGGGCCAGAAGATCCCACTTTTGGGTCTCAATCCGCCGACCTAGTTCTTCCGGTTGAGACAGCCACATCCATGCTTTTGAAACCACCTTTTTCTCCTTGTGTCCAGTCGAAATCCGTCCGTTCGCGAGCCGCGGCGTGCAGGGGCTCCTTCAGCCTGCTAGCAGCCGGGAGCCCTCCGGGTCAATATCACCTGGAAGGTTCTGAAAAGGATTTCCACGTCGAGGCGGAGACAGGCTCGCTGAATATAGGCGATGTCGAGCTGCGACCGTTCGTCGAACTCGGTCTTGTTTCTGCCGAGAATCTGCCACAGACCGGTGATTCCAGGCGGGGCGTCTAGGCGTTCCGTCTGCCAGAGTCGATAAGTCTCGGGGCGGAACGAGGTTGGCCGCGGTCCGACCAGGGTCATTTGTCCGAGCAACAGATTGAAGATCTGCGGAAGTTCGTCCAGGCTCGTCTTTCGCAAGATCTTGCCCACCCGGGTGATGCGGGGATCATTCTTGATCTTGAAGTCGGGCCACTTCAGTTCATTCAAGTGCATCAGCTGAAATTTGAGCTCCTCGGCGTTCCGAACCATCGTCCGGAATTTATAGATACGGAAACGCTTACCATCTTTACCGGTTCTTTCTTGCAGGAAAAATACGGGATCTTTCGGCAATTCCAGCTTGATCGCCAACGCTATGATCGCCATCAGAGGGACCGTCAAAGGACTTGTAAGGAGTACGAAGAGTATGTCGAGCAGCCGTTTGGCGGCAAAATAAGCGGGATCATCCGGTAAACCGAGCCTCGGCTTGAACCTTTCCAGCCAATCGAGCTCGCTCCCGTATCGCTCCTTCAGTGTCGGGCTGATCATGCGGCCTGCTCCTCGGTTTCTTCGACCGGTGCGGCGGTTTTGCTGTCGGTCAAATTCGACTCGGCGGCTTTGATCAAAGCGTCCAGGGTAAACCCATCGTTCGGGAAGGACGCAACCCCGACCGATACGGGTATATCCAAGTCTTTCATGGCACTGCCTTGTATTCGCTGAATCAGCGTATTGCATTCTTCAACATTCGTCGAAGGACACATGACCACTAATCGAGATTCGTATTCACTACACAGGACGACCATGTCGCTGCGTCGGAGCCCGGCTCCGATTCGATCGATCAGCCGCACGTTCCGATAGCGTTTGACGTAACGTTCCGCAAGTTCGCGCAACACGGTCTGCTGGGTGCGGGAAAGGGAATCCATGCTCGGGCTGTGCGTTACGTCCAGCATGATGACGCTGAGCGGGTGACCGGACCGGCGGCTTTGATAGAGATATTTATTGATGTCGTCCATCGATTCCGTGAGTTTCGCGATCGGTTTATGGACGTCGGTCAGAAGCATTTTTTCCAGCTCGTTGGAAACGTAAGAAATCCATCGTGATACGGCACAGGAAAAATAAACCGGGATGCCGAGCAATGCCGTTTCCGGAATGCTGAACGGATAAATGGCATGCTGCGTTCGATAGTATGCAGATAGGGCCAGGCTTGTGCTTATCACGAGAAAAATAGGCAGGTATATGGAATGCCTGGTCCAGAATTTCCAGCCGGCGATAATAGTTAATACCGACAGAGCGGCCAAAACCTTGGTGTGCGAGGAGATGCTGAAAAGCGAGAGTGCGCTTAGATGCGGATTATCGAGACCGAAAATTAGGAACAGGCTCGCAAGCAAGCCAAGCAGGTCTTTCGAAATAGATTTCATTTGCAAACACTCCTTTTCTGCAAACTCTAGGGGACCTCGAAAAACCGCCTTCCCGGCGGTTTTTCTCTTGGCCAAGCCCAAACGCGGTTTGGGTTTGGCTTATGTTTTCAACCCCTTACGTGGCCGAAAACGACGGGGCATCGCTGCCCCGTACGAGCACCTCGACGTTTTGCGAGGTGCTCTCTATTGTTTCTACCTTTATTTGGCGTTTTCCATCGTTCTCCGAATAGTGATGCGGGCGCTGCATTCCATCCTCTCTCAGCGCCCGATCGCTGTGTTTTTCATTACCTCCGGCGATTTAAAAGAAGCGTTTTCAAGGGAGTTTCAGGACTATCGATATCGCGTCTGCCCTTTGCGGTGCGGTTCGGGAGAATGGACGTCCGAGTCGCGGAAATGGGCAACGTTCGTCTCGTCGTGATCACGAGGCGGATTCGGAGGATAACCGTATTCCGGCGAACGAGGACGTCGGTGAAGTACGTAGTATGGAAGTAGCCGGACATCGCCGCGGGACGAGGTGCCGCGCGAACGTAACGGCCGAGCTGCGCGGCGGTGCCACGGCTCGGCGCCGAGAGGTGCGGTGTCCATCGCCAGACTCGACAAGTCTACTGTTCTCCTTGGGGCAGGCCGTAACCGCGAGGCAGTTCGGCGAAGGCACTCACTATATCAGACCCTTATGAAATCAGAATAGAAAAAAATCAACAAACGTGTTCGCTTTTCGAAGCATAATATCGCTACCTTTATACTTGTCTGGGTTCTTCCAAGTGCCGGACCGGTCGCTCCGAGCGGCGGGAACCGATTCGGTTCTCGATGCTTACGAGAGCGACGCGCCCGATCAAAAGTAGGCTTCAACCCTGATTGAGCGGGAGGCAGGCCGAGTCGGCTTTCCATGTCGCACGCGTTGTGCCGCCGCTCAGGAAGTTCGACTATTGGCGTAGCGAAAGGATTCGGATAGAGTGAAGGGAGCCAGTCGGTGATCTATCGTGCAACGGACAAGGAGAGGCAGGGCGGTCGTGCCTTGCGGTAATGGTGCCGTGTGCAGTTGCCGGGATTTCTGGCAGGACGCGATGGCCCGAGCCTGCAAACGATTTAACAAGGAACCGTACAATGAGTCATGCTGGCCGAAGGACCGTGCACGCCGTAGCGTGGAATTACGCGTCTTTTGCTCTGAGCAAAGGCGTTGTTCTCATCACGATGGCGATACTTACCCGTCTCCTCCCTCCCGAAACGTTCGGGATGGTCAGTCTGGCGACGGTCGTCATCGCGTATTTTTCCCTGCTTCAAGACTTGGGGCTAGGAAGCGCCCTCATCCAGCAACGGAGCGAGATACAGGAAGCGGCCAATACCGTTTACGCCGCGAACCTCCTCATCGGCATCTTTTTCTTCGCGCTGACGTTCGCCGCGGCGCCTGCGATAGCGGTTTTCTTTCACGAGCCCGCGGTAGAGTTCATGCTGCGGGCACTTGCTCTGACCTTCGTCATCGATCCTTTCGGATCGGTTCATATCGCACTTCTTCAGCGGGATTTGGCATTTCGCAAGAAGCTGATTCCGGATCTCGGACGATTGCTCGTGAAAGCAGTCGTCACGATCGTGCTTGCCGTTAAGGGGTACGGGGCATGGTCATTGATCGTCGGGCAGTTGTCGAGCTCGGTGGCCGGCGTCGTTTTTGCGCGCGTCGCCCTGCGGTGGAAGCTCAAGATTCGCATGGACAGGCGGCAGTTGAACCGCCTCTTGAAGTTCAGCATACCGTTCATGGGATTTAACCTGATCAACGCACTGGTTTCGAATATCGAATTCGTCGTTATCGGAAGAACCTTGGGCGACGTGGCGCTGGGCATATATTCGATTACTTATCGCATCGTCGATCTTTTGGTGATGAACGTGTGGGTGGTTTTGGCCGGCGCCATGTTTCCGGCACTAGCGACCATACAGCACCAGCCGCATTTGCTGCGACGCGCGTTTCTTTCGGTAACTCAATATGTCCAAGTTTTTATCGTTCCCATATCGCTTGGTCTCATCATAACGGCGGAACCGATCGTCAAGGTTTTGCTCGGCTCTAAGTGGCTGGACGCGATTCCGGTTCTCCGGCTGCTCCCGGTAGCGTTCCTGATCTTCTCGATCGGCACGACGGCGGGCGATGTCTATAAGGCCATCGGCCGCCCAGCGCTGTTATTGAAAATGGGGATAGTGCATATCGTGATACTCGTTCCCTTGCTTCTGTACGGCGTTCGATACCACCTGGTCGGGGTGGCGCTCAGCCTGATTGCGACCTCATTCCTGGTCAAAACGATTCATTTAATCGTGATCGTACGCGTCATCGGCGTTAAGGTATCGGAATTGATGCGTGCGCTGAGGCCGGCGTTTGTCGGGGGGACTGCGCTTACCGTCGTGACAACCCCTCTGGTTTACGCCATAGGCGATCAGACGCCGGTGGTACAACTGCTGATAGCCGGAGTGACGGGAGCCGCAACCTATTTCGCAACCTTATGGCTATTGGAAAAGGAGGTCGTTATCAAAGGAGCGAATACCATACTCGACGCCGTTAGACGTTGAGACGCGCGGCGGTCTTTTAAGGAAGCTCTGAATAAGCCATCTCCTACTGACTGGGGCAAACCTGTCCTGAGCTTGTCGAAGGGCCGTGCTTCGCACGTTAGCGTTCGCTCCCGGCGAACGGGTGCACGGGTAAGCGCCGCTTGCGGCTCCCAACGGGGAAAGTGCGGAGTGATCGGGTTGGGCGGGGGCCTTTTGGATCCAACAGTTGCACTGTTTGCCTTTCCCGCCGGAAACTTAATCGGAGCTTCCTTGAGCCGGGTCTCGGCTGGCCTTGAGCGGTGCCGCCTGTTTCTTTCGTGCATGGCCGATACCTAGTCGGAAGGAGTTTCGAGAGGTTCGTTCTATCGACTACCTGGGTCGACGAATAAAACGGCTGCCCGGGGGCTTTGAACCTAAAAACGGCGGTTGACTACCGAAATGACCGCGATGCCCCATCAGCCGCCATATTCCCTCACCCCGACCCCTCTCCCAGAGGAGAGTGTCGCGAAAGTCGGCTGGGATGACGAAGGAGTCCCAGCAACCCGCCGAAACTGCTGGGTTTCCTCCCTCAACCCGGCATTTTCGGCTTTTACGACACCCTCCAGAGGGAGAGGGGCGAAACGCCCTTCTTTCTCTTGGAGAGGGACTGGGGATGAGGGCGCGGCGCTTTTCGGGATGTATCCAACTGCTGGATTTAGGTTGGAAGATTTCGAGGCGCTCGTAAGTTTTGGCTTCATTAACCGTGACTTATTTGATGGACAGGACGTTATGAACGGAGTCAACCTTATCGCGCAAGCTCGCAACACTGTTTTCGGTCGCTTGGCATGGCTCGTCGTGCTGACCGCCCTTCTGGGATGCCAGGGGTGTGCCGTCAAACGGAGCCACGACCCCGGCGCAACGCTGGCGGAGGTCGAAAGCAGGTATGAAGTTCCGGCGAATTACGTCATTCAACCCGGCGATCAACTGGAAGTTAAGTTTTTTTATACCCCGGAGTTCAATGAGTCCGTGACCGTACGGCCCGACGGCAAGATTTCCCTTCAGCTGGTCGACGACGTGCAGGCGGGCGGAAAAACGACCGCGGAGCTCGACGAGTTTCTTACGGAAGCCTATTCCAAAGAACTCAAAGACCCGGCCGTTACGGTACTGGTCCGAACGATGACGGAGCCTAAGGTGTATTTGGCGGGAGACGTCGCGAATCCCGGATTCATCACGGTGAGAAACAAGATCGGCGTCCTTCAGGCTATCGACGAGGCCGGAGGATTCCTGGATAGCGCGAATATCAATCATGTCAGCGTTATCCGGAAAGGGGCGAATGATCGTCCGGAAACCCATGAAATCGATCTGGAAGAAATCCTCGACGGCTCGTTGAGCGATTCGGCGTTTCTGCTTCAACCCAAGGACGTGGTCTACGTGCCGAAGCGCACGGTGGCCAAGGCCGCGAACTTCATGGACAACGTTCGCAAGATCATCATGCTCAACGGTCTTTTCATTCCCTTGTTCTGAAGGCTCTTGCAAGGTTCGAAAGAGTTCGAGCGGTGCCTAACCCGTTATCGGTGACCGCCTCTCGCGGACCGCTCGTCGGAGAGGCGGAGTCCAGGCAAGGGATTCAGCATCGCCCGGTTGGACATGGGCGGTCGGTGCTCACCCTACGTGCGGTATCCTTCATGAGAAGCGGACTTCCCTCGAAAAAGTCCGCACGCAGGGTTTCGTACCTGACGCTCGTTAGTATTGATCGCTCGGCGCTATCGCATAGATACGCTCCCGCGTGATCAAGCCGTCGAGCAGGTCGGTCGGGTAGTTTTTCCAGCCGATGCCCCGTT
>DYIL01000076.1 GCA_020723665.1 Methyloversatilis universalis
ATTTCGTAGGGTGCGGTGAGGAACGAACCGCACCCTTTGTGTCCTCGAATGATGTGTGTCCTGAGCCCGGTCGAAGGGCGGTTCGCTTCGCTCACCGCATCCTACTTTTCCGGTGCATCGAAGCGGTCAACCGCCGTTTCTTAGGATGATTGGTCTGGCTGTTGAGTAAAAGTCCATAACGAGATATCGATACCCTTTTGCAGCGCGATGAAAAACGGGCCTTGGAGATCGATTAACGCGGCGTCGCTGCGAAACCGGTTCGACTATGTAAAGGCTTTCAGCAAAAGGCTGACCGGCGACATTCGGCAAGGCGGTCTGGATTACCGCGCCATGAGCCTCGTCTACACGACGCTGCTATCCTTGGCCCCGCTCCTTGCGGTCGGCTTTTCCGTGCTCACAGCGTTCGGCGTGCACAACCAAATGGAGCCGGTCCTGTTGGAACTGGTGGCGCCGTTGGGCCTGCAAGGCGCGGAGATCGCTGACCGCATCATCGGATTCGTCAGCAACATCAAAGTCGGCGTATTGGGTTTCGTCGGCTTCGCTACGCTGTTTTATACGGTTCTGTCTTTGCTGCAAAAAATCGAGGAATCTTTCAATCATGTGTGGAGGGTCAAGCGGCTGCGCAGCTTTCAAAGACGCTTCAGCGACTATCTGAGCGTTCTTCTCGTGGGACCGGTACTGGTCTTTTCCGCGCTCGGCCTTATCGCGTCCATGGCCAACACCGAAATCGCGCAGACGATCATCGGTCGGGAACCGTTCGGGACGATGTATTACCTGCTGGGATTGATCTTGCCGTACCTGCTCATCATCGGTGCTTTCACCTTCGCTTATCGTTTTATCCCGAATACTCACGTGAATTTCCGGTCGGCCTTGGTCGGCGGAATCGTGGCCGGCATCAGCTGGCGAGCCGCAGGCTGGCTGTTCGCCGAATTCGTGGTCAACACGACCCGCTATGCCGCCATCTACTCCGGCTTTGCGATTCTCATCGTGTTCATGATCTGGCTCTATGTAAGCTGGCTCATATTATTGATCGGCGCTCAGATTTCGTTCTATCACCAGCACCCCCGCTACATCCGTCTGGCCGACCGCGAGGTCAAACCAAGCCATCAGCTCCTCGAACGTCTCGGCCTCCTGATCATGTATTTGATCGCGAAACATTTTCGTCAGGGGAATCGCCCCTGGACAATCGATGCTCTGAGCCAGAGACTCGCTCTACCCGATCTCGTGATCGAAAATGTCGTGGACACGCTGAAAAAACGGAATTTGATTCTGACCGCGATGGAAGAACCATCGGGATTTGTTCCGGCACGGGACCCGTCGACCATCGCTCTGTCCGAGATTCTGGAAGCGATACGAAGCTCGCCCGCCGAGGCGCTGCCCGTCGACCAGGAGGCCCTCTCGGTGCCCGCCGTGGATCATCTATTGGAAAGGCTGCACGCGTGCAGCGCGCAGGCAACCGAGTGTGTGTATCTAAAAGACTTGGTCGATTCCTGAATTTCCTTCCGGTCTATCGGAACCCCGCCGATACATTCCGCCGCCGACTCATCAAAACCCCTTGAGAGCGTGCGCGATACCGAATACCAGGCCGCAGGGGAGCCAAATCCAACGTATTTCGCTTTTCAGCACATAAAACCCGTACGCCGAAAAGAAGGCGAGGATTCCTATGGGCGGCACGGCGAGAGGACGCTGGGCGAAAAAGTAACGCCTCTTCGAAAACGGTGCGAAAAACGCCACGCCCAGGCCGCCATTGGTGAGGGCATCGATCAGGGGATGGGATGCGGTCGAAAGAAACAAAAACAGAAACACCAGCCATGATCTGTCTGTACACGGCAGAACCGCTGTCAGCAGCGCTCCGAGGCAGGCCGCGAAAAAAATCGAGTGCGTCATGCCGCGGTGCCCCCAGGAATCGCCGTAACGCACCCCGAATGCAAAACCGATCACATCCAGATCCGGAATCATCGAGCAGACGACACCCCATTGAACGGCTTCCGGCGAGAGACCGCGGTCCGGAAAACAGGCGCTCAACGCGATCGGAACCGCTGCGTGCGAAACGATGGTAGACATAGTCCGGCTCCGAAAATCGAATCTTCCACGATAAGACCTAGGAAACGGCGGTGCGTGTTCCCCAACCGGACTCTTGCCGGGCACCAATTCGACCGATCCGTGGCAGGCTGGGCACGGGACTTTTTCGGAGCACGATTCGATGAAATGTCTGGGCGCCGAGCAAATAAACGAAAGGCTCGATTACCCGTCCCTCGTGGCCAGGCTCGAGGCCGCCCATGGCAGCAAGATCGCTACGATGAACGATCTGCTGCTGAGCCGATCGCCCCCGGATGGAGCGAAACCGTAGCATTTCCGCCTGGCAAGGCAAACTGGGCGTCGGCGCGAAACTGGTGACGCTGTTTTCGGACAATCACACCCGCGGCCTGCCTTCCGAGAAGGACATCTTGGCCGACCGCTCCCAGCTCCGCCGCGGCCTTCACCCCGGCCGGCAATCCCCGCCGATATCACCCTATTCAAAAACGGCGGCGGCCATCTGGACCTGATGACGGCTCGCTTCATCCTTGATCGCGGAAATCTCCGACACGTTCGACCCGTAACGCTTTCCGCGAAAGCGGATCGATATTGGAAGGACCGGTCGGATAAAGGTCGAAGCCTCATCGGGCCTCGACGAAATCGTATGCGACGTCCACTCGAGGGCGGGCGGCGGCATGCGGTATACGACGCGTGCCGAGGACCTTGGTATCGAAGACTTCCCGTCTTTGGTCGAGACCAGCGTCGCGCGATGACAGATCCGGGAACAGCCGCGTCGACCGCCCCGGCATCCCGAAGATCGCCGTAGGCTCGCTTCACATCGAGGTTCGCCAGGGCTTTCGCTGTCTAGCCCCCGCCGTATCGGCACTCGGATTTCCTCGCCGTCGGCCAGGAGGCGGCGTATGAGATTGGCGCCGAGCCGGCCGGTCGCTCCAGTGACTAGTACTCTTCCCGAGTTCATATCACGTCCGTTTTTCGTCGCGTCGAAACGGGATGGTAGCACGCTTCCTCCGAAGAAGAAGCCCGAAAGCCGCCCGACCGATCGGCGCATTAGGGAAGCTCTGAATAAGTCCTCTCCCGCTGGGACAAACCTGTCCTGAGCCTGCCGAAGGGCTCAGGACAGGCCTGTCGAAGGACTTACTCAGAGCTTCCTTAGCCGCATCCGTGCGCGAGACCAGCGACGCCCGCGATACCATTTCCCCGGCTTCGAACACAAAGAGTCCAGCCGAGATTGAAAGCGATTCGGACTCAGGACAGGGACTTCGTCCGGCTCAACACAGGCATCGTTCGCCATCGCCCGGCCGGGCTCTGCCCACCCTGCACGGCCGACAGTGTAAAATCGGAAAGTTTCGGCGATGTCCAAGGCGCCCGGCTTCCCCTACAGGCGGGTCGAACGCCGGCCGACATCCGGAAATTGCAAACGCAATACCCGTTTCATACGATTTCGTCGGCGTTCGTGATCGAAACGCCAAGCCATTAGTACCTTTACAGAATCACAATCCAATGAGTCAGAAAATGAGTCGACGCGGATTTCTGAAATCCGCTTCTTTAGTCGCTTTGGGGGGAACCCTTCTCAACGTGGCGCGGGTCGTCCCGGCTGCATCGGAAGGGCTTCGTTTCGGCCGTGGTCAGGCTTTCTCCTTCGAAGCCCTGATCGAGCGGGCCGCCGCCATGGCCAAGGCGCCCTACAAATCGCCGCCCAAGCCCCGGCCCGACATCGTCCAGCAGATCGATTACGAGGCTTGGGGGAATATCCGCTACCGCCCCGACTATGCCTTGTTCGCCAACGGACCGTCGCTCTACCCGGCGACGTTTTTTCACGTCGGCCAGTTCTTCCAGAAATCGGTCAAGATGCATGTGATCGAGCACGGCGTGGCGCGGGAAATTCTGTACAGTCCCGACTATTTCTCGATGCCCAAGGACAGTATCGCCCGCAAGCTGCCCGATAACACCGGCTTCGCGGGCTTTCGCCTGCAGGAATCCCGGAAACGGGACGATTGGCGCACCCAAGACTGGATCGCTTTTCTCGGCGCCTCGTATTTCCGGGCTATCGGAGCTCTCGGCCAGTACGGGCTGTCCGCCCGCGGCGTTATCGTGGATAGTGCCGAGCCCACCCCGGAAGAATTTCCGGATTTCACCGAATTTTTCATCGAAGGCGCTCAGAAGGAGAACCATCCCGTCTTGGTCTACGCCCTGCTGAACGGCCCCAGCCTTACCGGTGCCTACCGTTTTTCGATCCGGCGAACCGAAGGCGTGATACAGGACGTCGAGGCCGCGCTGTTCCTGCGCAAGGACATCGCCCGGCTGGGTTTGGCGCCATTGACCTCGATGTACTGGTTCAGCGAGACGGAAAAGCGTCAACGCGAAGATTGGCGCCCCGAAGTCCATGATTCCGACGGGCTCGCGATCTGGAACGGCAACGGCGAACGACTCTGGCGCCCGTTGATCAACCAGCCTATCGCCGTGACTTCGAGCTTCGCCGACAAAGGTCCGAAAGGCTTCGGTCTGTTACAGCGTGACCGATCCTTCGAGAATTACCTGGACGGCGTCAACTACGAGCGGCGGCCCAGCCTGTGGGTGGAACCGCTGGACGACTGGGGGCCTGGAGCGGTGCAGTTGGTGGAACTGCCCACGGACGACGAAATCCATGACAACATCGTGGCTTACTGGCGTCCGGAGGGACCGGCGCGCGCCGGCAACTCCTATCGGCTGCGCTATCGCTTGCACTGGCTGGCCGACGAACCCTACCCGGCGCAAGTGGCCCGCTGCGTGGCGACTCGGATCGGGCGCGGCGGCCAACCGGGGAAACCGCGGCCCAAGGGTGTGTACAAGTTTTCCGTCGAATTCTCGGGGCCTGCCCTGGATCCGCTGTGGGGCGATACGGTCAAGGCCGAGCCGGTCGTCACCGCGTCCAGTGGCGCCGTCAGCGCTGCCTTCATCGAGCCCGTGCCGGGAACGCGCCGCTGGCGGGCGATCTTCGACCTCACGCCCAACGGCAGCGATCCTGTGGAACTCCGGCTCTACATCCGCGGCAACGGCGATGCCCTGACCGAAACCTGGCTCTTCCAGTTCCGCGAACGTCCGACTGCATAGAGGCGAGCGGGCGCGTTATTAACCCGGCCGATAAATATCGGCCGGGTTAATCCGGGGCAAGGATGCCCCGGCGCGGCGACAAGCCGCGTGAGCCAAGGCCCAAGCGTGTACCGGCCTGGGCGGCAGCCCGTTAAATACCAGGAGGGTATTTACCGGCCTGATAAATAGGGGCGACCGCCTGGCCGCCCCTACAGATCGATCACGAGCCGGTTGAAATTCGGCGCCATGACGATATCGCCGCCGGTCTCGCACGGGTTTCCGTCCGCCTGCGCTCGCCGCGCGCCGGGGAAGCGGAGAACGATCCGTTCCGGCGCGGTGCCGGTCACGCTCAGATTAACCGTCACTCGCGATTCGCCGAGACGGGCCTCGAGATCGATCATGCCGAAGGTGGTCGGCAGCGCGTTCAGTGAAATGCCTCCACCTTCCCACCACACGTCCGGGACGGCCCGGAAAAGTTCGAGCGTGCCTCCGTTTTCCCTGACCAGCATGCGGCGGATCGCGGTGGCGAATTCGGCGCCGATCCAGGTGTGCGGCATGTCGCCGATGTAATCCGGCGCCCTGGGGTCGGCCCAGACCACCTCGGCCCAATGGCGCCAGCCCACAGGTCTGCGCCAGGTGAGCGCGTCCGCCAGCAATCGGAAGGCATCTTCGATGCGTCCTAAGGCGACGAATGCGTTCAGGTTACGGATTTCGTAAGGCGTGAAGCCTCCGCCGAAGTCCGCCGTGCGCAGGCGATCGAGATGTTCGCAATAAAGGTCGTACGTCGCCTGGAGATATTCGGCCGGAAGCACATCCTCCACCCGGCAGGGTTCGAAGGCGATGGAAGTCGACGTCGGGTCGATATCCTCGCGATCGGCGGAAGCGTGTATGAGCCCCGTACCCAGTTCTTCGGTCGTCATTCGCAGCGAGCGCGCCAGATTCGCCGCAAACGCCTCTCCTTTGCGCTGAGCCCAGGCTGCCGTATCCGCATCCCCGATCTCCGCAGCCAAATAGGCGCAGTCGCGCCATGCGCGCAATGCGAAAAAATCGTCCCAGTAGCTATAGGTCGGCTTGTTGTACCCCTCGTGACTGATGGACGGCGCCAAAAGTCCGTGGAATCGGGTTTCCGGCCCGTAGAGCGCGTTGGTTCGCGCGCAGAGTTCCTCGATGAACCGGGTCGCCCGGACGACCGGCTCGAAAACAGTCTCCAGAAAGGCGCGGTCGCGGCTGAAACGATAGACGTCGGCGGCGATCGCCACGAACTGGCCTTGAGCGTCGAACTCGATGTCGCTGCCGTAACCCCGGTTTACGCTGCCGTCGGGATTCAGAATGGGCGGCACCATGCCGTTGTCGTAGATGCGTTCCGCATACCATAGCACGTAGCGCTTGGCGTCTTCGATCAGGCCGGCGTAAAGCAGCGCGAGGGCCTGCGAGGAGCCGTCGCGTATCCAGGTCCTATCGTAGTTGCGCGGACCCGGCTTAAAGGCATACCGGGTGGCGTTCACCAGAATGAGCCCGGTCTGCGCCTCGACCGTATCGCCGACTTCGCGATCCCCCACCGTGATCCTGCGGGGACCGAGCTTTTTTCGCCAAGCCTTCGCCACTTCATCGCGAAGGCGCGGAAAATCGATCTCTACCTCGGGTATGATGCCGTCCCGAAGAAACGCCGATACGACGACAGACACGGACTCGCCTGGATTCAAGGAAAATTCGAATTCGCACGCGGCACTCAGGAGCCCGGAATCGGAACGGAGGCTGCGTGCGGTGTTTCGCGGCGCGTGCTCGATCAGCTTGACCACGTCCCCGTCCTGAAACTCGGCGACCGTCGCGAAATCCGGCTCACGCGATAATCTCGCGAATCGACGATCGTTGACCCAAAGATCTCTCCCGTCAACGGCGATCGCGTTGGTGATCGCGTGTCCACCATGCTGCCAGTATGGGTTGATCTGAACCGGGCGCAGCGCGACAACCAGCGCTCCTTGCCGCGGCGCGTCGGCGCAGTTGGTGACGCGGTACTCGACTACCGCTTGACCGGCGTCGGCGAGCGCGCTCGCCTTGACCTCCACCTCCCGCACCGACCAAGTAACGGATGGCATGGGTAGAGCGCCGTCCACCAGCGCCTGCTCGATGACAGCAGCCGCGGGCGCACCGTGAAGCGTGCCGTCCAGCCGAAGCAAGGGAGTGATTTGGCCCGAACCCGGCAAGGGCTCGAGATTGCCGTATTCGTCGAAAAGGGCTTGTTCGGCCTGATCGATCTCCCCGAAAGCGGTCCAATAAATCTGCCGGCCTAGGAGAGTCTGCGGGTAAAGGTCGCTGCGCGCGGCCCGGGCGGCGCGTTCCAATTGCCCGATCGGCATGCGGTCCTTGTTCAGGATGCGAAGCTTGAGTTCGTCGATGATCGCCCCGTCGGGACTGCTCGCCTCGTGTACCGTGAAACGCAAATAACGGGCGGTGGTCGTGCGCCAGTAAAAGCTATCGTAGCCGCCGTTGCCCGCGGTGATGCGGCCGACCTCCCGAAAGTGCTCACCATCGTCGGAAAGGTGAACGGAAAAATCGGTGCCATAAGTCTCCCCCCACTGCACCAGCACCCCGAGCGGCGATCGGATGTACCCGAAATCGACGGTAATGCTGTCGCTGGGCGGAATCTTGACCGGCGAGTGGCCCAGCGCCGCGATACGGCCGGGCTCCCGTACCGACGCCGCCTGGTCCGGGCCGTGCAGATTGATTTCGACCACCTCCAGACTATGCTCCGGCTCCGGATTCTGGAACGTCCAGCGCACCAAGCGAACCTCCCTCGGCGGAAACGCGAAGACGTCCAACCCGCCCTCACCGTGCCGGGTGGCGCAAAGGTGCGTCCACACCCGGCCATCGAGCGAGGATTCGAAGGAATGGACCTTGGCGGCGCGCCGGCCCCAATAAACCTCGAGTCCGCCGAGGGTCGCGGTTTGGCCAAGATCGATCTCCAACCAATGACCCGACGTTCCGCAGTTCCACCGCGTCGAATAGCAATCGTCTATGGCGGCTCGGGGATCGCCGCCGCTAGCGGCCACCGTCCATCGGCTTTTGTGAGGGACTTTCATTCGAACTCCACGATCGGATGTCTTGAATTCACGAAAAAACGGAAGATTAACACCATTGTCGACAATGATCCGACTTGAGCGCCTGGGTTCCTCGAGACTGCGCGGAATAGCGGTGTGCCGGACGACGAGCTCGCGAGACGGCGGAGGATTCCGATCGTCGGGCGGTCGCAGACCGCTTCGGATCACGGTACATCGGCGCGAACAAAGCGGTCTTCATCGGCAGTGACCACCTCGCCGGCAAGGGCGCAGCAGAGCACCTCCTTCCATTGCTCCGGAATCTCGGGGAAGACGAGGTAGTGTGAACGGCCCAGTACCACGTCTTCGAGCCGGTAGTCGTCGAGCCAACGGCGGCTCACGGCAAGATAGCGCATATGACGATCGAGCATGGGGGCGGCCACTGGTGCGTAGTCGATAAATACCCGTAGCCGCTCCTCGTTCTCCCGCGCCGCCGTACGCTCGATCACGCGGGACTCGAGTTCGCCGTAAGGGCGCTCCAACCTGAGCAGCGCCTTCCGGTACTGGCGCGTCAGAACGGCGACCTCGAGGGCCGAGAGGGCGACGATGACCAGAAACATCTGCACCTGCCACTGCCACTCGTCGGGAGCGAACGCCGGGTTCGAGAACAGCCCGAGCCCGGCGGCGGTATAGGGCACGGCGACGACCGTGAGCATGACCATCGTGAGCGCCATTCCAAAAATTTCGAAGCGCAGTGCAGCCCACAGCATGGGCAACATGCCAATGTAGCCGTACGGAAACCGGCCGGTGAACACGAGACGGGAAACCGCGACGAACACGGCTGGCATAGCCCCGGCTTCGACCCAGCGAGCCGGTGGAAATCCCGCCATTGCCACCGAACCTAGAAAACTTTCAGAAGCAGGGGAGCCACGATCAGGACGCCGACCGCGTCGTCGACCCACCAGAGCGGCCAAGCCATGGTGAACATCTGCCACCCGAGCGCTGCCAAGGTCGCGGCACCTGGCGTTGCGCCGATGGCCGGACTCACCACCGCACCGAAAACGGTCAGCGCCGGTACCTCGCGCAATCCGTCCAGCCGAAACGATGGGCTGCGCCAACGGAGGACCAGGGTCGCACCGACGGCGCTTCGAGCGTATTGGCGAAATAAATGGGAAGTCCGGTGTCTTCGAACACAATCATTCCTGTACCCAAGCAAGCTTTCCATGCGACTTCTAAACTTTATCCAGCGATGAACGCCATCGCCTAATTTCTTGCAGATCCACAGGAAAATCGATCAGTTGAAAGTGTTGTCCCAAAGGCGGAAACCCCAGAAAACCAAGTCCGAATCACTATCGAGCCGTTCCCGAGCGGACAAAGGATGGTCGAAGTCTTACGATCCCGGCGCCGGAACCGGCCGCGCCGCCGACTCATTTCTTCCCGATTTTTGCAGCCTCCAGACTGCCCTTACCCTGGTCGTTTCGTCCGAATTACTGGCTTTCGTTCTAACGCTAGCCGACTCGTCGCCCGATTACGGCTTCTGGTCCGAGTTGGGGCTGCGTTCGCTGTTCATTATCTGGATCATGCTAAGCAGCGGGGTCATCCTATGCAACATACGCCCGTGGCTGGCCCGGCTCGACGCGGTTTGGAGCGGAATTGCGACTTTTTCCGTCATACAGACCGCAACCCTTCTAATAACGTGGCTGGCCCATGACGGCCCCTTGAATCCGGGACATGCCGCTTCCTTCTCGCATCTCGACGGCATCCATTATTTGAAAATCCTCGGCGTCAGCGGTCTCGTCACGGCGGCCTGGCTGCGCTACCTCTACATCCAGTCCCGTTGGCACCAGCAAATCCGAGCAGAGGGGGAAGCCCGGCTCGATGCGCTTCAGGCGCGGATGCGCCCTCATTTCTTGTTCAACAGTCTCAACACCATCGCCAGCTTGACCCGAAATAATCCGAAAATGGCGGAAGAACTTTTGTTGGATTTGGCCGAACTGTTCCGCGCGATACTCAGAAAAGAGGCGAAATGGGTGAAGCTGAAAGACGAAATTGGCCTGACCTGCCAATATCTCAACATCGAGCGACAACGTCTCGGCGAACGTCTGCGCGTCGATTGGCGTCTGACAGACGCCCCGGAGGACGCCTTGGTCCCTCCCCTAAGCATTCAGCCACTGGTGGAAAATGCGATTTATCACGGCATCGAACCGTCCCAAGCCGGCGGCAAGATCGTCATCGATGGTCAACTCACCAAACGTCATCTCGTCCTGACGGTGAAAAATACACTGCCCGAAATGGACACTCGGCGCTCGCGCCGAGGCACGCAACTGGCTCTCGCCAATCTTCGCGCCCGTCTCGAAGCCTGTTTTCCGGGCGAAGCGCGCCTATTCACCAGCGTGGTCGACAATTGCTACCAGGTTCGAATGATCTTTCCCTATCTCCGGAAGCATTATGAAAATCCTGATCGCAGACGATGAGACCCCGGCACGATGCCGCTTGCGGGAAGTGCTCATGGAAATCGATACCGGTCTGGTCGTCGTCGGGGAGGCCGCCGACGGCGAACAGGCCCTGCGACTCGCCGCTCAAACCGGGCCCGATGCGGTTTTCTTGGACATTCGCATGCCGTGCGTAGACGGCATTCAGGCAGCGCGCGAACTGGCCCGGTTTCCGCAACCGCCCGCCGTGGTCTTTACCACGGCTTACGACGAATACGCCTTGGAAGCGTTCGAAGTCAGCGCAGTCGATTATCTCCTCAAGCCGGTGCGTAAGGACCGCCTCGCCGCCGCATTGCGCAAGGCGGAACGGTTCACCGAAAGCGCGTGGGAAAAGCTCGAAAAGTCCTTGCCCGCCGGGCAATCGACCCGCAGCCATCTATGCATTCACAGTCACGGCGACATCCGACTGATCCCGGTCGATACGGTGCTTTATTTCCGAGCCGAACAAAAATACACGACGGTGAGAACCTGCGAGGGAGAAATCTTGATCGACGACTCGCTGAAATCTCTGGAAGATGAATTCCGAATGAGCTTCATTCGGGTTCATCGCAACGCCTTAGCGGCGATCGATCATGTCATCGCTCTCGAAAAATCGTCCGCTGGTGGCATGGCACTTCGCCTCAGGGGCGTCCCCGAGAGCTTGGAAGTCAGCCGCCGGCACCTGCCCGCCGTAAGAGCCCGGTTGAAACAACTCGCCAAGATTGGTGAAGACGCTTGATTTGATACAATGGCCCATTAACCCAGCCTGTATAAATACTGGCCGGATTGATCCGGGGCAGGGATGCTTCGGCGCGGCAACAAGCCGCGTGAGCCGAGGCCTGAGCGCGTACCGGCCTGGGCGGCAGCCCGTAAATACCGGGAGGCTACTTACGGGCCTGATTACTAATTTACGTAGCGCCGATACTGATGCCACAACGTATACGCATCGCCACCCGCAAGAGCGCCCTGGCCGTTTGGCAGGCCGAACACGTCGCAGCGCGCCTCCGGGCTGCATGCCCCGACATCGAAGTCGAATTGGTCAAAATGGTCACGCGCGGCGACAAATTGCTCGATGCCCCGCTGGCCAAGGTGGGCGGCAAAGGTCTGTTCGTGAAGGAACTGGAGGAAGGTCTGCTGGCGGAAACCGCGGATCTGGCCGTCCACTCCATGAAGGACGTGCCGTCGGAATTGCCCGACGGCCTGCATCTCGCCGCGATTCTGCCGCGCGAGGATCCCCGCGACGCTTTCGTTTCCCTACGGTATCCATCCTTCGAGGCGCTCCCCCCGCAGGCGAAGGTGGGAACGTCCAGCCTTCGTCGGCAATGCCAGATCAAGGCCCGTCTTCCCGAGTGCGAAATGCTCAATCTCCGGGGCAATGTCGACACTCGGCTCGCCAAACTGGAAAACGGGCAATACGATGCCATCATCCTGGCTGCGGCGGGCTTGAAACGGCTCGACCTGAGCCACCGGATTACCGAGATTCTTTCGATCGGAACCAGCCTCCCCGCGGTCGGCCAAGGCGCCATAGGCATCGAATGCCGCCGCGAAGATATTTGGCTGAACGATTGTCTAACAGCATTACACCATGAAGAAACGGCCCTCTGCGTCATGGCGGAGCGAGCGCTCAACGAATGCCTGAACGGCGGCTGCCAAGTGCCCATTGCAGGGTACGCGGAACTGTCCGGAGAGTGTCTCAGACTGCGCGGGCTGGTCGGCACGCCCGACGGCCGCACGCTCGTTCGAGGCGAAATGGAAGGTCATCGCGACGATCCGCGAGCATTGGGGACTGCCTTGGCGGAAGACTTGTTGGCGCGCGGGGCCGATCGCATCTTGAACGCACTTTATGCCTGAATCATGGCAAGCCCGACGAGTACCCCCCTATCCGGCGTAGGCATATTGGTCACCCGGCCGCGGGAACAAGCCGACACCCTCTGCGCTCTAATCGAGGCTGCCGGCGGCCGCGCTTTGAGGCTGCCGTTGCTGGAAATTGCCGCTGTCGGCGATCCCGCCCCGGCGGCAAAGCTTTTTTCCCGGCCGACAGCGTGGGATTGGCTGATATTCGCGAGTGCCAATGCCGTCCATTTCACCCTGGCGATCCACGGAGGATCGTTCAACCCGCCCGAATTGACGCGCGTCGCGGCGATCGGCCAGGCGACGGCGGAAACATTAATCAAAGCCGGAATTCGGGTAGACCTGATACCTAAACCGCAGTTTAATAGCGAGTCGCTCTTGGCATCGCCGGAGATGGCGGACGTAACCGGAAAATCGGTTTTGATCGTGCGGGGCGAAGGCGGGCGGGCGCATCTCGGTCAGACGCTCAAGGCGCGCGGCGCGGAAGTGGCTTATGCGGAAGTTTATCGCAGAATGCTTCCCGATGGGGACATCGCGCACTGGGTCGAGCTCTGGCGCCAAGGCGGTGTCGACGTCGTGACCATCACCAGCGGAGAGGCTTTGAACAATCTTGCGCTGCTTTTGGGTGAAGCCAAACACGAATTCGCCGAGCGCACCCCGCTCGTGGTGATCGGCAGGCGCGTCGAAAAACTGGCTCGCGACCAAGGCTGGCGCCGCGTGATCAGCGCGGAACCGGCCAGCGATCAGGCTATAACGGAAGCCATAATTCGTCTTTTCGAAACAGGACATGTCGCACAAGACCGCCAGGCCAGTCACTGAACATGCCCGCCGATTTCGAGCCTTTTCTCCAACAAAAGCCATCAAAAAGTTCAATACTACGGGGATACAGCATTGGTTGACGTAAATAACGAATTGATGTCGGCCACCGGCCAGCCAGCCAACGGGATGGACACCGAGGCGGCAAAGACATCCGCGCCCCCCCCAAAGAAACCCCGCAGCTTCGCATGGGTCGGTTACCTCATATTGCTGAGCGTACTGGCTCTTGCCGCCGGAGGCTGGTACTTTCTCCAGGAACTGCGCTCCAAGCAGGAGGGGCTGGGGGGGCAGTTGAACAGCAAGGACCAACAGATCATGGAATTCACGCGGCAATTGAGTGCGCTGCAATCCGAGATGGCCACACTGCACGCCCAGTTGGCGACGCTCCAATCTCAGGTGACGACGGAAGACTTGAGATTCGAGCGGCTGATCGGCGAGCAGTCCGCCCAGCTCAACGAGCGATTGAACCTGACGCGGAATGAGCTGAACGAATCCGTCCAGCGCATTCAACGGCAGCTCAACAAAACCCGGGGCGACCTGCTAGTGGCCGATGCCGAATACCTTCTGAGCATCGCCAACCAAAAACTGCACCTGATCGGCGACGTGAAAGCCGTGCTCGCCGCCATGGAAGCCG
>DYIL01000010.1 GCA_020723665.1 Methyloversatilis universalis
ATGCAGGAAAAGCCGTTAAAACCATACAAGCCTGTCGAAGGGCGTGAACGGAATCAACTTGTTCAGAGTTTCCTTAAAGCTATTTTCCGATTTAGCAATAAATGGAATTAGGCGATCTTCACGGTTTCGAAAAAGCGCGCAAGGTTGCCGCCTTTGCCGACCTCTCGCCCAAAGAGCACTAGTCCGGAAAATGGAAAGGCCATACCCGCCTGACCAAGACCCGCGATGCCTTGCTTCGCAAAACTCTCTACAGGCCCGCCGCCGTCGCCCGGCGTCATAATCCGCTGATCCGGGTCTTCTGCGGGCGTCTCAAAGCCCACGGCAAGAACCGCAAACTTATCAAGCCCGAAACGCATCCTTCCGGCTCCGCGTCTCGGCAAACACGTCTACCGGATCGGCATTCGTCATTCCCAGATTGCTCTGAATTTCCTCGCTTTCGGGACGCAGAAACGGATTGGTCGCCAACTCCTCCTTCAGCGTCGAAGGCACCGTCGGTTGATTTCGCCGACGCAACTCGAGGACTTCAGCCATTCTTTCTTTCAGCGCCGTGTTTTCGGGCTCGATCGTCAAGGCGAAACGACCGTTCGCTCGAGTGTATTCGTGGGCGCAGTAAATCTTGGTCTCGGGAGGCAAAGCGCGCAATTTCTCGATCGACCGCCACATCTCTTTCGGCGTCCCCTCGAACAGCCGACCGCACCCCAGAGCGAATAGCGTATCGCCGCAGAACAGCGCATCGGCCCCGGCAAACCAGAAGGCGATATGCGCCCGCGTATGGCCCGGAACATCGAACACACGAGCTTCGGAGTTTCCGAGTTTCAGAATCGCTGCCTCGCCGACGGCGATGTCGATGCCCGGAATGCGCTCGAGGTCTCGTTCCGAACCCACGATCCGGCAGCCCGTCCGCCGCTTGAGCTCCAGGTTGCCGCCCACGTGATCGCCGTGGTGATGGGTGTTCAGGACATAAGTCAGCTCCCATCCGTTGGCTGCCAACACCTGTAGAACCGGATCGGCCTCGGCCGGGTCGACCGCCGCCGTCTCTCCGGATTCACCGTCGTGGATCAGATAGACGTAATTGTCCTTGAGTGCCGGAATTTGAAGGATCTCCAGCATAGCGCTCTCTCATTTGCCGCCGGACAAATAGCGGGCGATGTCTTCCTTCGAAAAACCGATTTTCCGGGCCACCCGGTCCGCATGGCTGACTCTGGAAATGCCCTCGACCACCCGGTAGGTCGGCTGCTCGTTCTTGAACTCGACCTGCCTTGCAAGCCCGATGCCTTTTTGCTGAAAGGCGTCGACCAGCTCGTGGTTGTGGGTGATCAAGATCGTGTTGCTGCCTTTTTGATAGAACCCGTCCAGGATAGCCATGGAAATTTCGATCTTTTCCTCGTGGGTCGTGCCTTCCGAGAGTTCGTCCATGATCACCAGGCTCTTCGGCGTCGTCGCAAGGAAAATGTCCCTGGTGCGCTTGAGCTCGGTGCCGAAGCGCCCTTCTCCGTCGGCCAGATGGCTGATTTCGGGGACTTGGTAAAAAATGCGGTCCGCGACGGTCAATTCCGCTTCCTGAGCCGGCACGTAGCAGCCGATTTGCGCGAGCAGCTGGCTCTGCGCCAAGGTCTTGCAGAACGCCGTCTTGCCGCCGCTGTTCGGCCCCGTGACGAAGGTCAGCCGGGTGTTCTTCAGGCCGATATCGTTGGGCACGTAGCCCGGATTGTCCTTGCCGAGCACCGGATTGCGCACGTTCTTGAACGTCATGGAATGGCGCTCGGCCTCGATGATTTTGGGCAGGACCACGGCATGGCCGAAGGCTTCCTTGAAGCGGATGAAGCTCAGAAGCTCGTCCAGCTTGCCGAGCGAGTCCAGCGTGTTTTGCACGTCTTCCGAGCGTTTGAAGACGTCGCGCAGCGGATAGATGCAGCCGTCGCGGTCGAAGCCGCCTACGATGGGGATATAAACGAAGCCGATGGGCAGCAGGAACAGCCAGAATACCGGCGCGATCGACATCGCCATATCGAGCAACAGCGGCACGAATTCGAGGGCCAGCACCAGGAGCGCGGCCGCGATCGTCAGGCCAACCGGCTTGAACAGCGAAGGCCGAAAGCGGATCGCCGGCATATACCACGGCTTCTCCGCCTTGGGTCGAACGTCTTTTTCGGTTCGGTAGACCGGCCCCTTCATCAGGGCATAGGCGCGCGAATTGGCGAAACTCCGCAAGTCGTCGACCAACACGCTCAAATATTCGCTGTTCGGTTTCGGCACTCGGTTCGCCGCTTCCACCAGATTGAGCATGAACCGAGTACCTTTCTTGTAGGTCTCATAGCCGTAGCCTTCGATCTCCAGCTTGTGCGCCGGAGAGCTCAGAAGGCCCATGAACGTGCCGAACAACAAGCCATAAAAATCTTCTTCCAGCGACTTGGCCTGCTTGATCAGGGTTTCCAAGGATTCGCGCAGCGCCTTGTCGGATTCGATTTCCCGAACCGCGTCCTGCTTGGCCCGGACGAGGTCCGCCGAGTCCAGCGGCTGCACCAGCGAGCGGTACAGGGTCGCCTGACCGGTGATCGTAGCGGCATGGTTGACGCTGTCGAACAGCTTGTCGACTTCGATGGCTTGAAACGTCGAAACGTCGATGACGCCTTCGCCGGTCGCGCCAGGTATGGCGGAACGGACGGCCGGCGGCTCCTTGGCATCGGATTGGAGAAGAGTCTTGTATAAGGCATTCATGGAACTAAGGACCTAGGAATGATAGTTCGGCGCCTAACCTACACCTTAGCGGTGCTCGCTTCAACCTGGAAGGAAAGCGGGTAGCGGCGCATGTGTTTCATAAAGACCGTGTGGCGGCTCGAACAGTGCCCATGATCGACTCGATCGTCGATTCGGCATAAAATTTCAACCATTTTTTTAAGAAAAAATCCGTCCGTCTTTCGGCAACTCCGACGCAATAAAAACATTCTCATCAACCTACGCAACTTCGACACTCATGACCTATCACTCCGTTCGCTCCGATGCGCGCCCGACCGCCGCATCCGCTTTGACCCTAGGCATCTCCGGCTTTAGCTATGCTGACTTGTACGAACCGGAACGTCTCAAGGATTTGTCGGATGTCTTCGACGCAACGGTCCGAGATCACGATCCCGCGCTATTCGCCGAATTCGAACGCTATCGCGCGTGCCGCGGCGAAGGTATGCCGGCAGAGCAGATTTCAGAAATTCTGGTCAAGATGGCACCCTATGTCGGTTCGTTCGTAGCCCGGCTCTTCGGCGTGTCGTCCGAACGGGACGGCCAGATACGGGCGATCCGCGACGAGTTCGACAGCGTCTTCGTATACCGTAACGAGATCGTCGCCAAGGTCGCGGGACTGTTCAAGAATCAAGCACCGGAAAGCTGGGACGTCGCCGGCATCCGGGCGGATTTCGAGGCCTTGATCAGGGTCGCCGAACCTGCGCTGAGCGAAATCGACCGGGAAAAAGCGATTGCCGCCTTGGGCGCACGTCTGCATCGCTGGCATCAAAATGTGTCGGCGGGCGCGACCGGAATCGCCGAATTACGCCGCGCCCTCGCTGCCGATAGAGACGCCGAGACGCGCTTCGCTAGCCTGCTGGGCGAAAGCGACGATGGTTTGATCAAGGCGCTATTGGATCTGGTCCGGCGCTGGACCTATGCCGCACAGCAGGTCCCGGAACTCAAAGCGCTGGTCCGCGGCTGGGCCAGCTTCAAATTCCCGGCGAAGACCGATTTCAATCATTTGGTCCATCACGACACGCGCCCGGCGGAGGGTTACGCCGTATGGGCGGCACCCGCGGAGCACCACCGGCGACGCGACGGGTTCGCCCTTACCGATCCGCGCTTTCCCGAACGGCGCGTTCTGTACGAGGTCGACCACTGCATCTACTGCCACGACCGGGACACCGATTCGTGTTCCAAGGGTATGCGCAACAAGAAGGACGGCACTTACAAGACCAACCCGCTCGGCGTGACCATCACCGGCTGCCCGCTGGAAGAAAAGATTTCCGAGATGCATGTCGTCAAGCGACAAGGCGACAACATCGGCGCGCTGGCGCTGATCACCATCGACAATCCGCTCTGCCCCGGCACCGGCCATCGCATCTGCAACGATTGCATGAAGGGCTGCATTTATCAGAAAACCGAGCCGGTCAATATCCCGCAGATCGAGACCAATGTTCTCACCGACGTGCTGTTCATGCCCTGGGGCTTCGAAATCTACAGCCTTCTGACCCGCTGGAACCCGCTCAATATCAAGCGGCCGTACGCGCTTCCCTATAACGGCAAGAACGTGCTGGTGGTCGGCATGGGACCCGCCGGTTACACGCTGGCCCACTATTTAATCAACGAGGGTTTCGGCGTGGTCGGTATCGACGGTCTCAAGATCGAACCGCTACCCAAAGATATCGTCGGCGACGAAACCCATCCGCCCCGTCCGATCCGCGATTTCCGCGAGCTATACGAGGATCTCGACAAGCGCATCATGCTGGGCTTCGGCGGCGTGGCCGAATACGGCATCACGGTGCGCTGGGACAAGAACTTCCTGAAAGTCATTTATCTGACTCTGTTGCGGCGGCACAGCTTCCGCTGCTACGGGGGCGTGCGCTTCGGTGGCACCCTCACCATCAACGAGGCCTGGGATCTGGGCTTCGACCATATCGCGATCGCTTCCGGCGCCGGCAAGCCCACCATCATCGACATCAAGAACAATTTGATCCGAGGCATCCGCAAAGCGTCGGACTTTTTGATGGCGCTGCAATTGACCGGCGCCGCCAAGGAATCGTCGCTGGCCAATTTACAAGTGCGCCTGCCGGCCGGTGTGATCGGCGGCGGCTTGACCGCCATCGACACCGCCACCGAACTCCTGGCCTACTATCCGGTGCAGGTCGAAAAAATCTCGAAACGCTACGAAAAACTGTGCGCCGCTTTCGGCGAGGACGCCGTGCGATCCCGCTACGACGAGGAAGAATTATCGATTCTCGACGAGTTCCTGGGCCATGCCAAGGCCGTGCAGGCGGAACGCGAGCGCGCGCAAGCCGCCGGGGAAAAGCCCGATTTCCTGCCCTTGCTGAATGCCTGGGGAGGCGTCACGCTGTACTATCGCAAAGGCATGAAGGATTCCCCCGCCTACCGGCAGAATCACGAGGAAATCAAGGAAGCGATGGATGAAGGCATTTTGCTGGCCGAAGGCATGAACCCGATCGAGGCGCTGGAGGACGAATACGGACATCTTTGCGCGGTGCGCTTCGAGAAGCTCGAGGAACAGGACGGCCGCTGGCAGAAAGCCGGAACGCTCGAAGTGCCGCTACGCAGCCTGTTCGTCGCCGCCGGCACCTCCCCCAACACCATCTACGAATCCGAGCATCCGGATACCTTCGAGATGGATCAGAAGTTCTACCAGCGCTACGAGCCCAATTGGCTGAGCGAAATCCCCGAACTGGAAGCCGTCAACGACACGGCTATCCCCAAAATCGGCAAACCGGCACCGTTCACTTCGTACCGCCGCCACGGCAAGTTCATCACGTTCTACGGCGACAACCATCCGGTTTATGCCGGCAACGTCGTGAAAGCCATGGCCAGCGCCAAGGACGGATATCCTTATATCGTCAAACTGTACGAAAAGGAACTCGCCGCACTCGATCCCGCCCTTCAGCCCCAGCGGCAGATTCAGCTCAGAGAATTCCAGCGCAAGCTCGATGACGTGCTGTTGGCGCACATCGTGGAAATCAATCGGGTCACGCCGACCATCGTCGAAGTGATCGTCAGGGCACCTTTGGCCGCGAAACACTTCTGCCCGGGCCAGTTCTACCGGGTTCAGAATTTCGAAGCGCTAGCGCCCGTGGTGGACGACACCGTGCTGGTCGCGGAAGGTCTGGCTCTGACCGGCGCCTGGGTCGACAAGGAACAGGGCCTCATCTCATTGATCGCACTGGAGATGGGTTCGTCGTCCAAGCTCTGCGCGATGTGGAAGCCCGGCGATCCCATCGTGGTGATGGGCGTCACCGGCGCTCCCACCGAGATTCACGCCGGCCAGACGGTGCTGCTCGCCGGCGGCGGCCTGGGTAACGCGGTGCTGTTCTCCATCGGCAAGGCGCTACGCGCCGCGGGCAGCCACGTCATCTATTTCGCCGGTTATCGGAAACGGGAAGACGTGTTCAAGATCCGGGAGATCGAGGCGGCTTCGGATGTGGTGGTCTGGTCGGTCGACAATCTCCCCGGAGCAGAGCCTATACCGCCGCTGCGGCCCCAGGACAAAACCTTCGTCGGCAATATCGTCGAAGCGATGGTGGCTTATGCCAAAGGCGAACTAGGTCCGACGCCGATCCACATGGACGACGTCGATCATATGATCGTCATCGGCTCCGACCGGATGATGGCGGCGGTCAAAGCGGCCCGTTACGGCATTCTCCAGCCGTATCTCAAGCCTCATCACTCCGCCATCGGTTCCATCAATTCGCCGATGCAATGCATGATGAAAGGTGTTTGCGCGCAATGCCTGTGCAAGCATGTGGACCCTGAAAGCGGCAAGCCGTATTTCGTGTACTCCTGCTACAACCAGGATCAGGACCTCGACCGGGTCGATTTTCCGAACTTGCACGCGCGTCTGCGCCAGAACTCCGTACAGGAGAAGCTGTCGGCCATGTGGCTGGATTATCTGCTTTCCAAAACCGGCGAGCGACGACTCAGCTGAAAAATTTCCAGTGACGAAAGCATGACAATATCCGGAAAGTCTTTTACCATTGACGCCCGTTGACGGCATGGAGGGCTTTATGCCTTTCCTCGATCGACGCCATCGCAGACGCTCGCAACCCGGGAGTTTCCCGCGAAACGCGGCGTACCCATGGCGGCGTATGCGTCAGCACGCAATAAGCAATCGTGACATTTGATTGGTTATTCCAAAGGAATGACCAGAGGAGAACGCAAGAGAATGAAAATCAGCAAAACCTTAGTTCTGGGCGCTTCGTTGTTGACCGGTGTATTTGCTGCGTCGGGTAGCGCCATCGCCGCCGAAACCGCCGCCGGCGTCAAGGAATTCATGGGCAAGACCATCCAGACCACCAAGGAAGCCCAGGCTGCCGCCGCCGCGGGCAACAAGGAAGGCTGCCTGTCCGCCATCAAGCAGACCAAGCAGAACTACAAGGAAATTACTGGCGACGCCGCCGGCAAGCCTTTGCAGGACGCCATGAAAAAAGTGAATCAAGCCAGGGACCTTTGCTCAGCCGGCAATACGCAGGATGCGGCGCCGCTCTTGGGTGAAGCCGCTGCCACCATGGAAAAGGTCAACGCCGGCATCCGATAAGATGCCTGCAACCGGCTCACGTTGAAAACGGCCGGGAAGCACGAAAGCAGGGTGACAAACCACCCTGCTTTTTTTATAGCCTTGTAGCCGATTCTCACCTCATTGCAGTAACCATCGCCTCGGCGAACTCGCTGGTTTTCACTTCGCGGGCGCCCTCCATCTGCCGCGCAAAGTCATAAGTGACGATCTTCCGGCCGACGACGGTGCTGTAAGCGGCCTCCACCGCTTTTGCCGCCTCGTGCCATCCCAGGTATTCGAGCAACATTACCCCGCTGAAGAGCAACGATCCGGGATTAGCCTTATCCAGGCCTGCATATTTGGGCGCGGAGCCATGGGTCGCTTCGAACACCGCGATGAAATCGCCGATATTGCCTCCCGGCGCGATGCCTACGCCCCCCACTTCCGCAGCCACTGCATCCGAAAGATAGTCGCCGTTCAGGTTCAACGTGGCAATGACATCGAATTCCTCAGGACGAAGCAGCATCTGCTGGAACATGATGTCGGCGATCCGGTCCTTGATGACGATCTTGCCGTCCGGCGGCTGGCCGCCGTGTAGCCCGCTCAATGCCTCTTCGGTAACGATCTGATCAGCGAATTCCGCGCGGGCGAGTTCGTACCCCCAGTTGCGGAACGCGCCCTCGGTGTATTTCATGATATTACCCTTGTGCACCAGGGTGACGCTCTTCCGCCCATGGTCGAGCGCATAGCGGATCGCCTTGCGAATAAGGCGCTTGCTTCCGAACTCGCTCACCGGTTTGACGCCCAGGGCGCTGCCTTCGTGGAAGTCGGCATTGAGTTCCTGTTTCAGAAAGCGCTCGAGTTTGACGGCCTCTGGCGATCCCGCCGGGTATTCGACGCCTGCGTACACATCCTCCGTATTTTCGCGAAAGATTACCACGTCCACGGCTTCCGGACGACGCAGAGGTGAAGGCACGCCCTGAAAGTGGCGTACCGGGCGCACGCAGGCGTAAAGATCGAGAGCTTGTCGAAGAGACACGTTGATGGACCGCATTCCCCCGCCCACCGGCGTCGTTAACGGACCTTTGATGGATACGACGAGATCTTCGAGCGCCCGTACTGCCTCGTCTGGAAACGGATTGCCGTAGAGGGCGGCGGCCTTTTCTCCGAGAAAAATCTCGCACCAATGGATTTTGCGCGACCCCCCATACTTCTTGGCGACGGCAGCATCCCAAACCTTGAGGGCGGCCCGCATGATGTCCGGACCGATACCGTCACCCTCGACATAACCGACGATGGGCCGGTCAGGCACGTAAAGCCGGCCGTTCCGAACGACGATTTTTTCGCCGCCGGCGGGGAGCCGAATGTGCTGGTAATCCATGGCGACCTCCACGAAAAAAACGCCGATAAAAAATTTCGGGCAACGCCGAAATCTGGACGGGCCTCGCAGCTAAACGGACTGCACGATGACTTTAACAGGGTGTTGAAAAACGCATTCTGCATACGACATGTAGGTTAACAGTTTCGTCGTTGCCCACTACCTATGGTAGGAGCATCGAATTTTTCAACAGCCTGTTAAGGAAGCTCTGAATAAGTTTCCAGTGGGAAAAGCGACTGTTGACTGTTGGATCCAAAAGGCCCTCACCCAACCCAGTCACTCCGCACTTTCCCGTTGGGAGCCGCAAGCGGCGCTTACGCCTGCACCCGTTCGCCGGGAGCGAACGCTAACGTGCGAAGCACGGCCCTTCGACAGGCTCAGGACAAGGTTGTCCCAGCGGGAAAGGGCTTATTCAGAGCTTCCTTAACCCCATTATTACATTTGGGCAAAATAGCGCTGCAAAAATTCGTCGAAAGACAGCCGGTCGGCGACCTCGATCTGCCGCTGCTCTTCGAGCGACTCCTCGGTCAGCCGGCGAAAGAATTCCGCTCGCTCGGCGGACAGGAAGCGATCGCGGAAGGTCTGGGCATGCTCTTTCGATATCCGCAGCGCGTAATCTTCGAACGACTCGCCGTTCGCCCTCATGTCGGCCAGCATGCGGGCGGACGGCGTCAGATCCGGATCGGAAACCGCAGCGGCCTGGGTCTCCAGACTTCGGGTGTAAGGCGTGAGAGCATCCCCTGCATCGAGAATTTCGGCAATGCCGCGCATGCCATCGAGTATTTCCTCGGCCCAGTCCTTGAGCAGCACCGCTCGGCCTTGACGCCGCAACTTGAACCCGGGCGTGCGGCCGCAACACGCGACCGCCATGCCGTTCTGGCTGATTTCCGCCTTCTCCGCGGAATCCAGCGGAGGGCTCTGTTTCAAGAGACAGAAAAGCAAAAAAGTTTCCAAAAAGCGAAGCTGGTCCAAGCTGGCACCGGCAGAACTGAAACAGTTCAAGTCCAGCGATCTCAGCTCCAGATAACGCACTCCGCGCCGCTTCAGGGCGAGCGTCGGCTTCTCGCCGGACTCGGCGACTTGCTTCGGACGAACAAGGCTGTAGTACTCGTTTTCGATCTGCAGAATATTGCTGTTCAGTTGCCGGTAGTCTCCGTCCACCTTGACGCCAATCCTCTCGTAAAGCGGATAAGGCGTCTCTATCGCCCTGCCGAGGCTCGCTACGTATTCCTCGAGATTGTTGAACGAGATATCGAGCCCGGCCTGGCTGTCGTTCTTGTAGCCGATGTCGCTCATACGCAGCGAGGTCGCATAGGGCCGGAAAAGCGTGCGGGTGTCGAACTCCGAAAAGCGTGACGCAAGATGCTCCCGCCCCGCGAAAAAAGACTTGGCGAATGCCGGGGAGGCGCCAAACAAATAAATGGTCAGCCACCCGTGGCGATGGACATTGCGCACGATGCCGAAATAGTTGTCGGCGATAAAACTGGCCAGGGAGTCCGCTCCGTCTTCCAGCTCCCGCAAGACCGGCCACAAACCTTCGTTGACCGAATAATTGAAATGAACGCCGGCGATGGCCTGCATCATACGCCCGTAGCGATAGGCGAGCCCGCGCCGATAGATGTGCTTCATCCGCCCGATGTTCGACGTGCCGTACTCGGCGATGGGAATGCTTTCGTCGCTGGTCACGCCGCAGGGCATGGAGGTGGCGAGCAGAATCTCGCCGTTCAGATGGCGGTATACGAAACTGTGCAAATCCTTAAGAAACCGCAAGGTTTCCGCAGGATCCGCATAAGGCGGCGTGATCAGCTCGATCAGCGCCTCGGAATAATCCGTGGTGATATAGGGATGCGTCAGTGCCGATCCGATGCCTATCGGATGTCGAGTATGCGAGATAGTCCCATTGGGCGCAAGTCGAAGGCTCTCCTTCTCCAACCCTTTGAGGCCGTTTCTCAGCAAATGTTGTTGGCCGGTATGAATGAGCTGATTAAGCCGGGAGTCTATGCTTTGGCTCAAGCGCGAATAATCCTTGGTGTTGTTATTGGAACGTGGGAACTCGTGAATTTACCGAATGAAAACCCCGATTCGACGCATGACGAAACACCCCGATCCGTTTTCATTCTATCAAAGACGGCCCTTTGGCCTGTAGCGCGAACCCAACGGTCGGACCGGACGACAACTCACCAGCTGAAAAGCACCCACTGGGGAATCTGCATGTCATCTTCCAAATCGCTGCGACGCACGTCCAGATTGCCGTCTCCGTCGGAGTCGAGCAGATAATACGCCGGCCCGATGCGTGGCTTGATCTTGACCATGTAGAGCCGATTGTTGATCCGGTATTCTTCGATAATGTCCTCGCCTCGCCGAATAATCGTGACATCCGGTTCCAGAGGCTCGCCGCTCTCGACCTGCGGCGGAATGTCCGGCGGTTCCGGAACCGGCGCGAGTTCTTCCTGCGCCTGGACGGACGCCGTGCTAAGCAAAAGACATAGGACAATAATCCGGAACATGATGAATCCTGCTGAAAACGACGGGTTCAAAGTTCGCCAATGATAGTACATATCGGCTCGCGAAACCCGCTTAGGTGATTAAACGCGGTCTGCGCACCCCGACGGCACCCGGTATTCTGAATGCCGGACGGGGCACTGAATGATGCTAAGATTAGCCGACACCTCGAATGCCCGCGATGACAAGCATCAACTCTCTCCGCCTTGCCACGGGTGGATTTGATTCAAAGGCTTTTACTTAAGGACCGGCGCCACCCGGTGAAATTCCCTGTTATGGCTAAAGATCTTGCGCATGGCCAGACGAAGTGACCATAGCCGCGACGAAATTCGCGAAATGGCTTTAAACGCCACGAAAACCATCGTCGAGCGGGATGGTGCGGCGGCGCTCAGCACGCGCAAGATCGCGAACGAAATCGGCTATACCGCGGGCAGCCTTTATCTGGTTTTCGAAAATCTCGACGACCTGATCTTCCAGGTCAATGCACGAACCTTATCCGAACTGGCCGCCGAACTCGACCGAGCTGCGGTTCGAAGTAGCACTCCCGAGGCCGCCTTAGTGGAATTGGGCCTTGCGTATTTCCGCTTTGCCGCCTCGAATCTCGGGCGTTGGGATCTCATTTTCGGGCGCGGGTCGCCCGCGGCGAACGCTTCGCCCGACTGGTACCGAAGCCGCGTCCTCGTCTTGTTCAACCGGGTCGAGAAACTGCTCGCAGAGCTCGCCCCCGCCCGAAGATCTAACGAAGTCGCCTTGGCCGCCCGCGCCCTTTGGGGAGGCGTACACGGCATCTGCACCCTGGCGCTTACCGACAAACTCGGCATCGCCGGACTTTCCGACGCCGAACCTCTTCTGACGACGCTCATCGAAACCTTTTTGTCGGGGTGGATGCAGCACAATTAGCCCCCCCGGACAATGGCGCCCCGCCGAGACCCGACCATGAAGCCAACGTCCTTTTCTTGTTTCATGCAGCGAGTCCGTTTTGTCGATAAACTGGTCTACCCCTTCTAGAGTTTCCAGCGACGAATGATGGACGATCATCAGCTTTTACGTTACAGCCGACAGATTCTATTGCCTCAGTTCGATGTCGAGGGCCAGGAAAAGCTCCTGAATTCCCGCGCCCTGATCATCGGGCTCGGCGGTCTCGGCTCGCCCGCTGCCATGTATTTGGCCGCCGCCGGCGTCGGCAGCCTCGTGCTGAACGATTACGACGTCGTGGACCTCTCCAATCTTCAGCGGCAAATCGCGCACGGCACGGAAAACGTCGGCGAGGCGAAACCGGTATCGGCGCGCAAAACCCTCGAGCGGCTAAATCCAGACGTAAAAATCACCGAACTCGCCGACCGTCTGGAGGGTTCGCAATTGGAGCAGGCGGTGGCCCGAGCCGATGTCGTTCTGGACTGCTCCGACAACTTCGCAACCCGTTTCGCCATCAACAGCGCCTGCGTAAAAACTCGAACCCCGCTGGTATCCGGAGCGGTGATCCGCTTCGAAGGACAGCTCGCGGTGTTCACGCCGGGCATTGAGAACAGCCCCTGTTACAACTGCCTGTACGCCGACCACGGCGAGCTCGCGGAAAGCTGCGTACAAAGCGGCGTTCTCGCCCCTCTTCCCGGAATCATCGGCAGCCTCCAAGCACTGGAGGCGATAAAGGTCCTCACCGGCGTCGGCGACACGCTGCGCGGACGTTTGTTGTTGTTCGACGCGCTGAGCATGGAATGGAACCAAATGATCCTGAAAAGAAATCCGAACTGTCCGACCTGCGGGGAAGCGACCTGAGCGCTCCAGGCACGAAGCACTGATTTCCCTTTACCAAACAGGAATATCTCCCGTTGCTTTCCAAAAACCGGATACGTATACTTTGCGCGAGCTTTACAAGCTATCTTCCAACGAAACACAAAATCAGTTTTTGGAGGTTATCCGAAATGAGATGGGAAAAACCGAGCTACAAAGACCTTCGCTTCGGCTTCGAAGTTACGATGTACATTTACAACCGCTAATCCGCCGGTTGTATATCCCTGAACGGGGCTCCACAGCAATGTAGAGCCCCGTTTTTCATTTGAAAGGCTAATTCCAAACAGCCTCTTGCGTCGCAAAGATCGAAATGAAAGTCCGAGTGTTGGGCGCCGGTGCGGGCGGCGGCTTCCCGCAGTGGAACTGTAACTGTCACAATTGCTCCAGGCTGCGCCACGGCCAAATCAACGCCAGATCGCGCACTCAGTCGTCGATCGCCGTCAGCAGCGACAACGAAAACTGGGTGCTGTTCAATGCTTCACCGGACATCCGCACTCAGCTGGAAGTCTTTCCGGCTGTCCATCCCAAACATGGCATTCGCGACAGCGGCATCAAAGCCATCCTTTTGATCGACAGCCAAATCGATCACACTACGGGACTCTTGATGCTGCGCGAATCCACCCGGCCTTTGGAGATTTACTGCAGCGACATGGTGAAACAGGATCTGTCGACGGGGTTCCCACTGTTTAAAATGCTGGAACACTACTGCGGCATCAACCACCATGCGACGCCTCTGGACGGCAGCGGTTTCACGATTCCCGGGATCGACGACCTGAGGTTCTACACCCACTCGCTGAAAAGCAAGGCGCCGCCTTATTCGCCGCATCGCCACGATCCGCACGAAGGGGACAACATCGGCGTCGTCATCGAACAAATCTCTTCGGGCAGAAAACTTTATTACGCGCCGGGACTCGGAGAAATGGAACCCCACGTTTTCGCGGCCATGCAGCAGGCGGACTGTCTGCTGGTCGACGGAACGTTTTGGCAAGAAGACGAAATGAGCCAAGCCGGCATCTGCGACAAGCTCGCCCGCGAGATGGGACATCTACCCCAGTCGGGTTCGGACGGCATGATCGAAGTGCTGAAAAACGTGCCGAAAGCCCGCAAGATTTTGATTCATATCAATAACACCAACCCGATCTTGGACGAAAATTCGCCGGAGCGAAAAACCCTTACCGGCGCGGGCATCGAAGTTGCCTACGACGGCATGGAAATCGACCTGTGAGAGACACGATGAGCGATCCGACACCCTGGACTCGAGAAGAATTCGAAGCCCAATTACGCGCGAAAGAGGCGTATTACCACATCAACCACCCGTACCATCTGCTCATGGCCGAGGGCAAGCTCAGCAAGGAGCAGATCCAGGGGTGGGTGGCGAACCGCTTCTACTATCAAATCAAGATTCCGGTCAAAGATTCGGCCATTCTGGCGAACTGCCCCGACCGCGAAACGCGCCGCCAATGGATTCAGCGCATACACGACCATGACGGCTGGGGCGACGACGCCGGCGGGATCGAAGCTTGGACGCGACTCGGCATCGCCGTCGGGATTCCCCGCGACGAACTGTGGTCGCTAAAGCACGTGCTGCCCGGAGTGCGCTTCGCCGTCGACGCCTACGTCAACTTCGCGCGCCAGGCGTCCTGGCAGGAAGCCGCCTGTTCGTCGCTGACCGAGCTGTTCGCACCGACCATTCACAAGCAGCGCTTGTCCGGCTGGCCGGATTTGTATCCGTGGATTGACCAGGAGGGGCTCGCGTATTTCCGCAAACGGGTGACCCAAGCCAGCCGCGACGTGGAACACGGCCTTGCCATCACCCTGGACTACTTCAAGACGCGCGAGCAACAGGAGCGCGCCCTGGAGATCCTCCAGTTCAAGCTGGACATCCTATGGAGCATGCTCGACGCGATGTATTTGGCCTACATCGAAAACAAGCCGCCCTACTTCAACATCAAGCCTTGAGATCATGGCCTTAGACACGAAAAGTCTTTTTTCCTTCTCGCCCTTGCATCGATTGCAATGGGAGGAAGCCCAACAGCGTTTTGTGATTCTTTATCCCGAGGGCATGGTCGAATTGAACCTATCTGCCGCCGAAATTCTCAAGCTGTGCGACGGCACGCGCGATTTGGAGCAAATCGTCTCGGAGCTTGAGACCAAATTCGAAACAACCGGTCTAAGGGACGACATTTCCGAACTACTGCAATCTGCCCTGGATAATGGTTGGATCAGACAAATTCCCCGTCAGTAGTCCGCGCTGGCTGTTGGCCGAACTCACCTATACCTGCCCGCTTCAGTGCCCCTATTGTTCCAATCCTCTCGATTTCGCGAGACATAAAAACGAACTCGATACCCAGGACTGGTTGAGAGTATTTTCGCAAGCCCGCGAAATGGGTGCGGTGCAGCTCGGCTTGTCGGGCGGCGAGCCGCTCGTGCGCCAGGATTTGCCGATCCTGGTTAAGCATGCCCGGCAACTGGGCTATTACGTCAACCTGATCACCTCAGGTTACAAGCTCGACGAAGACAAGATCGCCGAACTGAAGGACGCCGGACTGGACCATATTCAGGTCAGCATTCAAGCCCCCGAAAGAACGCTGAACAACTATCTCGCCGGCACCGACTCCTTCGAAAACAAGAAAGAAGTGGCGCGGCTGGTCAAGAAGCACGGCTATCCCATGGTGCTGTGCGTCGTGATCCACCGCCAGAACATCCATCTGATGCGCGAAATTCTCGACATGGCCGTCGAGCTCGAAGCCGACTATCTGGAATTGGCCAATACTCAGTATTACGGCTGGGCGCATCTCAACCGCGATCAGCTGCTACCGACCCGCGAGCAATTCCAGGAAGCCGAGGCCATCGCCCAGGGCTACAAAGAAAAGCTCAAAGGCAAGATGAAAATCTACTACGTGGTGCCGGACTACTACGAAGACCGGCCCAAGGCCTGCATGAACGGTTGGGGTACGACGTTCCTGACCATCGCGCCGGACGGCCTTGCCCTCCCCTGCCATGAAGCCCGATCGCTGCCGGGGCTCAATTGCCCCAATGTGCGCGATATGAGCATCCGCGACATCTGGCTGCACTCCGACGCCTTCAACAAATTTCGCGGATTCGATTGGATGAAAGAGCCCTGCCGATCCTGCCCGGAAAAGACCAGGGATTTCGGCGGCTGCCGCTGCCAGGCCTACCTTTTCACTGGCGATATGACCGCCGCCGACCCGGTGTGCGGCAAGTCGCCTCATCGATATACCGTGACCGAGGCGATCGCCAACGCGCGCTCGTCATTCCAGAGCGGCGAAGGAAAGCCGCTGGTATTTCGCAATGTCAAGAACTCCAAGTCCTTGAGCAGTAGGATGGGCAAAGCGTAGCGTGCCCATCGAATGCGGGTTGATGGGCACGCTACGCTTTGCCCATCCTACGGAACTTTGCCGACACAGGGGGTCGGGAAGGGATTCCCGACTACGCTACCGGTGTCCTAGGGCGGATGTCGTAAAAACCGAAAATGTAGCTGGATTAAGGAACGAAACCCCGCATTTTCAGCCGGTTGCTGGGATTCCTTCGTCATCCCAGCCTACGTTTGCGACACCCTCCAAGGTAGGGCAGGTGCGCCCACCTTACTTTTTAAGCCCTTCCCAAGGCTCGTACAAACCCTCGGCCTCGATTCCGAATAATCCCAGAATTCGGCCGACCGTTTCGTCGATAAGTTCGGCCAAGGTCTTCGCCGTGCTATAGAAAGCCGGCAACGGCGGAAAAACGATCCCCCCCATTTCCGTGACGGCCGCCATATTACGAATGTGCGCCAGATTCAAAGGCGTCTCCCGCGGCACCACGACCAAGCGGCGACGCTCTTTGAGCGTCACGTCGGCCGCGCGCGAAATCAGATTGTCGGAAAACCCGTGTGCCACGGCAGCCAAGGTTTTCATCGAGCACGGCGCGATAATCATGCCCTGGGTCTTGAACGCGCCGCTCGCGATACTGGCCCCGACGTCGCCGACATCGTGAACGACGTCGGCAAACGCGCCAACGTCGCTGCGCTTCATCCCCAACTCGTGGCGAATATTGAGGACGCCCGCGGAGGAAACGACCAAATGCGTTTCCCAGCCTCCGATTTCTCGCATCACTTGCAACAGGCGCAAGCCGTACACGGCACCGGTCGCGCCGGTTATCGCAATGATCAAGCGTTTTTTGCCGCTCATGAATCTAACCACTCCGCCATCTTATCCGCCGCGCTAACCAGCGCATCGATCATCTCCTCTCCCGCGGCGATATGGCCGGCGTCCGGCAGAACGCGCAATTCGGACTTCGGCAGGCGCTTGTGGAGACTGAAGGAAGTTTCCACGGGACAAACCAGATCGCGACGACCGTGGATCAGCATCGCCGGCAGATGATGAATCCGGTCGCACTGGTCCAATACGGCGTTTTCGGAAATGAAATATCGGTTCACGGCATAATGGAGTTCGATTCGGGCCTGATTGACCGCCTCGGACGAGACATGCCCGTTCAGCTCGGACGGGTCGAATTCGCTGCCTAGAATCACCTGACCGCTCCATAGCCCCCATGTGCGGGCGGCACGCCGCTGGGCCACTTCATCGTCGCCGGTCAGGCATGAATACAAATAAGGCAGGGGATGATCACGATCGGGCTCCGGGATATTTTCCATGAATTGCTCCCATTGTTCCGGATAAATTCGGTCCACGCCCGAACCGACGAACCAGTCGAGATCACGCTGCCGGGCCAGAAACGCCGCTCTCAGCACCAGCCCGGCGACCTTGGTCGGATGGCGCTGAGCGTACAGGAGCGCCAAGGTCGCACCCCAGGACCCACCGAAGAGCAGCCAGCGATCGATGCGAAGCTCGCGACGGACATAGTCCAAGTCACGAATCAAATCGGCCGTGGTATTGCCCACGACTTCCCCATGGGGAAGCGAACGCCCCGCGCCTCGCTGATCGACGAGAATGATCCGGTACGTTTCGGGATTGAAAAACGAGCGATGGTAAGCCTTGCAACCGGAGCCCGGCCCACCGTGCAGGAACAAAACGGGCACTCCGGAGGGATTTCCGCATTCTTCCACATAGACCCGGTGCTTATTCCGCTTGAATTGGTGAACTGCGTAGGGCTCGATTTCGGGATAAAGAATTCTCATGATGGGCTCAGGCCGGACGGAACCTCGGACCTGACGTAACGGATCAACGGACCGACGGAGAGTTTAACAGCCAGTCCAGGACGCGGATGAAACCGAGAATGGCTCCGATCGAACCGATAACCCACAAGGTCTGGCGATGCATGGCGTTAACCAAGCGGATTTCCACTTCCTTGATGTCTTTGGTCAATTTAGCCTCGACCTCTCTGATCTCTTTGGTTAATCTGGCATCGACCTCCTTGATTTCCAGGGTTAACTTAGCCTCGACATCCCTGATCTCTTTGGTTAATCTGGCATCGACCTCCTTGATTTCCAAGCTTAACTTAGCCTCGACCTCCCTGATCTCTTTGGTTAATCTGGCATCGACTTCCTTGATCTCCCGGCTCAGTTTAGCGTCGACTTCCCGAATTTCCTTTTGCAGGCGCAATTCGGTCTCACGGACACCGCCCTGTGTCGCCACATCCTTCAAATCGGGATAACGCTCTTCCAGCGCCTCAAAAGCCTCGGCGATCAATTTGGCGCGGGTTTTGTCTTCGCCGGCCTCTGTCAGTTGTTCGTAAAGTCTCAGCGCAATGCTCATGCCGTATCCCGATACTGACCGTATCGGACAATTTTACACCAGCGCCGAGAGTCGAGCCCATTTTCTGGGCAAGAAAGAAGGGGGGATTCGCATCCCCCCTTTCTCTCGACTTGAAAGTGACTTTAGAAGCCGAAACCGAGATAAGCGCCGGTGGTGAAGCCGTCGGTATCGACCCCGTGCAATACCCCATCGCTAGTCTTGTATTTCAAATCATCACCCGTCCAGTGATAACGGAAATCGAGACCTGCAAATAGATCTTTCCAGATGCGGTATTCTGCACCTGCGCCGACCATCAGGCCGGGATTCAACACCGTTACGCCACTGGACGGAGGGCTGATGACATGGATGCCAAGACCGAACGGAATAATCCAAGGCCTGAAATCTCCCAGATTGTTGAACTTGATTTTTGGCGCGGCAGTCAGAGTGAACTGCGTAATTTTGTTCCTAATTGTCCCGGTACCCAATAAAGCTCCACCTGCTGCATTAACCAAAGAGTTGGTACTAGTTCCAAAGTTCTTGTATTCGAACATGACTTCGCCATCTACCGCGGCGATGTCAGTCAAACCCCATAGATCGTCCGTTAAACGATGGTCGAAACCGGCACCGACATACCAGCCTTCACCGTCTCTGTCCTCGGCTAATGGGGCGCCTGGAACTGCATCATGAGCAGTCAACAGTTCATTGCCACGCGCATGCTCCATCTTGGCATAACCGCCGCGGAAGAAGAGCAGGTCATGGTGCTCTTTCTCATGCTCCTCGGCTTCGACCAACTGTTGCTCGACCTTCTGTTGCTGCGCCTCTATCTTTTCGGCGTTGGATCTGGCTTCCGAGCGTGCCTTCGCCAGTTCCGAACGCAGTGCGCGCATCTCGTCTTCCATCATCTGCAAACGCCGCTCGATATCGGCCTGAGCGGACGTCCCCTTGTAGTGGCTTTCGGCCATTACCTGTTGCGGAACCAGGCCGGCAACCGCGACAGCGGCGGTAACCATTGCTGCCATACCAGTCGATTTCTTGATCATTCTTATTCCCCCTCTCGTGCGAGTTGAACTTAAATCCGTTGCATGCCAGCAACAAAAAGTTGCATGTCGGCGCGATCCTAACAAAAAAATCTCCATACAACAATTAGTCTATTTCATTATTTTTTGCTAATCACCGCTGTTGACATAGTTGCTTTTTCCCAGGCTAGCAGGAATAGGCAAACTTGCGGTTATAATGGTGAGTTCGTCTGCAACGGACAGTTTGTGGGGCAAATTAAGGCCGTCGCTGTGCAACTCGGCAAATGCCGGGACGATCGTCTTTGCGCCAAGCGGACACCCGTCCCTTCTTGCTTTTTGCCTGCAGCGAATCAATCCAGAGAGTTCAATGTATCGCCTGTTTTTATCGGGATGCGGCGGATTTTTCGGTCGAATGCAACATTCAATGATCCAAAACAAATTCAGAAATACGACATGGCTGTAAAAAATCGATTACACCGTAGTGAGTTGGCTGTTCCCGGCAGCAATAAGCGCATGCTGGAAAAAGCGCCCGACTCCGGCGCCGACGTGGTCTTTCTCGATTTGGAAGACGCCGTCGCTCCGGACGATAAGGAGCAGGCGCGTGCCAACATCATCGAAGCGTTGACAACCTACGACTGGTCGAAATGCGCCGTCTCCATCCGAATCAACGGACTCGATACCCATTACGCCTACCGCGATCTCGTAGAAGTCGTCGAAGCCTGCGGCGACAAGCTCGACACCGTTCTGATCCCGAAAGTGGGCAGCGCCGCCGATGTCTATTTCGTCGCGACCATGCTGTCCCAGATCGAAGCCTACAAAGGCTTCAAGCCCATCAATATCCATGTCTTGATCGAAACCGCTTTGGGCATGGCGAACGTGGAAGAAATCGCGAGAGCCTGTCCCGAGCGCATGGAGGCCATGGTGTTCGGTGTGGCCGACTACGCCGCCTCGGTCCGTGCCCGCACCACGCAGATCGGCGGAGCCAATCCCGATTACGGCATGCTGACCGATCCCGACGAAAACGGTCGCCGTCATTTCCATTGGGGCGATCAATGGCATTTCGGCCTTTCCCGTATGGTAGCCGCCTGCCGCGCCTACGGACTGCGCCCTATCGATGGCCCGTTCGGCGATTTCGGCGATCCGGAAGGTTACAAAGTTGCCGCACGTCGCGCCGCCGCCCTGGGCTGCGAAGGAAAATGGGCGATTCACCCATCCCAGGTCGCCCTGGCGAACGAAATCTTCACGCCTACCGAAAAAGAAGTGAGTCGCGCTCGTCGGATCTTGGCGGAAATGGAAAAAGCGGCAAAGGAAGGCAAGGGTGCGGTCTCCCTGGACGGCCGCTTGATCGACGCGGCCTCGATCCGTATGGCGGAAAACGTCGTCCGGCAGATCGAACAGATCGAAGCCCGGAAGTCGTAAAGGTGCCTCTTAAGAATGGGTTATCTTTGGTTAAGATGAACCCACGAAAAGGTTCCGCGGCTAAAGTGACCGTTGCGATCGAAAAACCCAACAAACCCGCGATGTAACGATGATTGTCGTCCTTCATAAACCCAGTCCGACCTACATTGACTAGAGAGGAAAGCAAGCAGTGAACATCCATGAATATCAAGCGAAGGAATTGCTGAAATCATATGGTGTGCCGGTTCCCGTTGGCGGCGTCGCCTATTCCGACCAGCAGGCGGCCCAAGTGGCCGAAGAAATCGGCGGCAATAAGTGGGTCGTTAAAGCACAGATTCATGCCGGTGGCCGCGGCAAAGCGGGCGGCGTAAAAGTCGTCGGATCCATCGAGGAAGTACAAAAAACCGCCGATGCCATGATCGGCACCCACCTGGTCACCCATCAGACCGGCCCCGAAGGCTCCATCGTCCAGCGCGTCTGGATCGAACAGGCCAGCGAGATCAAAAAGGAATTCTATCTGGGATTCGTAATCGACCGCGGCTCCCAGCGCATCACGATCATCGCCTCCGGCGAAGGCGGCATGGATATCGAAGAGGTCGCAAAACAGGCTCCCGAGAAAATCGTCAAGGAAGTCATCGACCCGGCGATCGGCCTACTGGATTTCCAATGCCGCAAAGTCGCCACCGCCATCGGGCTCAAGGGTAATCTGATGCCGCAGGCGGTCAAGCTGATGAAAGCAGTCTACCGCTGCATGCGCGACAAGGACGCCCTGCAAGCGGAAATCAACCCCCTGGCCATCGTCGGGAACGGCGCCGACAAACTGATGGTGTTGGACGCCAAATTCAGCTTCGACGACAACGCTCTCTACCGCCAGAAAGCCATCACCGAGATGCGCGACCTGGCCGAGGAAGACCCGAAAGAAGTCGAAGCTTCCGGCCACGGCCTCAACTACATCGCCCTCGACGGCAACATCGGCTGCATCGTCAACGGCGCCGGCCTCGCCATGGCGTCTCTGGACGCCATTACCCTGCACGGCGGACGCCCCGCCAACTTCCTCGATGTCGGCGGCGGCGCCTCTCCCGAAAAGGTCACCAACGCCTGCCGTATCGTGCTGGAAGATCCGAACGTCAAGTGCATCCTGGTCAACATTTTCGCGGGCATCAACCGCTGCGACTGGATCGCCAAAGGTTTGATCCAGGCCTGCAACAGCCTCCAAATCAAGGTTCCGCTGATCGTGCGCCTAGCCGGCACCAATGTCGAAGAAGGCCGCAAGATCCTGGCGGAATCCGGCCTCTCCTTCATTACCGCGGAAAATCTGGACGACGCCGCCGCCAAAGCGGTCGCAACGGTGAGAGGATAAGCATCCATGAGCGTATTCGTTAGCAAAAACTCCAGGGTCATCTTTCAGGGCTTCACCGGCGAACACGCCACCTTTCACGCCGAGGACGCGATGAAAATCGGCACCAATGTCGTCGGCGGCGTCACGCCCGGCAAAGGCGGCACCACTCATTTGGGGCTGCCGGTATTCGACACCGTGGCCGAGGCCGTCGCCGCCACCGGTGCGGATGTATCCGCCGTATTCGTGCCTCCGCCGTTCAGCGCCGACGCCTTGATGGAAGCTATCGACGCCGGGATCAAAGTGGCAGTCACCATCGCCGACGGCGTGCCCGTGCACGACATGATCCGCCTGCAGCGCTTCCGGACCGGCAAGGATACGATCATCGTCGGTCCCAACACCCCCGGTATCATCACGCCGGGTGAATGCAAGGTCGGCATCATGCCTGCGCACATTTACAAGAAAGGCAATGTCGGCATCGTCTCCCGTTCGGGAACGCTCAACTACGAGGCGACCGAGCAAATGGCTGCGCTGGGGCTGGGCATCAGCACCTCGGTCGGCATCGGCGGCGACCCGATAAACGGAACGGACTTCACGACCGTGCTGCGCGCTTTCGAAGCCGACCCCGAAACCGAAATCGTGGTCATGATCGGCGAAATCGGCGGTCCTCAGGAAGTGGCGGCGGCTCGCTGGGCAAAGGAAAACATGAAAAAGCCCGTCGTCGGCTTCGTAGCCGGCATCTCCGCCCCCACGGGCCGACGCATGGGCCATGCCGGGGCCATCATTTCCAACGAGGACGACACGGCCGGTGCCAAGATGGACGCCATGGAAGCACTGGGCCTCTATGTCGCCCGAAATCCGGCCCACATCGGCCAAACCGTATTGCGCGCGATGAAGGAAAATGGCATTGCGATAAAATAAGCCGTTGTCGGCTTACTGTGGCCTATCAAAGCCGTTGGTTCCGCACCAGCGGCTTTTTTGCGGGTAGAAACATGCGCGATATCTCTCCCTCCGAACTTCAAAGCTCTTTCGAAACCGCCAATCCCAAGCCTTTGCTGCTCGACGTGCGCGAACCGCAAGAGTACGCCCATTGTCACATCGAGGGCAGCCTGCACATTCCCATGAACGATATTCCGTCCCGGCTCGCCGAACTCGATCGGGAACGGGAGATCGTCGTTATCTGCCAGCACGGCATGCGCAGCCGCATGGTGGGCGATTACCTCGAGCGCCGAGGTTTCGGCAAAATCGTCAATCTGCGGGGCGGCATCGATGCCTGGGTCCTGGAAATCGAACCCAGCATGCCGAGATATTGATCGTGATCGCCGTCATTCAGCGAGTGTCGCGGGCCGAGGTGACCGTGGCGGGCGAAAGCGTCGGGAAAATCGGGCAGGGGATACTCGTCTTGGTCGCAGTCGAGCGGGGCGACACCGAAGCTCAAGCGGACCGGCTGGCCGAGCGTATTCTGGGTTATCGGATCTTCGCCGATGGTGAGGACAAGATGAATCTGAACGTCATGGACGTGAACGGCGGAGTCTTGCTGGTCTCCCAGTTCACGCTTGCGGCCGATACTCGAAGGGGGATGCGTCCGAGCTTCACTCCCGCCGCCGATCCTGAGACCGGAAAACGGCTGTTCGATTATTTTGTCGAAAAGGCGCGGGCCCGCCACTCGCCCGTGGAAACCGGACGCTTCGGCGCCAATATGCAGATCGAACTCGTCAATGACGGACCGGTGACTTTCATACTAAGCGTACCACCGGCCAATACCGAGTGACAGCGGTTTCGTAGGGTGGATTAGACGCGCGTACCCACTGAGCTACAAGTTTCCCGTACGCTTCGTGCGCGTCGTAACCCACCAAGGCGGCATTGACGTCCCATTTCGGTAGGTTACGGTGCGCATCCAACTTAGCGGTAAACGGAAAGGCGCTCCTCATGCGCACCTAATTCCATTTTCGAACAAAAAGAAAATTTCTTTAATGGTGGGCCGGGATAAGCCTGTCTTGAGCAACGTCGAAGGGCTTATTCCGGCCTACAACGTTTTCCTTATTGATTGAGAAATGGAATAACCCACCCTACCTTCTACGGTTCGATCAATACCTGCGTTCCCACATCCACCCGATCGAACAATTCGGCTACGTCCGAACTTTTCATGCGGATACAGCCATGGGAAGCGGGTTCGCCGGTGACGCCTCCATCGGGGCTGCCGTGAATGTAGATATAGCGCCAGGTCGTATCCACCTCCCCGTAGCGGTTGAAACCGGGCTCCAGGCCGCCCAGCCACAGAATTCGGGTGAGTATCCAATCCCGGTCTGGAAATTGGGCTTCGAGTGCGGCATCGTAGATTTCGCCGGTCGGACGGCGCCCCTTGAACACCGTGCCGAGAGGGAGTCCCGCCCCGATCTTGGCGCGAATGCGATGCCATCCGCGCGGCGTGCAGCCACTGCCCATGCGCTCGCCGGGACCGTTCTTGGCGGTGGACACGGGCCAGGTCCGAACCACCTGGCCGGCCTCGACGAGATCGAGTTCCTGGCGGGGAATACTGACCCGGAGATAGCGCAGCGGTGCGGGACAATCGCTCTCCACCGCACCCTACGCCTTCTCGAACAGCGCGACGGATTCGACATGGGCCGTCTGCGGAAACATGTCCATGACGCCTGCGCGAATCAGACGATAGCCGTGCCGATGAACCAAAATGCCGGCATCCCGGGCCAAAGTGGACGGATTGCACGAAACATAAACGATGCGGCTCGCCCCCCAGCGCGGTACATAGGACAAGACGTCTTCGGCACCGGCACGGGAGGGATCGAGCAGAATCTTGTCGTATCGCCGATGCGCCCAAGCCGCATCCTTCAAATCCTGACTCAGATCGGCGATATGCCACTCGACGTTGCCCAAACCGTTGGCTGCCGCGTTCTGGCAGGCACGCTCCACCGATTCGGGGCTGCCTTCAACACCGACGACATGCTGTGCGCGCTTCGCGATCGGCAGCGTAAAATTACCGATCCCGCAAAAGAGATCGAGCACCGCATCGCACGGCGCCGGATCGAGCACGTCCATCACGCGATCCACCATCTTGCGGTTGATGTCGACGTTGACTTGGGTGAAGTCGGTGGGCTTGAACCGAAATTCGATACCCTGGTTCACCAGCGCATAGCTCAGCATCGGCGGGTTCTCGGGATGAAGCGGCATAATCGAATCGGGGCCCTGCCGCTGTAGATAGATATCGAAGCCGAAGCGCACGCCGAATGCCACCAATTTTTCCAGATCGTCCGGCGATGCGTCCTCGAGGATACGAAACACCAGGGCGGCACGTTCGTCGCCCACCGCGACCTCGATCTGCGGCAGCCGATCCTTGATTCTCAACGAGCCTATCAATTGGGACAAATCCTGAAGCCGCTCGCCCATTTTCGGGTGCAGCACGGGGCAGAACGCCAGATCGGTGATGAAGGGACTCGAACGCTCGCGAAAGCCAACCAGTACCCGCCCTTTCTTCGGCACCCATTTCACGCCGAGACGCGCTTTACGACGATACCCCCAATGGGGACCGATCAACGGCGGCCATAACGCCACCTCGTCGATTTGGCCTATGCGCCGGAACTGATCCAGCAAAAGCTTCTGCTTTTCCTCGATCTGCGCCGCGTCGGTCAGATGCTGGAAGCTGCAACCGCCGCAAACGCCGAAACTCGGACAGCGCGGCTGAACCCGCCCCGGCGCCGGCGTCACGACCTCTTCAACTTTGCCCTCGGCATAATCGCGGCGAACCGACGTATAGACGAAGGTCACGTCTTCACCCGGCAACGCGCCGTCGATGAATACGGCCTTGCCGTCGACGCGGGCGACGCCGCGCCCGTCGTGAGCGAACGATTCGATATGCGCAGGGAAAGCTTCCTGGGGAAGCGATTTCTTGCGTGCTCTCGCCGCCATGGTCAATCTGGAAAGACGCCGGTGGAGAGATAGCGGTCGCCGCGGTCGCAGATGATGACGACGATCACCGCGTTCTCGACCTCTTTCGACAGGCGCAAGGCCGCTGACACCGCACCGCCTGACGAGATACCGGCGAAGATGCCCTCCTTAGCCGCAAGCAGACGGGTGGTCTCCTCTGCTTCCTCCTGGGTGACGTCCATGATGCGATCGACCCGGCTGAAATCGCAGATTTTCGGAAGATACTCCTTGGGCCAGCGGCGTATGCCCGGAATCTTGGCCTCGTCCTTGGGCTGTACGCCGATGATCTGGATGGCCGAATTTTTCTCTTTCAAAAACTTGGACGTCCCCATGATGGTGCCGGTGGTGCCCATCGAGCTGACGAAATGGGTCACCGTGCCCTCGGTGTCGCGCCAAATCTCGGGGCCAGTGCCTTCGTAATGGGCGCGCGGATTGTCCGGATTGGAGAACTGATCGAGGATCCGGCCTTCGCCGCGTCTTTCCATCGCCCGCGCCAGATCGATAGCCGCTTCCATGCTGCCTTCGGCGGGCGTCAGGATGATCTCGGCACCGAACGCCTTCATCACGGCGCGTCGTTCCACGCTCATGTTTTCCGGCATGATCAGGGTCATCCGGTAACCCTTGATGGCCGCCGCCATCGCCAGGGCGATGCCGGTGTTGCCGCTGGTCGCTTCGATCAGACGATCGCCCGGTTTGATTTCACCGCGCTCCTCGGCGCGCTTGATCATACTGAGCGCCGGCCGGTCCTTCACCGACCCCGCGGGATTGTCGCCCTCCAGCTTGGCCAGGACGATATTGCTCGTCTCGCCAGGAAGACGTTGCAATCTGACCAATGGCGTATTTCCGACTAAGGATTCGATGGTGGGAAAAATCATGGACGTTCTCTAGGGGTTGAAAATCCTGAGCGGAACGCTCGGCTATGGGATAATACGAAATATTCAAATTTTACCATTTCACGTTTCGTGCCATGAAAAAAGTCGAATTGCTGTCCCCGGCAGGCACCCTCAAGAACATGCGCTACGCCTTCGCTTACGGTGCCGATGCGGTCTACGCCGGCCTGCCGCGCTATAGCCTCCGCGTTCGGAACAACGATTTCCTGGAGAAAAATCTGGCGGCGGGCATACGCGAAGCTCATGAACGCGGCAAATCGTTTTATCTCGCAACCAACGTGTTGCCGCACAACGCCAAGGTCAAAACCTTCATCAAGGACTTGACGCCCATCGTCGCGATGGGGCCGGACGCTCTCATCATGGCCGATCCCGGATTGATCATGCTGGCCCGCGAAGCATGGCCGGACATGCCTATCCATCTCTCGGTCCAGGCCAATACCTTGAATTATGCCGCGGTCCGTTTCTGGCAGTCGGTCGGAATCAAGCGGATCATTCTGTCGCGCGAGCTTTCCCTCGACGAAATCGCGGAAATCCGGCAACAGTGCCCGGACATGGAATTGGAAGTCTTCGTGCACGGGGCCTTGTGCATCGCCTACTCGGGCCGCTGCCTGCTGTCCGGCTATTTCAATCATCGCGATCCGAACCAGGGCACCTGCACCAACGCCTGCCGCTGGAAGTACGATCTGACCCCCGCCGAAGAAAGCGCCGAGGGCGATTACGTTCCCGGGCAGCTCCGCCTGTCGCTGTCCGACCTCAACCAGAATCTCTCCGCTTGCGGCGATCAGCCCCGTCATCCTCTAGCCGACCAGGTCTACTTTCTCGAAGAAGAAACGCGGCCTGGCGAACTCATGCCGGTCATGGAGGACGAGCATGGTACCTATATCTTGAACTCCAAGGACCTCCGCGCCGTGGAGCACGTGCAGCGACTGCTGGAATTGGGCGTCGACAGCCTCAAGATCGAGGGGCGCACCAAGTCTTATTACTACGTAGCGCGCACCGCCCAGGTTTACCGGCAGGCAATCGACGATGCCCTGGCCGGGCGGCCGTTCGATCCGTCCCTGTTGGGCATGCTGGAAAACCTCGCCCAACGGGGATACACGGACGGCTTCTACCTGCGCCATCGCTCGCAGCACTATCAAAACTACATCCGCGGTCACTCGGAAAGCCACCGTCAGCAGTTCGTGGGAGAGATCGCCGATTTCGACGAAACCACGGGACTCGCGGCGGTATTGGTCAAGAACAAGTTCGCCGTGGGGGATCGGCTCGAGCTGATTCTGCCGCAAGGCAATCGCGACATGGTGCTGCAACACATGGAGGATGAGAGCGGCCGTCCCATGCAGGAAGCGCCGGGCGGCGGCTACAACGTCAGAATACCGGTGCCGGTCGACGATTGCCGAAACGGATTGATCGCCCGGTATCTGTAAGCGCAAAGACCTCGAACCGGTCCAATCGGCCCACCCGCCGGGCTGGGTCGGTTATCATAAGCGTTCACCTCGACAGTGCAGAGACCGACCATGACGTTCACCACTCCCGACCTTTGCGACCGATACTCCGACACTCATCATTTGCAGATCGCCGAACCCATTTTTCGCCCTTTCGGCGGCAGAAGCGCCTTCAGCGGATGTGTCACGACTCTCAAGATATTCGAGGATAACGTCCTGCTTCGGACGGTACTCGAGGAAAAAGTCAAGAACCGGGTTCTCGTCGTCGACGGCGGCGGCTCGCACCGTTGCGCCCTACTCGGCGGCAATCTGGCCAAGCTCGCCAGCGACAACGGCTGGCAGGGCATCATCGTCTACGGCTGTATCCGCGACTCGGTGGAAATCGACCGGCTCCCCATCGGCATACGGGCGCTGCACACCCACCCGTTGAAAAGCCACAAGAAAGGCGGAGGCGACCGGGACATCCTCGTCACGTTTGCCGGCATCAATTTCAGAACCGGGTACTACGTCTATGCCGACGAAGACGGCATCGTCGTGTCCGAGGACGAACTGATCTGAGCATGGGACACCGACTCACCCGAATCTATACGCGTACCGGCGACAAGGGCACGACCGCGCTGGGCGACGGCACCCGGGTCGACAAGGACGCTCCGCGCGTCGAGACCTATGGCGCGCTGGACGAACTCAATAGCCATATCGGGCTGGTATTGGCTTATCTTCCGTCATCGACGATGCGCGATTGCCTGACCGAAATTCAACAAATCCTCTTCGACCTTGGCGGAGACCTGTGCATTTCCGGACGCCATTCCATCGCCCAAAGCCACATCGACTGGCTGGAGCGATGGCTGGATTATTTCAACGCTCAACTACCCTGGCTGCAGAACTTTATACTGCCCGGCGGAAATCCGGCGGCGGCGCACTGCCATGTAGCCCGTACCGTCTGCCGTCGGGCGGAGCGGATATTGGTTTCTCTGGGAAAAGCGGAGCCCGTGGATCCCCTCGCTCTCGCTTATCTCAACCGTCTGTCGGATTTCTTGTTCGTGGCCGCCCGCATCCTGGCTCGGCAAGACGGCGGAACGGAAACATTATGGCAACCGAAACGTCCCCCGCCACCGCTGCCGCCACATTGATTCGGCTCGCCTAAAATGTGAGAATCTCCCACCTTCCAAGTCAGAAATCGTCCACACGCCCATGGAAATCATCCTCGCCAATCCCCGTGGCTTTTGCGCCGGCGTCGACCGCGCCATCGAGATCGTCGAACGCGCCATCGAGGTATTCGGAGCTCCGATCTACGTAAGACACGAAGTCGTCCATAACCGCTACGTGGTCGACGGTTTGCGAGCCCGGGGAGCCGTCTTCGTTGAGGAACTGTCGGAAGTGCCGGAAAATTCCACTGTAATTTTCAGCGCGCACGGGGTCTCCAAAGCCATCCAGGCGGAAGCCCAGCAACGCGGTCTTCAGATATTCGACGCGACCTGTCCCTTGGTCACCAAAGTGCATATCGAAGTCCATCAACACGCGAACGAAGGACGGGAAATCGTTTTCATCGGACATGCCGGCCACCCCGAGGTGGAAGGCACCATGGGACAGTATGTCAACCCAAACGGCGGGATTTATCTGGTGGAGTCGCCGGAAGACGTGGAAACTCTCGAAGTCAAGAATCCGAATAATCTTGCTTATGTCACGCAGACCACCCTCTCCGTCGACGACACTCAAGCGGTCGTGAACGCCTTGAAAAAGCGCTTTCCGAACATCATCGGTCCAAGAAAAGACGATATCTGCTACGCGACGCAAAATCGCCAGGATGCGGTAAAAAAGCTCGCCTCGCATTGCGAGGTCATTCTGGTGGTAGGCTCCCCCAACAGTTCCAATTCCAGCCGACTTAGAGAAATCGCCGAGAAGCTCGGGCGTTCGGCCTACTTGATCGACGACGCCGATCAGCTTCGGCGGGACTGGATAGAAGGCGTGCAAAAAATCGGCGTGACGGCCGGTGCGTCGGCTCCGGAAATCCTCGTAACCCAAGTCGTCGCCAAGCTCAGGGAATGGGGCGGGCAGGTCGTGACGGAAACCCGTGGAATTGAAGAAAAAGTGGTGTTTTCCCTACCGAAAGATCTCCGGCGTACCGCATGAAATTCGATGTCCGCCGGTCTTTCATGAGAGAAAGACCGGCGGCGAAACGTCTCCTTGCGTCTCCCGCTCTGCGGCGGATCGGAAGACGGTATTCCCCTATCTCGCCGTGTACATTGGCCGAAGTATCGGGTGGCACCGATTCGGCGGCAATTTGTTCACCGCAATTCAACATGGCAAGGCTAGACTAAACTTTTTGGGACGCATCCATTTCACTGCAAACCGCTCATGCGGCCGGATTCCGCTCAAGTCAATCGCGATGTCGACACCGGACCGACAACAACGCTTGTCAGCATCCTTCAACCTAGAAACGGGAGTTGGACGTGTTCGAGTGTAAGGCGGGCGGAGCGGCTGGCAAGCCTGCCCTGAGCCTGGTCGAAGGGCCTGTCCTGAGCCTGGTCGAAGGGCGGTTCGCTTCGCTCACCGCATCCTACTTTTCCGGTGCATCGAAGCGGTCAACTGCCGTTTCTAGGTTCAAGCAACCCTGAATAGGGATCGAAACGCCAGCATGCTTAGCGCCCGGAAAAATCGTTTCGAAGAACTGAAAACAACAGGGAAGCTGCCGTCTCCGTTCGGCGTCGCACTCGAAATCATGCGCCTGACTCAAAGGAAAGACGCGACCGCGCAGGAGATCGCCAAACTGGTGCAGACCGATCCCGCTTTGACGGGCAAACTGATCCAATTCGCCAACTCGGCGCGCACCGGCGCACGTCGCCCGGTGGTCGCCGTTATCGATGCGATCGCGCTCCTGGGGACGAACACGGTGCGCCAGTTCGCGCTCAGCCTTTCGGTGATCCAGGGGAATCTGCGAGGAGCGTGTGGAGCGTTCGATTACCGGACTTTCTGGTCCGACTCCTTGGCACGTGCCCTGTCCATCAAGGCCATAGCGGTGCGCGATCGTGTCTTCGCGCCGGAAGAAGCGTTGACTTGCGCTCTCTTGTCCGAGATCGGCCGACTGGCGTTGGCCAGTGTGTACCCCGAGGAATACGCGCAGTGTCTCTTGATGCATAAATCCGACGGAAACGACGATGGGTTGATCGCGTGTGAGCAGGAACGCTTTTCCATCGATCATCGCCAAATTACGCTTGGACTATTGACGGACTGGGGCTTCCCGGCCTCGATGATCGAGGCTTTGGAGCTCAGCTTTACGGATGCGGGACCGCTTACGAGCGAGAGCACCAGAGCCGAGCGCTTTGCCGCACAACTGCGGCTGGCGACCTTGCTCGGCCGCTGCTGCACCTCGGATAGCGATGCTAAGAACACGCTGCGCCCGCAAATGAACGCCTGGGCGAGTTCGCTCGGGCTGAACGAGTCCGATTTGGAGGAACTTTGGGTTCGAGTCACCCAGGAATGGCAAATATCGAGCCGATTCTTAAGCATTCCGGTCGGCGAGCCGTCTCCGACAAGACCGTCCGACACAGACCAGACCGCTACTCGCGCGGCATCCGGAGGTGTCAAGATCGTCTTGTTGCACTCCGACCTCGAGCACCCGGCGGATCTGAAAAAATTATTGAGCGCCGACGGCCACGAAGTTCTCGCGGCAAGCAATCCCGACCAGGCCATACAGCTGACCCTTACGGAAAAGCCGCAGCTTATCGTCGCGGCCTCCGATAAATGCCCGGCCGACAGCATACGGTTCTGCAAAGCGCTTCGGGCCTCCGAGTTCGGACGTCACATCTATCTGATCGTACTGACGTCCGCACCGGAGCAAGAGTTCCTGGTACAGGCTTTCGAAGCCGGGGCCGACGATTTTATCGCCATGCCGGTACACGACCGGGTGCTGATCGCCCGCGTACGCGGCGGTCAACGCATCATACAACTGCAGGAAGAAATGGCCCGCGAACTGGCTGTCGCAAAACGAAAAGTGGAGGTCATGGCCATGACCGACTGCTTAACCAAAATTCCGAACCGCCGCTACGCATTCGCGAGACTCAGCGAAGAATGGTCGGTCTGGCGCCGCACGGGCCGGTGCCTGACCCTAATGCTCCTGGACCTCGATCATTTCAAAGAGATCAACGACACGTTCGGACATCAAGTGGGTGATGAAGTATTGATCCACACGGCCAAAATCATTCGTTCCATGCTGCGTTCCACCGACGTCGTCTGTCGATTGGGCGGGGAAGAATTTGTCGTGATCGCACCGAACACCGATATAACCGTTGCGAAGACTTTGAGCGAAAGGCTGCGCAGCGATGTCGAAAGGCATCAAATCCGGACGGTAAAGCTGACGAGACCCGTGACGGTCAGCATCGGCGTCGCGGTTTCGACGGACCGGCCGATCAACGAGAGCGACCTGCTTCACCGCGCGGACCAGGCTCTCTATCGTGCAAAGCACGCCGGACGCAATACCGTCCGGTTCTACTCGCCGCAACGAGCCACTTAGCAGGGTGTTGAAAAACGCATTCTACACACGACATGTAGGTTAACAGTTTCGTCGTTGCCCACTACCTATGGTAGGAGCATCGAATTTTTCAACAGCCTGTTAATCAGAGCTTCCTCAAAGAACAGAAGTCGTGAGCTCCAGGCATTGGCGCTCGAGCGTTACCTTGCCGCAAGTGAGGCGTGATATGTCAAGGCGATCGTCGACCAAGCGCGTAAGTTGGCTCAACTGGTGATCTGTCAGGTCCCGTCCCATGTCCATGGGTTTTTGCACGGGATGTTCGTTGAAGCTTCGGCGGTACGCTTCGTGCCTTGATCTTGAACCGATCGGGAATGAGAACGTCTGTGGAGCGATTCGTCCCTCGAATAACCGAACAATTGCTCGAAATACGAGTTGACCAAGACGATCCCGCCGTCACGGTCGACCAGCGCTAGCGCATGCGGCGTATTCTCCGCAATCCCACGGAAGATGGATTCGGTTGTGTCGCCTGCTTCGTCCTTGAGGAAAAACGAAAAAGGTAAATCAAGAGACCGATGATCTCTCGCCGCTCGCCGAAAGCCTTTCGCCCGCCCATACGCGGACCCGGTGGAGAATCAAATTTTCAGAGAAAGGCCAACCGCCTATTACGAACGGCACTTCGCCGATCGATGTGCGCCGGCGAGTCGTTCCCCGGTACTCCGGAGGAGTCGCGAAAAATTTCGAAAGAACGGCGCTGTCATTCCTCACCGCTGCCGCACCGCAGGCATGATGCTGGCCGGAAGACAGTCCACGCCCGCGCCGATCCGGCCATTCAAACCTGCCGCTGAAATTCGCGTCCGGCATTGCATTCGGAGACATAACCCGCCCGCACGACAAAATCACCGAATGATTCCGCCGGACGGCGCTCGCGCCCGAAATGCGCGATGATGGGCGCGAGCGCGTCCACGATTTCGTCCTCCGAAAGCCCGTCGCGGTACAGCGTATTCAAGCGGCCGCCGTCGAACGCCGCACCCAGATAAAGGCTGTACTTCCCGAGACTCTTGCCGACCAGCCCGATTTCGCCCAGATAGGGACGCGCACAGCCGTTGGGGCACCCGGTAACCCGGAGGGTGATGGCGTCCTTTTCCAATCCGGCGTTTTTCAGCAAAGGCTCGAGTCGCGCGAGCAGCGCTGGCAACCAGCGCTCGCTCTCGGCCATGGCCAATCCGCAGGTGGGCAGGGCCACGCACGACAGCGCATGCTGCCGCAAACCGCTCCAGCGCCGAGCATCCGGAATCCGATACCGGTCGAGCAAGGCTTCGATCTTGGGTTTGGCGGCTTCGCTGATTCCGGCGACGATCAGATTTTGATTGGTCGTCAGACGGAAATCGCCCTCGTGAACGCTCGCGATTTCGCGCAGCGCCGTCAGCCACGCCACTTCGGGCGTGTCTCTCAGGCGTCCGCTGAGAATGCCCAGGGTCAGATGCCATCGACCCCGCTCATCCCGTACCCAGCCGAAACGGTCGCCGGTGCTTTCGAAACGGAACGGCCGTGAGGATTCGAGCCGCCAGCCGAGGCGGGTTTCCAGTTCGGCCTTGAACCACTCCGTGCCGCGATCGTCCAGGGTATATTTCAGGCGAGCATGCTTGCGGTTGCTTCGGTCGCCGAAATCGCGCTGCACCTTGAGGACATTTTCCGCGACTTCGAGGAGCCGATCGGACGAGCAAAAGCCGATAACCTCCGCAAGACGCGGATAGGTTGCGGGCTCGCCGTGGCTCATACCCATGCCGCCGCCCACGGCGACATTGAAACCGAGCAATGAATGACGTTCGGCGATGGCGATGAATCCCAGGTCCTGGGCAAAAACATCGATGTCGTTGAAAGGGGGTAACGCGATGCCGATCTTGAACTTCCGCGGCAGATAGTACTTGCCGTACAAGGGCTCTTCCTCGGCCGACGTACCGGCCACGCGCTCCCCGTCCAGCCAGATTTCATGATAGGCCCGCATCTTCGGCAGCAGGTGTGCGGCTAAGCGCTTGCTCCACTCGTAAATCTCTTCGTGCAACGGGGAAAGATAGGGGTTGTTGTGGCAAACCACATTGCGATTGACATCCCCGCAGGCGGCGATGGTGTCCAGCAAGGCGCGATTGATGCCGGCGATGGTCGCCTTGAGATGCCGCTTTATGACGCCATGAAACTGAAAAGTCTGGCGGGTCGTGATGCGCAGCGAACCGTGGCCGTAACGGCGCGCCAGTTCATCCAATTGCAGCCATTGCTTCGGGCTACAGACGCCGCCCGGCATCCGCACCCGGACCATGAAACCGTAGGCCGGTTCCAGCTTCTGCCGCTGGCGCTCGTTGCGGAGATCCCGGTCATCCTGCTGATAGGTACCGTGAAACTTGAGCAGCTTGGCGTCTTCCGGAGACACGGCACCGGTCGCTGCGTCGGCGAGGCTTTCCTCGATCGTGCCCCGCAGATAGCGGCTGCGCGCCTTGAGACCTTCGTCTTCGCTGAACTGCATGTGCTTTTCCATCCCGACCTCCTCAATACACGTCGCGCCGGTAGCGTTTCGAGGACTGCAAATTCCGGACATATTGCTCGGCCTGCTCACGATCGACGTGCCCTTCCTTCGCCACGACGGCGATCAAAGCCTCGTGAACGTCCGGAGCCATACGCTTGGCATCACCGCAGACATAGAAATAGGCGCCCTCTTCCAGCCAGGCGTAAAGCTGTCGGCTTTGCTCGAGCATTCTGTGCTGCACATAGACCTTGGCGTCGTCGTCGCGGGAAAACGCCACGTCGATCCGGGTCAAAAGCCCGTTTTTCCGATGCGCCAGCCACTCCCGCTGATACAGAAAATCCGTGCGGAAATTCCGATCGCCGAAGAACAGCCAGTTTTTACCCCTGGCCCCCAGGACCTCGCGTTCCGCCAGAAAGGCGCGGAAAGGCGCGACGCCCGTGCCCGGCCCGACCATGATGACCGGTGCGTCAGGATCTTCGGGTAAGCGGAAATTGGGATTGCTGTCGACATAGACCGGCACCTTTCCCTCCTCCGCCACCCGGTCGGCGAGAAAGGTGGAAGCGACGCCATGACGCTCCATCCCGTGACTTTCGTAACGCACGACAGCGACGGTCAGATGCACTTCGCCGGGATCGGCGTTTTGGCTCGACGCGATGGAGTAAAGGCGGGGCGGAAGCTTGCGCAGCGCGGCGACGAATCGGTCGGCGGTGACACCCGAAACCGGATACCGCCTTACGACGTCGATGATTTCCCGCCCGTAGAGAAAATTCCGGAGACGGTCTCGATTCTCGTCCTTGAGTAACTCTCCCAATTCGGTCGAGCCGGAAAGCGCGGCATAGTTCTCCAAGAAAGGACGGGTGAGCGTGGTGATTTCGTAATGATGGAGAAGCGCATCCTCCAGCGTCGTTTCCGCCCCGTCGGCACCGGGAACCACTGCGCCGGGATCGAGCCCGAGACTTTCCATGAGATCGGCCGCCCGTTCCGGCCGGTTCGTGGGAAGCACACCCAGCGCGTCGCCCGGCTCGAAGCGTAATCCTGAACCTTCGATGGAAAGCTCGATGTGTCGCACGTCCTTGGTGGAGCCTCGTCCCGTCAATCGTACATTGTCCAGCAAGACCGCCGGAAACGGCTGTTTCTTCGAGTAAACGGCTGCCCGACCCGATGCGGCGGGTGCCGAAATCTCGACCCTTGGGTCCCGAGATCGGGCCAAAATCTCCAAGACACCCTCCATCCAGCCTTCCGCCGCTTCCTCGTAATCGACGTCGCAGTCGATGCGGGGATAAAAACGGGTCGCCCCCAAGTCTTCCAACCGGCTGTCTAAATCGCGTCCGGTCTTGCAGAAATATTCGTAGCTCGTGTCACCGAGGGCCAGGACGGAAAATTGCAAACCGTCCAGCTTGGGCGCTTTCTTGCCGAACAGGAATTCGTAAAACGGGCGGGCATTGTCCGGTGGCTCCCCCTCGCCGTGGGTGCTGACGATCACCAGGAGACAACGATCGCGCCGGAGCTGGGCACTCTTATAAGCGGCCATGTCATCGAGTCGTGCGGAGATACCGCTTTGCTGCAGCCGGACATGGAGCGCTTTGGCGATTTTTTCGGCGTTCCCGGTCTGCGAGCCGAAAAGTACGGTTACGCCCGAAGACGACTCTGAAGATTGGCGCGACGGCGAATGAACCGTTTTTTGCTCCGCATGGCCGAATCCCGCCAGATATCCGCTGGCCCAAAGTCTCTGCTCGGGAGAAAGATCCTCCGCCAAGCGCTTTAAGATCTCCCATTGCTGTGGGCCCAAAGGACCGCTGAATGTGCTCACTGGATTTGTCTTTTGAACGGTTTATTGTCAATTCGGCGATTAGACCGATTCAGATCACCGCCTACGCCGCCGCCATCGAACGAATGCCGTAGCAAGAACGGCAACCCAACCGCGGTTCGATCACAAGAAAAGCCAGTGGCCCGCGTGGACGCACTAGCTTACGGCCACCCATCGATCTGGCTTGGCTGTAGCAAAAAATATATCAAAAATACATTTTTAACGATAAAGAATATAAATTCATTTCCTTGAATCATTTGGAAATAAATAGTTCCGCCGCAGCTCAGTTCTCGGCTCCGCGCCTCCCCGACAGTGCGAGTATCAATCCCTCGCCCAGTCCTCGACCAGCCGGCTCGGGATATGCGGTGATTCGCTGAGCGGTGGATGGGGCTTTCTGGCCAGAATCAACCCGCAAACCCGCAACGTGTCCGCGGCCAGAATCCAGGAAACGGCCAGGAACAGCGCGGTCAATCCGGCATCGAGATAATCGTTGAAGATAAGCTGCGGAGCCTTGGCGGCTTGGCCCGGAGATAAAAACCCTGCCGCCAGCTTGCCGCTCAGGTCCCGTGCGTGAGCCAGAAAGCCGATTCGAAGCTCCGGGCTGAACAGCTTTTCCCAGGCCGCCGACGTCGTGATGATCAGCAGCCACGCCAAGGGCGCGCCGGTCACCCAGGCGTAGCGAAGCTTGCCGGTCTTGACCAGTATGGTCGTGGCCACGCATAGCGCGATACCCGCGAGCATCTGATTGGCGATGCCGAATAGAGGCCATAAGCTATTGATACCGCCCAGGGGATCGATGGTGCCGATGTAAAGGAGATAACCCCAGCCGGCCACGACCAGCCCGCTGGTCAACAGCACGCTGGGATACCAGCCGGTCCGCCCCAGAGCCGGCACCCAGTTGCCGAAAATGTCCTGCAGCATGAAACGGGCGACGCGAGTGCCGGCGTCCAGCGTCGTCAGGATGAACAGCGCCTCGAACATGATGGCGAAGTGATACCAGAGCGACAGTAATCCCTGCCCGAAGGCGCTTGCGAAGAGCGACGCCATGCCCACCGCCAGCGAAGGCGCGCCGCCGGTACGGGCGAACAGAGTGGACTCGCCCATTTGCTCGGCCAGCGCGGACATCTGCTCGACGGTTACGGGAAATCCCCAAGCCGAAATCTTCGCTGCCGCCTCCGCCGCTTCTTTGCCGACCACGCCCGCCGGGCTGTTGATGGCGAAATAGACGCCCGGATCGAGCACCGTCGCCGCCACCATGGCCATGATGGCTACGAACGACTCCATCATCATCGCGCCGTAGCCGATGAAACGGGCGTCGGCCTCGTTCGCCAGGAGCTTCGGCGTGGTCCCCGACGAAATCAGCGAATGAAAGCCGGAAATTGCACCGCAGGCGATGGTGATGAAGACGAACGGAAACAGCGTTCCGCCGAAAATGGGCCCGGTCCCGTCGACAAACCGGGTCAGCGCCGGCATTTTCACTTCGGGACGAAGAATGACGATGGCCACCGCCAACGCGGCTATGGTCCCGAGTTTCATGAAGGTGGACAGATAATCGCGCGGCGCCAGCAGCAGCCACACGGGCAGCACGGCCGCGGCGAAACCGTAGGCGATGACCATCAGCGCCAACTGCGGTCCCTCGTAGTCGAACCAGGCTCTGACACCCTCTATCCCGTCGACGGCGCCCCCGCCCCAGACCGCGAGCAACAGCAGGGCCACGCCGAGCGCCGTCGCCTCGATCACGCGTCCTGGCCTGAGATGCCGCATATAGATGCCCACCACCATGGCGATGGGAATGGTCGCGGCCACCGTGGACGCCGCCCAGGGGCTGTGCTTCATGGCGTTCACCACCACCAGGCCCAGCACCGCGATGAGGATGATCATGATGCACATGACGCCCACGAGGGCCGCGTTGCCGCCTATGGGACCGAGTTCGTCGCGCGCCATCTGGCCCAAGGAGCGGCCGTCGCGGCGGATGGAACAGAACAGGATAACGAAATCCTGCACGCAGCCGCCGATGACGGCCCCGATCAGTATCCACAGGGTGCCGGGCAGATACCCGAACTGCGCCGCGAGGGTCGGACCGATCAAAGGTCCGGGACCGGCGATGGCCGCGAAGTGGTGGCCGAATACCACCCAGCGATTGGTCGGCACGAAGTCGCGCCCGTCGTTGAAACGCTCCGCCGGGGTCGCCCGCGTGCCGTCCAGACTTAAAACCCTAGCCGCGACAAAGGCGCTGTAAAAGCGGTAGCCCAAAGCGTAGACACAAACGGCCGCGGTCACGAACCACAGACTGTTGACGCTTTCCCCTCGGTTCAGCGCAATGCCGCCGAGCGCCGCTGCGCCGAGCACAGCCACCAGGAACCAAATCGCCGACTTCGGAATACTCGAACCCAGTTCTTTCATTCTTGCGCTCTAATTCGAAATAGCGGAGGCAGTGTCGTCAAAATGCGCCATAGGATAAGGCCAAATCCCGCCAAAGCGTGAATTTCCGATGCATCTGTTTTAAAGCTTCCCGCCTGTCCAAGTCCGACGCTCGTCGTTATTCCATTTATCGAACAACCCGAAAATATCTTTGAGCAAAGCCACGTCGCTGCGGACAGGCCCTTCGACGTCGCTCAGGACAGGCTTATTCCGGCCTACATGTGCGCTTTTGATTGAGAAATGGAACTAGAGGTCCAGTAACCCAGCCGGCACCGGACGGCATTTGCAGTCGACGTGAGCAATGCGCCGCGTCGGATCTCTTTCTCAAAACTGTCATATTTGCGTGACATCTTTGCAACAAAATCTAAGCACTTGCCGCACTGTTTCAGAGACCTGTCGCTCATGACCTTCAAACAAAAGATTTTTCTCTCGGCCATAGTTAGCGTTTTCTGTGTCGTGCTGATAACCGGGCTCGCTTCCTGGGGATTGTTCATGCAGTCCGACAGCGTGACCAAGCTGCATTTGAAGGTTCAAGCGCTGAAAAGCAGCGCCGAAGCGGATCGATTGCATCACGGCTTGTTCGGGGTGGTCAGCCGTGCCTTATTGCTTAACCCGGCTGCTGCTCCGGAAGAGCGCGAGGCCGTTCGGAGCGCGTTGCGGGACAATGCCGAACGGCTGCGGCAATCCATCTCGTCGCTCAGCACCTACAACCTTCCCGAAGCGGCCCTGCACGAATTGGATGCGGTCAAACCGCTGATCGAGGTCTACGAGTTCGACGCCAACATGCTGGTTTCCAAGGCCTCGTCCGAGGGAGATGCGTCCCGAGAGCTTCCTCCCGATTTTCTGGGCACGTTCCGGGACATCGAGACCAAACTTTCGTCCTTGTCCGGCATGATCGAGAAGAACGCCGACGAGGCCAGCGCCGAAGCCGGCCGGTCCAAGGAAAAAACGCTGATGATGCTCGTCTCCTTCGGACTCGCGACCCTGGCCTTGTCGATGCTTTCCTGTGTTTTTCTGTATCAAGGCGTTTATCTACCCCTGCGGAAGGTCGCCGACCATTTCTCCACCATCAGCCAAGGCACCAGCGACTTGACGATTCGCCTGGATGACCAAGGCCGCAACGAAGTCGCCTCGATCGCCGGCAGCTTCAACCGCTTTGCCGCCAAGCTCCAGGATACCCTGCATCAACTGCTGGCCTGCAGCGAGAAAATCAATGAAGAATCCAAACACTTGCTGGACGTCAGCGATTCCGCAAGCCAAGGGGTCCAACAACAGCAAAGCGGAATACGCGATCTGGTCACGGCCGTAGAGCAAATGACGATCGCGATTCAGGATGTCGCACGCGCGGCGCAATCGACCGCCCGAGCGGTTCAGGAAACCAACCGGGAAACACGGGAAGCACAAGAGACGGTGAACCGGGTGACGGCAGCCATCGACGCTTTGGCCGGCGATATGGGCAAAGCCAGCGAGGTCGTCGGCACTCTGGAAGAACAAACCGAACGTATCGGTGCCGTCCTCGACGTGATCCGCGGCATCGCCGACCAAACCAACCTGCTGGCTCTGAACGCCGCCATCGAAGCCGCGCGAGCGGGCGAATCGGGTCGCGGTTTCGCCGTGGTCGCCGGAGAAATCCGCAGTCTCGCCAGCAAGACCCAACAATCGACCGCCGAGATTCAAGCCACGATCGAACGGCTACAAACGGAAGCCAAATCCGCGGTACAAGCGATGGAGGACGGCCGCAATCAGATGCAAGTGACCATAGGCGAAGCCGGCAAGGCAGGTGAAGCCCTCGCGCGCATCACCGAGATGATCGGCCAGCTCACCGACATGAACGCTCAAGTTGCGAGCGCTGCCGAGCAACAAACCGCGGTCGTCGGCGATATCAATCACAATATCGTCGCCATCGGACGCATCTGCAACTCGACCGCCGAGGGCGCCGCCCGCTCCGCCCAAGCCGCCCGCGATCTGTCGCTGACCGCCGATTCCATGAACCGCGTGACGGCCTTGTTCAAGGTCTGAAACTTCCGCGGGACCGCCGGCCGGATTCTCCGGAGTTACCTGCCTTTGACCGCTTTCCGGGATGAACGAAAACCCACGCTATTTTGCATCCGTTTCCAGAGACAGTCCCATGCGTTCAATGCATCCCTTTCCGGCGGCGCACGAATATCTGGCGCAGAAATTTCCGGACCTGGACCTCTCAGAGATCGTTCACCAAGGGACGGTGGCACGCCTCTTGAGATATGTCCCTCCTCTTTCGCGGAATACCGGCTGTCTCGATGTTTTGAGCCTGTTCATCAAGGATCAGCAGCTTTACTCGGCTGCCGTAACGGACGAAAACCTCGTCCCGATCGGCATCGTCGATCGGAATTCTCTGGTCGAAATCTTTATTCAGCCCTTTGCCCGTGACCTGAACTGCAAGAAAACCATCGACCAGTTCATGGACCCGAACCCTATCGTCGTCGAAGCTCACACCGGCATCGACGATCTGGCCGGCATCATCGTCGACGCCGGAATGCGGCACATGGTCAACGGCTATATCATTACCCAAAACGGCATTTATGCCGGCATGGGCACCGGGCACGACCTGCTTGACGAGATTACCCGAAGAAAGCAGGCTCACCTTTATTACCTCGCCCACTTCGACCAACTCACCGGGCTTCCGAACCGTTTGCTTTTCGAAGATCGCCTGCAGCGGGCCTGTCTCAATGCACAAAGGCACGGCCGCAAGGTTGCCCTGCTTTTCATCGATCTGGACCGGTTCAAATTCATCAACGACACCTTCGGACACGCCAGCGGAGACTTGCTGTTGAAGGGCGTGGCGGAAAGGCTCGTCGCCTGCGTCAGAAAAAGCGACACGGTCGCCCGGCTGAGCGGCGACGAATTCACCGTCATCCTCGAAAACCTCCATAGCGTTTCCGATGCCGTCCAGGTGGCCGAATCGATAACGGCCGCCCTGGCCAAGCCGTTCTCCATATTGAACAACGACTTGCACATCACTCCCAGTATCGGCGTCTCGCTCTACCCGGACCACGATCTCACCACGGACGGACTGATGCGCAAGTCGGATGCCGCCATGTATAAAGCCAAGGAAAACTACGGAGGACAGTTCCTTGTTTACGACGAGCACATGGGAAACGGCGTGCTGGAACGCTTGACCATCGAGAAAGGGCTGCGCACGGCGCTCGACGACAAGGAGTTCAGCCTACATTACCAGCCTCAGTGCAACGCGGTCACGGGCGAAGTCCTGGGAGTCGAGGTCCTCCTCCGCTGGCACCACCCGCGATTGGGACCGGTCTCCCCGGCCAAATTCATTCCGATTGCCGAGGAAACCGGACTCATTGTCCCCATCGGCGAATGGGTGCTGCGCGAAGCGTGCCGACAGCACGTAACCTGGCAGGACCGGGGACTGCCGCCGATCCGCATAGCGGTTAACATTTCGGCCGTACAGTTCCGCCAGAGGGATTTTCATGGCTTGGTGAAAAGCATCATTGAGGAGAGTGGCATCAAACCCGAATTCCTCGAGCTCGAGCTTACCGAAGGCGTGGTCATGGGGAACGCTCCGACGACGATCGATTCTCTGGCCCGACTGAGGCAGCTGGGAGTGAGGCTCGCCATCGACGATTTCGGCACGGGGTATTCCAGTCTCAGTTACTTGCGAGAGTTTCCCCTGGATCGGCTCAAGATCGATCGGTCGTTCATCCGCAATATCGACAAGATTCCGGCGAACCTTGCCATCGTGCGCGCCATGGTGGCGCTCGGTAAAAATCTGGAACTGGAAATCATTGCCGAAGGCGTCGAAACCAACTCGGAGCTGGCTCTCGTTGCGGCGAACGATTGTGCCGAAGTACAGGGTTACCACATTGCCAAACCCATGCCGCCCGATCATTTCGCCGCATGGTTCCTAAGCCGCACCGATCGCCGGATGAACCTTGAATCCGACATCGGCTAGCCCGGTCTCACGCCGGTAATGGCGCGCAATCCCCGCACCCGTCGCCGCGTCCCCTCGGCAGCGGTCTCCGGCTCCAGAGCGCCAAAGGCAACCCGCCGATAACAGTTTTCGTCCAGGCCGAACGCTGTGCCCGGAATAACCGCCACCCGGTGCTCCCGGATCAGCCGTGTCATGTCACGCTTTTGAAAATGTGGATTGTAAGGCGCTTTGCCGCATCGGTTAAAATGCCCCCTCGTTCGGCGCGAGATGCACAAGCCGGACGCCTCGTGATAAAGTTTAGTGAAATACTGGGTTATCGAATGCATATCGACACTCTGCTGAGGGCGCGCTGGATCATCCCGGTGGAGCCCGAGCGTACCGTTCTGAACGATCACGCCCTCGCCATCCACGGCGGAAGGATCGTGGACATCCTCCCGATCGCCGAGGCCGAAGCCAAATACCGGGCCGCGCCGGCGGAGTCGTTCGATCGCCATGCCCTGATTCCGGGCTTCGTCAACGCCCACACCCATGCGGCGATGTCGCTGCTGCGCGGCGTGGCCGACGACCGGCCTCTGATGGAATGGCTGGTGGACCATATCTGGCCGCTGGAGCAGAAATGGGTCGGCGAAACCTTCGTGCGCGACGGCACCGATCTGGCGATGGCGGAGATGATCCGCGGCGGTGTCACCTGCTTCAACGATATGTATTTCTTTCCCGAGGTCACTGCGCGCCAGGTTGCGCGCTCCGGTATGCGCGCCGTGGTCGGGATGATCCTGATCGATTTTCCCAGCGCTTGGGCGAGCGGCCCCGAAGAGTATTTGTCCAAAGGCCTCGCGCTACACGACGAGCTTCGGCACAACCCCTTGGTTAGCGCGGCTTTCGCGCCCCACGCGCCCTATTCCGTCTCGGATGAACCCTTACTGAAAGTTCGTACCCTCTCTGCGGAACTGGACCGCCCAATCCACATGCACCTGCACGAAACCCGGGACGAAATCGAGCAGGGCCGGCAGCGTTACGGTATGCGCCCGATGAAACGGCTTCAGCAGCTGGATTTGTTGGGCCCTTCCTTCATAGCGGTGCACATGACTCAGCTGGAGGATGACGAAATTGCACAGTTTGCCGAATCCGGCGGAAGCGTCGTGCACTGCCCTGAATCGAATCTGAAACTGGCGAGCGGATTTTGCCCTGTCGCCAAGCTCATTAAAGCGGGAGTCAACGTCGCCATCGGAACGGACGGCGCGGCCAGCAACAACGACCTCGATCTCATGGGCGAAATGCGCACCGCCGCTCTCCTCTCCAAGGCGGTCGCGAACGACGCCGCCGCGGTCCCGGCCCATACCGCGTTGCGCATGGCGACGCTGAACGGCGCCAGGGCCTTGGGACTCGAGTCGGACATCGGCTCTCTCGAAGTGGGGAAGTGCGCCGATATCACGGCTGTCCGTCTCGACGAGCTGGAAACCCAGCCGCTGTACGATCCGATTTCGAATGTCGTTTACGCGGCCGGACGCCATCAGGTTACCGACGTTTGGGTTGGAGGACGCCAGCTCCTTAAAAACCGCGAGCTGACCACTCTGGACATCGAAGAAATCCTTCAGAAAGCCGCCGCCTGGCGGGAAAAGACTCTGACCAGCGAGCAGTAACCGCCATGACGAGCACCGAAAACGTCCACGAACACGAAATCCGCAAATTCGGCGCGTTGGCCGATCGCTGGTGGGACCCCGACGGGGAGTTCAAGACCCTGCATGCGGTCAATCCTTTGCGCATACAGTTCATCCGTTCTTTCGCAGAACTCGAAGGCAAGCGCGTCGTTGACGTCGGCTGCGGCGGCGGAATACTGAGCGAAGGACTGGCGCGGGCCGGTGCCCGCGTGGTCGGTATCGACCTCGCCGAAGAGCTTTTGGACATCGCGAAAGCCCATGCGGACCAAGCCGGGATCGAGGCGGACTACCGGCAGATCAGCGCCGAAGCGCTGGCCGAGGCAGAACCCGGCAGCTTCGATGTCGTAACCTGCATGGAAATGCTGGAGCACGTACCCGAACCCGCGTCAGTGGTCCGGGCTTGCGCCAAGCTGGTCAAACCGGGTGGGCGGGTCTTTTTCTCGACGCTGAACCGGAAGCTCAAAGCCTATCTTCTGGCGATCGTCGGCGCCGAATATCTGTTGAACATGATCCCCAAGGGAACCCACGACTACGCGACCTTCATCAAGCCCTCCGAACTCAGCCGCTGGGCACGCGAATCGGGGCTCGAACTCGTCGGCCTGGAAGGCATCGCATACAACCCGGTTACCGGTCAATTCACCCTGAGCCGCGACTTGGGCGTCAATTACCTGGCGGCGTTCTCGAGACCCGAGGAATAAACGCATGGCCGTGAACTCAACGGTTTCCGCCGTGCTGTTCGATCTGGACGGAACTCTGCTCGACACTGCGCCCGATCTGGTCTTCGCCGCCCATGCCGCGCTCGCCGAGGCGGACATTCCGCCGCGTTCCGTGGACGAACTCAAGCCCTGCATCTCGGGCGGTGCCGCGGTCATGCTGCGCTGCGCCCTGAACGGTGATAACGAGTCGGCGCTGTTCCAGCGCGTCCTGCAACGGACCTTGGAGCTTTACCAAGTCCATGTCGCCGACCGCACCCGCTTCTTCGACGGCATCGAGTCGGTGCTCGACGAAATCGAACGGCGCGGCATCCCCTGGGGCATCGTGACCAACAAGACGAGCCGTTTCACCGATCCCTTACTGGAAAAACTAGATTTGGCCGATCGCGCCGGATGCGTCGTCAGCGGCGACACCACCGCCCAAAAAAAACCTCATCCCCTGCCGCTTTTGGAAGCCAGCCGGCGCTTGAAACGGACTCCGAAAGAATGCGTCTACGTCGGCGATGCGCCCGAAGACGTGGAAGCGGGCCGCCGAGCCGGCATGACGACCCTGACGGCACTCTACGGCTATATCGCCAGAGACCACGAGCCCCGCAACTGGGGCGCCGACGGCCTGCTCGCCGCGCCCGGAGATTTGCTGCCGTGGCTGGACGGAGTGCTGTCATGAGCGGTTCGATGCTGAAAGACCGCGTCGTTCTCGTCACCGGCGCCGGGGGCGGGCTCGGCTCGGCCGTCTCGAAAGCCTGCGCCGCCGAGGGCGCGACGGTCATATTGCTCGGAAAGACCATACCGGAGCTCGAGAAGGTCTACGACGCCATCGCAGCGGCCGAAGGACCGCAACCGGCGATCTATCCGCTCGATTTAGCCGGCGCGAGCGAGGACGATTATCGCGATCTCGCCGCCACGGTCGAGCGCGAGTTCGGCGCATTGCACGGACTGGTGCACTGCGCCGCCGAACTCGGCGCACTCGGGCCTGTGAACAACATCAGCGGCGGATTGTGGCAGCGTCTGCTGCACGTCAACCTGACCGCGCCGTTCCTGCTGACGCGGGAACTCCTGCCGCTGATCTCGAAATCCCCCGGTTCGACCATCGTTTTCGTTACCGACTCGGTCGCTCGAATCGGAAAAGCCTACTGGGGCGCCTACGGCGTGGCCAAGATCGCCCTGGAAGGGTTCGGCCGGATACTCGCGGACGAACTGGAAAACCGCAAGGTGAGCGTCCGCGTGTATTCGCCCGGCCCCATGCAATCCCCGCTGCGCCGACGAGCGTACCCGGCGGAAAATCCGACGGGTCTGCCCTCGCCCGAGGCCCACGCGGAGCAAATCGCGCGCATGCTCGGTCCAAACGAAACACCTTCACACGCTCATTCGATCAGCAACGCATAACGCTTATGTACGGTTACGGTCGCGAAAGCATCGTTCTTCAACGGGACGTCAATGTGGTACAGATTCCGGACGGCACCCCCAGCTCATTGCCGAAAGGCCACGTAGTCAGTCTGTATCAATCTTTGGGCGGCAACTTCACCGTGGTCACCGAATTGGGACAAATGGTGCGCATTGCCGGAAACGACGCCGATGCCCTCGGCAAGGAGCCGCCCATCGTGGGCAATCTCGTCAGCGGCACCGATCCCGAATCCGTGGAAAAAAATGTCTGGGAAGTGCTGAGGACCATTTTCGACCCGGAAATACCGGTCAACATCGTCGACCTGGGGCTGGTCTACCACTGCAAGGTGACCCCCGTCGAAGAGGGCAAGAACGACGTCGACATCATCATGACTCTGACCGCCCCCGGTTGTGGCATGGGCCCCGTCCTGCAATACGACGCCGAGGCGGCGGTCAAGAACCTCCCCGGTGTGAACAAGGTCAACGTCGAGGTGGTCTTCGATCCGCCCTGGTCGCGGGACATGATGTCCGAAGCGGCGAAGCTTCAGTTGGGTATGATCTGATTAACGTCGCTAGAACGTTTTTCATCTTGGTGTACGGATTTGTGTAGGGCGGGAAGAACGTAGGTCGGCAATCCCTTGCCGACAAAGCCCTTTGCCGAGCCGGTACGTCGGCAAGGGATTGCCGACCTACATATGGGGCTCCCTTACACCGAATCAGAAAATGCTCTAGCCGCGCCTACCACATCAAATCGTCGGGGATCTTGTAATCGGCATATTCGTCGTCGGCATCCTGCGCTTGATCGGGCTGGTTGAGCAGAACGATTCGGCTTTCATCGCGCTGCTTGATTTTTTCGGCCACCGGCAGCGGGACGATCTCATACCGAGACTCCAGGCTGGCTATTGCAAGCCTGCCCGCCACCAGACTTTGATGGACCACCTTGGACACATAGATGGTCTTGACCTTGTTGTCATGCGCGAACCGGTAGGCGATCTCGTCCTCCCCCGGCGAAACGCGGTTCGCCTCGATCAGCTGCTTGATTTGCGCGGCAAGCGCTTTTCTTTCCGCTTCTTTGGCTTTTTCCAGATTGAGCTGGCGGTCACGCTCGACTTTTGCCGCCATAGCGTCCTGAGCCGCGCGCTTGCTCTCGTCCTTTGCGGCGGCGTTTCCGTGGCGATTCTGCTTTTCTTGTTTCCGCGCTTCCTTGCTGGCCTGTTTGGCTTGCTTGTCGTTGACCAAGCCCGCCTTTAGAAGCTGATCTCTCAGGGAGTTACTCATGCCCATGGCTCCTGTTTCGTCTCATATTCAATGCCACACCCACATCTTTCAATACCGACGGCAGAACGGTCAATCCACATCCCGTTTCCCAACGGACGGCCAGGCGACCAGTAAGGCCAATAAGCTGGAGCCCGCCGCCGCCGTATAAACCCAGTGAGGCCCCCACGCCGTCCAGAAGTATCCGCTGTATAGACTACCCAGCGCGCCGCCCAAACCGAAACTGAGGGCACTGTAAAAGGCTTGTCCTTTGCCGTGGTGGGGACCTCGGAAATGGCGATGCACCAGATGGATGGCGGCCACGTGAGCTGAGCCGAAACTCGCCGCGTGAAGCAGTTGGCCGGAGAAAATCGCCGCAAGGCTATCGACACCCCAGGCAATCAATAGCCAGCGCACAACGCTCAGGGCGAGGCTCGCCAGAAAGATCCGGCGCAAGCTGTAGCGCGCCAGTAAACGGTGCAAGAACGCGAACAGCACGATTTCCGCCAGGACGCCGAGTGCCCATAACTGGCCGGTCTCGCCGCTGCTGAAGCCGTGGTCTCGGAGATAAACCGAGAAGAAGACGTAATAGGGCCCATGTGCGAATTGTTGCAGCATGCAGGCTAGGAAGAACGCAATGACATCGCTCCGCTTCAGGATGTTCGACAAGGCACTCGATTCCGCGCCGTGAGTTTCCTCAGGGCCCCCGGGTACGGTCAGGCTGGTCAGCCACAACCCGCCGAACAGCAACATGATCAACTGCGGCAGACAATCGATGGAAAGCACGCCTTCCAAGGCTTTGCCGATAGCCACGACGGCAGCGATGAAACCGATCGACCCCCACAGCCGCACCCAGCTGTAGCGATAGGTGTCGTGATGCAGATGATTAAGCGTGATGGTTTCAAAAAGCGGCAGCATGGCATTCCAGAAGAAACTGAATACCAGCATCACGAGGGCGAATCCCCCGAATCCTTGCAGCCCGAAAACCAGGCTGAAAGCGACCAGGGTGAAGAATCCAGCGAGCCGGACGACCGACAAGGCCCGCCCCGTTCGATCCGCCAGCCATCCCCAAAGGTTCGGCGCGACGACTCTCGTCGCAGCGGTAATGGCGATCAACTGGCCGATCTCCGCCGCGGAGAATCCGGCATCCTGGAGATATAGCGCCCAGTACGGCAAAAAGGCGCCCAGCGCCGCGAAATAGAAAAAATAAAAGCCGGACAACCGGCCGTAAGGCACTTTACGCGCCGCGAGCATGACTGGCGGGAGATTGTTCGGTTTACGGAGCCCTGGACGGAATGGGCACCAATTCCGTCTTCACGTCCGGATTCTGGGCGCGATGACGCAGGTAATGATCCATCAGCACCAGGGCCGTCATCGCTTCGGCGATGGGCGTCGCCCGGATGCCGACGCAAGGGTCGTGGCGGCCCGTGGTGATCACTTCTACCGGTTCGCCTCTGACGTTCACCGAGCGGCCCGGCAGGCGCAAGCTGGACGTCGGCTTCAGCGCGATGCTGGCCACGATATCCTGTCCCGAGGAAATACCGCCCAATATGCCGCCCGCATGATTGCTCAAGAAACCTTGCGGGGTCATTTCGTCGCGGAATTCGGTGCCTTTCGCCTCGACACAGGCGAAACCGTCGCCGATCTCCACCCCTTTGACGGCGTTGATGCTCATCAAGGCATAGGCCAACTCGGCGTCGAGACGATCGAAAATCGGCTCGCCCCAGCCGGGCGGCACGCCGGTCGCGACGACGTTGACGCGCGCCCCGATGGACTCCCCTTCTTTGCGCAGGGCGTCCATATAGGCTTCCAGTTCCGCGACCCGGTCCGGGTCCGGGCAGAAGAATGGATTGTTGTCGACCTCATCCCAAACCACCCGGTCTATCCTGATCGGCCCGAGCTGGGCCAGATAAGCGCGAATCGTTACGCCGACCCGCTCCTTCAAGTATTTCTTGGCGATGGCTCCGGCCGCCACCCGCATGGCCGTTTCCCGGGCGGACGAACGCCCGCCGCCGCGGTAATCGCGGAAACCGTATTTCATATGGTAGGTGTAATCGGCATGCCCCGGCCGAAAGCGGTCGGCGATCGTGGAATAATCCTTGGAACGCTGATCCACGTTTTCGATCAGCAAACCGATCGGGGTACCCGTGGTACGGCCTTCGAACACCCCGGACAAAATCTTCACTTCGTCGGGCTCGCGGCGTTGCGTGGTATGCCGCGACTTGCCGGGGCGCCGCCGTTCCAGCTCCGCCTGAATGTCGGCCTCTGACAGATCCAGACCCGGCGGGCAGCCGTCCACGACGCACCCGATCGCTGGACCGTGGCTTTCGCCGAAAGAGGTGACGGTGAAGAGTTTGCCTAGAGTGTTTCCGGACATGGTAAAAATTTCAAACGTTCTTAAACGAAGAAGCCAAACGGTTCAAATCGCTCACGCCACCTTGAGCCGCTCCGCCACCGCCTCGGCCAGCATCCGGCACTGTTGGAGTGGACGGCATCGGACTTGAGCGAGTTATCGCGGATGATTTTGCTCAGCGTCCCGGTACCGAAGGGATCGAGAATCCCTCTGCGATCTTTGCATAAAACCTGGGACGCCCTTCAACTCCTCTGAAAAATCTCCTTGTGCCGGTCGATCTGCTCGGCCGTCAACAGAAACACGCCATCGCCGCCCCGCTCGAACTCCAGCCAGTAAAACGGAACCTCGGGGTAAACCTCTTCCAAGGCTTCGGCGCTGCTGCCGACTTCGACCACGAGAACGCCGTCCGTCTTGAGATGACGGTGGGCGTCGCGGAGAATGCGACGCACGCAATCCAGCCCGTCTTCGCCCGCTTCCAGGCCCAGCCTCGGTTCGGCGTGATATTCCGGCGCCAAGCCGTGCCACTCGTCGAGGTTAACGTAAGGGGGATTGCTGACGATCAGATCGTAACGCCGGTCACCCAGCCCGGAATAAACGTCCGACTCTACGGCGATCACTCGGTCTTCCAGATGGTGCTTCTCGATATTGATGCGCGCGACTTCCAAAGCGTCCGAAGAGATATCGGCGGCATCGACCCGTGCCTCCGGAAAAGCGTAAGCACAAGCGATGGCGATGCAGGCACTGCCGGTGCAGAGATCGAGCACGTCATGGACTCGGTCCGGTTCGATCCACGGAGCGAATCGGTTCTCGATCAATTCGGCGATGGGCGAACGCGGCACCAAGACCCTTTCGTCCACGTAGAAAGACAAGCCGGCGAAGGACGCCTCATGGATGAGATACGCCAGAGGCTTGCGCTCGGCAATCCGGCGCTCGATCAACGCGAGCACGCGCTGCCGCTCGTCCATGGTCAAGGTCGCTGCAAAATAGCCGCTGGGGAAATCGTAAGGCAAGTGCAAGGTATGGAGCACCAGGGCAGCGGCTTCGTCCAACGCGTTTGTTGTGCCGTGACCGAAAAACAATCCCGCTTGAGTGAAACGGCTGGCGGCCCAACGAATGTAATCGCGAATAGTGGTTAAGGTTAGCGACGGCTGGGATGATGTCGACATGGCGAAGATTCCGATAGGCCGGCTATTGTAATCGAAAACAGCGCTTATCCGGCGCACGGCGAAAGAAAATCCAGCCTGAATAGTGGAGGCGTATCTTCAACCTAGAAACGGCCGTTGGACGTGCTGGAGTGCACGGCAGGCAGTTCAGCTATGTTGAGTTCAGTCGAAGGAACGCGACGATTACGTAGGTACATCCCCTGCAAAAAGGAGCAACGCCGCCAGGTGGCCTCCCACCGTTCCATCGGGTACGCCGAATTTTCAAATCGCACGATGTGGCCGGAGCGTATAATGAGCGTGTCTTGAGTCGGAGAACCGCCATGCTGATCCGAAAACACCAGATACTCAGCGAAGAGGACTATCTGCGGATGGAACTGGACAGCCCTGTACGTCACGAGTACGTGGCCGGCGAAGTGTTCGCCATGACCGGAACCACACTTCGCCACAACATCATCTCCGGTAACTTGTTTGTCGCCCTACGCGCTCACTTGCGCGCAACCCCCTGCCGTGTATTCATGGCCGACATACGGGTGCGAGTGGAAAAAGCCAATGCGCACTACTATCCCGACATCCTGGTGAGCTGCGGCCCCAGTGTGCAGAAAATCGACCTACAAACTCGCGCCGTCGAGGACCCGATATTGATCGTCGAGGTCCTATCCAACCACACCGAGGCCACGGACAGGCGGGAGAAGCTGCTGGCGTACCGCACTCTTCCTTCTCTGAAGGAGTACGTCTTAGTCAGCCAGAACGAGGCACAGGTGGAAGTCTACCGCCGCATTCCTGACTCCGCCTGGGAAAACATCGAATACTCCGGGTTGGAGACCGTGGAGTTCGCCTCGGTGGATTTAAGACTGGATATGCGTGAGATCTACGAGGGTGTACCCATCGACTCGCTGACGCTGGACCCGACGCGCACGTAATCCGCTCTTTTGCGGCTACGATAGAGCCGAATCTTTTAGGCGATATGGATTGCCGCCAACGCGGCGTCAAGGATAAAGGCCGACGCTTCTGAGTCCAGCCGTTTCCTCCAGGCCAAACATCAGGTTCATGTTTTGCACCGCCTGACCGGCCGCGCCTTTCACCAGATTGTCGATGACCGACAAAATCACCACCGTATTGCCGTCCAAAGGCCTATGGACAGCGATCTGGCATCGGTTCACACCGCGTACGTTGCGCGTGTCGGGGTGGGAACCCGACGGCAGAATGTCGACGAAAGGTTCGCCGCGATAGCGCTCCTCGAACAGCCTCTGCAAGTCGCCGTACCCGGCGTTCAGCTCGGCATAAACCGTCGCGTGAATGCCCCGGATCATGGGGATCAAATGAGGCACGAAGGTGAGACCGACGGCCTGCCCGGCGGCCTGCTCCAGCCCCTGCCTGATTTCCGGCCAATGACGATGGCCGTTGACGCTGTAAGCCTTGAGGCTCTCCCCCGTTTCGCTCATCAGCATGGGAATTTCCGCTTTGCGCCCGGCACCGCTGACGCCGGATTTCACGTCCGCGATGATGCGGTCGAGGCGTATCGCGGCCGACTCGACCAGAGGGAGCAAGGCCAATTGAACCGAGGTCGGATAACAACCGGGACAGGCGATCAAGCGCGCCGATCGAATCAGCGCCCGATTCACTTCCGGCAGCCCGTAAACGGCTTCTTCCAAGAGGTGCGGAGAGACATGCGGTTCTCCGTACCAATGCGCCCACACAGCAGGGTCCTTGAGGCGAAAATCGGCGGACAGGTCGATTACCTTGACGCCCTGCGCCAATAAATCCTCGGCCATGCGCATCGCGGTGCCGTTGGGCGTCGCGAAAAACACCAGGTCACAACCGGCCAAGGCATCGACAGAGGGCTCGACGAAAACCGTATCGACGAAACCCCGCAGGTTCGGATAGAGCTCGTCGACCCGCTTTCCGGCATCCAAGCGCGAGGTCACGACGGTTATGGCGACTTCGGGATGAAGCGAGAGAATCCTCAGCAATTCCACGCCGGTATAACCGGTACCGCCGACGACGCCGACTCGGATCATTTTCGGCTCCCGCGCTCGAAACGGGCTAAGTATGACTTAAACGTGAAGTATGAAGACGACTCACGACTCGCCCGATTTCTTGACACTGGGCACTCCGTTGTCGGGCCGGGCATTCGCGGCGTTTTGTTTCGAATAAGCGTCGACGCTGACCTTCAATTTTTGTCCCGGCTTGAACGTCACCACGCGGCGTGCCGTGATCGGAATTTCTTCACCGGTCTTCGGGTTTCTCCCCGGCCGCTGATTCTTGTCGCGAAGATCGAAATTGCCGAACCCGGACAACTTCACGGAATTCCCCTGCGCCAGCGCGGCTTTGATCTCTTCGAAAAACTGGTCGACCAACTCCTTGGCGTCCCGTTTGTTAATGCCGTGGTTTTCGAAAAGCCTCTCAACCATGTCTGCTTTGGTCAGTGCCATCTTTTCAGTCTCTCAACCTAGCATTGAATTCTTTGCTCAGACGCTCCAAAACGCTTCCCACCGTTTCATCGACTCTGGCATCGGTCAGCGTCTCGGCCTCGTCCTGCAATACCAAACCGAGGGCGACACTCTTCCTGCCGGTTTCGACCCCTTGTCCCCGGTATACGTCGAACACCACCACCTGTCGCAGAATAGGGCTATCGATACTCTTCACGCATGCGACCAAACGACCGACCGTGACGGACTCGTCGATAATGACCGCAATATCCCGGCGCACCTGCGGGAACTTCGATATACCGCGGAACATTGGAATCTGTCTCCCGAGCAGCACGTCTTGATCGAGTTCGAAAAGAAATACGTTCTGCTCGAAGCCCAATTGCTTTTCCAAACGAGGGTGCAGCATTCCGATCCAGCCGAGCCGGTCGTCGCCGAGCCGGATTTCTGCCGATTGCCCCGGGTGAAGCGCCGGATGAGCGGCAGCGACAAAACCCAAATCCGCTTCCCGGCCGGTCAGTTTGACCATGGCTTCTACGTCGGCCTTCACGTCGTAAAAGTCTACCGCGCGGACCGCTTCTCCCCATTGCTCCTCGTGTACGGACCCCATCGCCAGACCGGCCAAGGATTTTCGCTGTTCGACCCCGGCGCCGTGTCGCGCAAAGCGCAGGCCGGCTTCGAACAAGCGGATTCGGCTCTGCTGGCGAAACGTATTTTTGAGAGCGGCATCCAGCAAGCCGCACCAAAGGCCGGTACGCATCACCGCCAGATCCGCGGAGATCGGATTCTGCAAGGCCAGATAGGGAATTTCGGGCTCGATCAGCGCTTGGCGGGCTTCGTCCACAAAACTGTAGGTGATCGCCTCCTGATAACCGCGATCAACCAAGAGATTCTTCAGGCGGTCGAGATCGAGGAATTTTTCCGACACCGGCCGCATGGCGGTCGCCATCACCGGGCGCCGACGCGGCAGCGATTCGTAACCGTAGACCCTTCCGAGCTCCTCGATGAGGTCGGCCTCTATGGCGATATCGAAACGAAACCCAGGAGGCGTCACGGTCCAGCCTTCCGGGTGATCCGCCAGCCTCATTCCCAACCGCTGAAGAATCTCAACCACCTTCGGTCGTTCGATGCGCATGCCGAGCAGACGGGTAATCCGCTCGTAACGCAGCAGAATAGGCGCACGCTGCGGCAAATGCGAAGGACTCGCCGCTTCGACGATAGCTCCGGCTTCTCCCCCGGCGATGGACAGGATGAGTTCGCTGGCTCGCTCGATCGCGCGCGTCTGCAATTCGGGATCGACCCCTCTCTCGAAGCGATGGGACGATTCGGTATTCAGCCCGTAACGCCGGGCCTTGCCCATGATTACGCTCGGCGTGAAAAAAGCGCATTCGAGAAAAACGTCGGCAGTGCCATCGACCACGGCGGAGTCGCTGCCGCCCATGATGCCTGCCAGTGCCAGGGCTTTGCGCTGATCGGCGATGACCAAAACGTCGCGGTCGAGCGCGACCTCTTGGCCGTTCAAAAGGGCCAGCTTTTCGCCCGGCTCCGCGTAGCGGACATGAATGCCGCCTTCCAGCTTGGCCGCGTCGAAAGCGTGCAAGGGCTGCCCCATTTCCAGCAGAACATAGTTAGTGACGTCCACTACCGCATCCAGAGAGCGGATACCGGCACGGCGCAAACGTTCACGCATCCACAGCGGCGTCTGAGCGGTACGCGACACGCCCTTGATCAAGCGCCCCAAATAGCGCGGGCAGGCCTCGGGCTCGGAAACGCTGACCGGGAACGTTTCCGGGCTCGTTACGGGAACAGGCGGAACACTCGGCGCCGTCCAGTCCAGCGCGTTGAGCGACGCCACTTCGCGCGCGATGCCCTCTATGCTCAAACAGTCTGCACGGTTCGGCGTCAGATCGACCTCGATGACGCAATCGTCCAGCTTCAAATAATTCCGAACATCGACGCCCACCGGGGCATCCGCGGGCAATTCCATGAGTCCCGTTTGAGGATCGTCGATGCCGAGTTCCTTGGCCGAGCACAACATGCCGAACGAGGCTACGCCCCGGAGTTCCGATTTCCGAATGACGACATCGCCGGGCAGACGGGCACCTTCGACAGCGAGCGGCACGCGCATCCCGGCCCGCACGTTCGGCGCTCCGCACACGATCTGAAGCAATTCCCCGGAGCCGTCGGACACCACGCAGACTCGCAGCCGATCGGCCTGCGGATGCGGCGAAACTTCGAGTACCTCGGCCACGATAACGCCGCTGAACGGCGCCGCAGCGGATTCGACGCTGTCGACCTCGAGCCCCGCCATCGTCAACTGGTGAACCAGTCTTTTAGTGTCTATCGGCGGGTTGACGTATTCTCGTAGCCAGGCTTCGCTGAAGCGCATGGGAAGGACCGTGTGTTGTTCTTAAAATGCCGCGAATTGCGAGAGAAATCTAAGGTCGTTTTCGAAGAACAGCCTGAGATCGTTGATGCCGTAGCGCAGCATCGCGAGCCGCTCCACGCCCAAGCCAAAAGCGAAGCCGGTATAACGTTCCGGATCGATCTTGACGAACTCGAAGACGCGCGGATGAATCATCCCGCAGCCCATCACCTCCAGCCAACCGGTGTGTTTGCACACCCGACAGCCGCCGCCTCCGCAGATCACGCACTCGATATCGACTTCGGCGGACGGTTCGGTAAACGGGAAATAAGACGGACGGAACCGTACCTGCATGTCCTGTTCGAAGAACAAGGTCAGGAATTCGTAGAGTATGCCCTTGAGATCGGCAAAACTGACGTCCCGATCGACGACGAACCCTTCCACCTGATGGAACATCGGGGTATGGGTCAAATCGGAATCGCAGCGATAGACGCGGCCCGGAGCGATGACCCTCAGCGGCGGACTCTGGCTTTCCATAATCCGCACCTGCACCGGCGAGGTGTGGGTGCGCAACAGGGTGTGCTCGTCGAAATAGAAGGTGTCGTGCATCGCCCGCGCCGGATGATGGGCGGGTATGTTCAACGCCTCGAAGTTGTGATAGTCGTCTTCGACTTCGGGACCTTCGACGATATCAAACCCGACGTTCTTGAAGAGTTGGCTGATACGCCGCAACGTCAAGGTGACCGGATGAAGCCCGCCCGTACGCTGCCCGCGTCCCGGCAGGGTAACGTCGATGGTTTCCCGCATGAGACGCTCTTCCAGCTCGATCGCCTCGAGAGCGCTCTTCCGCGCCTCCAAATCGGCTGTGAACTGGTCTTTGGCACGATTGATCCAGGCTCCCGCTTCTCGCCGCCGCTCCGCCGGAAGCGTACCGAGTTCTTTCATGCGCTCGGTGAATACACCTTTCTTACCGAGATAATGTACCCTCACCTGGTCGAGTTTTCCGAGCGTATCGGCTTCGGCCACTTGTTTTCTGGCCTGCACGAGCAGCTCTTCAAGGGGTGTACTCACAGCCTTGCTCGCTTGGACAACGGTTTTGAAATGAAGAACGGGAAAAACCCTGGATGAGTCTTTCCCGTGAAGACCAGTGAGGCCTAGCCCTGGGCGAGCTTAGCCAACTCGGCGAACGCTTCTTTGTCGCGAACAGCCAAATCCGCCAGAACTTTACGGTCGATTTCGACGGAAGCTTTTTTAAGGCCATCCATAAAACGGCTATAGGACAGCCCGAACTCGCGTGCTGCAGCATTGATTCTCACAATCCAAAGAGCACGGAACTGGCGCTTTCTCTGTCTACGATCCCGATAAGCATATTGGCCGGCTTTGATCACGGCCTGCTTGGCTACGCGATAAACTCGGCTACGGGCGCCATAATAACCTTTCGCTTGCTTTAGAACCTTTTTGTGCCGGGCTCTCGCAGTGACGCCTCGTTTTACTCTAGACATGGGCTTCTCTCTCGATGGGCAAGATAAAATCAACTATAAGGCAGCAAGCGAGCCGCACTCCGCACATCCGAAGGGTGCAAAGCAGCGGGGCCGCGCAATTGACGCTTCCTCTTGGTGCTCTTCTTCGTCAGAATGTGACGGCGGTGCGAATGATTACACTTAAAACCGCCGGACGCCGTGCGCTTGAAGCGTTTCGCCGCGCCGCGGTTGGTTTTCAATTTAGGCATCTTAATCTCCTAAGTAACTCAAGATTTTTTCTTTTTCGGCGCAAGCGTCATGCTCAACTGTTTGCCTTCCATCTTCGGAAATTGCTCCACCACCGCGTGTTCTACAAGATCCGTCTCGATCCGCTTCAGGAGATCCATCCCCAGTTCGCGGTGAGTCAATTCCCTACCACGAAACCGAACGGTGACTTTTGCCTTATCGCCGTCGGACAGAAAACGAATCAGACTGCGCAGCTTGACCTGGTAATCACCCTCGTCCGTACCCGGACGGAATTTAATTTCCTTTACCTGAATCTGCTTTTGCTTTTTTTTGGCCGCCTGCAGCTTTTTGTTCTGCTCGAAACGGAATTTGCCGTAATCCATTATCCGACAAACCGGCGGGTCGGCCGCCGGCGAAATCTCGACCAGATCCAGATTCGCATCATAAGCAATTTGCTTGGCCTCTCTGGTCGATACGACCCCTATCTGATTACCGTCAGGCCCGATCAACCTGACCGTAGGCGCCGTAATCTCTTCATTCAGGCGCGGCTCTTTTCTTTCAGCAGTGATATCCCATTCCTCCGAACGCGATTATTGAAAAGCAGCGCGGCTCGCCACTTCGTCGGCAAACTTGCGAACCAAATCCGGCAAACTAAAGCCACCCAGTTCCTGGCCTTTTTGTGTGCGGACAGAAACTGTACGCGAATTCAGCTCTTTGTCGCCAACGATCAACAAATAAGGCACACGCTGCACGCTATGTTCGCGAATTTTAAAGCCTATCTTCTCGTTTCTCAAGTCGGTCTTTACCCGAAAGCCTTGCTTTACAAGCTCCGCAGCCAATTCAGCCGCATACTCGGCCTGGTTTCCCGTGATATTGAGTACCACCGCCTGCACCGGCGCCAGCCAAAGCGGGAAATATCCCGCATAATGCTCGATGAGAATACCGATGAAGCGCTCCATTGAACCCACGATCGCCCGGTGCAGCATGACCGGCGTATGACGGGCATTGTCCTCGCCCACGTATTCGGCACCTAGACGCCCCGGCATCATGAAATCCACTTGAATGGTGCCGCACTGCCACACCCGACCGATCGCATCTTTCAACGCGAATTCTATCTTGGGACCGTAAAAAGCGCCTTCCCCCGGCTGCAATTCATAGTCGATGCCTTGCGTAGCCAGAGCCGCCGCCAACGCCCCCTCCGCCTTGTCCCAAATGTCGTCGCTGCCGAGCCGTTTGGGCGGGCGCGTAGACAGCTTGTACTGGATATCGGCAAACCCAAAGTCGGCGTACACCTTCCGCAAGGTGCCTATAAACGCGACGACTTCGTCTTCGATCTGATCCTCGGTACAGAAGATGTGGCCATCGTCCTGGTTGAAACCGCGCACACGCATAATCCCGTGCAAGGTGCCGGAAGGCTCGTTGCGATGGCAGGAACCGAACTCTCCGTAGCGGATCGGCAATTCGCGGTAACTATGTAGATGCTGCTTGAAGACCTGGACATGGCCGGGGCAGTTCATGGGTTTTACCGCGTATTCCCTATTCTCGGAGGCGGTGAAGAACATATTCTCGTGGAAATTATCCCAATGGCCCGACGCCTTCCAAAGACTGACGTCCAGAATCTGAGGACAGCGGATTTCCTGATACCCGTTCTCGCGAAACACCCGGCGCATATACTGCTCGACCTGCTGATAGAGCGCCCAGCCGTTGGGATGCCAGAACACCATACCCGGAGCTTCTTCCTGGGTATGGAACAGATCCTGGAGCTTGCCGATCTTGCGATGATCGCGCTTATCCGCTTCTTCCAGCCGATGCAAATACGCATCCAAATCCTTTTTGTCCGCCCAGGCAGTGCCATAGATACGCTGCAGCATAGCATTGCGGGAATCCCCCCGCCAATAAGCGCCCGCCACCTTCATGAGCTTGAAGGCCCTGAGCTTTCCGGTATCGGGTACATGAGGACCGCGACAAAGATCGGTAAAATCCCCCTGTGAGTAGAGAGAGATTTGTTCGCCGGGCGGTATGGCTTCGATAATTTCGGCCTTATAGTACTCGCCCTGGTCCCGGAAGAATTTGATCGCTTCTTCCCGACGCACTACTTCTCTCTTGACCGGAATGGCTTTTGCCGCCAATTCCGCCATCTTTTTCTCGATCGCCTCCAGATCCTCCGGCGTGAAAGGCCGTTCGAAGGCGAAATCGTAGTAAAACCCGTTCTCTACCACCGGACCGATCGTTACTTGAGCGCTCGGGTATAACTCTTTAACGGCCTGAGCCAAGAGATGTGCGGTAGAATGGCGAATGATCTCCAACCCGTCTTCATCCTTGCCGGTCACGATCTCCACCGAAGCGTCGTTTTCGATAACGCTCGACAAATCGACCAGCTTCCCGTCGATCCGGCCGGCCAATGCCGCCTTAGCCAACCCCGGCCCAATGGACTCAGCCACCTCCATAAGCGTTACGGGGCGATCGAATGTGCGAGCGGAACCGTCTGGCAGGCGTATCACGGGCATCAGCGAGACCTCTTCAACAAAAAAAGCATCGGCCAGCGATGCTTTTCGGAATTGGTAGGCGCGATTGGACTTGAACCAACGACCCCCACCATGTCAAGGTGGTGCTCTAACCAACTGAGCTACGCGCCTGAAATCAAGAGCGATAATTATAGAGCTATTTTTCGTTTAATCAAAGCCTTTCATTCTCACCAGCCCGCAGCCGAGAATTTTGGCGGTCGCGGCTAGCGAATGCGCCATGATGGTGTCGGTCGTGAATTCGTCGAGAATAGTTCTGTCCAAATAAAAAAGAGCGTTTCCGCCAGGGTGATAAATTATGGCCATGTCACCGATCAAAACCTTGATTTCCGCGCCGTTGCCCAGCCGATCGAACCTACTCCGATGGACCTTGCTATGGGTAACGCTGTTGGGCGTAGCCGGATGTGCTACCAGTCCCTTTTCGAAACCCGTTCGAACGGCAACTAAGAAGCAGCCGTCGTTCTATGAGATCAGCGCCCGCCCCGAAGCCTACAAAGGCAGGATGGTCATGCTGGGCGGCGTGATCGTCCAGACCAGCAACCGCCCACAGTTCACGGAAATCGAAGTCGTACAAAAACCGCTGGATAGTTCGGATCGGCCAGAAGACGTCGACACGTCCGCCGGACGCTTCCTGATCCGCTGCAACCGCTTCCTGGACTCGGCGGTTTATGCGAAAGGGCGCGAGGTCAGTGTCGCCGGAGAGGTCCAAGGCAAGGAAACCAAGCCCCTCGATCAAATCAACTACACCTATCCGGTAATCGGCTGCAGGGAAATTCATCTTTGGGCTAACCGGCCGACCTATACCTACTATCCGATGCCGTATTGGTATGACCCTTGGTGGCGCGGCTGGCCCGGCTATTATCCATATTGGTATCCTTACTGGTGAAACTCATTCACCTCAAGAGCCTGAAGCATTACAGTGAACGCATTTCGGATCTCAAAAAAGGACTTCCGATCCGGGTCTACAATATTCTGGGCTCGCAATCTCGGCTTTGCCGCCGTATTATGCGTGATCATGCTACCGATCGGCGGTTGCGGATCGGTACTGTCGCGAACGACTATGAAGCAAGTCGATCCCCACGTTTCACCGGAAGCTGTACTGATTAACCCGAAACCATTTGTCGGCCAAACCATTCTCGTAGGCGGAACCATTCTCAGCGCTAAGAATCTACAGGAAGGCACGTTACTCGAAGTTTTGACTTATCCCACCGATAGACTAGGCGAACCGGAACTCGACGAACCCGCTTTGGGCAGATTTCTGCTGCTGTATCCGGGCTATTTGGACACGCTCATCTATCAAGAAGGCCGACGCATCGTAGCCGCCGGCCGGATCGTTGGGGAGCGCAGAATGGAAACCGATGAAACCAGCCGCGCATTTCCGCTATTGACCCCATTGGAGATAAAACTGCTATCCGACTATAAAACCGGGCCTCGCTTCGGCATCGGCTTCAGTGTGGGTTTCGGCTTTTGAGCCATAACGGCGGTTTTTCGCCCACACGCGCAATGTTCGGGCATTAGGAGCCCAATCGGAAAACACGCACATTGAAAATCTGATTTTTCCAACTGAAAATTGGATTTGAGCGATTTCGCCGGAACGGCTGCTTTAACGCGCTTTACGCGAGCCCACGGAAGGTCTCGCAACGTCTTAGCGATCTTTTGTTAACGCTTATTCCTTAACTTTCGACAGCAAAAATGATTGACGGATTACTTGACTTCCCCTGGTGGGGACTAATTGCCGTTACGCTTGGTATGACCCACATCACCATTGCCAGCGTCACGATCTTCCTTCATCGCCACCAAGCGCATCGCGCTTTGGACCTTCATCCGGCGGTGAGCCACTTCTTTCGCTTCTGGCTATGGCTCACGACCGGCATGACCACCAAGGCCTGGGTCGCCATTCATCGTAAGCATCATGCCAAATGCGAGACGGCCGAGGACCCGCATAGCCCGCGCGTATTTGGCATAAGAAAGGTATTGTGGGAGGGTGCGGAACTCTATCAGGCCGAAGCCGCCAACCCGGAAACTTTGGATCAGTACGGCTACGGCACCCCCAATGACTGGCTCGAACGCAAGCTTTACGCTCCTTATCCGGGTCTAGGCATCGCTCTTATGTTCCTTGTCGATGTCACGCTGTTCGGCTTCTTCGGCATCACCGTTTGGGCCGTGCAAATGCTCTGGATCCCCTTCTGGGCGGCAGGCGTGATCAATGGACTGGGACATTACTTCGGTTATCGTAATTTCGAAACCCGTGACGCTTCCACCAATCTGTTCCCGGTCGGCTTACTGATCGGAGGCGAGGAACTTCACAATAATCACCATGCCTATCCTTCTTCGGCACGGCTCTCCTCCCGCTGGTGGGAATTGGACATCGGCTGGGCCTACATTCGCCTGATGGAACTGTTGAAGTTGGCAAAGGTTCGCCGGATTGCGCCAAAAATCTGTATTCTTCCGGACAAGAAACTGATCGACCTGGCAACGATACAGGCCGTCATGCGCAATCGAGTCCACGTACTGGCACTGTATGGCCGTGGCGTCGTGCTTCCGGTACTGCAACAAGAATTGAGAACAGCCCTCCCGGCATCCCGGCGTTTGCTCCGCGATGCAAAGCCGCTCCTGGTTCGAGAAGATATACAGCTCGATGAGGCCGCCACGCATACCCTTGATCGAGCGTTAGGTCTGAGCCAAGCGCTTCATACCGTCTATCGATTCAAGGAGGAATTGAAACAGCTTTGGGCGAACTCCTCGATCAGCTACGAGGCACGCATACAATCGCTCAGGGAATGGTGCCAGCGGGCAAAAGACACTGGCATCCAGGCACTTGAGGATTTTGCGGATTTACTGCACGGCTATACCATCGCAAATCGACTGTCCGTCAGCTACGTACCTACTGTCTAGGTTGGCACAGCGTAGCTTCTGCATGTGACTTGGCGGATAGGAATGCCCAAGAAGGGCCTGTGGCAGAAACAGGCAAAGGAGTAGTTCCTACAGCTTTCCACTTGCGCGTCCAGACTGATTGAACATGGCGGTAGGTTGGAAACCAGCAGAGCCTGCCAAACTTTCGACAAGCTCAAAGCGAACCAGCTGCTGAAATAGGCTCGAAGTCAATCGACAGCCAAGCCCCAAAAAAAAGCCCCATCCGAAGATGGGGCTTTCTCACACCGACGTCTTAAATGATCGGTCGGCGTTACATCATGTCGCCCATGCCGCCCATGCCGCCCGGCATCGGGGCCTCTTCCTTCGGTTCTTCGGCGATCATCGCCTCGGTGGTGATCATGAGTCCCGCCACGGAACCGGCGTTCTGCAATGCGGTGCGGGTCACTTTCGCCGGGTCCAGAATGCCCATGGCGACCATGTCGCCGAATTCGCCGGTGGCTGCGTTATAGCCAAAATTGCCGGAACCCTCGGCCACCTTGTTCAACACGACGGAAGCTTCGTCGCCTGCATTGGCTACAATCTGGCGCAGCGGCTCTTCCATGGCACGGCGGGCGATGCCGATGCCAACGTCCTGATCATGGTTCGCTCCCTTCAGATCCTTGATCTTCTGAAGCGCACGGATCAGAGCCACGCCGCCGCCCGGCACGATGCCTTCTTCGACCGCGGCTCGGGTCGCGTGCAGAGCGTCCTCGACACGGGCTTTCTTTTCCTTCATCTCGACTTCGGTAGCCGCGCCAACCTTGATTACCGCAACACCGCCCGCCAGTTTGGCCAAGCGCTCTTGCAGCTTCTCGCGATCGTAATCGGACGTGGTCTCGTCGATCTGCTTTCGGATCTGGGCGATACGTCCCTGGATTTTTTCCTTAGCGCCAGCGCCATCGATGATGGTAGTTTCCTCTTTGGTAATCTGCACTTTTTTGGCATTGCCCAAATCGTTCAGGCTTGCCTTTTCGAGGCTGAGGCCGACTTCTTCGGAAATCACGGTACCGCCGGTCAGGATGGCGATGTCTTCCAGCATGGCTTTACGGCGATCACCGAAACCGGGCGCTTTGACCGCGCAGACCTTGATGATGCCGCGCATGTTGTTGACAACCAGGGTCGCAAGCGCTTCGCCCTCGACGTCTTCTGCGATGATGAGCAGCGGACGGCCGGCCTTGGCGACGCCTTCGAGCACCGGCAACATGTCGCGGATATTGGAAATCTTTTTCTCGCAGATGAGGATCAGCGGGTTTTCCAGCTCGGCGCTCATGCTTTGCTGATTGTTGATGAAGTACGGCGACAAATAGCCGCGGTCGAACTGCATGCCTTCGACGACCTCGAGGCTGTTTTCGAGGCCCGAGCCTTCCTCGACCGTGATCACGCCTTCCTTGCCCACTTTATCCATGGCTTCCGCGATGATCTTGCCGATGCTTTCGTCCGAATTGGCGGAAATGGTGCCGACCTGAGCGATCGCGTTGCTGTCGGTGCAGGGAACCGACATCTCGTGGATGGCGTCGACCGCGGCGCTAACCGCCTTGTCGATGCCGCGTTTCAGATCCATAGGGTTCATGCCGGCGGCAACGGCCTTCAAGCCCTCGACCAGAATCGACTGCGCCAGAACGGTAGCGGTGGTGGTACCGTCGCCGGCGACATCGGAAGTTTGCGATGCGACTTCCTTCACCATTTGGGCGCCCATGTTTTCGAACTTGTCGGAGAGTTCGATGTCTTTCGCCACGGATACGCCGTCCTTGGTGACGGTCGGCGCGCCGAAGCTCTTTTCGAGCACCACATTGCGGCCCTTCGGGCCCAAGGTCACTTTCACCGCCTGCGCCAAGATATTGACTCCGCGGACCATGCGGGTCCGGGCGTCATCGCCGAATCTTACGTCTTTCGCTGCCATTACGATTTACCTTCGTTGATTGATGTTGAATTCCGGGCGTTGCTCAGTCTTCGAGCACAGCCATGATGTCGTCTTCGCGCATGACAAGGATTTCCTCGCCATCGAGCTTCACCTCGGTGCCGGAATATTTGCCGAACAGCACCTTGTCGCCCACTTTGACTTGCAGCGCGCGCACTTCTCCGCTGTCCAGAACTTTGCCGTTCCCCACTGCGAGAACTTCCCCGCGCATCGGTTTCTCGGCAGCCGTATCCGGAATCACGATTCCACCCGGCGAAGTACGCTCCTCCTCGAGACGCTTTACGATCACACGGTCACCCAAGGGACGAATCTTCATCATACTCTCCTGTTCCTACTGATGATGTTTTGGCTAACGAGCGGTCAACCAAACCTAAACGTTGTTAGCACTCAACTAAAACGAGTGCTAATCATAGCGGTCGAATATTTCATGTCAAGGTCGGCACCTTTCCGTTTCCCGTGAAATTCTTGCGCGAATCAGTGTTTTCCGAGGGTTAAGATTCGTGCGCGACCTATCATCCGAGGAAAACAACATGGACCGCACCGAACGCTTCTACAAAATCGATCACCTGATCCGCGAGCGGGGAAACGTCGCCCAAAAGACGTTCCTTGAAGAGTTGGGTATATCGACCGCGACTTTCAAGCGGGATATCGAATATATGCGCAACCGATTCAACGCACCGATCGTTTGGGACCGAAAAACCCGAGGCTACCGTTTCGGGCCGAGTAGCGGCGATGCGGCCTACGAACTGCCGGGGCTTTGGTTCAACGCCTCGGAAATCCATGCCCTTCTCACCATGCGACAACTGCTCAAAGATCTGCAGCCGGGACTGCTGGAACCGCATATCCAGCCACTGCTCGCCCGCCTCAACGCCCTGCTCGGTACCGGCGATCACGAATGGGAGGAAGTGGAGAAACGCGTCCGGGTGTTCCACATCGCACGGCGAACGGTCGATCTCCAGCATTTCGAGGTCGTCGCGACGGCCCTGCTCAGACGCCGCCGGTTGCGCATCGTCCATTACAACCGCGGTACCGACGAAACCTCCGAACGCACGGTGTCGCCGCAGCGCCTGATCCACTACCGCGAAAACTGGTATTTGGACGCCTGGTGCCATCTCCGCGAAGCCATCCGAAGTTTTGCCGTGGACGCGCTGCGCTCCGCATCGACGCTGAACGAGCCCGCGGTAGACATCCCGGAGGAAGAACTGGATCGGGAACTGGCTTCCGGTTACGGCATTTTCTCCGGCAGCGAACTCCGCTGGGCGGAATTGCGCTTCACGCCCGAACGCGCACGCTGGCTCAGCTACGAAGTCTGGCATCCCAAGCAAAAAAGCCGATTCGAGCCGGACGGCAGCTATGTACTCGAAATCCCCTACGCCGACGACCGCGAACTGATCATGGACATCCTCAAACACGGCGCGGAAATCGAGGTCATCGCCCCGGAATCGCTCCGGAGCAAGCTGCAAGAAACGATTCGGGCGATGGCAGCCCGTTACGGATAAAAAATTTTCATGGATCGATTTAGTGGCTCACGCCCTGAGCGACTGCCTGTCGTAAAGTATCTCCGTCGTTACACCCGTCGGAGATACGATCATGTTCAACGTCTTCTTTTCCATCCGCAAAATCCGGAACGCTCGGGCTCTTAAAAGCTCCGCCGTCAGCCATCCCGTCTGCCCTTCACAGCCGAACCCGTTATCCAGCCAAACGCCGGGCGCTTCGGCACGCGTCGACTACGACATCCCGACTTATATCCGGCGAGGGATTAAGCTCAGCGGCTTGAACTAAAAACCGAGCGCAGAACGGCGCGATAAATGCCAAGCCGAGAATTCGATACAATGACTATAATAACTGGTCATATCGTATCGAGGTGTCAATCATGAAAATCACTGCAGCGGAATTCAAGGCTAAATGCCTGAAACTGATGGATGAGATCAGCAAAACCCATGAACCTATCGTGATCACCAAGCGTGGCAAACCGATCGCCAAACTGGTGCCGATCGAAGAGCCGTCGGAAAATCAGTTCGGTTATATGAAAGGTACGGTCACCATTCTGGGCGACGTCGTTTCCCCCATCGACGAACCGTGGAGCGCGCTGACCGGCGACGAGGATGATCTCTACCGCGATCTCGCACCGGATAGACGCCCCTCCGGTGGATACAGGGAAAATGAATGAACGGACTACTGCTGGATACTCACGCCTGGCTTTGGTACGCGGAAGGCATTTCCCGGCGCTTGCCGGCAAATGCGGTCGCACGTATCGAAGCCATGCGCCGGCAATCGCGATTATTCGTCTCCACGATTTCCATTTGGGAAATCGGCATGTTGCAGAACAAACGAAGACTCACGCTCTCGGCAGCATTCAATGTTTGGGTCGAGCGTGCAACATCTCTGCCGGGACTCCGATTACTGCCTTTGGATGCCGAAAGCGCCGTGGAAAGTACTCAGCTTCCGGGATCGATCCACGGTGATCCCGCCGACCGATGTCTTATCGCCATCGCGCGAGTGAAGGGCCTGCATCTGATAACTGCTGACAAGAAGATCATCGAGTATGGGCGGGAAGGGTATGTCAATGTTTTCGAATTGGGAGGCTAAAGGAGATCACATTGCTCAAAAGGCAACATAAAAGCCCCAAATCCTTTATCGGAATCATTTACAAGAAGTATGGGGGGTACGATGACCTACTATGCGCACAGCAATAATAGGGCCGGAATCAAGCATCCGTTGGCGACGCATTTGCTTGGAGTCTCGAAACTCGCGCGGAAATTTGCAGAGCCTTTCGGTCTCTCGGACGAAGCTGGTCTTGCCGGGCTCTTGCACGACCTCGGGAAATATGGCGACCGGTTTCAGGCACGGCTCGAAGGAAAGGACCATGGGCTGGATCACTGGTCGATGGGCGCTTGGCTGGCGCTGCAAAAGGACTATCAAGCCATCGCGGTGGCGCTGGCCATTCAAGGTCATCACGTTGGGCTGCAATACTTGAATAAATCCGGATTGGCCAATCTGAGCCCGGCAAAGCTCGCTCAAAATCATCCCCAACAACTCAGTTTGAGTGAGACGGATCTGGCAACCCTCAAATCACGTCTCATCGCCGATGGCGTGAAGCCGGTAAAGCCCGAAAAAACTGTCTGTGGAGCCGAAATCAGACCCGGCTTCGATCTTATGATCGACATTCGTCTACTGTTCTCCGCCTTGGTCGATGCCGATTTCCTCGACACCGAAGCTCATTTTCAAAGCGGGCTGGACGGCAAGCACTATCGACCGGACGGCCAGGAACTGCGGGCTGGCGATGCGCTGAAAATTCTACTGACCCATATCGACGACCTCAGCCGTCACTCGAAAGCCGATCCCAAAGTGGCGAAAGTCCGCCAACGGCTGCGCGACGACTGTCTGAACGCCGCCGGCCACTCGCCCGGACTATTCACCCTTACGGCCCCGACCGGCAGCGGAAAAACCCTGGCCATGCTCGCCTTCGCCCTGGCACACGCAGCGAAATACGAATTACGACGAGTGATCCTCGTCATCCCCTATCTCTCGATTATCGAGCAGACGGCTGTCATTTACCGAAACCTGTTCGAGCCGTACTTCGGCTCCGGATACGTGTTGGAACATCACTCGCTGGCCGGTTTGGGGAAGGAAGAGTGTAGGTCCGATGCCGAGGGCGAATTCGGCGCGTCCGATGAACGTCGACGGCGACAACTCGCCGAAAACTGGGACGCGCCAATCATTGTCACGACCAGCGTGCAGATGCTGGAATCATTGTTTTCGAACCGGCCGTCCGCCTGCCGCAAGCTTCACCGCCTGCCCCAGTCCGTGATTCTGTTCGACGAGGTCCAAACGTTGCCTGCGCCGCTGGCAGTACCGACGCTGGCAACGCTTACTCACTTGGCTCATGCCCATAAGACCAGCATCGTATTTGCGACTGCGACGCAGCCAGCGTTCGAACATTTGCACGCCTATGTTCAAGAGCATGCGCCGCCAGGCTGGCAGCCTCGAAAAGTCGTTCCTGCACCGGAGCGCCTGTTTACGCCGATGCGGCGGGTCAAAAGAATTTGGGATGATTCAAATCAACCCATAGTTTGGTCGGAATTGGCCGAACGAGTCCGCGAAAAACAGCAAGTCCTTTGCATCGTCAATCTCAAGCGTCACGCGCGTGAGCTTTGGGAAGAATTCGACGATCCGAATACCTTTCACCTTTCCACAAATCTTTGCCCCGCGCATCGGCAAGTGCTGTTGGCGGATATCCGTGAACGGCTCGCCATGGATAAACCAGTACGCCTGATTGCTACCCAATGCGTAGAAGCCGGCGTGGACCTGGACTTCCCGTCGGTTTTTCGCGCTTATGGCCCGCTCGAAGCCATCATCCAGGCTGAAGGTCGTTGCAATCGTGAGGGAAGACTCCCCGGTTTGGGAGAACTGCGGATATTCATGCCCGAAGACGAAAACTATCCACCGGGCGGCTACCGCCAGGCTGCACAAATCACCAAGATGCTGTTACAGAGACTCGGGCCGGAAGGTATGAAATTGGACGATCCGGATTTCATCACGGCCTACTATCGGGAGCTTTACGACATCGGAAAACCAGAGGCTTCGAAAAAAACGGAGGAACTTCTCCAATATGTTCGGGAGGGTTCCTTCCCGGACGTCGCTCGCACCTACCGTCTGATCGAACAGGACGCCATTAACGTGATAGTGCCCTACCAGGGAGAAATGGCCTTATTTGAAGAACTCCTCCGAATGGCGGAAGAAACCGAATTGACCGGAGAGTTCATCAGAAAGGCACGACCGCTTGCCGTCAGCCTGTTTCGCCCCGAATCCGGTAGCCCGGTATGGGACAGTCTGTTGGAAGTTCAAAGTCTTAAAAAAGGACGACGGGAACGACAGGAAGAATGGTATATCGCCGCGAAACCCGAGCACTATCACCCACAGTTAGGTTTTATGCCGCCGGAAAGCTTGAACTTGTGGATTGCGTGAACCGATCAGCGCCTGGGAGGCGGGCTTCGGTCTGCGGTTAAAACGAGCGGCCATGAGCCGCAGAACAAAGCCCACTACTACAATTAATCGAGTGCATTGCTCGTTTGAATTTCGACAAAGGGGGGAGTACTCATGCGTGGACAAACGCACTGCTTGGAAGTGTGGGGCGATTTCGCTTGCTTCACCAGGCCGGAAATGAAGGTTGAGCGCTTCAGTTACCCCGTCATTACGCCGTCCGCCGCCCGCGGTGTCTTCGACGCGATTTATTTCAAACGAAGTTACGGGTTCTACTGGCAAATAGAGCGGGTGGAAGTTTTAGCATTTCCGAAATACATCGCTCTGCGCCGCAATGAAGTAAAAGACAAAGCTCCCAGCGAGCGCACGCTGTGGACATGGATGGAACGAAGAGAGGACCCCGAACCATTGTGGGCGGACGGCGATCGGGACTCACTTGGCACCGATCAGAAAGGGCGCACACAAAGGCAAACCATGGCGCTTCAAGACGTGCGCTACCGGATTCACGCCCATATGCGGTTACGACAGGAATTCCACGACATCCGCGAACTCGACGAACAGTTCGCCCGCCGTGCACGAACCGGTAAATGCTTTTACCAGCCCTATTTCGGCTGCCGCGAATTCCCGGCTTATTTCGAACCCGTCGACGAGACCTCTCCGCAGAAACCGGCAATCGGCCTCGATTTGGATTTGGGTTGGATGCTGTATGACGTGTTCGACTTGAATCTTGCCAACGATTCTTTCGGAAAACCCTCCATCAGCGTATTTCATGCCCAAATGTCACGCGGAGTGATCGAAATTCCGCCCTATAACAGTTCCGAAGTCCGTAAGAACGAGGAAGCCGGCCATGCTTGATTTGGTTCTTAAGCAAGCCGGTAACTCCGAGCCGGGCTTTTCCGAAAAGACCGTCAAATGGCTGATTACCTGCACGACCGAAGGGCAATTTACCGGGCTGGTCTCTTTAGGCGAAGGCAGAGGCCGTACATTTTCTTCCTGCCCGAATCTGACTCAACCCGAATTGGTCGGCGGCGGTGAGATAAGAAGTCATTTCCTGATCGAAGGACTCCCCACTGTCGCCCTGTATCTTGATCCGAAAGCCGACGAAAAAGAGAAAGCCAAGTTCGAAGCAAAGCACGCGTATTTCATTCATCTACTTAAGCAGGCCGCGGAACATGCGCCGTATTTGACTGCTGCAGCGAACCTTCTGGAAAACTCCGAGGCGCTGGCAGCGATTCGGGAAGAACTGCGCGGAGCTAAAGCCAAGTTCACCGAAACCGCAACGTTGCGTATCGACTCCATCACGCCCTTAGAACGAGACGAATGGCGGAACTGGTGGCGGACATTTCGCTCGGGCCTACGAACCGCAAAAGGCGGAAAAGCATCGCCGATGCGCTGTCTCGTTACCGGGGAACTGATCGAGCCGGCGTCTACCCACCCGAAAATCAGCGGACTGGCTAGCGTAGGGGGTCTCCCCGCTGGTGACGTTCTCGTGGGTTTCGACAAAGCCGCATTTCAATCCTACGGACTGGATCAATCGGCCAACGCCGCCATGTCCGAGGAAATCGCAACGGCCTACGCGGAAACCATCAAGCGGCTCATCGCCAAAAAGAGCGTCAAACTCGCCAACACTCTTGCCGTCTATTGGTACACCGAGACTCCCGAACTACCCGATGAAGAGAATCCGCTGAGCTGGATAACCGAAGCACCGGAACTGACCGCTGCAGGCGCCGAAGCCCTGGCCCGCGATCTGCTAGAAGCCATCCGCGACGGCAAACGCCCCGACCTTGCCAACAATCGTTATGTCGCCCTGATGCTATCCGGCCAAGCCGGAAGGGTCATGGTGCGGGACGTGATGCAAGGCAATTTCGAAGATCTTGCTGAGCATGTCGGCAATTGGTTCGACGACTTGGCTATCGTCGCCCGTGACGGCAAAGGCGTGGCTAAGTCGCCCAAGTTTCTCGCTGTAGCCGGAAGCTTGGTCCGTGATCTCAAGGATTTACCGTCGCCCTGGCTTCAACAGCTTTGGCGCGCGGCGATAACCGGCTCGCCAATTCCAACCTTCGCTTTGGCGCAAGCGGTTCTGCGCACTCGCATCGACATCATCAACGACAATCCTGCATCCCATGCCCGCGTGGGTCTCTTGAAAGCCTTTCACATCCGACAAGGAGACCGAGCCATGAGCACTTATCTAAATCCAGAACATCCAAACTCCGCCTATCACTGCGGTCGTCTGCTGGCTGTCTTCGCAAGGCTGCAACGAGCCGCCCTAGGCGATGTCGGCGCCGGTGTCGTGCAACGCTACTACACGGCCGCCAGTCAGACGCCGGGACTGGTATTAGGACGATTGGCCGCGAACGCCAAAAATCATTTAAGCAAGCTGGAAGGAGGCTTGGCGTGGTGGTACGAAAACCAGATCGCCGACGTAATGAGCCGGATTCGCGACCAAATTCCAAGCACCTTGACCTTGGAAAATCAAAGTCTGTTCGCCCTCGGTTATTACCAACAGCTCGCCGCATTGAATGCCGGCAAAAGCAATGGCAATAGAAATTCAGGCATAGATACCGACCAAAGCGCTTCATCCGAATCACAAGACTTGCAACAACGATAAGGATCACAGACCATGGCGATAGAAAACCGTTACGAATTCCTGTTTCTATTCGACTGCGAAAACGGCAACCCCAACGGCGACCCGGATGCGGGCAATGCGCCCAGGATCGATCCTGAAGACATGCGAGGACTGGTTTCGGATGTCGCTTTAAAAAGGCGGGTGCGGAATTACGTGCAGATGGCGCGGGCTAATCGAATGCCAAACGCTATATTCGTGGAGCACGCTACCGCTCTGAATTACCAGATTGCTCGAGCTCATGAGGAAACTGGGGGCATCCCCACGGTCAAAGGTGCTACCAAAGATAAGGCAAAACTCGCGAGGCAGTGGTTGTGCCAGAATTTCTACGACATACGCACTTTTGGGGCCGTTCTTGCTACTGGCCCAAACGCCGGTCAAGTAAGGGGTCCAGTCCAATTCGCATTCGCCCGTTCAATTCATCCAGTTTTGCCCATGGATATTTCCATCACGCGAATGGCAACGGCTGACGATAAGCTGCCAAAAGATTCGTCCGCCGAGAAGTATAAGGAGTGGGAGGCTGCTCAGCCGGAAGACGCACTCCGCACCATGGGCCGCAAAAACCTGATTCCCTATGGCCTCTACGCCGCGAAAGGTTTCATCAGCGCCAACCTGGCTCAGGACACGGGCTTCAGCGACGACGATTTAGCCTTGTTTTGGGAGGCGCTCGCGAATATGTACGATCATGACCGCTCGGCCAGCAAGGGCTTCATGTCCTGCCGTGGCCTTTACGTGTTCAAGCACGTCGGCACCGATTCGAATCCAGAACAGCGCAAACGCCAGGCAATGCTCGGCTGCGCTCCGGCGCATAAGCTGCTGGATATCGGCAGGACCCCGGAGGAAGGCAAAGTAATTGAGATTTGGCTGAAGAAACAACTCAAGACGGAATCGCCCCGCCGCTTCGACGATTACGAAGTCAATGCCCACGCCGACAGGCTTCCCGCCGGCGTAGAACTTTGGACGTGGGATGCGGAGCGTGGGGCTTTGGCCAAGCAATGACCGACACGAATCCACCCGATCCCATCCCCCTCTCCGCCCTCAACCAATACGCCTATTGCCCACGGCGCTGCTTCCTCATTCACGGCGAGGGCGAGTTTACGGAAAACGTGCACACCGTGAGCGGATCACGGGAGCACGAACGGGTGGATGACGCCGGCTATGAAAACAAAGCCGATGTCCGGGTCGAGTATGCGGTGCCGGTTTGGTCGGATCGCTTGAGGCTGACCGGGAAGTGCGACGCACTGGAGTCTCGGGGTGACGGAACGATTTATCCCGTGGAATACAAGCACGGTCCCAAACGGCGCTGGCTCAACGATGACCTGCAGCTCGCCGCTCAAGCCATGTGCTTGGAAGAGATGACCGGCAAACCCGTGCCCAAAGGAGCGATCTTTCATCAGAAATCACGGCGGCGGCGCGAAGTGATGATTGATGATTTCCTCCGCTCGCAAGTCGTCGAGACGACATCAGCGATTCGCTCGATGTTAGCTGCAGGCGTCAGCCCGCCTCCTATCGAGGACTCACGGCGTTGCGGGGAATGTTCGCTCAAGCCTGTTTGCCAGCCCGAACTGTTGCGCGCGGAAACTCACCTGTCGGCGCTGGCAGAAACGCTGTTCGAGCCGGAAGGGGCCGACTAAAGCAACCGTTTGCGATTGGAAGGGTTGCGACTAAAGCAACCGTTTGCTATTGGACGAGTAATCAGCGGATGACGCGGATATCCACCCCAAGATCGAGCCCGACCCAGGCGCGATCGGCCGTGAGTACCGAGCGGCCGCGTTCGAGCGCGAGGGACAGGCAGGCGCGGTCTCCCAACGACAGACCCAAAGAGCGTGTCGCGGGTCGTAACGCGCCGCACCGACAGGCCGTGCCGAAGCCGAATTCGACCATGGACAGGTTCAGGCTGTGCATGATCTCCGTCACCACCGCTTCCGGGATGCCGCGATCCGCAAGCCGGGCAGCCACTTCCGCCACGTTCACGCTGGACATGATGCAGGTGTCGCGTTCCAGAACCTCCGCCACAGCCGCGGCGCCGGTTTCGTCGTTCAGCAGGGCCAGAACCGCGGACGTATCCAGCACGAGTTCACTCACGTTCCGCCTCGGCGCGCCGCTCCGCGATCAACTCGTCCACCAGACTCACGCCTTCCGGCACGTATTGCCGCACCAACGCCTGCACGTGACGGATAGCCTGCCGCACAGAGGAAATCTGTACCCGCCCGTTATCTTCCTCCAGCCACACCGTATCGCCAGGTTTCACATCGAGCTTTTCGCGCAAGTTTGCCGGAATCACGATGCTGCCACCGGGGCCAATCTTCACCGCTTGCTTTTCCATACGAAAGCCTCATGTCATAAATCGAGTTTTTGTCATTATAAAGGGCAGAACCATATCGGGGAGTCGATACCATGACCGTCCTGCTCAACACTCTCTACATCACCACCCCGGATGCGTACTTGCGACTCGAAGGCGAAACCGTGTGCGTGATGATCGAGGAGGAAAAAAGGCTACAGGTGCCGCTGCATCATTTGGGTGCCTTTGTATTGTTCGACCACGTGATGTTGAGCCCGGCTCTTTTGGGGCGTTGCGCGGAGGACGGCCGTTCCGTTGTTTGGCTGGATCGGTCGGGGCGATTTAAGGCGCGTCTGGAAGGCCCGGTGAATGGCAACGTGCTGCTGCGCCAGGCCCAGTATCGGGCGGCCGACGACGCGTCGCAAACGCTGGCAATCGCCCGCGCCACCGTTGCCGGCAAGCTGCGCAACAGCCGCCAGGTTCTCATGCGCGGCGCTAGGGAAACCGATAGTCCGGCGGAACGTGACACGCTGGTTCAGGCGGCGCGCCTCATCGCCAATCAGATCCGCAAGATCCCGCAGGCGAACAACCTGGACACGTTGCGGGGACTCGAAGGCGATTCCGCCCGCATTTATTTCGATGTTCTGCCCTATCTCATGAAGCCGTCGGCTCGCGAAGCTTTCCCGTTCTCCACCCGAAACCGCCGCCCGCCGCGAGACCGTTTCAATGCGCTGATCTCGTTTCTCTACGCCCTGAAGCTGGCCGATTGCCGGTCGGCATTGGACACAGTCGGGCTCGATCCGCAACTGGGCTTCCTTCATGCGGTTCGGCCGGGCCGCCCGGCACTGGCGCTCGATCTTTTGGAAGAATTCCGCGCACCCCTGTGCGACCGGCTCGCTCTGACCCTGATCAATCGCGGCCAGATTCAGCCCAAGGATTTCGACGAGCGGGAAGGCGGCGCGGTGCTGCTCAACGACAGCGGCCGGAAAACTGTGATCGCCGCGTACCAGACCCGGAAACAGGAAACCTTGAAGCATCCTGTGCTGGATGCCGAGGTATCCATCGGCCTCCTGGCGCAATTGCAGGCGAGGCTATTGGCCCGCTACCTGCGCGGCGATATCCCGCACTATGTTCCTTTCCTGAATCGCTGAGGTAAACATGCTGATTCTGGTCAGTTACGATGTCTCGACCGAAACCTCGGAAGGCCGCCGAAGGCTAAGGCGAGCCGCCAAAGTCTGCCTCAACTACGGCCAGCGCGTGCAAAAATCGGTATTTGAGTGCAAGGTCGAGCCGATGCAACTGGAAACCTTGAAGAACGACCTGCTGGACGTCATCAATGAGGAGGAAGACAGCTTGCGGCTTTACCGTATCGTCGAACCGTTGGAGAAAAACGTCATGGAATTCGGCAAGTTCAAGGCGGTCGACTTTGCGGATACCTTGATCGTATGAGTAATCGGCCTCCGCGCGAACCTGAAGCGACGGCTATAAGCCTGGACGTTCGCGCAAACGATAAACGTTTGACGCGATTACCGTTCATTACCGAGAATCCCTCGTTTCACCCAGCTTTGACGCTTCCGCTCCTCTCGTTCGCACTTTCCTGCCGTTTTTTCCTGATTTATTCTACGGTTGCCGAAAGGCGGGGTATCTCCCGGCTATTTAGCCGGGAGTGGATTGAACGCTGGCGAAGGGCCAGAGCGGGCCGAAGACGCCGGGGGTATCTCCCGGCTATTTAGCCGGGAGTGGATTGAACTCATGGCAAAATCCTCTTTTCATTGCGCCGAATGGGGTATCTCCCGGCTATTTAGCCGGGAGTGGATTGAACCCAGGATGAGGCGGTATCCGGCGCCAGGAGCGACGGGTATCTCCCGGCTATTTAGCCGGGAGTGGATTGAACGTTTCTGGCTGGACCCGGAGCGTACCCGCTATTGGGGGTATCTCCCGGCTATTTAGCCGGGAGTGGATTGAATTTGTCGCCGGCGTAATGATGCCCTGGCGGATGGCGGGTATCTCCCGGCTATTTAGCCGGGAGTGGATTGAATTGGCCCTGGGCAGCATTTGGGTCGGTTGCCATGCGGGTATCTCCCGGCTATTTAGCCGGGAGTGGATTGAAACTTGACTGGATGATTGATCATCCCCTTCAGGATGATGGGTATCTCCCGGCTATTTAGCCGGGAGTGGATTGAAACATTTCGAGAGGCGGCGGGCGAGCTGGGTGACGGGGGGTATCTCCCGGCTATTTAGCCGGGAGTGGATTGAAACATCTAACTCCGCTGCGCTGGCAGATATGGCCGCCGAGGGGTATCTCCCGGCTATTTAGCCGGGAGTGGATTGAAACTCGCTGAATAACCGACTTGTGCCAGCGCACGAGTAGGGTATCTCCCGGCTATTTAGCCGGGAGTGGATTGAAACGACGACTCGAGTCAGCTTGCGAATGGCGGTGTGGTTGGGTATCTCCCGGCTATTTAGCCGGGAGTGGATTGAAACCAGATAGGCCTGAACGAGCTCCCATTCGGCCGGTGGGTATCTCCCGGCTATTTAGCCGGGAGTGGATTGAAACACGTTGGAAACACTCGAAAGCCCCTCGACTCGAGGGTATCTCCCGGCTATTTAGCCGGGAGTGGATTGAAACATCCCGGAGCTGACCCAGGAGATGCTGGACCAGCTGGTATCTCCCGGCTATTTAGCCGGGAGTGGATTGAAACCAGGATCTCGGCAACATCCAGATCCAGGGCGGCGGGTATCTCCCGGCTATTTAGCCGGGAGTGGATTGAAACTGCATCTTGGTCAGTGGGTTGGCCTTGTCGACGAGGTATCTCCCGGCTATTTAGCCGGGAGTGGATTGAAACAACCGGATGGGCGACGATTACGAGTGCGGGATTTCGGTATCTCCCGGCTATTTAGCCGGGAGTGGATTGAAACTCAGCTCGGCCAGTTTGATTCGCTGTCTGCCGTCGGTATCTCCCGGCTATTTAGCCGGGAGTGGATTGAAACCCAATACGCCTCCCCAGCGCCGCACCTGTTCAACCGGTATCTCCCGGCTATTTAGCCGGGAGTGGATTGAAACTTCGGCGAGTTCATTATTTGGTTGACGGTCAGTGGGTATCTCCCGGCTATTTAGCCGGGAGTGGATTGAAACGCTCATTTCATCGATTTCGAACCTGGCTTTCAGCCGGTATCTCCCGGCTATTTAGCCGGGAGTGGATTGAAACCAGACAAGTCTGGCCTAACTTATCCAATGTTCAGACGGTATCTCCCGGCTATTTAGCCGGGAGTGGATTGAAACTTTGCCTTTTTGTGCGAAACTATTTTGATAAACGGCTGGTATCTCCCGGCTATTTAGCCGGGAGTGGATTGAAACCCTTTAAACCACGGTAAAACCCCATCGATTGAGCGAGGTATCTCCCGGCTATTTAGCCGGGAGTGGATTGAAACATCGCGGGTACAAGTCGTTGCGGCTTTCCTCGGGGGTATCTCCCGGCTATTTAGCCGGGAGTGGATTGAAACATTTTGTCAAATAAATACCTGGCGGAACGTGTGACGTATCTCCCGGCTATTTAGCCGGGAGTGGATTGAAACCTGGGTTGGTCCGGCGTCGGCGGTCTATGTAAGGTGGTATCTCCCGGCTATTTAGCCGGGAGTGGATTGAAACCCGTCACAACGAACGTGCAGATTCGTGTCGTAGCGTATCTCCCGGCTATTTAGCCGGGAGTGGATTGAAACGCTGGACGAAGCGCACCACCTGCGCCTGTCCGTGTGTATCTCCCGGCTATTTAGCCGGGAGTGGATTGAAACAGGTTTCTCGCTGGCAAGTCGCGCCATATCCCGGGTATCTCCCGGCTATTTAGCCGGGAGTGGATTGAAACGCTGGACTGGGAGCCCAGACGCCATCGATACCAATGTATCTCCCGGCTATTTAGCCGGGAGTGGATTGAAACTTCGTCAACGGTCGCGCCGCCGGGCGCATCGGCGACGTATCTCCCGGCTATTTAGCCGGGAGTGGATTGAAACTGGATCCTCCTATCAGAAACGGGGTTTGATGCGGACGTATCTCCCGGCTATTTAGCCGGGAGTGGATTGAAACCAGTTATCCGGACGCCGCCTGGCGCATGGGCCGCGATGTATCTCCCGGCTATTTAGCCGGGAGTGGATTGAAACAAAAACTGCGCGGCGGCACCTTCGTTGACGGTGATGGTATCTCCCGGCTATTTAGCCGGGAGTGGATTGAAACTCAAGGTCGCCGGAGTCTTCCGCGAGGCTCAAAATGTATCTCCCGGCTATTTAGCCGGGAGTGGATTGAAACCGGTGTAGGCTGCCACTACTCCGCGGACGCTGCCGTATCTCCCGGCTATTTAGCCGGGAGTGGATTGAAACTCACGGGAGGAGCGAAATGAGCGCGTACACGCACGTATCTCCCGGCTATTTAGCCGGGAGTGGATTGAAACTTTAGAAAAATCGCCGGCTGATCGTGGATCTGCGGTATCTCCCGGCTATTTAGCCGGGAGTGGATTGAAACGTGAATTTGTCACCGACATGATGGCCGATTTCGGTTACAAGCGGCTGCATATCACCAACAATAACCCAAATAAGGAAGAATCATGATTAGGCCCATGGTTTTGTTGTTTGTGGCGGCAACGCTCGGGGGCTGTGCCTTCGGGCAGAAACACGATTATCTCCACGCGCGACCGACCCTGAATTACACCGGTAAGGCGCGTTTGGCACTGGCGGTCCACGATCAGCGACCCTATGTCGTCAGCCAGGACAAGGATGCCGATTTCGTCGGTCTATCGCGGGGGGTTACGGCAATCCCTTCGACGTGTCCACGGCATCCGGGCACCCTCTGGCGGACGACATGGCCAGCGTGCTGGCCGCGGCCCTGGGCCGATCCGGCGCCGAAGTGACTACGGTCAAGGTGGCGCCGGGTGCGAGCCGGGCCGCCGCCGTGCGTTCCCTGCTGTCGACCCTGGCCGAGAAAGCCGTATTGGTGTCGCTCCACGAATGGAAGTCGGATACCTACACCAATTCGGAGCTCGTCTATGATGTAGAGATGGAGGTCTTCAACCGGCGCGGCGACGTGTTGGCCAAAAAACGCGCCGAGGGCACTGATCAACTCGGCGGCAGCTTCTGGAACCCGCCGGCGCATGCGCGGGAGGCGATACCTCCGGCATTCCAGCGAAAAATGGAGGACCTGTATTTCGGCGACATCGCCAGGGCGCTGAACGAGCCGGAATCGCACGCCGCTGCACCAGGACAGGATAACTGAGAACAGCTCGTAGTCAGTTATAAGAGAGCTCTGAGAGGAGTTGGAGGGGGACCCTCAAGTCCTCTACAAAGGTTTTGTTGATTTAACCGGAAGGGGTAGGAGGTATCCCCCATGGGTAAGCGAAGCTATCGTAGCACGGCGTTTGACGAGATGGATGGGTCGGCGGTTTTGGGCCGGCTTGAAGGTAAGCGGGTGGTATTGGCGGTGGGCGTGGCGAAGAAGGCGTTTATGGCGCAACTGCTCGATGAGGAGCGGGAGGTATTGGCGACGGTGAGGTGAAGCCATCCGCCGCGGACGCGGGCGCTGGTGGAGACGTTGAAGGGATGGCTACGAGGTTGTCGGGTGGAGGTCGTGATGGAGCTGACCGGGACCTACTGAGGTCGGTTGGCAATAGTGGACGCCAAAGATTAAGCCGCCTGCTGATTCCGATAGAACTGTTGGGCGTAGGCCGCCGGCGCTAGATAACCCAGTCGGGCCTGGC
>DYIL01000011.1 GCA_020723665.1 Methyloversatilis universalis
ACCGCATCCTACTTTTCCGGTGCATCGAAGCGGTCAACTGCCGTTTCTAGGTTGATCGATTGCTTGGACCCCATCAAATCTTTCTGAAGGCGTCTCTTGCTCCACTGGGATGTGCCGAGGCGTTCGTTCGAGCTGACCGGTCATGATAAGATGCCGAGTCGACAGCCTCCTGGGCTGATGCTCATTGGCGTCAGCGCGTCCGGCTCCCTTTGAGCAGGGCGGCAGAACTGGGTCAGGGTACGCGTTCAGCCATACGGCAAGGAACCCGTCTATGCGTCTTTGAGCCGGATACCCTGACGCTACCCGGATTCTACAGGAACCAGGTAGGGGTGTTCGCGGCCGCTGGACGGCCGTTGAGCTGCCGGTTCCACTATACCCTTGATGTCTACCCGATCAGCGAAGCATGAGCGTCCCGGTCAACTTTGATCCCGAACTCGCCGCGTTCGATATTCACCGGGCACTCGCCTGGATCCAGGCCGAGGCTGATTGGATTGGCCTTCGTTTCGTCCAGGAACAGACCTATCGGCGTACGGTCCGCAACCACCTCCCGGAAGACAACGCCATCACCCTCGAGCGGGGCGTCATGGTGGAAGCGCTGATAGGCAGTCATATCGCCTATGCCGGCACGAGCGATCTATCGCAACAGGGCTTGGTTCAGGCTGCCCGGCGGGCCGCGCATCTGGCCCGCGCCTGCGCGCGCCACGCTTTGTTCCCGTTCACCGAAAGGCACCGACCCCCGGTTCAGGGACGCTTTACCGGCACCCGGCGATTGGGTTTCGATCGTCTGACGCTCGCCGAATTGACTGATCAACTGATCCGCGCCAGCCAGTCGCTCAAAGTTTCGGACAAGATCGTCGGCACGTCCGCCGAAGCCACCCTGGTGGACAGCACGGTGCATTACGTTTCATCCAGCGGTGCGGATATCGAACAGCAGTGGTGGCTGGTTTCCTGCCATTGCGCGGCCACCGCTCAAGACGGTGCCGAGACCCAGCAGCGTTCCTTGAATGGCCCGGCCGCCCGCTGCCGTCAGGCGGGCTTGGAATTCTTCGATTTTCCGGCCCTTCACGCCGAGTGCGAGCGGGCGGGTCGCGAGGCGCTCGAGTTGCTGGACGCCGAAAATTGTTCCGATGAGACGCTGGATTTGATCCTGGCGCCGGACCAGATGCTGCTCCAGATCCACGAATCGATCGGCCATCCCTTGGAGCTCGACCGCATCCTCGGTGACGAGCGCAACTACGCCGGCTGGAGCTTCGTGAAGCCGGACGATTTCGGCCGACTGCGCTATGGCTCGCCCTTGTTGAACGTCACCTTCGACCCGACCGTCGCGGGGGAATTCGCCTCTTACGCCTTCGACGACTGCGGCAACCACGCGACACGAGAATATCTGATCCGGGACGGAATACTGCTGCGAGGGCTCGGCAGTTTGGAAAGCCAGTCCCGGCTCGGCATCCCCGGCGTCGCCAATTTCCGTTCGGCCGGCTGGAATCGGGCACCGATCGACCGCATGGCGAACATCAACCTGGAACCCGGCAGGAGTTCCCTGGCGGAGATGATCGCTTCCGTGGAAAGGGGCGTTTACATGCAATCCAATCGATCCTGGTCCATCGACGACTACCGCAACAAATTCCAATTCGGCTGTGAGTACGCCCGCCGGATCGAAGACGGCCGGTTGACCGAGGTCCTCAAGAATCCCAATTATCGGGGGGTGACGGTGCCTTTTTGGAACGCGCTGAAGCAGGTCGGTTGCCGTGACGAGCGGGAGTTCTTCGGAACGCCGTATTGCGGAAAAGGCGAGCCCAATCAGCTCATCCGCGTCGGCCATGCCGCTCCGCCCTGCCTGTTTGCGGGCGTCGACGTGTTCGGAGGTGGCGCGTGACGTTTATTCCGGAAACCCGACGGCTCTTCGACGATCTCTGGGATGCGGCGTTTTCCGACGTGAAGGCCGGAGAAGCGCTCGGCATCCAGCTCACCGCTGAAGATCAAACCTATGTGCGGTTCAACGACTCCAAAGTCCGGCAAGCCACGGCCGTCTTGCAGAGAACCCTGTCCCTCATCTTTCAGCAGGCCGGCCGGCAGGTGACTTTCACCTTAGACCTCGGCGGCCACCTCGATCAAGACCGGGCGCTTCTCCTTTCCTGTTTGGAGCGAGCACGGCGGGAAGCCCTAACGCTCCCGGAAGACCCGTTCGCCGTGCCCTTGCAAGACCAGGGAACCAGCACACACGAACATTCCGGGGCGGAGCCGGACGCCGCCGCTGCGGTCGACGCCATCGCCCGCGTCACGCAAGGGACGGATTTTACCGGTCTGTTGGCTTCGGGCCCGCAAGTCCGCGCCGTGCGCAATTCGGCGGGGCTGAACCACTGGTTTTCGACCGCATCCCTGTGGGTGGATTATTCCCTGTTCACGATCAACGCATCCGGGGACAACAAAGCCGTCAAAGGCCGCTACTGGGGAGCGACATGGGATGAGGAACGGTTCCAGGCGGCCCTGGCTGGTGACAAGGCCCAGCTTGCCTACCTTAAGCGCCCTGCTCGCCCGATTGCACCCGGCGAGTATCGGGTTTATTTCGCGCCGGCCGCCGTCGCCGACCTCATCGGCATGTTCTCCTGGGGCGCGCTCAGTTACCGGGCGTACCGGGATGGCAACTGTCCTCTCAAGCGGTTGATCCAGGGTGAAGTCGATTTGTCGGAACAATTCACCCTTAAAGAAAACTTCGGCTTGGGGCTCACGCCTCGATTCAACAGCCTAGGCGAGCTTCCGCCGATGGAGTTGATGCTCATCGAGAAAGGACGGCTGAAAAACCTGCTGGTGAGTTCTCGTTCCGAGAAACAGTATGGCGTCCCGTCCAACGCGGCCGATCCGAGCGGCTGGTTCGGAGAGCATTTGCGCGCGGCGGAATTGATAGCCGGCGACCTGCCCGAGACCGATGTCCTGAAACGCCTGGGTACCGGTCTTTACGTGAGCAATCTGCACTACCTCAACTGGAGCGACGTCCAGTCCGCCCGCGTGACCGGCATGACCCGCTACGCCTGTTTCTGGGTGGAGAACGGCGAAATCGCGGCACCGATCAAGGATCTACGGTTCGACGACAGCCTATATCGAGTGTTCGGCCCGGCGCTCGAGGCGCTGACACGGGAAAGCCCGATCCATCCCGCCATTGATACCTACCATCATCGTGCGCTTGGCGGCAGCAAGATACCCGGCGCACTCGTCAGCACTTTTCGCTTTACATTTTAAGAATCTCGGCACAGGGTCCGGTTTCTAGGTTCAACGAACGGGGACCTCGAAAAACCGCCTTCCCGGCGGTTTTTCGAGGTCCCCAAAATTAAGCCGCCGATAGGGGTGAAAGCCTAAGGCATGGCGGCGAATTTCAACAGCCAGTTAAGAAATGAATCCTCGAGGTTTAAACCTAATATCGGTAGCTGCATCGGAATGATCGAAACACATATCGAAATTGATGCGATTCGCGGCTTCTGGCGTTATCTTTTGATAACCGGGAAGATTGGATAACCAACCTAAGGCAAACCTCATAAGCGGCAGGGGTATATAAATGATTTTGCATTTCGTTCCAACATGCATGGATATACGATTGACCATGTCCCTATAGGTGAGAACTTCTCCGCCGCTCAGGTTGTAGGACTTGTTGAATGTTTTGGGGTTGTCGATTGCATCGAGGCAGGCTGACGCTAAATCCTCCGCATGAACGGGTTGACGTAGGCCATCGCCGCTTCCGACCAAGGGAAAGAACCGGAATCGCTTGATAAAGCGGGCGATGGTGGTGACGTTCTTGTCCCTTCCCAAGCTGTACACCATCGTGGGACGGAAGATCGTCCAATCGATGTTCCGTTCTGTGCAAAACGACTGCAGATTTTCCTCGGCTTTCTTCAGATTGGCTACCATCTGGCGCTCTTGCTCGGAGTCGGAGTTCTCTTTGGTGAAGAGGCTGGTCGAACTGAAAGCGAGGATGCGCTTTATTTCGCTTTCGGCGAGACTGTCCAATAAAGGCGGCAAGGTCCATAAAGGGGCTAAGTGGATCAATACTTCGGCCCCGTAAGTCTCGGCCAATCCGCCGGTGCCGATATCCTGTTTGTGCCAAACAATGTGTCTGTGAGTCTTCGGAATCGGTGGTTTTCGGCTGATGGCGTGAACTTCGAAGCCGGCTCGAACCAAGGCGGGCAGCAGAAAATCGCCGATCAAGCTCGTGGCTCCGGTGATGATGGCTCGCCGGATGGGGGCAACATGCTCGGCGGATTCGATCGAGTGGGGGTGGGCGTTAGAGGTGGATGACGAACACGGTCTGTGGTCCTTTGCCGTTTCTACGGGGATTTCGTGGGCGGAGGTTAACTGAGTCGGAGCAATACCGTCGGCTTTCTTTTTCGAAATGATCATAACACCAAGCAATTTTGCGAGATATCGAAGGACGATGCCTGCCATGACAAGCCACATGACTCCGGCCGGATATTGATGGCGGAAGAATTTTCTGTAAAAGCGGACCATCCCTCTATGTTTATAGTATTCGACCAGGGCCGGCCGCGAGGCGCTGCAAACGCCGCCGACGTGCAGGATTTCGACGTCGGGCACGAAAAGTATCGGGAATCCGGCTTGTCGAAAGCGCATGCACCAGTCCAAGTCCTCGCAATGCATGAAATAGCCTTCGTCGAGGGGCCCGACCTTCTCCAAGGCGCTACGCCGCACCAGCATGAACGCTCCGGAAATGGCCTCGATCTCGACCGGCTTGGTCGGCAGGGGAGTATCCGTCTGGATGAAGCTGTGCAGCTTTGAATGGTACTTCGAAAACTTGTATAGGTGACTGAGCCGAACGAACGTCCGCCACGGCGTCGGTACGGCGCGCCGGCAACCCGCCTGTTCGCTGCCGTCGGGGTTGCGGATCAGGCAGCCGGCCATCCCCGCCGTCGGGTACTTTTCCATGACGGCATGCATTCTGGCAAGGGTATCGGGCTCAATGAGACAGTCCGGATTAAGGAACAGAATGTAATCGCCTTGTGCAAAGGGCAGAGCGATATTGTTCGCCTTCGCAAAGCCGAGATTCTCCTGATTTTCGATGAGCCTTAACCGCTCCTCGTTCGGGAAGTCTCGGCGCAGCCGATCCATGCTGTTGTCCGAAGATCGGTTGTCGACGACGATGACTTCTACCGGTACGGTGGATGCGAGTGTCGAGCATACGCACTCGGAAAGGAGCCTGCCGGCATTGAAGTTTACGATGATGACGGAAATCTGCTTCATTGCGTCCAATTTCTGGATTGTCCTAATTCGTTGAGGAAGCTCTGATTTAAGTCCTTCGACAGGCCCAGGACGAACGGTAACCTATTGATTCCGTTCGTGGTGCCTGCCCGCGCGGCAGCAGGCGGGAGCTTGTCGAACGCTCTTTTGAGCCTGTCGAAGGGCGTGAACGGAATCAACGTGTTCAGAGCTTCCTTAATCAGCGCTTCCTTACGGTCACTTACCTTCAGATAGATGGATCGCCAAAGAATCACCGGCCTCCGAGCCATGTGCCGCGAACCATGTAGTCCACTTCGCACAATCCCCGTCCGGTATTTTTCGCGCTGCTGGCCGTGTATCCATTCGCCGAGAGTTGGATAGGATAAACGACGTTTGCTCTGCGACCAAAGGCTGGAATGGCTTTGATCGATTGGAATGTGAGGCATGGCTCGAAAGGACTTGTCTGGAGTGGCGTTGGTAATCGTTTGTCCTGCTGATCTGTCTTACCTGAGTTCACCCCACAAACGCACCGAGCGGTCAAGGATTGTGGACCCACAAGCCATGTGGGATGACGTATTTAAGGAAGCTCTGATTAAGTCCTTCGACAGGCTTGTATGGTTTTAACGGCTTTTCCTGCATACTGGGAAGAGCTGGGGTGGAGAGACCTCGACTGGCATCTGCCATCTTGAATGGACAGACTTCCCGAGTCTTCTCCCACCCGCGCCTTGATCGTCGATGAAGAATCTAGGGACCGCATTGTCGGTCAGACTGTGTCGCGCGCATCAGCGTGTTGGCTGACACGGGCTTCGTGGCGCTCACGCACGGCCTGGAATTCAGCGCGATTCTTGCGACAACCCGTGGCGAAAAGCCTAGCGTCGCGCAAATTGGTGCGGACGATGTCAGCCGGGACGTCATCGGCAAGCCGGTTAGCGATGCCCTGTTGCAAATGACGGCCGAGCTGGAAGAAGGTGCGTTGCTCACCATTGATCCGAATGGTACCCGGTTGCGGTCCTGCCGTCACACTTCCGATAGGCCAAGCGGTTTTGGCAGTGAGCGGCAAATGCGCGCCGGAGTGTGCACTACATAGCCGCGCGCAAAGCGTCCTCGACTTTTTGGTGAATTCCGCCGAAGCTGCCGTTGCTCATAAAAACCAGGTGATCGCCGGGGCGGGCGTCTTTCGCCAATCGTTCCACGATGGAATCCAGCGAACGGCAGACGGTGACGCGTTCGGCGCCCTTGATGGCCTGTTCGGCATCCCAGCCGAGGTCGTCCGGCTGGAAAATGATGGACTGGTCGGCGGCCTTCAGGGAGTCGGCGAGCGTGTCGGCGTGAACGCCCATGCGCATGGTATTCGATCGCGGTTCGAGCACGGCGATGATGCGGGCGCTGGCGACGCGCGCGCGTAGGCCTTGCAGTGTGGTGGCGATTGCGGTGGGATGATGGGCGAAGTCGTCGTATAGCGTGATTCCGTCGATGCAGGCGCGCACTTCCAGTCGGCGTCTGACGTTCTTGAACGTGCTCAACGCCGCTGCGGCCTCCTCGGGGCTGACGCCGGCGTGGTGGGCTGCGGCGACGGCCGACAAGGCGTTCATGACGTTGTGGCGGCCGGCCAAGCCCCACTCCACGATGCCGCTCGGCTGCCCGCGGTGGAAAAGCTGGAAACGGCTGCCGTCGGGTGTCTGTATTTCGGCGCGCCAAACGGCGTTCTCGGGGTTTTCCTCCAGCGTCGTTTTCTCGACCGGCGTCCAGCAACCCATTCGCAGCACTTCGGCCAGAGGTTCGTCGCTCTCGGGCGCGATGACGAGGCCGTTTCCCGGAATGCTGCGTATCAAATGGTGAAACTGCCGTTGGATTGCGGCCAAGTCGGGAAAAATGTCGGCGTGGTCGAATTCCAGGTTATTGAGGATTGCGGTACGTGGGCGGTAATGGACGAACTTGGAGCGCTTGTCGAAAAAAGCGGTGTCGTATTCGTCCGCCTCGACGACGAAGAACCGGCCGTCGCCCAGTCGAGCCGACAGGCCGAAGTTGAGCGGAACGCCGCCGATCAGAAACCCGGGCTTGAGTCCCGCGCTTTCCAGAATCCAGGCGAGCATGCTCGAGGTGGTGGTTTTGCCGTGCGTCCCGGCCACGGCCAGCACCCAGGTATTCTTGAGCACATAGCAGTAGAGCCACTGCGGCCCCGAGGTGTAGGCGAGCCCCCGGTTGAGCACCGCTTCGATTTCAGGGTTACCGCGGGAGATGGCGTTGCCCACGACGACCAGGTCGGGCGCCGGGTCCAGATTAGCCGGGCTATAGCCTTTCATGAGCGGAATCCCTTGTTCCTCGAGTTGGGTGCTCATGGGGGGGTAAACGTTCTGATCAGAGCCGGTGACGTAGTGGCCCATTTGTTTGGCCATGATCGCCAAACCGCCCATGAATGTTCCGCAGATGCCCAAAATATGAATGTGCACGTTCCTGTCCTCTTAAGTTTCTGTCCGTTTAGTTCTTGACGTCGTCCGAATTCTTGTTCGCGGCTGTTTGGTCGTCCGCAGCGCTCTCCGCGACCGGCTTGACCGTTGCCGCCTGTTCCAGCAACGCTGCAATCCGGATGTGCCCGGCTTTTTTCGCTCTAGCGGCCGGCGTGAGGCCCGAGTTGTCCTTTGCGAAGACGTCCGCCCCGCCGGCGATCAATGCCTTGACTGCCTCCTCATAGCCTTGGCCGGCGGCTTCCATGAGGGCAGTCGCGCCGCGCTGATCCGCCGCATTGGGATCGGCACCGAAAGCCAGAAGCTTTCTGATCACCCGGACGTTGCCCGAAAACGCGGCCGCCATGAGCGGGGTGCGGCCGGCTCCGTTCTTGCTGTTGACGTCTGCCCCTTGTGCAAGCAGCGAATCCAGCCGTCCCACTTGTCCGGAAACGGCCGCGGCGAACAAGGCTTGATTGCGGTCTTCCGCCTTTGGATCGGTTGCCGATGCGAGCAGGGTGAGGACGAAGATGGCTTTTTTAAACATAGCGAAAACCGGTTTGATCCGAATGTATGGACGATGCGGGCGCATACCCGACGGAATCGATTTTTTCCGCGGAAGAAGCCCGCCGGGCACTCGCGATCGAGCCTTCGGCCGATGCCGAGGATGCTCGAAAAACTTTCTTCCGTTTAAACTATCGGCAAAAAACACTCGTCTGCAACCACAGTCCAAGCCATGAATCACAAGTATCGTATCGATATCGACGCGGTCAGCGACTATCTGGAAGCGGAGTCGTCCCCGGAGACGAACCGCTACGTATTCGCGTACACCATCACCATACGCAACGCCGGCGAGGTGCCTGCGAAATTGTTGTCCCGCCATTGGATCATCACCGATGCGCACGGAAAGATACAGGAAGTCCGCGGCGAAGGGGTAGTGGGCGAACAGCCTCATCTTTCTCCGGGCGAAACTTTCCGCTATACCAGCGCCGCCATGATCGAGACGCCGGTGGGCACCATGCGGGGCGAATACCAGATGGTCGCCGACGACGGCGAGCATTTCGACGCCGAGATTCCGTTGTTCACCCTGGCCATTCCCAGAACCTTGCATTGAACGATGGCGATATACGCGATCGGCGACGTACAAGGCTGCTTCGCCGAGCTTCGGCGTCTCCTGGACCGGATTCGCTTCGACCCGACCGAAGACCGGCTTTGGTTCACGGGCGATTTGGTCAACCGCGGTCCGCAATCGCTAGAGACCCTGCGATTGATCCGATCCTTGGGCGACGCGGCCGTAACCGTGCTGGGCAATCACGACCTGCATCTTCTTGCCGTGGCGTACGGCGTGTCGAGGACAAAGCGCAAAGATACCTTCGCCGACGTCCTCACGGCTCCCGATCGGGATCGTCTCGTCGATTGGCTGCGCCACCGTCCGTTGTTGTACCGCGACGGGCCATTTTACCTGATCCATGCCGGTTTGCCGCCGCAATGGAGTGCGGAAGACGCCGAGCGCCATGCAAAGGAGGTGGAGGGCTGTTTGCAGGGCGACGGTTTCATCGATCTGTTCCGGCGTATGTACGGCGATCGGCCCGATCTGTGGACGGAGAGTCTGGAGGGTTGGGACAGACTGCGTTTTATCACCAATAGTTTCACGCGCATGCGGTACTGCGATCGTTACGGGAGAATGGATTTCAAGGAGAAAGGCGCTCCGGGAACGCAACCGCCGGATTTGATGCCGTGGTTCAAGGTGCCCGGAAGGAAAAGCGCCGGGGTCGAAATCGTCTTCGGCCACTGGTCCACGTTGGGGTTTTATGTGGGCGACGGCGTTTACGGGATCGACACCGGCTGCCTATGGGGGGGTGAATTGACGGCGCTTCGTCTGGACGGGGAAAAGCGGCGCTTCTGCGTCTCTTGCCGAGAAGGCGGCTATATGAGGCCTTTTTGAGTTCGGCGCGAGCGGGGTTTTTCTGATTCCATGGCTGCAGCCGGACGTTCGGGCTCAACGGAAAAGGACATCGTCTCGATCGCGTCTGGGAGACTAACCATCGATAGAGTTCTGCGCTTCATCACGCTCGGCCTTTTTTTGACCGTACTCGTGTTCTTGATCTTTCGGGTCATGAGCGCATTCCTCGAGCCTATCGGCTGGGCGTTGATTCTGGTTTACGCCACCTGGCCTGTCCACGTTCGGCTGAGCGGCTGGCTGGAAGGACGCAACGCCCTCAGTGCGTTCGCCATGACATTGCTTTTGGGGACCTTGCTGGTTATCCCGTTCATCGCGTTGACCATTGTTCTTCAAGCCGAGATCGTCGAGTTTTTTCTGCGCCTCCCCGCCTGGCTGGACCAGAAACCGGAGTTGCCGGAATGGTTGAGCAAGATTCCCATTCTCGGCCCCGAGCTTCAGTTCATATTCGATCAGTTCGAGGACTTGCAGGGGCTGATGCGCCGATATGTGCTGCCCTGGCTCGGCAGAGTTTCGGGACGAGTCGTCGGCATGTTGGAGGGGGTAGGATACTTGGGGGCAAAGCTCTTCTTCACCGTATTCCTGATGTTCTTCGTCTATCGCGACGGACACCGGCTGATTTACGAGGTGCGTCAGGGCTTGCTGCTCGCTCTGGGCGAACGGGCCGACGAGTACCTTTCCACGACTGAAGTTACGGTGAAGGCGGTGGTTTACGGCATCGTCTTGACCGCCATCGCCCAAGGTGTCATGGCCGGGATCGGGTATTGGATCGTCGGCATCAGGGCGCCCGTAATGCTCGCCGCATTCACCACGTTTTTCGCGTTGATCCCGTTCGGCACGGTGGCGGTTTGGGTTTCCGCAAGCGTGTGGCTGCTCCTGAACGGAGATTATTGGGCCGGAGTCGTCTTGTTTCTCTGGGGGGCCTTGGTCGTAAGTTGGATCGACAACCTGATCCGTCCTCTCGTCATCAGCCGCACCACGCGGATTCCGTTCGTGATCGTGATGTTCGGGGTGTTGGGCGGCTTGGCCAGCTTCGGCTTCATCGGTTTGTTCGTGGGGCCCGTGATTCTGGCCGTCGGCATGGCCGTATGGCATGAATGGTTGGAATCGGCACCGCCTTATCGTCCTTGAACGGAGCCTTCGAGCTACCGATCAGCCTCAATCCGGCAATCGGGAGCAACGTGAAAAAAGCCATACGCCCTAATTCCGAACTCTTTTCCCAGACGGATAAAGGCGTTTACTCACTCTCCTTCAGATTTGTCGGCAAAGGATTGCCGACTTACTTTGTCCCTACGCAAAGAGTTGTTGCGCATCCTCGACCTCGGCGGCGACGCCTTCGATTTCCAGGACTTCGATTTCCGGATCGAGTCCGAGCTTGGTGAAGGCGGCGACGCCGGATAGATCGACCTGGGGCGCCGCTTTCGTGCCCATGACGCTTTCAAGATAAGCCACCTGCACCAGGTCTACGTAATCCGGTGCAGAGGCGCCGTTTCTCTCGAAGTCTCTGTATTCCCAGGCGGCGCGGCTCAAACTGTCGGGGAGTGCCCAGGTTTCCATGATGATTTTGCCGATCTGGGTATGCAGATTTTCCAGATGGCTTTCCAGGATCGCATCGTTTTCCACCAGTTCCGGAAACTTTTCCGCAAGCGTTAAGACGGGAAGTTTGCCGATTTGGTGAATGAGCCCGGCAAGCATAGCTTGGTCTGGATCGAGGGGGCGGGCGCGCAGCGCCAACGCCCGGCATACGGCGGCGACGCGGAGGCTGTGTTGCCAGATATCGTGGAAGTAGCTCTCCAACAGCAGGGAAGACGGCTTGAAAACCTGCTTCATGACCAAGTTCATCACCAGGCTGCGAATGGTGTTATGTCCGAGACGGGTGATGGCGGCTTGAAGACTTTCGATTTTTTGGCGGGCCCTGTAGAGCGGGCTATTGGCGATTTGCAGTAGCCGTGCGGACAGCGCCGGATCGGAGGAAATCGCTTTCGCGATTTCTGCATCCGACGCATTGTCGTTGTTGATCGCCTGACGAACTTTGAGGGCGACCTCCGGCATGGTGGGTAGTTGCAATTTGTCGCTCTCGATCGCTGTTTTGATGTAATCGAGAAAGACCTGCTCGTTTCTTAGATCCATATTACAGAATTCTATACGCGTAACCTCATGGGACTTCGAAAGTATAGGGCAATGTCAGACACTCGACAGCGGGACCGTCTGGCCGAAAGAGCCGGAGATCCGAAGTTAAGGCGCGGTCGAGAGGCAGGACTGCCAGCAATTGGAAACTCCGCTCCGCTTCCGGCGCCGCAGCGACGACTTGCCCGAGCCGCCGGCCCTCGGTTTCGCCTGCTCGGTACAGCGGATCGCCGGGCTCGGGTTGGCGTTCGCCGAGCGTGCGAAGACGGAACATCCGGCGTTTCAGGTTTCCGAGAAAATGCGTCCGCGCGATGACCTCCTGCCCGGTATAGCAGCCCTTGCGATAGCTGATGCCGCCGAGGATATCGAGATTGAGCATTTGCGGGAGGAATTCTTCGCTGGTGGCCTGCGTTTCGCTCGGGAGCCCTTCTTCAATATTCCGCAAGCGCCAGGCACCGGGGTCAACCGGGCTGTAATCCGGCGAAGCTCTGAGCGCTTGCCAGATTCGCTTGGCTGCCTCCGTATCCGCGGCGATCAGAACGCGGCGGCCACTTTGCCCGATGCCAACCGTTATGACGTCGTCGCCTTGGACGAAAGTGGGTGTATCGAGAAGATCGGTACCGGCGCGGAAAAGGCCTATGAATCCCCGGTGCGGAGTCAGATTTTCTATGAAAACCTTGGAGCGCAGCACATAGATCTTGAGGCGTTTGTGTATCGTTTCGACCAAATCGGCCGGAAGGAAAAGATAATAGCTGTCGCCCCGGCGCAGGATACGGAAGCTCGCGATCACCCGGCCCTTGGGATTGCAGAACGCGCCAAGACCGGATTTTCCGGGTTCCAGGCCGGCGATGTCGCAGGTCGATTGACCTTGTAAAAAGGTTTCCGCATCGCCGCCGGAAACTCGCAGCAAACCGATAGCGGTCAAGCCGCAGAAAGCGGGTGCGTTTGGCTGTGCCGGCAGGCCGGGATGCGGTGCGGTTTGGTTCAGGAAGGTCGACCACTCGTCGTTCATGGCTGTAGTCCCGTTCTCCATCGAATAAAGAAAGCCCGCCCGGATGAGCTCCTTGGGCGGGCGGATAGGGTACCTTAGGGAAGCTCTGATTAAGTTTCCAGTGGGAAAAGCGAACAGTGCAACTGTTTGATCTAAGAGCCTATCCCAATAGGCTTAAGAAACCCTTCGACGAGCCTGTCCTGAGATAAGTCGAAGGGCTCAGGGCGAACGGTCTATTGGGATGGGCTCTAAAAGGCCCTCACCCAACCCAATCACGCCGCACTGTCCCTGTTGGGAGCCGCAAGCGGCGCTTACCCGTGCACCCGTTCGCCGGGAGCGAACGCTAACGTGCGAAGCACGGCCCTTCGACTTCGCTCAGGACGGGTTTGTCCCAGCGGGAGAGGGCTTATTCAGAGCTTCCTTAGGTTAGCGGAGATTCTGCAGAGCGGCGATGCGTTCTTCGAGCGGCGGATGGCTCATGAAAAGTTTCTTGAAGCCGTGGCCCAAACCCCCGTTGATCCCGAACGCCGCGAACTCGCCCGGCAAATCTCTATGGTCGTGGGCGCGCTGCAAGGCTCTCAGCGCCTCGATCATCTTGTACCGACCGGCGAGGCGTGCACCGCCGGCATCGGCCCGAAACTCGCGCCAGCGGGAGAACCACATGACGACCATGGTCGCGAGAATGGAGAGGAATATTTGCGCCACCATTTGCGTCAAATAATAGGCCGGTCCGTAGCCGCCACGGTCGTCTTCCGTGCGGAACACCACCCGGTCGATGAGATGCCCGGCGATCGAGGCGAAGAAGTAGACGAAGGTGTTCACGACGCCCTGAATGAGCCCCAGGGTAACCATGTCGCCATTGGCCACGTGGCTGATTTCGTGACCCAAAACGGCCTCGACCTCGTCGGCGTTCATGTGGTGCATGAGACCGGTGCTGACGGCGACCAGGGCATCGTTCTTGCTCATGCCGGTCGCGAACGCATTAGGTTCCGGAGAATCGAAAATGCCTACCTCGGGCATGCCGATGCCGGCTTGTTGCGCATGACGGCGGACGGTGTCGACCAGCCAACGCTCGGTCTGATTGGCCGGTTGCTCGATGACGTACACGCCCATCGACTGCTTCGCCATCCATTTGGACATCATCAGCGAAATGAACGAGCCGCTCATGCCGATAATGGCGGACATCAGCAGCAGGCCGTCCAGATTCAGATGAACGCCGCGCTGGCTGAGAAACTCGCCGAGCCCCAGTACGTGGAAGACGATGCTGATCAGCAGCAGTACCGCCGCATTGGTTAGCAGAAAGAGAAATAAGCGCATGATTATCGATCACCTGTGAAATACATGGGTGTTACCATAATTGGAGGCGAAACGTTAAAAATCAAGTCGTTTACCGTAAACACAGTTTTGGCCGCAATCCTCTTTTAAATCGTTCGGCTCGTCGAGGAGATGTATGGATTTAACAAAACATGATTGGCTGAAGCTTTTGGCATTTGCGCTGGGCTTAAGCACCTGCTGCGGCATCCGTGCTGAAGCGCAGTTGGGGGAGATCAAGCTTCCCCCGGGCTTTCGCATCGGGCTCTACAGCGACCGTACGCCCGATGCCAGGTCTCTGGCCTTGGGCGATGACGGCACCGTGTACGTGGGCACTATGGAAGAAGGGAGCGTTTATGCGGTGCGGGATCGGGACGGAGACGGCAAGGCCGATCAGATCCACGTGCTGGCCGCGAATTTGAATATGCCGAACGGCGTCGCTTTTGCCGATGGCGACCTGTACGTCGCCGAGATTCCGCGTATCCTGAGGTTCAGGGAGATCGGACGGCGGTTGTCGGACCCACCTAAGCCGGAGATCGTTTTCGACCGTTATCCCCGGGATGTACACCACGGCTGGAAATATCTGCGAGTAGGGCCAGATGGAAAGCTTTATGCTCCGGTGGGCGCGCCGTGCAATATCTGCCTTTCAGAGAAAGACGTTTACGCGACGCTGACCCGACTGGACAAGGACGGGTCGAACTTCGAGATTTATGCGCGCGGTGTCCGGAATACCGTTGGTTTCGATTGGCATCCGGAAACCAAGGAACTGTGGATGAACGATAACGGACGCGACTGGTTGGGCGACGACAGACCGCCCGACGAACTGAATCATGTGCCGAAAGCGGGACTTCATTTCGGCTTCCCTTATTGCCACGGTAAGGACATCGCCGATCCGTCTTTTGGCAAGACCAAGTCTTGTGCAGAGTTCGAGCCGCCGGCATGGACTTATCCGGCCCACGTCGCGCCGCTCGGCATGCGCTTCTACACCGGAAAGCAGTTTCCCGCCGAATACCGCGGCCGCCTTTTCGTCGCGCAACACGGTTCCTGGAACCGAAGCACGCCCACCGGTTATCGGATCGTGACGGTTGAATTTCGCGGGGGAAAACCCGTCGCCGACGAGATTTTCGCCGAAGGCTGGCTGCGGCCGAACGGCGAAGTTCTCGGCCGCCCGGTGGACATTCTGGAGATGCCCGACGGCGCGCTGCTGGTATCGGACGACAAGGCCGGGGCGATTTACCGTATCGCTTATCAGCCGTGAACCGGTGCGTCATTTTATGGCTCTTATCATCGGGTCTAAGATGTCGGCCGGGTTGATCCGGGGCAGGATTTCCTCACGCGGCGACGAGCCGCTTCAGCGAGGCCTCGATGTGCACCGGCCGTGGTGGCAGCCCGAAAGGCCGGGAGGGTATTTGGCGGCCTGAATTAATCGATAAGATCGACTATGAACGAAGTGACTGCTGAAAAACTGTTTTCCGGCCCTATCGGGGAAGAATACGAAATGCTCGAGCGGATTTGCCCCGCGGCGGCCCATATGAGCCGGCGGGTCGGTGAGTTCGTGGCCGGCTGGACGCCCAGAGTTCAGCCCGAATCATTGAGTCTCGTGGAACTCGGCTGCGGCACCGGTGTGACGACCTTGAATCTCATCAGCGCCCGCCCCGACACGACGGTCACGTCGGTCGACAACGAACCGACCATGCTGAACCAGGCTCGACGGAATCTGGCCGAAGCCTTGGCACAGGGCCGCTTACGGCTGGTCGAGAACGACGCCTTGTCTTACCTTCGGGAGGTGCCGTCGGCCAGCGTGGACATCCTCGCCTCGGCTTACACGCTGCACAATTTCCTGAACGGTTACCGCGCCCGAGTCCTCGAAGAAATCTTTCGCGTTCTGAAGCCGGGCGGGATATTCGTCAACGGCGACCGATACGCTCTGGACGATTCGCTGGCCCATCTGCAGGCGACTCAAGAGGAGGTAAGGCGATACTTTCGTACTTTTACTGAACTGAACCGCGTGGATCTGCTGGAGCAGTGGGTGGTTCATCTGTTCAGCGACGAGTCGCCGGATCACGTGATGCCCCTCGAACCGAACTTGAGTGCGATGCGGGAAATCGGTTTTGATGCGGTGACGGTGCATTTCCGCGAGGACGTGAACGCTTTGGTCAGCGGGGCGAAGCCGTGGCCGTAAGTCGTACCAAAGACCGAAAGATCGTGTTCCGCTGTACGGAATGCGGGCACGCCCAAACCAAATGGTCAGGACAGTGCCCGGCCTGCATGGCTTGGAATTCCATGGTGGAAGGGGTGGAGGATAGGGTGGCGGCGTCTGCTGCGAGGTTTTCCGGCTACGCCGGAGCGGCGGAGAGCGTTGTCCCAGTCTCGCTGGCGGAGGTCGAAGCCGAAGAGATTCGTAGGACACCGACCGGTATCGAAGAGTTCGACCGCGTCTTGGGCGGTGGACTGGTCACCGGGTCCGCCATTTTGATTGGGGGCGATCCAGGTATCGGTAAATCCACGCTGTTGCTCCAGACTCTCACCACGCTGAGCGAGCGCCAGCGGGTGCTTTATGTCACCGGTGAAGAATCGATTCGCCAGGTGAGTCTCCGCGCTAAGCGACTACAGCTTTCCTGCGCGGGCGTCCAGATCTTCGCCGAAACCTCGCTGGAGCGGATTCTGGCGGTCGCATCGGACCTGCGCCCGGACGTCCTGGTCATCGATTCGATCCAAACCGCTTTTAGCGAAATCCTGCAATCGGCACCGGGTTCCGTGGCTCAGGTGAGGGAATGTGCGGCCCAATTGGTTCGTTACGCCAAGCAGACGCCGACGACGGTGTTTCTGGTGGGGCATGTCACCAAGGAAGGCGCTCTGGCCGGGCCCCGAGTGCTCGAGCACATGGTGGATACCGTGCTCTATTTCGAAGGGGACTCGAGCAGCCGATTCCGGGTCATCCGCGCCTTCAAGAACCGCTTCGGCGCGGTCAACGAGCTCGGCGTGTTCGCCATGACCGAGACCGGACTCCGGGAAGTGCGCAATCCGTCGGCGTTGTTCCTGTCGCGCGGCGAAGAGGATGCTCCGGGCAGCGTCGTGATGGTGATGCGCGAAGGCAGCCGTCCGCTTCTGGTGGAAGTCCAGGCGCTGGTCGATGAATCCCATTCACCGACGCCGCGCAGGGTCGCCGTGGGCATGGAGCAGAATCGTCTGGCCATGCTGCTGGCGGTGCTCCATAGGCACGGCGGAATTCCGTTGTTCAACCAGGATGTTTTCGTCAATATGGTGGGCGGCTTGCGTCTTACCGAAACCGCGGGCGATCTCGCGGTGGCCTTGGCGGTCGTATCCAGCTACCGGGATCGTCCGATTCCGAAGGACTGGGTAGTGTTCGGCGAACTGGGCCTGAACGGCGAGGTCAGGCCGGTCCAAAACGGCGAGGAACGCCTCAAAGAGGCCGCAAAACACGGGTTCGCCCATGCCTTGGCGCCCGCCAAGAATATCGCCAAAGGGGGAATCAAGAATCTGGAGATCGTGCCGGTAAGGAGTCTGCGTGATGCCCTGGCCGCATTGTGATCGCGAACGATGCGGCTCTGGCCGGACCGTCTTTGCCCGCCACGGGGTGTTCCGCCGTGCAATCGGCACAAATCCTCCGGGACCCGACATCTAGGTTCAAATCTCCCATTCACCGGCTTATCGGGTGCCTACGCCTCTGCCCGAATCGCTTCCAACGACCTCGCCCCGACTCCCAAATCCCGCCACTTCGCCGGATGGCAAGTAAATAGCAGAATCTGATGCCGAGTCGCGGCATCGAAGAGCACGCGCTTCATTTGCGCTAGTCGCTCCTCGTCGCTGTGGACGAGGGTGTCGTCGAGAATGAGGAGGGTGGGGCGGCCGGCTTCGCGCAATAGTCCCGCGTAGGCGAGTCGGCTGATGATGCCCATCTGTTCGCGCGCGCCGAAGCTCAAGTCTTCGAAGTCCCCGAGTTCGGTTCCGCTCGAGCCGTTACGCGTCAGCGAGCGGGGCGAAAGGTTTTCGTCGATGTCGAGGGAGGCGCCCGGGAACAAAAGCTGGAGATAACGGTTGAGGTGTTTTTGCAGCGGGGCCTGAAGCCTTTGGGTCAAGGCGCGGCGCTTGTCGCGCAGCAATTTCAAGAGAAGATCCAGCGCTGCGGCGCGGCGGTGCAGTTCTTCGACCCTGCGCTGGATCTGCGCGTGGTCGCGGGCGAGTTCCGCGCGGCGCTCTTCCAGCCCTTGGGCGCCGGTCGTCTGAAGCTCGACTTGTAGGCTCATCAATTGGTCGCGGCGCTCGTTGAAGCGCTTTTCGAGCTGCTCGGCGCTGAGGCGGAAACGCTCGATATCCTGTTTCAGAATATCGGGGCGTGCTTCGGCCAATTGCCGGGTCAGCGCCTCGATACGGGCGGCCAAGGTGGATTGTTCGGCACGGGCGTCGACCAGGTCCCGGTTCGCCGCCGCCACGCGTTCCGGCCGCTGCGGATCGTCTATGACGGCGCGCGCGGCTGCGAGTTCGCGCGTCGCGGTTTCGAACGCGGTCTGCTCTTTGCCGGCGGCGAGCTGCGCCTGGTGCAGGCTGTCGTTGATCCGCGCGAGCGATTGCCGGGCGGCTTCCTCGGCGGCTTCCGCTTCGGCGACGGAGGGGAATGCCGCCGCGTGTGGAGTGTTGGGCGGAAGCTGGCTCAGGGCTTGTTCGATTTCTTCGACGCGGGCTTGCTGGATGGCCAGTTCGGTCCGCAGCGGCTCGATGCCTTGCGGGGCGAGCGCTTTCAACGTCGCTTCCGCCGTTTTGATTTCGGCAAGCTGCCGGGTATGGGTCTGATGGCGGACTTCGGCGGCCTCCAGCGAGGGCAAGCCGAGCCGCTGCAGCAGGGTTTCGTGTCTATCGGCGAGTTCCTTCGCTTCGGCGCGAAGCTGGGACAGGTCGGAGCCGCCGGGCGCGATTTCGAGTTGGCCCAGCCCCGGCAGCGTGAGAGTGGTCGTTTCGAGCAGCAGTCTTTCGCCCTTGCCGGTGACCGATTCGGCGCCGATTCCGATGCTACGGCCGTCTTCGATCGCGAAGCGCAGCCGTGTCGCGGCCGCGGCGAGCCGGATTCGCGTTTCGCGAATCTGCCGGTGTTGATCCCGCAGCAGCTCGAGATCTTTAAGCTTGATCTCGGTGACGGCGGCTTGCCGTTTCAATTCGACCAAGGCGGCCTGCTCCGTCTCGGCTCTTGCGAGTGCCTCGGCGGCGTTTTTCAGCTTCAGCCGGCCGGCGTCAAGCTCCCGTGTCAGGCTGAGCCGGGTATCCGCCTGACGGGCAAGGCGCAGCGTCTCGCGAGCCGCCTCGTGGCGCTGTTCCGCTTCGGCACGCTTCGACTGCCATTCCTCGACGAGCGCGGTCGCTCCTTCCAGCCTTTGCCGGATGGATTCGCGTTCTGCCTCGCGTGTTTCGAGCTCCTTCTCCTGCCGCCCGAAGGTTTCCAGTTGACCGTGCAGCAGCCTGATCCGCTCGTCGACCTGGGTCGCGCGCAATTTCTCGGTGGCTAAGGTTTCTTCGACGCGCCCGATAGCCTCCAGCTTTTCGGCCGCGGCTCGTTCCTGTTCGCGAAAGCCGATCCAGGGCTTTTCGGCTTCGTCGGCGGCGTGTTCGCGGCGCAGGGCGGCGAGGGTATCGACCTTCTGGCGATAAGCGGCGATTTCCGAGTCGAGTTCACGAATGGCGTTCGCCAGCGCCGCCTCCTGATCGATCGCCTCGGCATACGCTCCCCGCGGCTTGCCGGCCGAAGGAGTCAGCAACTCGTTGCGGGCGGCTTCGACCGTCGCCAGAACCGAATCGCCGCCGCTGCTGGCTATCTCGCCCAGCGAGGCGTTCAGCGCCGTACGAAGGTGGTCCATCGCATGCGTCACCGAGTCCCGAATGTCGTGCCCGGCGCCCTGCTGGATCCACAACAGCCCGGGAATGCCCCAATGCTCGGAACCGCTGGCGCCCCGGCCGGCGTAGCGAAAACCCAGGAGTTCCGCGAGATGGTCTTCGGCCTCGGCGCTGTCGAGGCGCTGCGTGCCGATCTGCAACTCGCAGCGCCTCTTCCCGAGAAAACTCTTGAGGAGCCTGTAATGAGTATCCCCGATGGCGAACTCCAGTTCGACGGTGGGGGATGCCGATGTATCGCCCCAGGGTCGCAGGTCGTCGACGCTGCCGGAACGATGCCGTTCAAGGAACGCGGCGCGGATGGCCGAGACGATCGTGCTCTTGCCGGCTTCGTTCGGTCCGGTGAACAAATTTAGCCCCGGTTCGAGGTCCTTGATCTCGATCGGTTGACGGAACTTCTTGAACTGTTCGATGCGGATGCGGGAAAGTCTCACAAGGAACCTCCGGCTTTCGCGTGCTGGGCATCGAGGATGCCCGCCAGCAGGGCCAGCGCTTCCCGTGCGACTTCCGCGTCCGCTCCGTCCTGGCTTGCGCGAAGCTCGGCGATGACTTCGCCCAGATAGCCGTCCGCTTTCAAGGCGTCGATGTCCTCCGCGGTAGGTTCGAGGCGTAAAGCGGACAAATCGGCCAAGAGGCTCCGGGCTTTGCCGCGGGCCTGCTCGATAGCCGCGCAAAGACGCCGGTATCCGTCGAGATCGGTTTGCCCGGACAACTCGAGCTGCACGACGTCCGCCGGTCCGAAAGCCGAAATTTTCTGCAAGGCTAGCTCGACATCGCTCGGCACCCGAAGCGCGAGCGCTTCCGAATGCCAGCGGTATTGGCCAGTCGCGACCGGCGTCACCATCGGCACTGCACGCGGTTCCGACAGTTCGACAAGCAGCGCCCGGCCGGATTCGTTGGATCTGAAGCGATCGGTTTCCGGCGTGCCGCTGTACCAGGTGCGCGGATCGACCTGTTTCGTGCCGTGCCAGTCGCCCAGCGCGAGGTAATCGAGGCGCGCTTGCTCGGCACGTCCGGCGGCGATCGGATTGGGCGAATCGATGTCTTCCGCGAGAATGCCCTGAACGCTGCCGTGGGCCAGCCCGATCCTCAGCATGTCGTCGGACGTCTCGGCCGAGGCGAACCACTCGGTCAGGTCGGTATAGGTATGGCGCTGGGTCAGCGGCGCGGGCAACACGGCGACGCCGATCGATTCGAGCAGCACGGGCTCCGGCTGCAGGCAGACGGTCACATTTGCGGGAATGGCCTTGAGGCGCACCGCGCGGGTCCAGACGGATTCGGCGAGCGCCGCATCGTGGTTCCCCGGAAGCAAGATCCACGGCCCTTCGAAACCCGCCATCGAATGGAAGAGCCGGTGGATGGTCTTGTCTGCGACGCCCTGCGCATCGAAAACATCCCCCGCGACCAGCATGAGGTCGACTCGGTTTTCGGTTGCCAGGCTCGCGAGTCTTTCGACGGCCTTGAATCGAGCTTCCGCGAGAAGAGCGCCATCGTCCGGCTCGAACTGTCCGAACAGCTTGCCGATCTGCCAGTCGGCGGTGTGCAGTAGCTTGATCAAACGGATGTCCCCGGTTGTAAAGGGTTATTGACGATCGACGAATAGTTTAACGTGAATAACCGATTGACAAGCTCGGTTATCTTCAAGTAAAAACCTCACAAAACACATCGAATTAAAAAGCCGGGGCAAGGACCGCCGGCGAGCGACGGCGCACACTCTTGGGAAACGCATCACGCCCGGCCGTGCGTCAACGATGCTTGAGCCATGCCCGCGGGCGCTCGAGCGTCTGATCAGGCCGCTCATTTCCGCAATCCGTCGATCCACACGAACAAAAATATCAGGGGGAGTGGATGGTGAATTCCGAAAGCTTTTACGATGTCATGCGCCGGCAGGGCATCAGTCGCCGCAGTTTTCTGAAATACTGCGGGCTGACCGCGTCGGCTCTGGCCCTGGGGCCGCAGTTCGTCGGCCAGATCGTCCACGCGATGGAAAACAAGCCGCGCACGCCGGTCCTGTGGCTACACGGCCTGGAATGCACCTGCTGTTCCGAATCCTTCATCCGCTCGGCGCATCCGCTGGCCAAGGACGTGGTGCTGTCGATGCTCTCGCTGGACTACGACGACACGCTGATGGTATCCGCCGGCCATCAGGCCGAGGCAATACTCGAAGAGACCATCCGCAAGTACAAGGGGCGCTACATCCTCGCGGTGGAGGGCAATCCGCCGCTGAACGAGGACGGCATGTTCTGCATCATCGGCGGCAAGCCTTTCGTTGAGCAGCTGCGTTACGCCGCCAAGGATTGCCTCGCGGTGATCGCCTGGGGCTCCTGCGCCTCCTGGGGCTGCGTCCAGGCCGCCAAGCCGAATCCCACCCAGGCCACTCCGGTGCACAAGGTGATCACCGACAAACCGGTGATCAAGGTGCCGGGCTGTCCGCCCATCGCCGAGGTCATGACCGCCGTCGTCACCTACATGCTGACCTTCGACAAACTCCCCGAATTGGACGCCCAAGGCCGTCCCAAGATGTTCTACGGTCAGCGCATCCACGACAAATGCTATCGGCGCCCGCACTTCGACGCCGGACAGTTCGTCGAGACCTGGGATGACGAGGCCGCGCGCAAGGGTTACTGTCTCTACAAAATGGGCTGCAAGGGACCGACCACGTATAACGCCTGCTCCACGGTGCGCTGGAACGGCGGCGTGTCGTTCCCGATCCAGTCGGGCCACGGCTGCATCGGCTGTTCCGAGGACGGGTTCTGGGACAAAGGACCTTTCTACAACCGCGTGACCGGTTTGAACGCCTTCGGCATCGAGTCGAATGCCGACACCGTGGGGTTGATCGCCGCCGGTGCGGTCGGTACGGCGATCGCGGGCCACGCCGCCGTCTCCGTCGGCAAGCACGTGAAAGGCAAAGAATCCGAAAACGATAAGAACGAGCGAGAACACGTATGACGGTCACTCAAACGCCGAACGGCTTCAAGCTGGACGACAGCGGCAAGCGTATCGTCGTCGATCCGGTCACCCGTATCGAAGGCCATATGCGCTGCGAGGTCAACCTGGACGAAAACAACGTGATCCGCAACGCGGTGTCCAGCGGCACCATGTGGCGCGGCCTGGAAGTAATCCTGAAGGGCAGGGACCCGCGCGACGCCTGGGCCTTCACCGAGCGGATCTGCGGCGTCTGCACCGGCACCCATGCACTGACGTCGGTGCGCGCGGTCGAGGATGCCCTTGGAATCAGCATTCCGGAGAACGCCAACTCGATCCGCAACATCATGCAGCTAACCCTGCAGGTTCACGACCATCTGGTGCATTTCTACCATTTGCACGCGCTGGACTGGGTGGACGTGGTCAGCGCGCTGAAAGCCGACCCGAAGGCAACTTCGGAACTCGCGCAGAGCATTTCGCCGTGGGCGAAGTCCTCGCCGGGGTATTTCCACGATACCGCCACGCGGCTGAAGAAGTTCGTCGAGAGCGGCCAGCTCGGACCGTTCGCGAACGGCTATTGGGGCAATCCGGCCTACAAACTGCCGCCGGAAGCCAATTTGATGGCCGTTGCGCATTACCTCGAAGCGCTCGATTTCCAGAAGGAAATCGTCAAGATTCACACCGTTTACGGCGGCAAGAACCCGCATCCGAACTGGCTGGTGGGCGGCGTGCCGTGCGCGATCAACGTGGACGACATCGGGGCGGTCGGCGGGATCAACATGGAACGTTTGAACCTGGTCTCGTCCATCATCGACCAGACCATCGAGTTCATCGAGCTGGTTTACCTACCCGATTTGCAGGCCATCGCGTCCTTCTACAAGGATTGGCTCTACGGCGGCGGCCTGTCGTCGACCAATGTGCTAGCCTACGGCGATATCCCGGAAAAGGCCAACGACCCATCCGCCGACAATCTGCGCTTGCCGCGCGGAGCCATCATCAACGGCAATCTGAAGGAGATTCACGAGGTCGATCTGAGAGATCCGGCCCAGATCCAGGAGTTCGTGACGCATTCCTGGTATCGCTATCCGGACGACGAAATCGGTCTGCATCCCTTCGACGGCGTGACTGAACCGAACTTCGTGCTCGGTCGCAACACCAAGGGCACCCGCACCAACATCGAAAACCTGGACGAGAGTGCCAAATACTCGTGGATCAAGGCGCCTCGCTGGCGCGGCCACGCCATGGAGGTCGGCCCGTTGGCCCGCTATATCGTCGGCTACGCAAAGGGAATGCCGGAAATCAAGGAACCGGTCGACAAGTTGCTGCGCGACCTCGGTCTGCCGCTGGACGCGTTGTTCTCGACCCTGGGCCGTACCGCCGCGCGAGGACTGGAAGCTCAGTATTGCGCAAGGCTGATGCGGCATTTCCAGGATAAACTGGTGAGGAACATCAAGGCCGGTGACCTGAGCACCGCCAACGTTGCCAAATGGGAGCCGAAAACCTGGCCCGCCGAGGCACGGGGCGTCGGCACCACCGAGGCGCCGCGCGGGGCCTTGGGACATTGGGTGAAAGTCAAGGATGGGAAGATCGAAAATTATCAGTGCATCGTGCCGACCACCTGGAACGGTTCCCCGCGCGATCCGGCCGGCAATATCGGCGCATTCGAAGCCGCGTTGATGAACACACAGGTCGAAAAGGCGGAAGAACCCCTGGAAATCCTGCGTACCCTGCACAGTTTCGATCCCTGTCTGGCCTGTTCGACCCATGTCATGGACCGGGACGGGCAGGAATTGACGCGAATCCGTGTTCGCTAGAGCGTTTTCATCGCTGATGTACGCTCGAAAAGAAAGCCCCTTCGGCAGCCAGTGAGTTTTGAAGCGGGTCTCGCCCCGCTGGCGAGTTACTTTTCTTTGCGTGCCCAAAGAAAAGTAACCCAAAGAAAGGGCACCCGGATGGCGCGCTGATCCTGCGCGTCGCCGGCTGGAGCCGGGGGCGACAGAAGGCATTTCCCTATGCCTCTGTCGCCGCGCGCGATCCATCGCGCGCCCCTTCGGGCGGTTCCGCCTCCAGCCGGCGATGCTCGGGCGCGCCATACGGGACAAGATAGAGAACCTCATACATCGGGCAATCTCATGCGTTTTAAATACGTACTTCCTTTGCTGATACAGTTCCTATGCGCCGGTCAGGCTATCGCCCATACCGGTTTTCATCCGGTGGAAGGATTCGCGAGCGGTTTCGTTCATCCCTTGCTCGGCGCCGATCATCTTGTGGCGATGGTGTGCGTGGGCGTGTGGGCCGCGCTGGTGACCACCGAGCCGGGGCGGTTGTGGCGATTGCCCGCGGCGTTCATGGCGGCCATGGTTCTGGGCGGTGCGCTGGGAGCATTCGGGGTGGTGATCGCCGGGGCGGAGCCTGCCATTGCCGCATCGGTCCTGGCGCTGGGGCTGTTGCTTTTGGGTAAGGTTCGGCTTTCCGGAGTGCTAGCGGGTTTTATCGTCGGCCTTTTCGCCTTGGCCCATGGCTATGCCCACGGCCTCGAAATGGCTCAAGGCGCCGCATTCTCGGCTTATGCGGCCGGATTCGTGATCGCCACGGGCTTGCTGCATCTCCTCGGCATCGTGCTGGGCCGTTGCCTGCTCCAGGTGCCGGGCATGTATCGCGTCGCCGGCGGGGCCGCCAGCGCGTTCGGAGTCGCTCTGCTCGTTCAGGCCTGGTGAGGGGGCTACCATGTCCGCTATCGATTCAGTGCAGAACCCGGTTTATGTCTACGAACGGCCGGTGCGCCTGTGGCATTGGGTAAACGCGCTGGCCCTGGTGGTGCTCGCCGTTACCGGTTACTTGATCGCTTCGCCCTTGGTCGCTCCGGATGGCGAAGCCAGCGAGCACTATCTGATGGGCTATGTGCGCTTCGTGCATTTCGCGGCCGGTTACGTACTGGCGGTCGGTTTCATCGGCCGGGTCTACTGGGCGCTGGTCGGCAACCAGTATGCGCGCGAGCTGTTCGTGCCGGCGATACACCGCGCCGAATGGTGGGACGGCCTCTGGCACGAAATCAAATGGTATCTGTTCCTGGTGCCGGAACCGCGCAAGCACGCGGGCCACAATCCTCTCGCCAACATGGCCATGTTCGTGTTCTACGTGCTGGGCGCGCTGTTCATGATGGTGACCGGTTTCGCGCTGTACGGCGAAGGCTTGGGGCAGGGGAGCTGGGCCAGCCGCTGGTTCGGCTGGGTGATTCCGCTGTTCGGCCAGAGCCAGGACGTTCATACCTGGCATCATGTGGGCATGTGGTATCTGGTCGTGTTCACGCTAATCCATGTCTACGTCGTCATCCGCGAACAACGGCTGTCGCGGCAATCCATGACCGGCACGATGATCGACGGCTGGCGCAGTTTCCGGGACGATAGGCCGTGAACCGGATTCTGATTCTCGGCATCGGCAATGTACTGTGGGCCGACGAGGGATTCGGGGTGCGTGTCGTGCAGGCGCTGCAACGAAACTACGACTTTCCCGAATCGGTGCGGCTGATGGACGGCGGCACCCAGGGATTGGCCTTGCTGCCCTACGTGCGGGAAGCCGATACGCTGATCATCGCCGATGCCGTGGATTTCAAATGCGATCCGGGGACGCTGGTGGAATTGCACGATGCAGAGGTGCCGGCTTATTTGGGAGCGAAGAAGATGAGCCTGCATCAGGTCTCCTTTCAGGAGGTGCTGGCCTTGGGCGAATTGCTCGGCCATACGCCGCGGCATTTGTACCTCGTCGGCGTTCAGCCTTGCGTGCTGGAGGATTACGGCGGCAGTCTCAGCGAGCCGGTCAAGGCCATGCTGGAACCGGCGATGGCTTGCATCCTCGCGTATCTGGCCGAACTCGGCGTCGTTTTCGAGAAGCGGACGCAGGCGGCGCCGGATTCCGATCCCTTAGGCATGGCGGCCTACGAGGCTCGGCGTCCATCGGCGGGGGAGGCCTGTCGAGTCGGAGATGAACGCTTTCTGGCACTGCGGAGCGACTGAGATGTGCATAGGCGTTCCGATGCAAGTCGTTCGAGCGGAACCGTTTCAGGCCTGGTGCAAGGGTGCCGACGGCGAGGCGATGGTCGACATGCGTCTGGTGGGATCGCAGCCGGAGGGTACCTGGGTATTGACGTTTCTTGGCGCGGCCCGAGAGGTTCTCGAGCCCGAGCGCGCCGCGCAAATTCAAGCTGCGTTGGCGGGACTCCGCGACGCCATGGCCGGCCATTATGACCCGGCCGCGGCCTTCGCCGACCTGGTGGACCGGGAGCCTCAGCTACCCGACTTCTTGCGGGAGCCGACATGACCCTGGCGGAAATGTTCGATCGGCTTTCGGGCAGCCCGGCCATTAACTTGGTGGATAGAGAGGGCCTGGCCGAGTTCGCCGCGGCGCATCCGCAATGCCTGGTCGGTTTTTTCAACGACCCCAAAGCCCATCCGGAGAACGCCGATCTCGCCGTTGTTCTTCCGGAACTGCTGCGCGCGTATCCGTCGCTGCGAGCGGCGGTCTTGAAACCCGAGGCCGTCGTATCCGTGGCCCGGGACTACGGCGTTGCGGTCTATCCCGCGCTGGTATTCTTGAACGACGGCCAGACATCCAAGATCATGGCACGCATACAAGCCTGGACCGATTATCACAGTCAGATCCAGCAATGGCTGGACAGGGAGGGTTAATGACCATGCTCGAACAGCACAGCCCGGTGGCCACCGAGAACGCCGCGCCGGTCACGCCTTTTGACGATCCCGAATGCGGCTATCTCGCGATGCCGCAAGGCATGCACAGCTTTTCGATGCCGCTGCCGGGGGAGATTCCCGCCAGCCAGGCCGGCATCGCCGTCGTGCGCCGATTGGCCGAGTGCTTGTCCGCCGAGTTGAACGGTATCGATTCGGACCGCATCGATTGCGATTCGTACGACGAAGAAACCCGCCGTTTTCTCGACCAGGTGTTGGGCGACGGGGAGGTCAGCGCCTTGATCGACGCTGACGATGTGCGCTGGGCGATACGCGAGTCGGTGTTCATCGGGGTTTGGCGGCTGCGCGAATTCCGCGCCGGAGGAATCGTTCGGGACTATCTCGAAGTCGGCTCGGTTCCGTCGGTGTTGCGGCATGCCGGAACGTACACGGCCGGCGTCGAACGGCCGCGGTCTTTCCCGGACGGCCTCATGAACGCGCCTTCGCTATTGACGGAGCTGTTCGCCAAATCGGTCGCCTTCCAGGAAGGACAAAGCGAGGTCATAAATCTGTCGCTGCTGCCGATGACCGAAAACGACCTGGCTTATCTGGTCGAAGTGCTGGGACTGGCCGGCGTGTCCATATTGTCCAAGGGTTACGGCGACTGCCGCATCCGTCTGACGGGCCTGCCCAATGTGTGGTGGGTCCAGTATTTTAATGTTAGCGACCAAATGATCCTGAATACCCTGGAAATCACCCCGATTCCGCAAGCGGCGCAGGCCACCCAGGAGGATTTCGAGGATTCGCTGCAGCGGATCGAGGAACTGCTGGCGATGCTGAAGGATAGCTGATCGTGGCCGAGGCAACTCGCTTCGAATGTCGCGTCTGCTGGCACGTCTACGATCCGGACGAGGGCGACGTGCAGGCGCAGATTCCGCCCGGAACTGCCTTTTCCGAACTGCCGGAAAACTGGTGCTGTCCCCGTTGCGACGGGGCGAAATCGGGTTTTCTGCCGTGCTCGGATGGTTAGCGCGTTTTCCGGTGTGGCGCCAAGATCTTCGTAGGTCGGCAATCCTTTGCCGACGAATACCCGCTTGCCGACCTGCTGCGTCGGGAAAGGATTCCCGACCTACGACTGTTCGGGAGATCAGCGCTGATACGGTCGTTTTTATTGATAGCCGAACCGTCGCGCGGTCGTGATTTACCGTTGCTCTGGGGTGGCCGTTGAGCACTAACATCGGCACCGCGGAACTGCTGATTCGCTGCGGCATTTCCTCCGAAACGATCGTGTCCGTGAGCATCACGCCAAGGCCGCTCCTTCCGGTCGAGCGCCTGGCGCTGGGCAAACCGCCGGAAGCGGTGCCCACGCTCTTCGGGCGGCTGTTTTCCCTCTGCCCGAAGGCGCACGCCAAGGCCGCGGCTAGGGCGCTGGAAGATGCGCTGGATATTTCCGTATCGCCGAATCTGGAGCGGCTTAGGGACTTGCAGACCACGGTGGAACGGGTTCGCGAACTGAGTCTGAATCTGCTGTTGGCGTCCGACGGACGAATTTCCCCTTGGCCGCCCCGTTTGATCACCCTGTGTCGGCGTTTGATCGCGGCACTCGGAGGCGATGCCGTGCACTGGCCGGCAGCGCCTTTCGAACCGAATGCCGCTGAATTACGTGTCGGGGCGACCGAGCTCGAGGCTCTAGTGAGTCATTTGCTGGGCGGTCTGTGGCATACGCCGCAGCCAGACCTGGAAGCGGTCCGGCATTGGCTGGAGCACGATACATGCGCGGCAGTGGCGTGGATGCGACCCGCATTACAGCCCGGCTGGCCCGATTTCGGCCGCTGCGCAGTGGATGCGCTGCCGGCATTCTCCGATCCGATGCTGAAAGCGGCGCTCGGACCGGGATCGATGCGCGTGAGTCCGACATGTCCGGAATGGGACGAGCTACCGCGCGAGACCGGCTGTTTGGTCCGCCAGAGTTCGGCCCCGCTGATACGGGAGGCCTTGGCGGTTTACGGCAAGGGCTTGTTCACCCGCATGCTGGCGCGGATGGTCGAATTGAAATCGCTGGTCCGCAGTTTGATCGAGGGTATCGAACAGCTTGCGCCGATCGAACCCGGCTCGCTGCCGGGTCGTACCGGCGGTATCGGCGTCGCGCAAACCGAGGCGGCACGGGGCCGCCTCATACATCGCGTCGAGGTGGCCGACGGTCGCGTTTGCGATTATCGTATTCTGGCGCCGACGGACTGGAATTTTCATCCCCGCGGCCTGGTATACCGGGCGCTGCTGGGCGCGGCGGTCGGCGATGCGGATTCGGCTAAGGCACGGATCGAAGCGTTTTTGCGGGTCGTGGACCCTTGCGTCGACCATCGGCTGATTCTGGAGCCGGCCGAACGGCCCGTCCCAACCCCTTTGTTTTGACATGCACGAGCTATCCCTCTGCCAAGGCATCATCGATATCCTGGAGACCGAAGCAAGCAAGCAGCACTTTGCGCGGGTGCGGAAGGTCAGACTGTTAGTCGGCCCTCTCGCGGGGGGCGATCGTGCAACCTTGAGCTTCGGCTTCGACGCGGTGAGCCGGGACACGATCGCCGAAGGAGCGGAACTGGAATTCGTCGATACGCCGGGTCTGGCCTGGTGTTTTGCTTGCGATCGTACGGTGGAAATCGCGCACTATTACGACCCGTGTCCCGCATGCGGCGGGCATCGCCTGAAAGTGACCGGGGGCGAGGAATTCAGAATTCTCGATTTGGAGGTGGAATAAGCATGTGTACCGTTTGCGGCTGCGGCGAAGCCGATCAGCACCATCACCCTCACGTCCACGATTCGGAGCATGAGCATACCCACGATCACGACCATCGCCATGGTCATCACCATCATCATCACGGCCGCGGCCCTGCCGGACTGAGTATCGACGGCCTCAGCCAGGAGCGCATCGTTCGCATCGAACAGGACATCCTCGGCCGCAACGACGCCCATGCCCGCGGCAACCGGCAATTTTTCGAAAGCCACGGCATTCTGGCCCTGAACCTGCTTTCGAGCCCCGGGTCCGGTAAGACCACGTTGCTCGAGCGCAGCATCGCGGATCTCAAGGAGCGGTTCGACGTCAGCGTGATCGAAGGCGACCAGCAGACCGAGAACGATGCGGAACGCATACGCGCCAGCGGCGTTCCGGTCTTGCAGATCAATACCGGCAAGGGCTGTCACCTGGACGCGCACATGGTCGGCCACGGCGTGCAGGATCTGAAACCCGCCGATTACGGCATCCTGTTCATCGAGAACGTCGGCAATCTGGTCTGCCCGGCCATGTTCGATCTCGGCGAAGCGGCGCGCGTGGTCATACTCTCGGTCACCGAGGGAGAGGACAAACCGCTGAAATACCCGGACATGTTCCACCGCGCCGATCTGGTCCTGATCAACAAGATCGATCTGTTGCCGTATCTGCGTTTCGACCTCGAGCGCTGTCTCGGCTATTTACAGCAGGTCAATCCGGAGGTGGAGACCATCCGGGTGTCGGCTACCGCGGGCGACGGGATGGACCGGTGGTACGGATGGCTGGAACGACGCCGCAAGGCGCTGTTGGCCGAACGGCTGGCGGGACTGGAGCGTCAGGCCGCGGCGATTCGGGCACAGATTTGAGCGTTGCCGCCGAGGCCGGACGGCAGCGCCGGCGGCTGACACTGAGCGGCCTGGTGCAGGGCGTGGGCATGCGGCCTTTCGTCTATCGCCTGGCGCGAGAGCTGGGCCTGGCCGGCCGGGTATCCAACGGCCCGGAAGGGGTGATCATCGAGGCGGAAGGCGACGCGCCGGCTTTGGCGGCGTTCGAAATCCGCCTGAAGCGCGACTGTCCGCCGCCGGCCGACATCGTCGATTGTATCGTGCAAAGTATTCCCGCCATCGGCGATCAGGGTTTCCGGGTCGAAGCGAGCCGCGCCGATGGCGCCATAATAGCCCCATTCGCTCTGCCGGACTTGGCTCCATGCCCGACCTGCCTTCGGGAACTGTTCGATCCCGGCAACCGCCGATACCGTTATCCCTTCGTCAGCTGCACCCACTGCGGCCCTCGCTACAGCATCCTGGACGCCTTGCCGTTCGACCGCGAACGCACCGCCATGGCGGGCTTTCCGTTGTGTGCGGATTGCCTGGCGGAGTACCGCGACCCTTCAGATCGGCGTTTTCACGCCCAAACCACCTGCTGCCCGAACTGCGGCCCGACCTTGACATTCTTGGACGCCTCCGGGCGCACGCTGGCGCATGGCGACGAGGCGTTGTTGCAAGCCGTCGCACGCTTGCGGCAGGGACAGGTGTTGGCGCTTCAAGGCGTAGGCGGATTTCAGTTGCTGGTCGATGCGGCGAATGAAGAAGCGGTGCAGCGCCTGCGCGAACGTAAACACCGGCCTCACAAGCCTTTGGCGCTGATGGTGGCTGACCTCGCGGCGGCACGCGAGCTTTGCGATGTGACCGAGACCGAAAAGCGGCTGCTGACGTCATCGGCAGCCCCCGTCGTGCTACTGCGCCGCCGCGGAGCGTCCGGGTCGATCGCCTCCGGCATTGCGCCGGGACAGAATCGCTTAGGGCTAATGCTGCCGGCCTCGCCCGTGCACCATCTGTTGGCGCGGGATTTCGGCGCGCCGCTGGTCTGCACTAGCGGCAACCGGAGCAGCGAGCCGATCTGCATCGCGCCCGAGGAGGCCCTGCATCGCCTAGCCGGTATCGCCGACGGTTTCCTGGTGCACGACAGGCCGATACGCCAGCCTTTGGACGACTCCGTGATTCGGATCGCCGACGGGAAGCCCCTGATGCTGCGGCGCGCCCGCGGCTATGTGCCGCTCCCGGTGGCCCTGGATACAGACACGCCGCCGATCCTGGCCGCGGGCGGGCATCTCAAGAACACGGTTGCCTATGCGGACGGCAGGCGCGTGATCCTGAGCCAGCATCTCGGCGATCTCGACACGGCGGAATCGCTGGAGCGCCATCGCGCCACGGCCGAGTTGCTTCCGCGCCTGTTCGGCCGTTCGCCTCGGTCGGTCGTGTGTGATCGACATGCGGATTACGCCGCCACCCGTTGGGCCGAAAGCACTGGCCTGCCGCTGCGGCGCGTGCCTCACCATCTTGCCCACGCGCTGGCCTGCATGGCCGAGCACGGTTTGAAACCACCGGTTCTCGCCGTGACCTGGGACGGGCTAGGGCTGGGTGAAGACGGCACGCTGTGGGGCGGAGAATTTTTGCGCATGGCCCTAAACGGTCATCGCCGCATTGCCAGCCTGCTGCCGTTGCGCCTTCCCGGGGGCGAACGCGCAATCAAGGATCCGCGGCGATCGGCTTTGAGCGTGCTGCACGCGCTGTACGGCGGAGAGACGCCGGATCGTTTGCCCACGACCTTGAAATCCCGACTGGAACCGGGAACCCTGACCCTATTGTTGCGGTTGCTGCAAACCGGCACGCAATCCCCGGAGTGCAGCAGTGCCGGGCGATTGTTCGATGCGGCCGCGAGTCTTTTGGGACTGTGCCGGGGCATCAGTTTCGAAGGGCAAGCGGCGATGGCGTTGGAGGCCGCTGCGGAGCGAGGTGGGGAGGGCGACGCGACGATTTACCCGGTGCCCGTGATCGACGGCGAACCGAAACGGCTGGACTGGCGTCCCTTGTTCCGGGCGCTGTTGGACGATTACGCGGCCGGCGTGCCGGCGACTGCGCTCGCCTTGCGGTTTCATGCCAGCCTTGCGGCTGCCGTAGCAGCCATTGCGGCTACAGAGTCGATTCCCACCGTCGTTCTGGCCGGTGGCTGTTTTCAGAACAGCCTGCTGCTGGAATTGTGCGCAGAACGGCTGCGCCATGCCGGCTTACGGGTATACTGGCCGGAGCAGATCCCCCCCAACGACGGCGGCTTGGCGCTGGGCCAGATTGCCGCCGCGACATTTTCCGAGGAGCTTCTCACATGTGTTTAGCCGTACCCGGTCAGATCCTGTCCATCGAACAGGCCGACGACCCCTTGCTGCGATCAGGGCGGGTCGATTTCGGCGGCGTGGTCAAGGTGGTGAACCTGGCCTATGTGCCGGAAGCCGAAGTCGGCGATTACGTCATCGTTCATGCCGGTTTCGCGATTTCGCGCCTGGACGAGGCCGAGGCGCAGGCGGTGCTGAAAGAGATTGCCGCATTGGAGGACGTAAGCCATGAAATATCGTGACGAATACCGCGATGCCGCGTCGGTCAAGGCTCTGGCCGACGCCATCGCGCGCCGGCAGACCCGGCCCTGGACACTGATGGAAGTCTGCGGCGGGCAGACCCATTCCATCGTCAAGCACGGCCTGGACCGCTTGCTGCCGCCGTCGCTGAGCCTGATCCACGGCCCCGGCTGCCCGGTTTGCGTGACCCCGGAGGCGATCATCGATCAAGCGCTGGAGCTGGCGGCCCGGCCCGACGTCATCTTCTGTTCCTTCGGCGACATGCTGCGGGTGCCGGGTTCGCAACACGACTTGTTGACGGTCAGGGCCCGCGGCGGCGACGTGCGCATGGTTTATTCGCCTCTGGATGCGCTGAATCTGGTCCGGGAGAATCCGGAACGCCAGGTGGTGTTTTTCGCCGTGGGTTTCGAAACCACCGCGCCGACGACCGCGATGGCCGTGCTGCAGGCGCAGCGCTTCGGTGTCCGGAACTTCTCGCTGCTGGTCGCCCATGTCCGGGTGCCGCCCGCGGTGGAAACCCTGCTATCGGCGCCGGACAACCGGGTCGACGGTCTGTTGGCGGCGGGTCATGTTTGCGCGGTGATGGGCTATACCGAATACGAGCCGATAGCCGCCCGTTTTCGCGCACCCATCGTGGTGACCGGGTTCGAGCCCCTGGACATCCTGCGCGGCGTCCTGAGCTGCGTGGAGCAACTGGAAGAAGGCCGCGCCGAGGTGGAAAACCGCTACGGACGCGCGGTAACTCGGGAGGGCAATCGGCCGGCTCAAGCACTGATGAATCAGGTTTTCGAACCCGTCACGCTGAGCTGGCGCGGCCTGGATGCTATCGCCGACAGCGGCCTGGGATTGCGTCCCGAGTTCGCCGAGTTCGATGCGGTAAGGCGTTTCGAGTTGTCCGCACCGAGGACCGCCAGTGCCGGTCCGTGCCGTAGCGGCGATGTTCTGACCGGACGCCTGAAACCGTTCGAGTGCCCTGCCTTCGGCAAGGCCTGCACGCCCGAACATCCCCTGGGCGCGACCATGGTGTCGTCGGAAGGGGCCTGCGCCGCTTATTACCGCTATCGCCGCGATGCCGCCTGAAGCCATGAGCGACGACACCCGATTGATCTGCCCGACGCCCATAGGCCAGTACGCCCAGATCGTCATGGCCCACGGCGGCGGCGGCCGCCTCATGCAACAATTGCTGGAGCGCCTGATACGGCCGGCCTTTGCCAATCCGCACCTGGACCAGCGCCACGACAGCGCGGTCTTGGACGTGGGCGGCAAGCGGCTGGCCTTCACCACCGACGGTTACGTGGTCAAGCCGCTGTTCTTCCCCGGCGGCGACATCGGCAAGCTGGCGGTGTGCGGCACCTTGAACGATCTCGCGATGAGCGGCGCGAAGCCCTTGTTCCTGAGCGCCGCGCTGGTGATCGAGGAAGGTTTCCCGGTCGATGATCTGGGGCGCGTGCTGGCCAGCATGAACGCCGCGGCGCAGGCGGCGGGAACGGCGATCGTCACCGGCGACACCAAGGTGGTCGAAAACGGCAAGGGGGACGGGCTGTACATCGCGACCAGCGGCATCGGCCTGATCGAACATGACCTGCAAATAGCCCCCGCCGGCATTCGGGAAGGCGATGCGATCCTGCTGAGCGGCGACATCGGCCGCCATGGCGTCGCGATCATCGCCGAGCGGGAAGGGCTGGGCTTCGAAACCGCCGTCGAAAGCGATTGCGCGGACCTGTCCGGGCTGGTGGGGCAATTGCTGGCGGCCGGCGTGGAACTGCACTGCCTGCGCGATCTGACCCGCGGCGGGCTGGCGGCGACGGTGCTGGAGCTGGCCAGGGACGCCGGGTTCGACATGGAGCTGAACGAGGGCGCCATACCGGTAACGCCGCCGGTGCGCGGCGCCTGCGAAATCCTCGGTTTCGACCCGCTCTACGTGGCCAACGAAGGCCGCATGGTCCTGTTCGTACCGGCGAACGCCGTCGACCTGGCGCTGGACGTGCTGCACGCCCATCCTTTGGGGCGCGATGCGTCTCTCATCGGGCGGGTCGGCACGGCGGGCGCAGGGCGAGTCGCCCTGCGCAACCCATACGGCATCGTCCGCGTGCTCGACCTTCCGAGCGGCGAGCAACTGCCGAGGATTTGTTGAGTGCTCGTCAGCACTGAGCCACGCTAGGGTCGGAGTAAATAGCCCGGATGCAACGCAGTGAAGTCCGGGAAGGTCGGAGCACCGCTTATCCCGGATTCCGCAAGGCTTCATCCGGGCTACGCTGACTGGCTGAAAATGCTGGGTTTCGTCCGTCAGCCCAGCCTACATTTTCGGCTTTTACGACACCTTCGAAAGCCCTCGAACAAGACTTTTCCTAAAGCTCAAGCTCGCCCCGAAAAGAGAGCCGCGCATCCGACGACCTCGACGGAAACCTCGCAAAATCTCTGATCGAGCGCCGTCTTCAGTCCCTCCAGACTGTCATGTTCGTTCGACATGATTCCCTTCTTGTTGTAGATGCCCATCAGGCGCTTCGCGAATCGACCCCGTGGAACGCCGCCTTGGAGCAGGGTCGACCCGAACAGGACCGCACCGGGATTCATCAAGGCCTTGAGGTGATCGAGAGCGACCGCCTTGGATTCGATGGACCCCGGAAGGCAGTGCAGCAGGTAATTGATCCCGACCGAATCGAATTTCGGCGCATCGATGGAGAGGGGCGCCAAGACATTGCGGACATAGATTTCCGGTTGGTATCGGGCGATGCGCCGAGAGGCGAAATCGAGCGAGGTCTCGTTGAGGTCCATCAATGCAACGCGCGGCGCCTGAACCGGAAAGCGGCACTTATCCGGAAAATAGCCGGTGCCGACGCCGACGTCCAAATGATTCGCCGTGACGTGTTTGTCGTAGTGTTCGAGGAGTCGCCCGGTCGGGCATTTCCAGATCAATCGGTTGGATAGCCCGAGTACGGCGAAGTCGTAGATTCTCAGGATCGGCCGGGTATAAACGGCCTGGCCGGCGTGAATCTGGTCTGCGGTAAAGCTCATCGCTCTTGTCTCCCTTCGATGTTGTAGAATCCAGGGTCCGAACCGGGATACGCCGATCGGTATTGGTCGAGGTGATGAATCGGCCGGCAACGAACGATCGGTGGCAGAGGATACATCCCGGATGTTTTCCCATAGGCAAACTCGTTATGATGCGCACGGGGTTGCGCAACGACAACGGGTTCCATCGATCTCTCTTTCTACACCGATATTCCCATCATCCCACACCGATGTCCCTTTTCAACAGTTGGTTTCAGGAGAAACAGTCGGCCTGGTTGTATCGCGCCATCGCTGCCGCCGAGACCGATCGCCGGATGCGACGTTTGTTCCGTAAGCTGGCCGAGCAGGCCGAGGCTCAGGCTGCGCTGTGGGAGAACCGGTTGAAGACGGAAGGTTCGGCCGTGCCGAGTTTCAACCCGACGCCGAGGGCACGGTTGGTCGGCCGTCTGGTTCGGATGTTCGGGCCGAAGGCCATGCGTCCGGTCCTCGCCAGCATGAAGATTCGCGGACTTTCCGCCTATTCGGGCCGAGGGCTTGGGACGTGTCATCCGATGCCCACCAAGGCCGAGGATGTCGGGCGGCGCCATAGAGGAGTGGCGGGCGGCAACTTGAGGGCGGCCGTATTCGGGATCAACGACGGGCTGCTGTCGAATACCAGCTTGATCCTGGGCATGGCGGGCGCGAGTACCGGGACCGAAGTCTTGGTGATGGCCGGCATCGCCGGTCTATTGGCGGGCGCCTTGTCCATGGCCGCAGGGGAATACGTGTCGATGCGCTCGCAGCGGGAGTTGTTGGAATATCAGATCGATCTCGAACGGGCCGAGTTCGCGATGTTCCCGGAACAAGAAGTGGAGGAGCTGGCGGTCATCTATGCGGCCCGCGGCATGAGCCTGCAACAGGCGCGCCGGGCGACACGGCGGATGATGAGCGACCCGGAGCACGCCTTGGATCTTCTGGCGCGCGAGGAGTTGGGCGTGAATCCGGACGACCTCGGTTCGCCCTGGAGCGCCGCGCTGTTCTCGTTCCTGGCGTTCTCAGGAGGGGCGAGCGTTCCGCTCATGCCTTTTCTTTTGGGGCTGGACGTGCACCGCGGCGTTCCGGTGGCGGGCGCCCTGGCCGGCATTAGTTTATTCACGATCGGCGCGCTGTTGAGTCTTTTCACCGGGCGCAGCGCCTTGCTGGGTGGCTTGCGGATGACGCTGATCGGCGGCCTCGCCGGCATGGTCACATATGCCATCGGTTCACTTTTCGCCCCGGAGGGGTCGGGTTTGATTCAATGACGGTCAGGCACGATCCAAAACAACCGACCAAAGAGCCGACGCTGAAGCGAGCGATCGGACCCAAGCTATTGTTCTTTCTGGTGCTCGGCGACATCCTCGGAACCGGCATCTACGCACTCGTCGGCAGCGTGGCCGGTCGGATCGGGGGCGCGATCTGGCTGCCTTTCCTGGTCGCGTTCGTGGTCGCGTTTCTCACCGCGTTGAGCTATCTCGAGTTGCTCGCCAAGTACCCGCGCGCGGCCGGCGCCGCTTTGTACGCGCAGCGGGCGTTCCGAATTCCGTTCCTGACTTTCCTGGTCGCTTTCGCCGTGATGAGTTCTGGCATAACGTCCGCGTCGGCGGCGGCATACGCCTTCGCCGCGACCTACCTCCAGCCTTTCCTCGCCTGGCCTGTGCTTCCGGTTGCAGTTGGTTTTCTGGTCGTTCTCGGCTCGATCAATTTTCGTGGGGTGGCGGAGTCGGTGAAGATCAATCTGGTGCTTACCGGTGTCGAGCTTTTCGGCCTCTTGATCGTCATCGCCGTAGGCGCGTACGCCGTGGCGAACGGCCAGGGCGAACCAAGCCGGCTGCTCGAAATCGATACCGCGGACCGAAGCCTGTCGCTTTCGGTGGCGGGGGCGACTTCGCTGGCCTTCTTTGCCATGGTGGGTTTCGAGGATGCGGTGAACATGGCCGAGGAGTGCCGCGCTCCGGAACGGATTTTTCCGCGCGCGTTGCTGTCCGGGCTCGCCGTCGCGGCCCTGATTTACGGATTGGTGGCGATCACCGCTTCGCTTTTGCTTCCGCCCGCAACCCTTTCGGCCGCAAAGTCGGACGCACTCTTGAGAGTGATCGAAACCGGCGCCCCAGAGTTTCCGCTGCAAGTGTTCGCCGGCATCGGCCTGCTCGCCGTCATCAATTCGGCCCTGATCAATATGCTGATGGCCAGTCGTTTGCTGTACGGCATGGCCAACGAGCGGATTCTGCCGACGCCGTTCGGTGCCGTGCACCCATCCCGGCGTACCCCCTGGGTGTCGATCCTGTTCACCACCGCGATCGCCATCGTGTTGGTTTCCACGGTCGGCGAGGACGGGGTGAGAAAACTCGGCGGCACCACCGCCCTGCTGCTGCTGTGGGTATTTACGATCGTCAATGTCGCCTGCCTCGTGCTGCGCAGGAAGGAGATCAAGCGGGCACGCTTCCGGGCGCCGACCGCAGCGCCGGTTTTGGGTGCGATACTCTGCGCTTTTTTGGCTCTTCCGGTATTGTCCGGGCGTCCGGCCAGCGACTATGTAATCGCGCTCGCTCTATTGGCCGTCGGCCTCGCCCTTTGGGGAATTCAGCGGTTGTGGACCGGTGTGTCGGGGAGGATCTCGAAGAGCGAAGAAGAGTCGGGCGAGACGCGGGACCCGGCGATGTCCGATGTCATCGAACGACCCGGTTCGGATCCCGTTCGCCGAACCTGATGCAAACGGTATCGTGAACGTAGAGCCTAAGGATCCCGTGCGCCCCGAATTCTTCGATAGGTTCAGGACGGGGCTGTCTGCGCGGCGTCGAAGGGTTTCCGGAAGGGCTTTTAATCGTCGTCATCTTGCGCAAGGCGTCGACGGATTCGAAAACGAGCTTAGAAGCAACGATGAAAACCGATAAGGTAGCGACCATACGATTGCCGTATGACGTTTGTCACATTTCCGACAATCCGCTGGCCGGGGATATCGTGCGCCGGGCGGAGCCTCAGGGGCGACGTGTCTTGCCAATCGCGGCTTGCGTAACGGCGGCACACTACTTGCTTTGACGTCCAAACAAACTACGAGGAGATCAACCCGTGCCTGGATTACTCCCCAGCGTCGATCCCGATGGCTTGCTCGAATACTCGGTGGTCTACACCGACCGGGCGACCAACCACATGTCGAAGGTGTTTCAGGAAAGCGTGCGCGATATCGCGCGGACCTTAAAAACCGTGTACAACGGCCACAGTGCCATTATCGTGCCAGGTTCCGGCACTTTCGGAATGGAAGCCGTGGCGCGCCAGTTCGCTACGGGCAAGACGTGTCTGGTCATCCGCAACGGCTGGTTCAGCTATCGCTGGACGCAAATCTTCGAGATGGGCGGCATCCCGTCGGAATCCGTCGTCTTGACGGCCCGCCCGATCGAATCCGGGCCGCAACCGGCCTATGCCCCGGCTCCGATCGACGAGGTCGTCGCCGCTATCGGTCGCGAAAAGCCGGATCTCGTGTTCGCACCGCACGTCGAAACCTCGGCCGGCATGATCCTGCCGGACGATTATCTGCGCGCCGTGGCGAATGCGGTGCACACGGTCGGCGGTCTGTTCGTGCTCGATTGCATCGCTTCGGGCGCGGCATGGGTCGACATGCGCGACATCGGTGTGGACATTCTGATCAGCGCGCCGCAAAAAAACTGGAGCGCCCCGGCCTGTTGCGGACTCGTGATGCTGAGCCCGGCCGCGCGCGACCGCATCGAAACAACCGCCAGCACCAGTTTCGCGGTCGACCTCAAGCGATGGTTGCAGATCATGGAAGCCTACGAACAGGGAGGACACGCCTATCACGCCACCCTGCCGACCGATGGCTTGCGCTCGTTGCGCGAAGCGATGCGCGAAACCAAAGCCTTCGGATTCGCCAAGGCGCGCGAGAGGCAATTCGAGCTCGGCCGCCGGGTGCGCGCGATCCTGGCCGAACGCGACATCAAGTCGGTCGCCGCCGACGGTTTCGGCGCACCCGGCGTGGTCGTGTGCTACACCACGGACGACGCCATCAGCACCGGCAAGAAATTCGCCGAACTCGGTCTGCAAATCGCAGCCGGCGTTCCGCTGCAATGCGGCGAGGGACCCGACTTCAAGACCTTCCGGCTGGGCTTGTTCGGCTTGGATAAGCTATACGACCTCGAGCGAACCGTCGCGACACTGGCCGAGACGCTCGATCGAATCGGGAGATTTTGAGCGCTAAGGGTTAGCCCAATGCTTTTGTTCCGGCCGTGCCCGCCCAGGCGAGCGTTTTCATGCCTAGCGCGGGCAGACACGAGTAGGTCGCGAATCTCTTCGCGATAGGGCGCCGTTCGGCTGGCGGGTTCATCGACAAAGGATTGCGATCTACGAATGCTTGAATCGATACACCTGAATCGAAGATGCCGACGAGGTGAAGCCTGTAGGGGGCAAAGATGCGCGTGCCTATCGCATACGAGGCTGAGAGCGCCTGAGGATCTTCGTTCATCCTGCTTCTTTCTTGGCACAAGTATGATATTCCGATAGCGTAGCGCCACGGGCAAAAACAAAAAATCGGCATCCTTTGGCGTCGTGGCTGTCAAATCAAGAGTTCGATGAACTTAAGGAAGCTCCGAATAAGCCCTCTCCGGCCGGGACAAACCTGTCCTGAGCGAAGTCGAAGGGCTTATTCCGGCCTACAACGTTTTCTTTTTGATTGAGAAATGGAATCAGTGGGCCGTTCGGCCTGAAACCAGTGGAAAGGATTTCCGACTGACTGGGATGGGCTCTTACCGGTCAGGGCGAGAGATCGGCGGCCCGATTCGTTCACATGCAAGATCCGAGGTTTCCATGGCTGTGCATGAAATGGTTTCGAAAAAGAAAAGATTTCCCAAAACCACGTCGCTCGTGCTCGCCGGGACGGTGTTTCTGGCGGGGTGCGGCGAGCCGGAAAAACCTGCTCAGATGTTCCAGGGACTCCCGCAAAAATTCGAAGAAGAGTTGAAATTCGAAAAAGCGCAAACCCTGGGAGGGACGGTAAACGACGAGAAGGAACCCGTCACCCGAGGAAAGGTGGTGGCCACCGATGAGAAAGGCAACACCATTGCGGAAACATCTCTGGAAGGCAGCAACCGCTTTTCCATCGTCATTCCGGCCGGCACTCCCTTGCCGATCCTGCTGAAAGCGTATCGTGAAGGATCGGAGCCGCTCATAGTGGCCATCGCGGACTCGTTCGAGAGCCAATACAACATCAATCCCAAGACCACGGCCATCGCCGAAAAAGCCAAGTCATTGGGCGGCTATACCCGGAAAAATCTGATGGCCGCCGCGATGATGACAAGTACCGTTCCGGAGGAGGACAAGACCACCTCCGGCTTCCGGGGAGATCCGACGAAACGCTATGGCGGCTGGCATTGAGGCGATGTGGGGCACAAGCAACCTGTCACTGGTTGAGCACGGTCGTGCGATCGCTGTACACCGGCCGTAAACGACAGGCGGTCCCTTCCCCTTGAGTTTCTCGAAGGTCTAGGTGCGCGTCTCTTCAAGCGATCGGACGCTTGTCGTGAATCAGTTCCGTGCCATGTCTCGCTCGCCATAAGAAGCGTTCGCGTATCAGTCCGTACATTCCCGACCGGCATTGCTTCAATCCGCCAACTTTCGATGACGACAGGGTGGCTATCCCGGCAGCCCTCGAAACTTCGCGGCAGGGTCGGGCGGATGGTCAGGCGTCGCTGCCGTTGGTGCTGGGCGTGTCTAGTTGTGAACAAAATCGACTCATTTCGAGTCTTCTTTGATACAGGCCCGAAACGGATAATCGGGCTTTTCTGCTTCCCCCGCTCCAAAACCATGGCGGTATCGGGTTCGCTACTTAAGCGTTTAAGGAAACTCTGAACAAGTTGATTCCGTTCACGCCTTTCGACGGCCTGTCCTGAGTTAAGTCGAAGGGCTCAGGACAGGCTTGCCGAAGGGTTTCTTGAATCTACTGGGATAGGCTCTAAGTTAAGACGCCATTCCGGAAGGCAGTACTCGCCCCGTTACCGGAACTCGTCCTTCGGACCCGCCCCTAGCAGTCCAAATCCGCTCCCGGCAGAAGACACTCGTCCGCTTGAAAAAACAGGAACGGATCAAAGTGTTCAGAAGAAAGCTCAAATGGGAGGGCGATCTTGACGCCAGCCGGGCGGCACGCCCATGCGCAGACCGATCTTCTTGAGAAGTTCGTCAACAGAAACCGCTTCGCCGGTCTCGATCATCAGGGTATCGAGCTGGTCTTCTTCAGTCAGAGCCTCGTGCGCCGCGAGCTGATGGTCAAGCACCGACAGATCGGCTTCGGATGGGTCGCGGCCGAGGAGGGCACGGGTTTCGATGCGGCTCTTCAGTGTGGCGATCGGTGCCTGGCAGTCGAGAATGAGGAATGTTGCGCCGAGCCGTTCGGCTAGCATTTTCTGGCTTTCGCGCTGCTCGTGTTTTAGGAACGTGGCGTCGACGATGACGGAGACGCCGGATTTCAGGATTTCCTCGGCGGTGTCGAGTAGATAGCCGTAGGTTCTGCGCGTCATATCGGCGGTGTAGATGCCGGCGTCGAGGGTCGATCCGGTATTTGCGAGTTCGCTGAATCCGGCCAGGCGTTTTCGTTCCAGGTCGGAGCGCAGGCGTATGGCCGGGAGGCGTTCGGCGAGTTGACCCGCGATGTAGGATTTGCCGCTGCCCGAGAAACCGTGGGTGATGATCAATGCCGGTTTTGGATGCCGGATGAGGCCGGATGCGTAATCGAGGTAGCGCCGGTAAAGGTCCAATAACGCCTGCTGTTTCGCGGTATCGCGGCTAGAGGCGCGGGTCAGTTGGGCGATCTTGGCGCGAACCATGGCGCGGTAGACGCGGTAATAATCGAACAAGGAAAGCCCCCGGTAGTCCCCGGTCATTTCCAGGTAGCGGTTTAGAAACCGGAAAGCCAAATTCCTTTTGCCTTTGACTTCGAGGTCCATGACCAAAAAGGCCAGCTCGCTCATGACATCGATCCAGCGCAGGTCTTCGTTGAATTCGATACAGTCGAACGGCGTGGGCCGGTCGTCTATGAGAACGATGTTCCCAAGGTGGAGGTCGCCGTGACATTCGCGAACGAAGCCGGCGGCTTTTCGGGCGAGCATGGTCTCCCGGCAGCGCGAATACGCCTCGGACGTCCAGACGCGGACACTTTCCAGCTTGGCGAGATCGATCGGATCGTCCTGCAAGGGCTCGATGTGGGTGAAATTCTGTTCGGCGGTATCGTAGATGTGTTCCGGAAGTCCGTGGGCGTCTTCGACGGTGCTGCGGTCTACGCTTGCGTGGAATCGGGCCAGCGTCTCGGCCAACTTGTCCATGTGTTCGCCGGACAGGCGATCGTTCTGACACAGACGATCGAACAGTGCCGCTTCGTCGAAGCGGCGCATCTTGATGGCGAATTCGATGGGGGTGCCGCTACCGCCGATTCTAGGCTTTTGGGGATCTCCCGCGATAGGGACGACGGCCAGATACAAGTCCGGAGCGAGTCGGCGGTTGAGGCGGAGTTCCTCTTCGCAAAACCGGCGGCGCTTGTTCAGGGTGGAGAAGTCGAGGAAGCCGAAATCCACCGGCTTCTTGATTTTGTAGGCGTAAGGACTCGTCAGCAAAACCCAGGAGATATGGGTCTCTCGGATCTCTATGGCTTCTGTGGGATGATCGTAGGCCGCGGGATTCCGCAACGCCGAGATCAGTTCCGGATAGCGGGCGTCAGCCATACGGTTCCATCCGTAAACGGCCGTTGATCACTCTGAGTTGCCTTTGGCCCTGAAGGAGCGCCTCCAGTTCCGCTCCGGCCATCGCCTTACGCCAGCCTTGCAATAATTTCGATTGCTCCGGGTCATCCATCAGTTGTTCCAGGTCCTTGCGGCCTGCGAGCACCGCCGGGTTCAGGGTGTGCTGGGCGGCCCGAAGACGCACCACTGCGGTCAATACGTCGAGCAGCGCTTCCTGTTCGGGTGTCTTTTTGGCCTGCCGCGCCCCGAGAGAAACCGCCGGCGGCGGACGATGTTTCGCCTCGTCGATGATCCGGCACAATTGGCTGCCGTAACGCTTGAGCGTCCGTTCCTCCAGTCCCCGGATCAGCTTGAACTTGTCAGTATTCGTCGGTTGAAGCCGTGCGAGGTCGAACAAAACCTCGTCCTTGACCAGCCAACTGCGCGGAATGTCCTGCTGGCGCGCATTGTCCTCGCGCCAGGCCGCGAGCGCCTGCAGCACGGCGAGTTGGGACGCATTCAGCTGGTAATGTCCGCTGATACGCTGCCAGGCTTGATCGGGCGCATTCTCGTAAAGCTTTGGATCGAGCAGGGCGGCGAAATCGCCTTTCGGCCAGTCCAGCCGCCCCAAGACTTCCAGCTTCTGGCGCAGTTTCAGGTAGGCGGTTCCGAGATGGATGACGTCGTCGGCCGCATAGCGGAGTTGCGCATCGGCCAGGGGCCGTAGCGACCAGTCGGTGCGGGCATGTCCTTTGCCCAAGGTGATTCCGAGCAGTTCCGAAATCAATCCGGCATAGCTGATTTGTTCGGGCAAGCCGATCAGGGGTGCCGCGATCTGGGTGTCGAAGATCGGTGCCGGCAGTTTTCCCCACAGGTTGAAGAAGATTTCCAAATCCTGTCGCCCGGCATGAAAAACCTTGGTGATGGCCGGATCGAACAGTAAATCCGCTACCGGCTCCAAGGATTCGAGTGCGAGCGGATCGATGCAGGCGACCCTGTCGGCGGTCGCGATCTGGAGCAGGCAGAATTTGGGAAAGTAGGTTTTCTCGCGCAGGAACTCGGTGTCCACGGCGAGCCATGGAGAGTTCTTGACGGCGCGGCAGAATTCTTGGAGTTGGCTTGGCGAATCGATATAGCGGATTTGGGAGAGAGGCGTCATGTCGAAGAGAGTGCTTTTTCGAGTCATGAAGTTATTATATGGCTTAGGGACGAAGAATACGCTCCCGCCGATGATCCGAGGTGGCGCATGAAGGTATTGGTGACTGTCAAGCGCGTGGTGGATTACAACGTGCGCATCCAGGTGAAGCCGGACGGCTCGGGCGTCATGCTGGATGGGGTGAAAATGAGCATGAATCCGTTCGACGAGATCGCCCTGGAAGAGGCGATTCGCCTCAAGGAGGCCGGCAAGGCGACGCAAATCGTGGCCGTTTCGATCGGGCCGCAGGCGGTCCAGGAGCAGTTGCGGAGCGCTTTGGCACTCGGTGCGGACCGGGCGATTCATATCCCCCTGGATGCGGCGCCTCAACCCGTCAACGCCGCACGCGCCCTGGCCGGGCTCGCCGGACGCGAAAATCCCGATTTGATCCTCATGGGCAAGCAGGCGATCGACGACGACTGCAACCAGACGCCGCAGATGCTGGCGGCGCTGCTCGGTTGGCCTCAGGCGACTTTTGCTTCCAAAATTGAATTGAATGACAAGGCCGCCACCGTCGCCCGCGAGGTGGATGCCGGGCTCGAATTCCTCTCGGTCGATCTGCCGGCGGTGATTTCCGCCGACCTTCGCCTCAATGTTCCCCGTTATCCCAAGTTGCCGGACATCATGAAGGCGCGGCGCTTGCCTATCGAAACGGTTACGCCGGAAGACCTGGGCGTGGAGTTCGTCCCCGAGGCCAAACTGCTTAAAGTCGCGCCGCCGCCGAAGCGACAGGCTGGCCGGAAAGTGGCTTCGGTCGATGAGTTGGTGGCGGCGCTGCGCGAGCGAGGGCTGTTGTCATGAGCAAGGTGTTGGTTATTGCCGAACATGACGGCGAAACCTTGAATCCTTCGACTTCGAGAACCGTGGCTTGCGCGCTGGCTCTCGATCCGGAGGCGGTCGATGTGGCGGTTTTCGCCGAGGCGGAGAACAAGCCCGTGCAAGCCGCGGCCCGGCTGAATGGCGTGACGCGGGTGTTGCTGGTCGAGCATCCGGCCAACCGGAACCCTTTGGCGGCGGTTCTGGCGCCGCAAGTTGCCGCGCTGGCCAGGCACTACACCCATGTGCTGGCGCCCTCGACCACTTTCGGCAAGGATGTTTTGCCGCGTGCGGCGGCCCTGCTCGGTGTTCCGTTAGTGAGCGACATCATGCGGGTGATCGGCCAAAATGTCTTCGAGCGGCCGATCTATGCCGGCAATGCACTAGAAACGATCGAAGCGCCGCCTGGCATCGTCGTCGCGACCGTCCGCACGGCTTCGTTCAAGGCGGTTGCGGAGACGGGATCGGCGCCCGTGGAAAGAATCAGCCTCGATTTCGACTGCCCGACCCACACACGTTTTCTCAGGGTCGAAGGCTCGTCCGGCGGCGGGCGTCCGGATCTCCAGTCGGCCCGCGTGGTAGTATCCGGCGGCCGGGGCCTCGGAAGCCAGGAAAATTTCGACCTGATCTATGCTTTGGCGGATCGGCTGGGCGCGGCGGTCGGCGCTTCCCGCGCGGCGGTGGACGCCGGCTTCGTTCCGAACGACTTGCAGGTGGGGCAGACCGGTAAGATCATCGCGCCCGAGCTTTATCTCGCTTTCGGCATTTCCGGAGCGATACAGCATCTCGCCGGAATCAAGGATGCGGGGACCATCGTCGCGGTCAACAAGGATCCCGATGCGCCCATCTTCGAAGTGGCGGATATCGGTCTGGTGGGCGATTTGTTCGAGGTGCTGCCGGCGTTGCTCGACGCTCTGCGTAAGGACGGATCGTGAATCGGGAAAGCCTGGAGTTCGACGTCGTCATCGTCGGGGCCGGCCCCGCGGGACTGTCCGCCGCCTGCCGATTGATGCAACTGGCCAATGAAGCCGGAAAGTCGCTCAGGGTGTGCGTCGTCGAAAAGGGTGCCGAGATCGGCGCCCATATCATTTCCGGCGCCGTGTTCGAGCCGACGGCTTTGAACGAGCTGTTCCCAAATTGGAAAGAGCAGGGCGCGCCCGTCACCGTACCTGTAGAAAACGACGAACTGCATTACCTCCTCAGCGAAAGACGCTCGATCAAAGCGCCCGGTTTTCTGATACCGAAACCGATGCGCAACGAGGGCAATTACGTGATCAGCCTGGGCCGCTTGTGCCGATGGCTCGCGGAACGGGCCGAAGCTCTCGGAGCCGAGATATTCACCGGCTTCGCCGCGGCGGATGTGCTGTATGACGACGCGGGCGCAGTAGCCGGCGTGGTCACGGGCGACATGGGCGTCGCCAGGGACGGCTCGAAGAAGCCGAACTATCAGCCCGGCGTGGAACTGCTCGCGCCCTACACGATTTTCGCCGAAGGCTGCCGCGGACATTTGGGCAAGCGGCTGATGGAGCGGTTCAAGCTGCGGCAGGAGGCCGATCCGCAGCATTACGGCATCGGCATCAAGGAAATCTGGCGCATCGATCCGTCGCACCACCGGTTGGGGCACGTGATCCATACGCTGGGCTGGCCTTTGGACAACGAAACGGAAGGCGGCGGCTTCGTTTACCACGATGAAGGCGGCTTGGTTTCGCTCGGTCTGATCGTGGCTTTGAATTACCGTAATCCTTATTTGAATCCTTTCAACGAGATGCAGCGTTGGAAGCATCATCCGGTGGTACGCCGGTTTCTCGAAGGCGGAACCCGTATAGGCTACGGTGCCCGCGCGGTGAACAAGGGCGGCTGGCAGTCGGTGCCCAGGCTCTCTTTTCCGGGGGGCGTGATGGCGGGTTGCGAAGCCGGGTTTCTCAACCCGGTGAAGATCAAGGGCAATCATACCGCCATGAAGACCGGCATGCTGGCGGCGGAAGCGGTGTTCGAGGCGCTTCAAAAAGGCGGAGTTCCGGATCTGGACGGCCGTTACCGCCAATCGTGGGTCGATAAGGAATTGTTCCGCGGCCGGAATTTCGGCCCTGCGCTGGCGAAATTCGGAACGCTGATTGGAAGCACGTTCATTTGGATCGATCAGAATATTTTCCGGGGGAAGCTGCCGTTTACCTTGCACAATCGCGTTCCGGATCACGCCACGTTGGATCGAGCCGCCAACAGCCGTGAGATCGATTATTCGAAGCCCGACGGCGTGCTGAGCTTCGACAGGCTCTCCTCGGTTTATCTATCCAATACCAATCACGAGGAAGACCAGCCCTGCCACCTGGTTTTGACCGATCCGTCCATTCCGATTGCGCAGAATCTGCCCCTATACGACGAGCCGGCTCAGCGTTATTGCCCCGCGGCGGTTTATGAAATCGTGGAGGCACCGGGGCAGGGGGCCCGATTCCAGATCAACGCGCAGAACTGCGTCCACTGCAAAGTATGCGACATCAAGGATCCGGCGCAAAACATCACCTGGGTGCCGCCCGAAGGCGGGGGCGGGCCCAATTACGTGAATATGTGATGCGGGCGGTCTATTGATGCCAGAGGTAATCCGCTGCGAGTCCCGTAAATACCGCCGCGCCGAACCAATGATTGTTCAAGAATGCCTTGAAGCAGCCGTCGCGATCGCGCTGCCTTATCAGAAATTGCTGGTAGGCGGCCAGCCCCGTGGCGATCAGGAGTCCCAGGAAATAGGGCATCCCCAGCCCGGATTGCCGTCCCACGGAATAAAGGATCAGCAGCACGAAGACCTGAAGCATCCCGATCAGCACCCGATCCATGTCGCCGAACAGGATGGCGGTGGATTTGACGCCGATCTTGAGATCGTCGTCCCGATCCACCATCGCGTACATGGTGTCGTAAACCAGAGCCCAGAGAATGGTGGCGAAGTAAAGTTCCCAGCCCACCTGGGGAATGCCGCCCGTCTCGGCCGCGAAAGCCATGGGCACCGCCCAGCCGAAGGCGAGCCCCAGGTAGGCTTGCGGAAGATAGGTATAGCGCTTCATGAAAGGGTAGGAGGCGGCGAGGAAAGCGCCGGGAACCGACAGCGCGATCGTGAGCGGGTTGGTAAGGAGAACCAGTCCGAACGACATGAGGCATAGCACGACGAAAAGCCAAAGCGCTTCCTTGGGCGTCACCAACCCGGTGGCGATCGGCCGTGATTTTGTGCGTTTCACGTGGGGATCGAAGTGGCGGTCGGCATAATCGTTGATCACGCAGCCCGCCGCCCGCATCAGCACGACGCCGGTGACGATCACGAAGCTCACCAGGACGTCGGGTCTGCCGTTTCCGGCGATCCATAAGGCCCATAGGGCCGGCCAGAGCAGAAGGAAGATGCCGATGGGCTTATCCAGGCGCATCAACCGCCAGTACAGCTCGAGGCGTTTGCCGGACAGGCCGAAAGTCGATTGGTCGATCATGGGCTTGCTTCTCGCTTCAACCTAGAAACGGCAGTTGGACGTGCCCGAGTGTGCGGCGGGCGGGGCGGATGGCAAGGCGCGACGACGTGGCGGGGTAGTCTCCCGGAAGGAGGAGCAACGCCGCCAGGCGGCTCGCCCGCCGTGCAATCGGGTGCGTAGCGGCTTCACCCAAACGGTGAGATCGGTACATGATCGGACACTTACGGTTCATTGGACTTTTCTAATGCATCTAAGCGGTCAACTGCCGTTTCTAGGTTTAACAGCGAAGGTAGAAAGAACTCGGCCACTAATAGGTTTCCGTGCGCGATCGCATACATCGACCGCCGGCCCCAGATTCGGTCGGATGATTGGGCGATGTCGAAAACACCGGAAAGTTCAGGCCGCCAGTTTTCCTTTTCGACGGCGGCCAATTTCAGCCCCAGCCGCTTCAGGTTCGGGTCGGAGAAAAGAATCTCTCCCAGCGGGCGGTTGCCCAAAGACGCCAGATGACGCTGAGTGCCCCGGAGAACGCTTGCCGGTATGATGCTGCGCGCCACGACCAAGGGCTGTTCGCCGCACTGAAGCGCCACCTCGCGCACCAGTGCGGCCCGCGAGAGCCGCAATCTCAGTGTCTGCGATTCTTCGGCAAACGGCCGCAGCCAGCTTTGCTGCAGCACCCTGACTCGAAAACTGTCGCCGCAAAGGCCGCGAACCCGGCGGGTCAGTGAGCCGGGTTCGAAAAGCCATGAATGGAGCCCGTCGGGAATCTCGCTTCGTTGACTGCTACCAAGTTGGAACCAAGCGGGCGCTCGTCTGAAAAGATGACTATGTGTCGTCAAGTTGTTGGTCTCGAAAACAATCGGCGAATTGTAAAGCGTTTTCATCTTCGGCGTAGGGGCGAATTCATTCGCCGTGATCCGGTTGAGCCGTTTCAGGGCCGCTTATTTGCCTTGCAATTTACGTTTGCGAGGCGGGTTTCCCGATCCACATCATTTTACCGGGCTGAAAAGGCTTTAGGCCCCGGCGTATTGCACCGAATGGCCGACCCAACGCCGTATCAGGCGTTCGGCGCGATCGGGATAATCCCGTTGCAGAATGGCGGCCGTTTGAGCAACGGCATCCAAGAGGTGTCCGTCGCGCGCCAAGTCGGCGATGCGAAACTGGATTTGGCCGGTCTGCCGGGTTCCCAGGAGTTCTCCGGGTCCCCGCAGTTCCAGGTCCTTCTCGGCAATGACGAAGCCGTCGTCGGAGTCCCGCAGTATCCCTAAGCGCTGCCGGGCGGTTTCCGACAGGGGCGGCTGGTACAGCAAGACGCAATGGGCTTCGCCGGGCCCGCGTCCCACCCTGCCGCGCAATTGGTGCAACTGGGCCAGCCCCAAGCGTTCGGCGTTCTCGATGATCATTAGGCTGGCATTCGGGACGTCCACGCCGACTTCGATCACGGTGGTCGCTACCAGCAAGTCGAAACGCCCGTCCTTGAAAGCCAGCATGACGGCTTCCTTTTCGGCGGGCTTCAAACGCCCGTGTATCAAAGCGACGCGCACATCCGGAAGGGCTTCAGTCAACACGACCGCGGTTTTTTCCGCTGCTTCGCATTGCAAGGCTTCGGATTCCTCGATCAGCGTGCAAACCCAGTACACCTGCCGGCCCTTGGATACCCAATCGGTGATGCGAGCGACGATGTCCGCCCGGCGGCCGGTCGGAATGACCACGGTTTTGACCGGCGTTCGTCCGGGCGGCCGCTCGTCGATGACCGAAAGATCGAGATCGGCATACCCCAGCATGGCCAAGGTCCGGGGTATCGGTGTGGCGGTCATGATGAGCTGGTGCGGATACAAGCCATCCTGCAGACCTTTTTGGCGCAGCGCCAGCCGCTGATGGACGCCGAATCGGTGTTGTTCGTCGATGATGATGAGCCCTAAGCGGTGAAATGCCACCTGTTCCTGAAATAGGGCATGGGTGCCGATGACGATGCCGGCTGCGCCGCGCCCGATGGCGTCGAGCTCAGCTTTTCGGGCTTCGCCCTTGAGGCGTCCGGACAAGAAGGCGATCTGCACGCCGAAGGGTTCGAGCCACTGCCGAAAGCTGCGGAAATGCTGTTCGGCTAGCAGTTCCGTCGGGGCCATGATGCCCACCTGGTAATTGGACGACAATGCGGTCAGCGCAGCATAGGCCGCGACGACCGTCTTACCCGAGCCGACGTCACCCTGAACCAGCCGCATCATGGGGCGATCAGAGCACAAATCGGCTTCGATTTCGGCGATCACGCGCTTTTGAGCGCCGGTCAGAGAGAACGGCAGGCTGCGCAGAAACCGGTCCGCCGCCTCCCGATCGATCCCCATAACCGGGGCGCGATGAGCCTGCATTTTGGCCCTGAAGCGACCGAGGCTCAGATGATGGCTAAGCAGTTCTTCGAAGGCGAGGCGCGAACGGGCGGCGGTTAGCGTCGGCGATGTTTCGCTGCAGCCAGCAGGCGGCTGGTGCAGGAGCCGGAGAGCATCCTGAAGCCGTAAGCGATTCCCTGCGGGGATCAGAGGCTCGGGCAACAAATCGGGAAGCCGGGTTTCGTCCGCCATGGACAAGGCTTGCGCGGCCAACCGGCGAATGGCTTTCTGATGGATGCCTTCCGTCAGGGGATAAACCGGCGTCAGCGCTTGCTCCGCAACATCGGTTTCGGTAGGGTCGATCAGCTTGTAATCGGGATGGGTCATTTCGAGACCCGCATAACCTGTCCGCACTTCGCCGTAACAGCCGAGTCTCCTGCCTCTGGTTAGTTGCTCGCGCTGCTTGGCCGTGTAGTGAAAGAACCGCAGGTCGAGAAAACCGGTGCCGTCGCCGATCCGGACAATCAGCGAACGGCGGCCCGTGGGAAGAATCTCCGCAAGTTCGATCCGGCCTTCCACCAGCGCATGATCGCCGGGTTTCAGCTGACCGATCGGCGTGACATCAGTCCGGTCCTCGTAACGCAGCGGCAGATGGAAAAGCAGATCGCCGACGGTCGAGATGCCGAGCTTTTCCAGCCGCTTGAGCATCTGCGCCCCGGCGCCCTTGAGAACGGATACCGGAAGCTCGTCGAGAGAACGGTCTTGCGAAGCCAAATAGTCGCGGGGCGCCTATTTCGCCACAACCATGATCGCGTCCATCTCCACGCCGGCGCCACGCGGCAAGGAGGCTACGCCGATGGCGGCGCGGGCCGGGTAGGGCTCGGCGAAATAGTCCGCCATGATTTCGTTCACTAGCGGGAAATGGGCGAGATCGGTCAGGAACACGTTGAGTTTGACGACATCCCGGAGGCTGCCCCCGGCGGCCTCGGCCACGGCCTTGAGATTGTCGAACACGCGTCGGATCTGCGCGTCCATGCCGCCCACGACCAGGGTCATGGTGGCTGGATCGAGCGGAATCTGCCCGGACAGATAAACCGTGTCGCCGACTTTCACGGCCTGGGAATAGGTGCCGATCGCCTTGGGAGCCGTGTCAGTCTGAATAATGTGTTTTTCCATGATTTTGTTTCTTTCTGAGTTCCGATTTTACGCGGGAAATTTTCAAAACGACCGATAATTTTCTCAATTCTCGCATGACCGAGGCGAGATGCACGCGGTCCTTGACCATCAAGGTGATGACGTCGGTGGAGATCTGGCTGTCCTGATTGGTAATTTGGACGTTCTCGATGTTGGCGCGCATGCGGGAGATGGTGGAAGCGACTTTCGCCAGGGTACCCACCTGGTTCATCAATTCGAGGCGGATGACCGCCGGGAAATCGCCGCTGGCTTGCTTGTCCCAGTCGACGTCCAGCCAGTTCATGTGTTTTTTTCGAAGTTCCGAGACGTTCTTGCACTCGCTGAGGTGGACGACGATGCCTTTGCCCGGATTGAAAAATCCGACGATGGGATCGCCCGGTATCGGGCGGCAGCATTTGGCCAGGTTGACCACCATGCCCTCCGTGCCTTTGATGATGAGTGGCGACAGCGCGGGCACCTTTTCCTCTTTGATTCCTGCGTCCGACGCGGCGTCGGCCTGAACGATTTGACGGACGACCAAGAAAGGTAAGCGGTTGCCTAGCCCGATATCCTCCAGCAAGGCGTCGAAAGAAGGCAGTTCGAGCGCCTTGAGCAGTTCGTCGATGCGTTCCTTCGGAATATCCTCGAAACGCATGTTTTGGGCGTTGAATTCCTTTTCCAGCAGGCGCTTGCCCAGGGCGACCGCCTCTTGTTTCTTGAAGTTTCTGAGATAGCTGCGGATGGCGGCGCGCGCTTTCGCGGTAACGACGAAATTGAGCCACAGCGGATTGGGGCGGGCCCAGGGCGCCGTGATGATCTCCACGGTCTGGCCGTTCTCGAGAACGGTCTGGAGCGGCGCGAGCATGCGGTCGATTCGGGCGGACACGCAAGTGTTGCCGATGTCGGTATGTACGGCGTAAGCGAAGTCGACGATGGTCGCGCCGCGGGGAAGCTTGGTGATCTTGCCCTTGGGCGTGAACACGTAAACTTCCTGCTGGAACAGGTCCACCTTCAGGTTGTCCAGGAATTCCATCGAGTCGCCGGCGCTTTTCTGGATTTCCAGAAGATCTCTCAGCCATTCGTGAGCACGGGCCTGACTGGTGGATATCTCTTCGTGCTCGCTCTTGTACAGCCAGTGAGCCGCGATGCCGGACTCGGCCAGATGGTGCATGGCGCGGGTGCGGATCTGGATTTCCAGCGGCTGGCCGTAAGGTCCGACCAGCACCGTGTGCAGAGACTGATAGCCGTTGGCCTTGGGTACCGCGATGTAATCCTTGAAGCGGCCCGGCACCGGTTTATAGAGGTTGTGGACTATCCCTAAGGCACGGTAACAGTCGTCCACCTGGTCCGCGACGATGCGGAAGGCATAAACGTCGTAGACGCCGGAGAAGGATACGTGCTTGGTGCGCATCTTCTGATACAGACTGTACAGATGCTTCTCCCGTCCGATCACTTCGCAATTGACCAGTCCCGCGTCGTGCAATCGTTTGGTGATGGCCGACTCGATGACTGCCACCACTTCCTTGCGATTGCCGCGCGCCTTCTTTACCGATTGCTCCAGCACGCGGTAGCGCATCGGATACATCGCGGCGAATCCCAGTTCCTCCAGTTCGAGGCGCATTTCGTTCATGCCGAGGCGATTGGCGATCGGCGCGTAGATGTCCAGGGTCTCGCGGGCGATACGCCGGCGCCGCGTCGGCGACATTATCCCCAGGGTGCGCATGTTGTGGAGCCGGTCCGCCAGTTTGACCATGATGACGCGGAGGTCCTTGACCATCGCGAGCACCATCTTCCGTACATTCTGGGCCTGCGCCTCGGCCCTGGATTTGCAATCGAGCTGGGTGAGCTTGCTGACCCCGTCGACCAGTTCGGCGACTTCGTCTCCGAATTGTTCGCGCAACTGTTCCTTGGTGACAGGGGTGTCTTCGATGACATCGTGCAGGATGGCCGCCATGATGCCTTTCGCGTCCATGCGCATTTCCGCGAGAATGATGGCGACGGACAGCGGATGACAAACGTACGGTTCTCCGGTCAGCCGAAATTGACCTTCGTGGGCGGAAAGAGCGAGCTGATAGGCGCGGTATATCTCGTCGACCTGAGCGCTGTCGAGATAGGTCGAGACCAGGCTGCAAAGCCGCCGAATGAGCTTCTCATTCGGCAGTTCGGTGACTTCTTTCGGAAGCAGCTGGTTCATGACGCCCCGTGCGCTTAAATCGGCTCCTCGGCATCCAGGGTTTCCGACCGGTTTACTCGAAATCATCCTCTTCGAGGTTGCTCATGCCCGCAGCGTGTGGGTTGGGTGCGGGCGGACGCTCGATGGCGAACCGTTCCTGCTTGGCGGCGGCGGTGAGATAGTCGCGGGTAATCAGGCCCTGGGCGATTTCCCGAAGCGCTACCACGGTCGCTTTATCGTTTTCCCACGGCACTTTGGCAGCGTCCGGATGACGGGACAGCTCGCGGGCTCTCTTGGTCGCCAGCAAAACGAGTTGAAAGCGGTTGTCGACGTGCTCTAGACAGTCTTCGACGGTTACTCTTGCCATATGCGATGTATCCTCGATTTACAGTCTGTTGAATGAAATATCCAATAAAAACAAATAGTTTATGGGGCCTTTTTGCCCAAAAAGCAAGGTCCCTGTGCAGAAGATCCGCGATTCGAAGCGGAACGCGGTTCGCCTCGAGTTTTGGTCGAAGAGTTCATCATCCAGACCGTCAACACGGCTGGAAGGTTCAGATCGCCGAAAAACAAAGCGCGAAGGACAGCGCCGGCGGCTCTCCCTCGCGCCGCGGAGTCGAAGAAAAGACTATTTGGCCCGTTCTTCCAACATGGCGACCGCCGGGAGCGTTTTTCCCTCCAGGAACTCCAGGAAAGCGCCACCCCCGGTCGACGTATACGACACCCGATCGCCTATCCCGTACTTTTCGATCGCCGCGAGTGTGTCGCCGCCGGCGGCGATGGAGTATCCGCTACTTTCCGCTATGGCCATCGCGAGGGTGCGGGTGCCTTCGCCGAATTGGTCGATTTCGAATACGCCGATCGGCCCGTTCCAAACGATGGTGCCCGCCGCCTTGGCCATCTCGGCATAACGAGCCGCGGTTTCCGGCCCGACGTCGAGGATCAGGTCGTCGTCGGCCACGTCCCCGACCTTCTTGACCGTAGCTTGCGCCGATTCGCAGAATTCTTTCGCGCAGACCACGTCGGTTGGAATCGGAATTTCCGCGCCCTTGGCTTTGGCCTGTTCCATCAAGCGCTTGGCATCGGGAATCAGATCGGCTTCATACAAGGATTTGCCGACCGGATGGCCTGCGGCCGCGATAAAGGTGTTGGCGATGCCGCCGCCGACAACGAGCTGGTCGACCTTGGAGGCCAGCGAGTCGAGCACCGTCAGCTTGGTGGATACCTTGGAGCCGCCGACGATCGCGAGAAGCGGGCGCTCCGGGTTTTCCAGCGCCTTGCTCAGCGCGTCGAGCTCGGCCGCCAGCAGGAGACCGGCGCAGGCTTCGGGTGCGAAACGGCCTACACCATGGGTGGAGGCTTCGGCGCGGTGAGCGGTGCCGAAGGCGTCCATCACGTAAATGTCGCAAAGAGCGCCCATCTTCCTGGCCAAGGCTTCGTCGTCCTTCTTCTCGCCCTTATTGAAGCGGACATTCTCGAACAAAACCACCTCGCGCGGATGCAAATCGACACCGTTCAGCCAGTCCTTGACCAGGGGCACTTTGCGGCCGAGCAGCCAGGTCATACGGTCGGCCACGGGTTTCAACGAAAACTCGTCGGTATATTCGCCTTCGGTCGGCCGCCCGAGATGAGACATGACCATCACTTTCGCGCCGGCTCTGAGACAGTGTTCGATCGTGGGCAAGCTGGCGCGTATGCGGGTGTCGCTGGTGACTTTGCCGTTTTTGACGGGAACGTTCAGATCCGCGCGGATCAAAACGCGCTTGCCGGCGAGATCGAGATCGGTGATGCGTTTGAAAGAAAGGGATTTTCTCTTTTCGACCTTTTTGGCGGTCTTTTCGGGTACTGGCGGCTGTTCCCGCCATTTGATCGAACAGCCCATGCTCGGGATTTGTTCTTCCGGTCCCTTGCCGGTTTCCGCGATCTGTTTCATGGCTTCGAACAGTTCGCGTTTTGCGTCCGGCGGGGCGGTTTCCTTGCGGCTCGCGTCCAGCCGCCCGCGGTATTGCAGTTCCAGGTCCTTGTTATAGCCGAAGAAGTCCGGCGTGCAGACGGCCCCGTAGGCCTTGGCGACTTCCTGGGTTTCGTCGTACAGGTACGGGAAAGGATAGCCGAGCTGCTCCGCGACGATTTTCATGTTTTCGAAGGAGTCTTCGGGGTAGTCCGTCGGGTCGTTGGACATGATGGCCACGGCGTTGATGCCGTAATCCTTGAGTTCCTTGACGTCCCGGATGATGCGTTCCTGCACGGCTTTTACATAGGGGCAGTGATTGCAGATGAACATCACCAGGAGACCGTTGGGGCCCTTACATTTTTCCAGAGTCCAGATCTGGCCATCCACGCCAGGCAGAGCGAAATCAGGTGCTTTCTTGCCGAATTCACAAACCGGGGTTTCTGTGCGCGCCATGGGAATCGTCCTTCTTGTACGTTTGTGACCGAGGAAACCGATAAAAATGACTCGAAATCATAACAAAGAAATCGATTCGAGTCGCCGGGGGCGCTACGAACCGGCGTCCGTCATTCGAATGTAATTCCATTTTTCGAACAAAAAGAAAATTTCTTTAAGGAAACCCTGAATAAGCGATCTCCCGCTGGGACAAACCTGTCCTGAGCGAAGTCGAAGGGCTTATTCCGGCCTACAACGTTTTCCTTTTGATTGAGAAATGGAATAAAGGCGTTCCGTAGCTTGTATAGAGCGGCGAAACGGAGTGGATTATCGAAAACTCGGCGGCTCGGATAGTTCCGGATTCCACTACGCCTCATTGGGGTTACGCCGGATGTTTCGGAGTCCGGATGGTCAGAACCAGGCGCCGACGAGAAGAAGTACGCCTAGAATGCCGGTCATGCCGGCAAGGGCGAGAGGAGCGGAGCCCGATAGGACCGCCGCGCCGATGACAAGGGCGCCGCCGGTGATTCCGGTGAGCAGACGTCGCCGGCTGCGTACGATTTCCTCACGGATCTCTTCGAGCTCGCGCGACTCGAAATTCACCGTCAGCTTTCCGGTCGCCGCATTTTCCAGCGTGCGATGCATCAGCATCGGCATTTCGGGCCAGTTTTGCGCCCATTCCGGAAATTGCGCCTGGATTTTCTTCAGACCGGCTTTGGGTCCCATTTCGTCCTTGAACCAGCGTTCCAGAAACGGTTTGGCGGTCTGCCAGAGATCGAGGTCGGGGTAGAGGTCGCGGCCGAGTCCTTCGATGTTCAGCAGGGTTTTTTGGAGCAGCATCAGTTGCGGCTGCACTTGCATGTCGAAGCGGCGGGCGACCTGGAACAGCCGTAATAACAGATGGCCGTAAGAGATATCCTTCAACGGTTTCTCGAAGATCGGCTCGCTCACGGCGCGTATGGCGGACTCGAACTCTTCGATGCGGGTGGTTTTGGGAATCCATCCCGATTCGATATGCATTTCCGCCACGCGGCGGTAGTCGCGGTTGAAAAAAGCCAATAGATTTTCGGCGACGTAACGCTTGTCTTCCTTGGAAATGCTGCCGACGATGCCGAAGTCGACGGCAATGTACTGGGCGGGCGGCGTGACGAAAATGTTGCCGGGGTGCATGTCGGCATGGAAGAAACTGTCCCGCAGCACCTGGGTGAAAAAGATTTCCACCCCGCGTTCCGCCAGGAGCTTGAAATCGACGCCTTCGCGCCTGAGGGTCTCCACCTCGCCGACGGGGATGCCGGAAATGCGTTCCATGACCAAGACCTGGCGTCGCGTATACGGCCAATGGACCTTGGGAACGTAAAGTATTTCGGAATCCTGGAAGCGACGCCGCATCTCCGCGGCATTGGCAGCCTCGCGCACCAGATCGAGTTCGTCCAGTATGGTTTTTTCGAATTCGGCGACGATCTCGACCGGCCTAAGTCGCCGGCCGTCGGCCCAGAAGCGTTGAGCGAGCCGGGCCAGTTCGTACAGGAGGGCGATGTCCGAGCGGATCTGCTTCTCGATGCCGGGTCGAAGCACTTTGACCACTACCTCCTGCCCGTCGTGCAGCCTTGCAGCGTGTACCTGTGCCACCGAGGCCGAGGCGAGCGGCGTCTCTTCGAATTCGGCGAAAACCAGGCTGACCGGCTGTCCCAAGACTTGCTCGACGATGGCTTTGGCTTCGCTGCCGGGGAAAGCCGGCACGCGGTCCTGGAGCTTGACCAATTCTTCGGCGATGTCGTCCGGTAGCAGATCCCGGCGGGTGGACAGGGTTTGGCCGAATTTGACGAAGATCGGACCCAAGTCTTCCAGCGTTTGCCGGATTCGGACGCCGCGCGGTTCGTCTTTGGAGCCCAGCCAGTAATTCGGAGACAGGGTGCCGACGAAGCGGATCGGCCGGAACAGGTGAGTGGCCAGCACGAGTTCGTCCAGGCCGTGACGCACCAGCACGCGTTGAATGTGCAGCAAGCGCCGGATCAGCTTCGGTCGGATCACGAGAGGGATATTCCTAGGCAGCGGATTCGGGGCGCGAGGAATCGGCCTGCAGCGAGCGGCGAAGCCGTTCTATCCGGGCTTCGAGGCGGTCGAAGTCGGCACGCAGCCGGTCGACTTCGGCGTAAAAGGCGTCGGCCTCGGCCTGCGCCGGCAATTCCCGGCTTTCTTCCTGCCAATATTCGGCGAGATCGAGTCTTAAGGTGTTCAGGGAATCTTTGGTCCAAACTAGCCCGGAGCGGACGAAATCGAAGCAGGCCGCGGCCAAGGCCCGGCCTGTGAATTGGGCGAGTTGGGCCTCGAAGTCGACATTCAGTCTCTCGAACAGCGCCCGGAAGCGGCGCGCCGTTTCCATGTCACCGTCGATTTCGATGTCGCCGGAAGAGAGGAGTTGCCTTGGGGATTCGCCGACTCTCAGCCTGGCGAAGGCCGGAATCGAACCGACCAGTGTAACGTCCGGTGGGCCGCCGAAATCGCCGAGGACTTGCACGCTCGTATCGGTGGGGCAGAAATAAAGCGAGACATCGAACGGGCGTAGCTTGAGCTCGATGACTTTCCCCGCGATCGGTGCCAGCAATTCTCCGCTGCCGGGATCCAGGCTCAAATAGTGTGCGGCCGCACGTTCCAGCGCTTCCGCGAGAAAACCGGCCAACACCGGATGACGAGCCGTCACGGTCAGACCTTATAGCCTCGATGGACGGCGACTACGCCGTGGGTGAGGTTGAAATATTCGCAGCGTTCGAAGCCTGCTTCGAGCATCATCTGCTTGAGTTTTTCCTGGTTGGGGTGCATCCGGATGGATTCGGCCAGATATTGATAGCTTTCGGCGTCGTTGGCGATGAATTTGCCGAGCAAGGGCAGGACTTTGAACGAATAAACATCGTAGATCTTCTTGAACACCTCGCCCTGGGCTTCTGAGAACTCCAGGATGATCGCCCGCCCGCCCGGCTTCAGGACCCGGTGAATCGAGCGCAACGCTTCCTCCTTGTGGGTCACGTTGCGGAGGCCGAAGGCGATGCAGACGCAATCGAACCGATTGTCGGGAAACGGCAGCTTTTCGGCATCGATCTGCGCATAGCTGACGTTGTCGACCACGCCTTCGTCGATCAGCCGGTCTCGGCCCCGCTTGAGCATCTCGGCATTGATGTCGGACAGAATCACCCGGCCGTTCGGGCCAACCCGCTTCTGGAAGAGCGAGGTCATGTCGCCGGTGCCGCCCGCCAGATCCAGAACCTTCTCGCCGGCGCGGACATGGCTCAGCTGCAAGGCGATCCGTTTCCAGATTCGGTGAATGCCCAGGGACATGAGGTCGTTCATGATGTCGTACTTGCCCGCGACCGAGTCGAACACGGCCTTGACCATTCTGGCCTTTTCGCTCACGGGGACCTCACGGAAGCCGAAGTGGGTGGTTTTTTGATCGTTCATTCGTAATGGCCGGATGGTTTCTTGATGATCGCTTGGGCGAGATGCACGTTGATCTTGGTTTTAGCATAGACGGGATGCGGGCTATATCACCGGCTTCGCGCGCTTATCGGTCCGGAGACGTCTCGGCTCCGCGCTGGTATCCCTCCCGCTCCAGTTTCTTCAAATACTCGTTCCAGAGTTCCGCCTGACGCTGGCCCAGATTGTACAGCAACTCCCAGGTATAGATGCCGGAGTCATGGCCGTCGCTGAAGCTGGGAGCGATGGCGTAATGGCCCACCGGCCGGATCGCCGTGATGGTGACATCCTCTTTTCCGACCTGGAGCGTCTCTTGGCCCGGTCCGTGGCCGCGGACCTCGGCGGACGGCGAGTAAACCCTAAGGTATTCGCAGGGCAGCTCGAAGCGGGCTCCGTCGTCGAACGCGATTTCGAGAACCCGCGACTTTTGATGAAGCTTGATCTCGGTGGGCAGCGGCGTAGCCATGACGGGATCGGCGATCAGAGAATGTAGCGGCTCAAGTCTTCGTCCTGCGCCAGTTCGGACAGATAACGATCCACGTACTCGGCGTCGATCACCACGGATTTTCCGGCATGATCCGGCGCTTCGTAGGAAATCGTTTCGAGGAGTCGTTCCAGCACGGTATGTAGCCGGCGGGCGCCGATGTTCTCGGTACGTTCGTTCACTTCCCAACTGATCTCGGCGATGCGGGCGATGCCGTCCTCGGTGAATTTCAGTTCGACGCCTTCTGTAGCCAAAAGAGCGGCGTACTGTTCGGTCAGGGAACTGGCCGGTTCGGTCAGGATGCGGATGAAGTCCTCCACCGTCAGCGCGTTCAGCTCCACCCGAATGGGCAAGCGGCCCTGAAGCTCCGGAATGAGATCGGACGGCTTGGACAGATGGAACGCGCCGGAGGCGATGAACAGGATGTGATCGGTCCGAACCATGCCGTATTTCGTGCTCACGGTCGAGCCTTCCACCAAGGGCAGCAGATCGCGCTGCACGCCCTCGCGCGAGACGTCCGGGCCGCCGTACTCGCCGCGCTTGCAGATCTTGTCGATTTCGTCGATGAACACGATGCCGTTTTGCTCAACCGACTCCACCGCGCGCAGCTTGATGTCCTCCTCGTTGATCATCTTCGCCGACTCTTCCTCGCGAATCAGTTTGAGCGCGTCCTTGACTCGCAACTTCCGGCTGCGCGTGCGTCCGGTGTGGAGATTCTGAAACAGGCTTTGGAGCTGACTACTCATCTCTTCCATGCCGGGCGGCGCCATGATTTCCACGCCGATCGGCGAGGCGCTGACTTCGATCTCGATTTCTTTGTCGTCGAGTTCGCCGTTACGGAGCTTTTGCCGGAATTTCTGGCGAGTCGCCGATTCCGAGGACTGCGCCTCTCCGCTCCGGCCTGAAGTGCCCGGCAACAAAGCGTTCAAGATCCGCTCTTCGGCCGATTCTTCGGCACGGGCCCGTACTTTTGCCATCTCGCTTTGCCGCGTCATTTTCACCGCGGCATCGACCAGGTCGCGAACGATGGATTCCACGTCGCGCCCGACATAGCCGACTTCGGTGAACTTGGTCGCCTCCACTTTGATAAACGGCGCGTTGGCGAGCCGGGCGAGGCGGCGCGCGATTTCGGTTTTGCCGACGCCGGTCGGGCCGATCATGAGGATGTTCTTGGGCGTGATCTCTTCGCGCAGTCCGGGTTCGATCTGCAGGCGCCGCCAGCGGTTGCGCAGGGCGATGGCGACCGCGCGTTTGGCGGCGGCTTGCCCGACGATGTGTTTGTCCAGTTCGTGGACGATTTCTCTGGGAGTCATTTGCGTCATGGGTGTTCGTGCAGTTCCCGTTGCATCTCCAGTTCTTCGATGACCAGATTGCGATTGGTGTAAATGCAGATATCGGCGGCAATTTGCAGCGACTTTTCCACGATTTCGCCGGCGCCCAGCTGGGTGTTCTCCAACAGCGCGCGAGCGGCCGCCTGTGCGAACGGTCCGCCGGAACCGATGGCGATGAGTCCGTTTTCCGGTTCGATGACGTCGCCGTTGCCTGAAATGATTAAAGAAGCTTTCGAGTCCGCGACGGCGAGCAAGGCCTCGAGCCGGCGCAGCATTCGGTCGGTGCGCCAGTCTTTCACCAGTTCGACCGCGGCCTTGGTCAGGTTGCCGCGCTGCTTTTCCAATTGACCTTCGAAGCGTTCGAACAGGGTGAACGCATCGGCCGTCGCGCCGGCAAAGCCCGCGAGCACGCGCCCATGATAAAGCCGGCGGACCTTTCGGGCGTTGCCTTTCATGACGGTGTTGCCCATGGTCACCTGCCCGTCGCCACCGATGACGACTTTATCGCCGCGGCGGACGGATACGATGGTAGTGCCGTGAAACTGTTCCACAGATTTGCCTACTCAGCCAAAACCGCAATTGTACACTATCCGGTGCGCCTGGATTGCAGATGACGTGGGCGTTCGATTCTTAGAGTCGGCAAAGCTCGCGATGGTGCGAGATAATGAACGACTATTTCGATTTCAGCGACGGTCATGAGCCAGTTACCTTCGATACGTCTCAAGAAAAATGAAGAACGGCGCCTGCGCGGCGGCCATTTATGGATATTCAGCAACGAAGTGGACATCGCGGCGACCCCGCTCAGGACGTTCGGGGCGGGGGATCTGGCGATCGTAGAGAGTTCGCGCGGGCAAGTCCAGGGCATAGCCTACGTCAATCCCGCCTCGCTGATATGCGCCCGTCTGCTGACGCGGGATGCGCACGCCGCGATCGATCGGACCTTCTTCGAAAGACGTTTGACGCGTGCGCTGCGGTTGCGCGAGCGTCTGTTTTCCCGACCCTTTTATCGTCTCGCGTACGGCGAGAGCGACGGGTTGCCGGGGGTGGTCGTCGACCGCTTCGGCGACGTGTTCGTGGTGCAGACCAGTACGGCCGGCATGGAACGGCTTCAGGAGCCTTTGGCGGCAGCGATCGAGGCGCTGTTCGCTCCCAAGGTCATCGTCGTAAAAAACACGTCCAGCCTGAGAGCATTGGAGGGGCTGGAGACTTACACGTCCATCCTTCGGGGCGCTCTGGACGGGCCGGTCGAAATCGAAGAAAACGGCACCCGATTCTTGGTTGACCCGATAAGGGGCCAAAAAACCGGCTGGTTTTTCGATCATCGCGAGAGCCGGGCCGGGCTCGCGAAGCTCTCGCACGGACTGCGCGTACTCGATCTGTTCGCCTACACTGGGGCGTGGGGCGTGCAAGTGGCGCTAGGAGGGGCGGCATCGGTCGATTGTGTGGACGGGTCCGAGGCGGCCTTGGAGTTGGCGGCGGAGAACGGCCGGCTGAACGGCGTCCTAGAGAAGATGCAGTTCGTCAAGCAGGATGTGTTCGAATTCTTGAAGCGGGCGAGGGAAGACCGGCGACGTTATGACGTCGTCGTGCTCGACCCGCCGGCTCTGATCAAGCGCAAGAAAGATGTCGGCCAGGGAGTCGAGGCGTACCGGCGGCTGAATCAAGCCGCGATACAGGTTCTGTCGCCCGGCGGTATTCTGGTATCCGCATCCTGCTCATTTCATTTGCACCGGGAGACCCTGCACGATCTTTTGCGGGCTGCGGCGAGGATTTCGGACCGGCATGTGGTCTTTTTCGGGCGCGGCGGACAGGCCGCCGATCATCCCGTGCATCCCGCCATTCCGGAGACCGATTATCTAAAGACCTTCTTTTGCCACATCGGCGAGAGCTTATAAGCCCTGCGTCGGTTTGGACAGCATCGGTTTAGGCAGTGGCTGCTCCAGGGATGCTTCGGTGTGTTGCGCCAGCAGGCGGCCGATCAGCTTCCGGCCGGATGCGGTGCCGAACAGTCCGCCGAAGATTAGAGCCGTCAGAAACAGCGTTATTGCCAGGGTAACCGGGACCGAGACCGCAAATTCGAAATGCAGTTTTTTCTTTTTACCTTCTTCTCCTGCATGTGCGGCGGATTCCAATACGGCCAGCCGGGTCCGGGCTAACTGGAGGGCCTCGCGAAGCCGGTTTTCTTCCTGCTCCATGTCCCGGAGTCTGGCCTGAATTTCTGTCAGCTCGTTGGCGTGCCGGCGCTGCTGGGTCTCCAACTCGTGGCGCAGCGCGTCCGCATCGCCGGTGCTACCGCCGGAGCGGTCCATCGCGGTTTGAAGTTCCGAGACTTGGCGGGCCAAATCCGCCGCCCGCCGTTCGGCGGACGCTTTGTCTCTTATTGCCAATCGGTTGATGGTTTTCAGCCGCTCGATTTCTTCTTTCAACGCTGACAGCGCTTTTTCGCCCTTGCTGTTTTCCGCTTTGACGTTCTTGGCTTGTTCCGCTAAGAGATGCTCGTAATTTTCCCGTAGGGATCTCAACGCGGCGTCTCGGTCGTTCGCCAGTTCGCGAACCTTTTCCAGTTCCGCCTTCAAGGAGGCGACTTCCGCCCGCGCTGTCCGCAATTGGTTTTCCGCCTGCTCGCGCTGTTCGGTAAGGGCTGCGGCGGACGCGATGATGTCGTTGGCCTTGGCCAATTGTTTTTCCATCGCCTGTGTCCGGGCAGCGGCCTCTGCCGCCCTGTTCTGGGAGTCCGTCAAGCGCCGGACGAGATCCTGCTCCCGCAAGAGATGTTCCTGTATGGACGTTTCCAGCTCCCGGAGCCGGTGCCTCAATGTCGCCAAGTTTTCTTCCGGACCGCAATTCTCACTTCGTTCGCTGGCGAGCGGGGTATCCAAGGTCGGGGTACTTTCGGGCGGCGGATCGATCGATTCGCTCTCTCGATCGGGCGGCTCTTCCGGCGCGTGAGCTTCGAAAGCGCATACGGCGTCTTCCGCGATTTCGTCTTGGCCGCTTTCGTCGTCTGCCGCCTGGTCGATGTCGGGCCAAAATTCTTCTTGCTCGTCCGAGTTTTCGCCGGTGTCGGTGGCGACTTCGAAGTCGGTCGAGCCGGACCGCTCCGGTTGTGGTGCCCGGTAAGCCGTGGCCGCCAAGAAGCGGGCGGGAGTCCATTTGGTCGCTTCGACCACCAGGTGATCGCGCGGTACAGTAACCATCCCGCCGGCCAGGACCTGAGCCTCGAAGCCGTAGCGAATCAAAAGAAAGGCGGCGGCTTCGCTGAGTCGTCCGTCGTCGCAAACCAAAAGGTACTTGGTTTGCCGGTTTAGGGTCGGGAGCATCACCCGCAACGAAAAGAACGGAATATTGAGACTTCCCGGCAGGCGGCCCTGTTCGTAGGCATCGGGCGTTCGGACATCCAGCCATACGGCGTCCCGGCTTGCCATCCGTTGGGCAGTTTCAAAATCGACGTGAGAGATCACCGGATCCTTGAGCAACTTGATAAAGTTCGCCTTGTCCAGCCTCAACAGAACGCCGTCGGTCAGCATGGTGACCGTGACGTTGCGGGGATCTCCGGAAATCAGGGAGTCCTCGCCGAAGGTGTCGCTGGTTTTCAGCGTGGCCAGCTTGATATCTTTCGTGAGCCGCGACGGCTTGCGCGTCAGCGCACAACGCCCCTTCTTGATAATGTAGTAAAAGTCCCCGGGATCGCCCTGACGGCAAACGACATCGCCCGCCTTGACCTCTATTTCTTCGAGACCGCGGAGAATGGCCTGAATGTTGGCCGGAGACAGGCGCATAAAGAGGGGCGACCTGAGCAAGGCCGTCATCCAGTCGCGCGTGGGTTCTTCCGGAATGTCGCTGACTTTGTATGTCGGTATGCCGCGGTTGAGTTCATCCTGCTGGTTTATGATCTCCGGGGCGATTCGGACGTACCGGATGGCATCGTTCGCAACGGCCGAAACTTTGCGTGGAATCTGGTGAGCGAGGGCAAATCGGGCGGTATCGGTTCCACCGCTGACGGAGTCCATCTCGACGCCCCCCGCCTGCAGCGATATCGTGCCGCTCAACAGATACACGAATTCGTTCTTCGTGTCTCCCTGTCGAAAGAGGACGAAACCTTTCGGCGCTTCTTCGATTCGGATTTGCGAGCAGACCTGCTCGAATCGGGTATCAGAGAGTGTGTTGAGTGGAATCAGACGGCGCAATTCCTGTGCGTCAGAGGCGCTCACGGAAAAAGGCATGTTCGTGTAATTGGAATCTTCGTGATTACGGACGTTAAGGATCGGTCGTTTCGGACATCCAGGCTTAAGGCGTTGTTCGGTTTTCCTACGCTTCCATATAATAGACCATCCCTCCGCCAGCACTTTGTGACGTGTATCAATCGTTGATGGCCGCCATCCAGGCCATCCGATCGTCTTGAAATCACCGAGGTATAACAATGACCAATAATCGTCGATTGCTTCCGCTTCTTTTAGGCGGTTTGCTGTTTTTGTCGAACGCGGCATATGCAGCCTGGCCGTACAGCGTGGATGGCGAGCCGTTGCCCAGCCTTGCGCCCATGCTGAAGAAGGCGACGCCGGCCGTGGTGAACATCTCGACGCGGACCCAGATTCAAGAAGCCGAGCATCCTTTGTTGCGCGACCCGTTCTTTCGCTATTTTTTCGACATTCCGAATCAACCTCGTCGCCGCGAGACCACCAGCCTGGGCTCGGGTGTGATCGTCGATGCGAGACGCGGCTATATCCTGACCAATAACCACGTGATCGACAAAGCCGACGAGATTACGGTGACGCTCAACGACGGCCGTCATCTCAACGCGAAATTGATCGGGGCCGATCCGGAATCGGACATCGCCGTGATCAAGGTCGAACCGCAGAATCTGACCGAACTGCCAGTCGCGGACTCCAGTCAACTGCAGGTGGGCGATTTCGTGGTGGCCATCGGCAATCCGTTCGGGCTGGGGCAAACCGTGACCTCCGGCATCATCAGCGCACTCGGTCGTTCCGGGCTGGGCATCGAAGGCTATGAAGACTTTATCCAGACCGACGCCTCGATCAACCCCGGCAACTCCGGCGGCGCCTTGGTCAATCTGCGCGGCGAGCTGATCGGAATCAACACCGCCATTTTGGCGCCGAGCGGCGGTAATGTGGGTATCGGCTTTGCGATCCCCTCCAACATGGCGACCAGCATCATGACCGCGCTGATCGAGCATGGCGAAATACGCCGCGGCCTGCTCGGCGTAACGGTTCAGGACTTGACTCCGGAACTTGCTCAAGCCTTCGGCCTCACCCGCAGTCACGGCGCCGTAATCACCGGCGTCCAGCCGGATTCGCCGGCCGCCAACGCCAAGCTCGAACCCGGCGACGTCGTGCTCGCGATCAACGACCGTCCCGTAAGGAACAGCATGGACGTCCGCAATGCCATCGGCATGCAGCAGATCGGCGACAAAGTCGAGATCGAAGTGCTGCACAAAGGAGAGACCTTGGTTCGCCAAGCGAAAATCGCGGAACCCAAGATAACCCGGGAGGAAGGTAAGAAGATTCATCCGAAGCTTTCCGGTACCATCTTGAGCGATACCGAGCCGACCGAGCGGGTACAAGGGGTGCGCGTAGAAAAGATCCACACGGCCTCCTATGCTTTCCAGGCGGGTCTTCGGCCCGGCGACGTCATCATCATGGCCAATCGCGAGCGGGTGAGTAATCTGAAAGAACTCAAGTCCGCGGCCAGCGGCAGTTCCGAACTGCTGCTCAATCTGCAGCGGGGGAACGGTTCGTTCTTTTTGTTGCTGCGCTGATAACAAGGACGGCTTTCGACTCGATCGCTCCGGAGATCGGCGCCGGCAAGGCCCCGCTCCTCGACGCCGCTCAGGACAAGCGTGCATCGGCCTTGAGACGGCGAGGGGTATCGATTAACCGACGGGCTGTGTCACACAGCCCCTTTTGTTGCGGGAGGCATCCATGGATTATTGGCGGGCGATTTTCCAGCCCCATTTTGGGCTGCCTTTACTGATGGTTGCTTTCCTGCATTTGCCGCTGTTCGTCTTGCTCGATAGGCTGCAAAAGCGACTCGAGGACGTTCCGCTGAGCCGCGAAATCGTAGCCCGGATCGGACCATCGTTCGTTCATGCCGTGCTTGCCTTCGCTTTTGTCCTCTCGGTTTACCCTCATCAGTTCGGACATGCCGGCAGCGTGGATGTCCTGCGAAGCTTTAAGGCCGGCGTCAGACCGCTTTCGGACCTGTTCAACCTGGCTTTCCTACTGGCGGTCTTATTGCCTTGTCTGCCGGTCCTCGGCAAATACAGAGGCATGGTGACCTCGCTTCAGATAGCCGTGCTCGGGGCCGTGCTGTTGCGCTGGCGGCTTCCGGGCATTGAGGTGACGTACATTCCGCCAGTTTCCACGGTAGTCGGGCTGATTGCCTCATCGATCGGTCTGCACGTCCTCGCCAGAGAGTTAGGCGAGCGGCTGGGGCGCCGTCTTGATGACGTGTTGGCGACGGAAGGGTGGGCGAATCTCGTCGAGGCGCCGCTCGATTTCCTGTTACAAGGCGCGGTCGTACTTCGGTATGGGATTTATCTGGGTGGGCAATTGCCCGGTTGAACGACTCGCCGCCTGTAGGGTGCCGCGCGCGGATGTATGGCTTGGACCCGTGTCAATCGCGAACGATGCCTGTCCTGAGCTTGTCGAAGGGCGGTTCAATTCGCTTACCACGTCCCATGATCGACAACCTGTAGGGTGCGGTGAGGGACGAACCGCACCGGTCGCGTCCGCGAATGATGCGGTTCGCTTCGCTCACCACATCCTACGGCCGATAACTGCGACCTTTTTCGGGGTAGGCAGTTGGCTAGTCGGCAAATGGGTCAGGGCGGGAAAATCCCGCCCTGAAATACGGCTGAGGGTTGATCAGCTCACGTAGCTGAGCCACTCCGGATGGTCGCTGCGGCGGCCGTGCACGTAATCGAAATACAGCGACTGCAATTTTTCGGTAATCGGTCCGCGTCCGCCGTTGCCGATGGTCCGTCCGTCCACTTCCCGAATCGGGGTCACCTCGGCGGCGGTGCCGGTGAAGAAAGCTTCGTCCGCGACATAGACTTCGTCGCGGGTGATCCGTTTTTCGATGACGTCGAGCCCGTTTTCGCGGGCAATCGTGAAAATGGATTCGCGGGTAATGCCTTCCAGCGCCGAGGTCAGGTCGGGCGTATACAGCTTGCCGCCGCGCACGATGAAGATGTTCTCGCCGCTGCCCTCGGCGACATAGCCTTCGTGGTCGAGCAGCAAAGCTTCGTCGCAGCCCGCTTCCACGGCTTCCTGAACGGCCAGGATGGAATTCAGATAATTGCCGTTCGCTTTGGCCTTGGTCATGACGCTGTTGACGTAATTGCGGGTATAGGACGATGTGCGGACCTTGATGCCGCGCGCCATGTTTTCCGCGCCGAGATAACTGCCCCATTCCCAGGCGGCGACCATGACATGCACTTTGAGACCTTTCGCGTGCAGGCCCATGCCCTCGGAGCCATAGAAACACATCGGCCGGATGTAGGCGCTGGCCAGATTATTCCGGCTCACGGCCTCTAATTGCGCCCGATCGAGAGCGTCCTTGTCGAATGGAATCTTCATGCTCATGATGTGGGCCGAGCGGAACAGCCGGTCGGTGTGGTCGCGCAGGCGGAAGATCGCCGTGCCCCGGTCGGTCTTGTAAGCCCGAAGCCCCTCGAACACGCCGCAGCCGTAGTGCAGGGTGTGGGTCAGCAGGTGAACCTTTGCGTCTCGCCAGGGCAGCCATTCGCCGTCGAGCCAGATGACGCCGTCTTTGTCATCCATCGCCATCAGTCGTTCTCCGAAATTACCAGTGAAGAAAGAGTAAAGCTCAGCGTTCCATCACGTCCCGCCAAATTTGCTGCACGCGGGAACGCAGTTCGAAATGTTCATCGGCCGGTACCAGCGCGGGCACTTCCAGTAGCGCCAGCCGGTGGGTGCGCTCACGGAAAAGGCAATAGGCCTGCCTCAATAACCCGGCGTCGTCAGCATTCAAAAAGCCGGCCTCGGTTAGGGAATCCAACAAGCGCACCACATCGGTCCATTCGGTCAGCTTCTTGCAATCGTGAGCACGCGAAAGAACCCCGAATTGTACTATAAACTCGATATCGACAATACCGCCGGAACCTTGCTTCAGATCGAACACCGCCGGGTCCTTGACCGCCAAATTGGCGCGCATTTTTTCGCGCATCTCGCGAATTTCGATCCGTAAGGTCTCGATGTTCCGCTTCCGGCACAGGGATTTTTCGCGGATCGTGCCGAACCGCTTGCCGATCTCGGGATCGCCGGCGACGAACCGGGCTTTGACCAGCGCCTGCTGTTCCCAGGTCCAGGCGCTCTCCATCTGATAGGTATCGTACGCGTCGACGCTGCTGACCAGAAGGCCGGAGCTTCCGGAGGGACGAAGCCGCAAATCCACTTCGTAAAGAACGCCGGCCGGCGTGTTGGCGGTCAGGAGATGAATGATGCGCTTGCCCATCCGCGCGAAAAACTCGGCGGTGCTGACCGGCCGTTCGCCGTTGGTGAGTGCGGTGTCGGTTCCGTCGTAGAGGAACACTAGATCCAGATCCGACCCGTAGCCGAGTTCAATGCCGCCCAGCTTGCCGTAGGCAATCACCCCGAACCCACTGACTTCGTCGATGCTCGCGCCCGGAGGAACGCCGTGACGTGTGGCCGTCAGCCGCCACGCTTGCCGCATGACCTCGTTAACGAGGACCTCGGCGGTGTAGGTGAGATAGTCGCTGACCACCATGATCGGGATGGCGCCCACGAAATCGGCCGCCGCAACGCGCAGAACATTGGTTTGCTTGAACTGGCGGAGACCGATCAGAATCTGTTCCAGATCCTCGGGATCGATGGAATCGAGTTTCCGCTTCAGCTCTCGCTCCAGTTCCGCCTTCGAAAGGGGAGCGTAAAGCGCGCGCGGGTCCAGGAGTTCGTCGAGGAGCAGCGGGTGCTGGGCGATGTAGTTGGTGATCCAGGGGCTGCCCGCCGCTAGCTTGACGAGCTGCGACAAAGCTTGGGGATTTTCCGCGAGGAGCGTCAAATACACGTTGCGGCTGGCAATGGCCTCGATCAGCGCGAATAGCCGTTCCAGCGTGTCGTCGGGCTGTTCGGTCGAGGCCGTGGCTCGGAGCAGCATGGGTATCAGGCGGGCGAGTTCCGAGGCGCCTCTGGGTGTGAGATTCCGGACCGCGTGGGATGCCTGAAAGGTCTCGACGAGTCTTGCCCCGGATTCAGGTGTAGGCCACCCGAGATTCCGCAGCGCAGCGCAAATGTGCTCGTAGTCTCCGGTCAATGCGAAGGTTTCGCGCACCTCGGCCTTGGTCGGCGCGACGACCTGCTCGAACACGTCATGCACGTCCCGGCGCACTTTATCGAGGTGGGCCTTGAAGCTCTGCCAGTCGGAAAAGCCCATGGTATACGCGAGGCTCAGCCGCTGTATCGGATCGGTGGGGAGGTCGTGGGTTTGCCTGTCGGCGTATTGTTGCAGCCGGTTTTCGACGGTGCGGAGAAAGCGATAGGCGTCCAGAAGCGTTTCGACCGTAGACGCGGGCAGCAGGTGGAGATCGGCAAGCGTCGCCAGAACGGTCTGGATGCGCCGCTCCTGCAGCCGTTTCTCGCGGCCGCCGCGGATCAGTTGAAACGCCTGGCCGATGAACTCGATTTCCCGAATGCCGCCCGGACCGAGCTTGATGTTTTCCTGGCGGTCCTTGCGTTGCAATTCCAGCGAAATTTTCTGCTTCAACTCGCGCAATTCGCCGAGGGTTCGGTAATCCAGATAACGCCGATATACGAAAGGTCTTAAGAATTCCTGGAGTTCGCGTCCGGCCTCGAAGTCACCGGCGATGGGGCGCACCTTGACCATGGCGTAGCGTTCCCACTCTCGCGCCTGGCTTTGGTAGTAGGCATCCAAGGCATAGAAGTTCTGAACTAGGGGACCCGAGTCGCCGAACGGGCGCAAGCGCAGGTCGACGCGGAAGACGAAGCCGTCCTCGGTCTGGGTGTCCAACACCTTGACCAGATTTCGCGCCAATTTGGTGTAAAACTCCAAGTAGCTGGTTTCGCGCTTGTCCGCCAGAACGCCCTCGTCGCGGTAGGCGAAAATCAGATCGATGTCGGACGAGAAATTGAGCTCGAAGGCGCCGAGTTTGCCCATGGCCAAAACGACCAGCGATTGGGGCTGACCGTGCTTGTTGAGCGGCGTGCCTCGTCTGGTGCACGCGGCACGAAAAAGGAAATCTAGGCTTTCCTGCACGCAGACGTCGGCGAGAGCGGACAGGTCCCGTAGCGTTTCATCCAGATTCGCCCAGCCGGCGATGTCGCGCCAGGCGATGCGCACCATTTCGAGGTTGCGGAAACGGCGCAGAACGGCCATCAGTTCCGCTTCGCTATCGACGCCTTCTAAAAGGCTTCGTAAGTCGGCGCGATAGCTTTCCTCGTCGATCGATCTGAGCAGCCGCCCGGATTCAACGAGTTGTCTCAGCAATTCGGGGTGGCCGGCGCACTGGTCGGCCACGAAAGGGCTCGCGGCCCAAACCAGACCCAAGGAGTCTTCGACCGCATCCGGCAACTCGCCAATCTCGATTCCGAGGCTTACCGAGTTCGCGGAAAACGCGGACCAGGCCAGAGCAACCGGCGGTTTGAGCGGTTCGGGCAAACGCTGTAGGGATTCAGGAGCGTCGGACATAAATCAGCCTCGGAAGATGAGGATGGCGACTCACGGTTTTGCGCGGTCGTCGCCAAAGAACGACGTCAAAAAGTTCGAGAAGAAACCTCCGTATCCCTCTCGCTTTTCGCGTGCGGCTTTCAAGGCCTCACGGACTTCTTCTTTCAATTTGGTGTCGGAAAGCAGCATATACGGCCGGATCGGTGCCTTTTCGGCTTTTTCCAGATAAATCAGAGCCTTGTCATACTCGCCTTGGTGCAGCAGGAAATCGCCGTAAAAATAATTGGAGTCCAGCGCGTTCGGATAAAGCTTCAAAGCCGCTTCCAGATATTGACGGGCCGAATCGTTGTCTCCGAAAGAAATCGGCCAGCCGGGAAGCCGGTAATAAAGATTGCCGAGGGTAATATAAGCCGAGCCTTCCATGGCGCGGGGATCGATGTCGATCGCCTTGATGAGCAGTTTCCGTGCCTCGCTGACCAGGCTTAGCGAGCTCAAGCCGACGTCCGCCGCGGCATAGGTGCAGAGGACGATGGCCTCCAGAATCAGCGGATCGGCTTTTTTAGGATACTGCCCAGAAAGTGCATGAACCCTGGCGAGAAGGTTCTCGAATTTCTCCGCTTGTTGGGATGACGGCAGGCGATAAAAAATCTCCGCCCACTCATCTTCCAGGCGGCGGACGGCTTCATGAACAGCGGATCCGGTTTTCGCGTGACCGGTGTCGGCGAAAAAAAACGTCAGCAGAACGAGTGCGAGATGTAAGGGTTTCAAGTGTATCCGTCTTGGTATTGGTGATCCCAGCATTCTAACAACCGGGGATTGGGCGGTTAATGAGGATTTTCCCCGGATACCGGATCGGGCGCGGGGCTTTCCGGTCGAGCTGCCGTTGGCGCGCCGGTTCGGCCGGCTATGACCGGTCGGACTTCTCCTTTCCGAAATTCCTTCTCGTCTTTTCGATTTCCCGCCGGTAAGTCTCGGCGTCGCCGTAATCGAGAAACCGGTTGTACCAAGCATGGGGCGATTTGATGCGGCGCGCGTGCTTGATGGGACACCAATGCTGTTCGGTGCGGGCGGCGATCTCGCGGACATATCCGAGAAGGCCGTTGCCGTACGAACAGTACGCGCAATTAAGTTTTTCGATCAGATTCAGATAAGCCAATCGCCCTCGGTCGAAGACCAGGTAGTCGCTGCGCTTTACCTTGGGAATGCCGTAAATCGGAAAGCAAACCGCCTGGTATAGCGTGACGGCCAGATCCAGAAGGACGAAAGGGACGATCAACGAATAGATGATCGGCGCGGTTAGCAGCGTGAGCGGGTTGGCCTTGACGACGTACTTGGTCAGGCTGGCCTTGAGTCTGCGGTGCTCCTGCAATAGTTCGCGGGCGTAATCGATCTTGCCGTTGCGCAACTTGATCCGAAATTCTTCCCCGTGTTTGGCCAGTTCGGCTTCGAGTTCCTCTTCGAGCGCTTGGATGTTTTGGATCAGGGCGGCGATGCGTGGATTCATTGAATGCTCGAAAAGGCAGCGGAAACGTGTCGTCTACGATAACACGAAAGCTCGTGGAGAGTCGCGGAGTCGGTCGGCTAAACATTTGCGGTTTGATGCGGCATCTTCGTAGACCCGAATGAGCGAAGCGTTTCGGGCAAGGCCGACGGCTTCGCTTCTTCGGCGAAGCTCAGGACAGGCCGTCGAAGGATTTGATCGGAGCTTTTCTAATGAAAATCCCGGCAGGGCACGCTCAAGTCCCCCAGCCACCGGCTCAAGTCTTCCAGTCTCCTGGCTACGAGATGCAACACGCCGTCTTCTTCCTGGATCTCACCGTGCACCGCGAGCAGTCCCGCTTGCAGAACGATGTGGCGCTGGCGCTGGACCAGGCCGGGCCAGACGATGACGTTGGTCTGGCCGGTTTCGTCCTCGAGGGTGAGAAAGACGACACCGGAGGCGGTCATCGGGTGTTGCCGGCAGATCACGAGGCCAGCGGTGCGCGCGAAGCGTCCGTGGCCCAGTGCCCGGAGTTCCTCGGCGCTGAGCAGGCGCCGGGCGGCGAGCCGGGAACGTAGCAGGCTTAAAGGATGGCGGCGCAGGGTGAGTCCGGTGGATGCGTAATCGGCGACGATGTTTTCGCCTTCACGGGGCGGACGCAGCAGGGGCTCGCCTTCTTCGAAGACCGGCTGGCCGAACAGCGGGGTAGGGCGCTGTTGCGCGCTCACGTCCCAGAACGCGCGATGCCTGTGGCGGGCGAGCCCGTGCAAGGCGTCGGCGGCGGCCAGCGCTTGGGTGTCTCGGCGGTCGAGCTTGGCACGGGCGATCAGATCGGCGACATCGGCAAAGGGCTGCTCCAGCCGCGCGGCGACGACGGATTCCGCGCCCTGCCGCGACAAACCTTTCACCAGCCGCAGGCCGAGCCGTAGGGCGGGCGATTCCGAAAGCGGTCCTTCGAGCGTGCAATCGTAATCGCTGTACCGGACGTCGGCCGGGCGGACGTCGACGCCGTGTCGGCGCGCATCCTGAACCAGCTGGGCGGGAGCGTAAAAGCCCATGGGCTGGCTGTTGAGCAGCGCGCAGGTGAATGCGGCGGGATGATGGCATTTCAGCCAGGCCGAAACATACACCAGCAAGGCGAAGCTGGCGGAATGCGATTCCGGGAAGCCGTATTCGCCGAAGCCCTTGATCTGCCGGTAGATCTGCTCCGCGAACTCGGCGCTGTAGCCGCGCTCGCGCATGCCTTCGATAAGGCGCCTCTCGAATTTCTCCAAGCCGCCGCGCCGGTGCCAGGCCGCCATGGCGCGGCGGAGCTGATCCGCTTCGCCGGCAGTGAAACCGGCGGCCACCATGGCGATCTGCATGACTTGTTCTTGAAAGATAGGGACACCCAGGGTGCGCTCGAGCACTTTTCGCACCTCGGGACCGGGATAGGTGACCGGTTCCCGTCCGCTGCGGCGCGCGAGATAAGGATGGACCATGTCGCCCTGAATGGGACCGGGGCGCACGATCGCAAGCTGGATGACCAGATCGTAGTAGTTTTTAGGTTTCAGGCGGGGCAGCATGGCCATTTGGGCGCGGGACTCCACCTGGAACACGCCGATGCTGTCGGCCCGTTGCAGCATGGCGTAGACCGCCGGATCTTCCGCCGGAATGCGGTCCAAGGTCAGCGCTTCGCCGCCCCGATCGCTCACATAGGCGAGCGTCTTGCGGATGACGGTCAGCATCCCCAGGGCGAGGATATCCACCTTGAGCAAGCCGAGCGCTTCCAGATCGTCCTTGTCCCATTGAATCACGGTGCGCTCCGGCATCGCCGCGTTTTCTACCGGCACCAGGCGCGGCAAGGCGTCCGCCGCGATGACGAAGCCGCCGGTGTGTTGCGACAGATGACGCGGAAAGCCGCGCAATAGGTCGACCAGTCCGGCGAGTAGGCGGAGTTTCGGGTTCTTGGGATCGAAACCGGCGGCTTGGAGGCGTTCGGCGTCCAAATCGTCTCCGCTCAGGAAATGGGCGGCTCCGGCCAAATGGTCGACCTGTTCGCGGCTGAAGCCCAGCGCCTTGGCCACGTCGCGCACCGCGCTGCGGCTGCGGTAGGTGATGACGCTGGCGGCCAGGGCGGCGCGCTGCCGGCCGTATTTGCGGTAGATGTATTGGATGACTTCCTCGCGCCGCTCGTGTTCGAAATCAACATCGATGTCGGGCGGTTCGTTCCGCTCGCGGGAGATGAAGCGCTCGAACAAAAGATCGAGGCGCCCCGGATCGACTTCGGTAATGCCGAGGCAATAGCACACCGCCGAGTTGGCGGCCGAACCTCGGCCCTGGCACAGAATACCCCGCTCGCGGGCGAAGCGGACGATGTCGTGTATGGTGAGGAAATAGGGCTCGTAGGCGAGGTCGGCTATTAGGGCCAGTTCGTGCTCGATTTGCTGTCGTACTTTGTCGGGAGCGCCGTCCGGCCAACGGTGGCGGACACCTTCCTCGGTCAAATGACGCAGCCAGCTCGTCGATGTATGGCCTTCCGGCACCAGTTCGGCCGGGTATTCGTAGCGAAGTTCGTCGAGCGAGAACCGGCAGCGTTCGGCGATGCGCACGGTTTCCGCCAGGAGTTCCGGGGGATAGAGCCGGGCCAGGCGAGACAACGGGCGGAGATGGCGCTCGCCGTTCGGGAACATCGCGTATCCCAGTTCGGAAAGCGGCCGGTTCAGGCGGATCGCGGTGAGTGTATCCTGTAGAGGCCGCCGGTCCGGGGCGTGCATGTGGACGTCGTTGCAGGCGACCAGGGGTAGTCCCAGTTCTCTGCCGAGCTTAAAAAGACGATTCAGCCGTTTCCGTTCGGCTCCGCTCAGGAACAGCCCAACGCCGATCCAGAGCCGGTCGTAAAAACGCTCCTTGAGCCAGAGCCCTTGCTCCGGCTCCGGCGTTTCGTCCGGCAGCCATAACGCCAGGCAATGGTCCAGGGGGTGCCGTTCGAGTGAGCCGCGATCCAAGCGATAACGGCCTTTGGGCGCGTCCATCCGGGCTGCGGTGATGAGGCCGGAAAGCTGAGCGTAGCCTTCCCGGTCGGTGGCCAGCAGTACCAGCTTGGGTCCATTTTCCAATCGGAATTCGCTGCCGATGATCAGCTTCAAGCCATGACGGCGCGCCTCCAGATGAGCTTTCACCACCCCAGCCAGGGAGCATTCGTCGGTCAGCGCCAGCGCGGCATAGCCGAGGCAGGCTGCCGTTTCGACCAGTTCCTCAGGGTGCGAGGCGCCGCGCAGGAAGCTGTAATTGCTGAGGCAATGGAGCTCGGCAAATCGAAGGGCATGGCCGAAAGCGATGTTCCGATTCATTGTCTGATGTAGAGTGGATTAGGCGCGTATCAGAAAAGGTTTGCTAGCGGCCACTGATCTATGACGCGCCGTAACCCACCGGCACCGGTTGCGCGGCCTTGCGGGTGGATTACGTGCGGAGAGTCTTGTGCTCCCGGAATGGTTTGTGGCGGTGCCGGCGATGGGTTTCGCTGCGCTCTTCCCATCCTACGAATCCTACGGTTTCAGGCGAAGAGACCATGGAGATACCATCCGCCGTCTCCATCGAGCTCTTGGTATATCCAGGCGCGAACGCCATCCGGGCTCACCGCCACGCAATAATCCCGCCGGATCGGAGCGCCGTCCCACCAGCCGCTTTCGATGCGCTCCCGCTCCGGCAGTAATCGGTAACGAGTCGGATCGCAGGGGCGAGGCTTGGGCAGCAGCCATAATGGTCGACGGCCTTTGCCCAAAGCGAAGCCGCTGGGCGATTCGTTCCATTCCCAGGCGCATTCAGGGCGGTGATCGGCCGCGGTAGCCAGGAAACGCAAGGCGTCGCGTCCCAGGCGTTGCTGTAATTGCTCCAGCAAGGTTTCCCAATCCAGGGCACCCGGCGTATCGGCGGCGAACAAGTCGGTTTCATGCGCCCGATAGGGCTGCAGCGAATCGCAGCGGAGGCTAAGGGCGGTGACGGCGGCGGGCAGTGGCGTTCGTTCCAGGCGCTCGTTCAGCAGCATCGAAATCCGCTCGGGATCGCGGCTGGCGTAGCGAAGCTTGAGCTCCAGGCGCGTGGCCGGCCGGCGGAAGTGAGACAGATCCAGTTCCAGCCGGTCGGTGGCGGCGTCGTGCCGGCGCAGAAAGGCGACCAAGTCTTCCAGCAGAACCGCGCACATGGGGCGAAGGTGAGCCAGGTTCCCGGTTTCCGCCGCGAGTTCCCGATGGGCTTCGAAAACGGGCGGCGACTTGAAGAGTTGAAGTATCTCTTTTTCCCGGCCGGCGGCCCGGTCGAGTTGGCGCAGCACGGCAAGGCCGTAACGTCGGGCGAGGCCGTCCCGCGGCAAGCGCCAGAGATCACGTAGGGTATGAAGGCCAGCCTTGGCGAGCCGACTCACGGTATCCCTCTCCAAGGGCAAGCGGGCGATAGCTAGATCGCCAAGCCCGGAGCGCAGCGCCGTCGGCTCCTCCAGCGTCCGCTCCAGATCGGAGGATGCCATGAGCCATGCGGGGAAAGGCGCCGGCGCCGCCGCGAAAACGGCGCGATGGCCTAAGGCTTCGAGTTCGGCTCGCAGCCGCTGTATCAAGGACTCCAGCCCGCCGAACAGAGTCAGGCTGCCGCGGATTTCGAGGAGCAGGGCGGCTGGGTAATCAAGGCTTATCCAGGGCGTAAAGCCGAGCCCGATTTCCGCCAGCCTTTCCAGCGTCTCGCGCTCCATCCGTTCGTCGCGGCGATACAGTCGCAAATCGGCGCACGAAGCCAAGGCCGCGTTCGTAGGCAAGCCGGGACGGACGCCGAAAAACCGGGCTGCGGGGGTGACAGCGGAAATCAGAGAACGTCCGCCGCTGTCCACCCATGCGGCGGCAGGGTGATGGTCTTCGAGCCCGAAGACTTCCAGCGGCAAATGCGGCAGATAACAGCACAGCCAGAGCGCCGTGGGCGCCGAATGCGCGGTGCCGGAGGTTTGCGCCGTCGGTGGCGTGGGTGGAATTGCCGGAAAAGCGTGCAAAGCCATGGGTCGTTTCAGCGTTTTTATGGGGGTTTCAGTGCGACACGGCGGCGTCGGACTATCCGGAAAGACGCGATCCAAGGCGCTGCCGCGGGGAACCGTTTAGCGTCCATCCTGATGAGTCTGGAGAAGGGGCCGATTGGAGCCCCGATCCTGGGTGTAATTTTGGCTCGATTCTCGGGGCGGAGCCAGGGGTAGGGGTAAAGAACGGCCGGCGAGTTTCGGTATGTTCAAACGTTCATGGACATCGGCCGAAGGGTTCGTCCGGCACTCGGCAAACGCGGAGCGCCCTCCGAACTGAACGGCAATGTAGCCGGAACCCGACAGCTACACGACGTCAATGGCGTACGGCGCACTCCCACGGATTCAGGTTCTCGTTTATAGTGACCAGACTGACTAGTCTGGTTATCGAGGTTTCCATGCGTGTATGGGCATTGCAAGACGCCAAAGCGTGTTTGAGCGAAGTGGTGCGGCTCGCAATGGGGCACGAACCACAAGAAATCACCTTGCGTGGCGAGCCAGCGGTGGTGGTGCTGTCTGTGGAGGACTACCGCCGTTTGGTCCACCCGAAACCGAGTTTCGTTGAGCTCATCCGCAGTTCACCATTGATGGATGCGGACATCGACCTGACCCGCGAGCAAACGCTGACTCGGGAGATCGACCTGTGAACGGCGGAGGATTCCTGCTTAACACGAACGTCTTATCGGAACTGCGCCGCAAACAACCCGAACCGAAGGTGTTGCAATGGTTCGAGCAGGTCGCCGACGACAAGCTTCATCTAAGCGTGTTGACCATCGGCGAAATCCGTCGCGGCATCGAGCGCCTGACGGACCCGGCACAACAACGCCGTCTGACCGACTGGCTGGAAGGCGCGTTGTTCCCCTGGCTGGGTTCGCAGCTGTTGCCGGTGAGCCTTGCCGTCGTCGAGCGTTGGGGTCGCTTGTGCGGTGCGGCCGGCCGCCCGTTGCCTACGATCGACAGCCTGCTCGCCGCGACCGCTCTGGAGCATGGCTTGGCCCTAGTGACGCGCAATCTGGGCGATTTCCAGTATCCCGGACTTTGCGTCATCGACCCCTGGGATGCGAGTTCTGATTCCGTTTATTGAACAATCGGAAAATATCTTTAAGGAAGCTCTGAACAAGCCCTCTCCCGCTGGGACAAACCTGTCCTGAGCGAAGTCGAAGGGCTTATTCCATTTCTCGATCAGAAGGGTAACAATAAGAGCTGTTCTTTTAGGTGTGAAC
>DYIL01000077.1 GCA_020723665.1 Methyloversatilis universalis
AGCGGAAAATCTCGGCTCGGCTCTCGAAATCGCTGGAATAGCGCACTTGTTCAGAGCTTCCCTTACATTTTCACAAGGGTGAATGCAATTTCGGTCCGGTGATGTAGTGGCGCATCGGTGGTCGTAAAGTAGTGGAACACCACATTGGTGGTGACGAGGCATTAGCGAATGCTGAGATTCGTCTCGCAGTTGGCGTCAAGTTGTGATGCCGGATGGTCGCTTTCGGGTACACCAACACGAGAAGCGAGTGGATTTGTGAGCAAGTTCATTTGATCGAATCGATGGAGACCCTGAATGATGGGGCATGAAGGCAATTGTCGTTGCTTTGCATTGAAAGGCGGTTTCGGCATCGATTCATTGGTCCTCGCCGAAAAGCCGATCCCCGAACCGGGACCAGGTCAGGTGCTCGTGAAGATGCGGGCGTGGTCGCTCAACTATCGAGATCTGATGGTGATCGAGGGCAGCTATCGACCGAACCTTCCGCTGCCGATGATGCCGCTTTCGGATGGCGTCGGGGAGGTGGTCGGTGTCGGACAGGGCGTGTTGCGGGTCAGCGTAGGTCAGAGGGTGGCGGGCATTTTCATGCCCAAGTGGTTGGATGGCGAATTGACGGAGGCGAAGGCCAAGAGCGCGCTGGGCGGCGGGGAGACCGGCATGGCGGCGGAATACGTCGTGCTGGACGCGGACGGGGTGGTCTCGGTGCCGGACCATCTCACCGACGAGGAAGCCGCGACGCTGCCGTGCGCGGCCGTGACCGCCTGGCACGCGGTGGTTACATCCGGCCGGGTGAAGGCAGGCGACACGGTTTTGACCCTGGGTACGGGCGGTGTCTCGCTGTTCGCACTGCAGTTCGCGAAATTGTTCGGAGCGCGGGTCATTATCATCTCCAGCAGCGACGAAAAGCTGGCGCGAGCGCTGGACCTCGGCGCGTCCGACGGCATCAATTACAAGACCACGCCCGAATGGGGCCGGCGTGTGCGGGAACTCACCGACGGGGTCGGCGTCGACCATGTGGTCGAGGTCGGCGGCGCGGGCACGCTGGAACAGTCGCTGAAAGCCGTGCGCATGGGCGGCCGTATCAGCCTGATCGGCGTTCTGTCCGGTCCGGGCCGAATCGACCCCACGCCCATCCTGATGAAGAACGTTTGCGTACAAGGCATCTTCGTCGGCAGCCGCGCCATGTTCGTAGCGATGAACGATGCGATCGTGCGGCACCGGCTGCGGCCCGTGGTGGACCGCGTGTTTCCGTTTGCCGAACTGCCGGACGCCCTGCGCTACATGGAGCGGGGCGCCCATTTCGGCAAGATCGCCCTGAGTTTACGCGAAAAGGAGAAATGACGATGAGAATCCTGATGGTATTGACCTCGCACGATCGGCTCGGCGACACGGGCGAGAAGACCGGCTTCTGGCTGGAAGAATTCGCCGCGCCGTACTTCGCTTTCATCGACGCCGGTGCCGATGTTACCTTGGCATCGCCCAAGGGCGGATTGCCTCCGCTGGACCCGAAAAGCCGTCAGCCGGCCCTGCAAACGGAGGCGATCATCCGTTTCGACAACGAACCCGCCGCCAAGGTCGCTCTCGCCAATACCGTCAGGCTGTCCATCCTTTCGCCCGCCGATTTCGATGCCGTGTTTTACCCGGGCGGCCATGGGCCTCTGTGGGACCTCGCCGAAGATCCGAATTCCATTGCGTTGATTGAAGCGCTGTATGCCGCGGGCAAGCCCGTGGTCGCGGTGTGCCACGGACCGGGCGCCTTTCGTCATGCCAAGACCCGCGACGGCTCGCCGTTGGTGCAAGGAAAGTCGGTCACTGGTTTTGCCAACTCCGAAGAGGACGAAATCGGCCTCACGCAGGTGGTCCCGTTCCTGGTGGAAGACATGCTGCGCGAAAACGGTGGGAAGTATTCGAAAGCCGAGAACTGGAAGCCACATGTGGTGACCGATGGGAATTTGATAACCGGACAAAATCCGGCATCTTCGGAAGCTGCGGCGATAGCGCTTTTGAGACAGTTCAAAGCGGCAACGCACGGGTAAGGGGCGCTTAGAGCCTATCCCAATAGGCTCAAGAAACCCTTCGACAAGCTCAGGGCGAACGGCCTATTGGGATAGGCGCTTAGTCGCAGGCGTCCTGCAGCATGATCGGTCCGAGATGGCGCTGGATATCGGGCACCGTCTGACTCAGCAGGATCTGTGCCTTTGAGCCGTGCCCACCGGGATCGGCCAGCCGGTGGCCGGAATGCCGCAACAGATGTTCCGCCGCGTCCCTGACCGTAAGAACGTCCCGCAGGAGTCGGACATCGATGACCATGAGAAGCGGATCGACCCGCTCCGCGCTGGGCCTCGCCGTCACCACCTAGTAGCGCGCGGTTTGGACCCGGAGCGGTTCGAGGGTCTTCACCGGATGGTTCCAGAAGGCTGCCGGATTCGTTTGGGCGTCGGAACGATTCGCTACCGGTTTTGCCGGTGGTCCGGACGGACGCTTCGCGTGTCCGGCACAGTCGGTCAACATCAGGCTGAGCGCCTGGATCGGAAGCTGTGTGGGGTAGGAGAGCGGTCGCATCGGCGGCCCGTATCGATGATGTTGCGCCGCTGGTGCAAGCATTATCCGGCGGACTCCAACGGAAACGATTCATCGACTCGAGAGCGATTTGGCTACAGGCATCGTAATCGTCGGTAAAAGGAATTCCGCGCGAATTCATGGCGCGCTCGGATCCCAAACCAGGCGGGCGATATCGGTCAAGTGAACGTTTCTGTCGACTGGGCAATGAGGGCAATCCGTGCGATTGGGACGATTCCGGCAATCTGCGCATTGGCGGATCAGCATGTCAGCCCGCTCGAGATCCGGGGGTGTCAAGTTAACTGTGTAACTGCGGTTGGTTCATAGGGTCACTCGATCACCCAAGAGGATCACGAAGTGGTTCAACGCCCGTTTCCAATCCTGGATCGGCATCGTCCATTTCTTCTCGATCCGCTGCAGTCCCAGATACAGGACTTTCAGAATCGCTTCATCGTTCGGAAACGCGCCGCGGGTCTTGAGCAGCTTGCGCAGGCTGAAGTTGAGTGATTCGATGGCGTTGGTGGCATACAGCACTTTGCGGATCTCCGGGGGATGATCGAAGAACACGGTCAAGCGCCCAATCCGCCTGCCTGGCCGGCCTGCCGGCAGGCAGGCGCTGGCGCTTGGCAACGAGCTGGGGCTCGAAGGCCCCGTTGCGATCCCGCGGGACCTCAATCACCAAGGGTCCGGTTTCGGTCTGAATCGTCTTCGCCGACTTGCCGTTGCGGGAGTTACCGCTGCCGCGCCCTTCCGGCGCATGACGGGCATAGCCCAAATGGGCGGTCATCTCCGCCTCCAACGCCCGTTCCACCAGACGCCGGGTCAGCTGTTTGAGCAAGCCGTGTTCCCCCAGAAGGTCTTTCGGATTCGTATAGCCTTTGCGCAATTCGTCCAATAAGGCATCTTGTTTGGTTGTGTTACTGGTCATGTTTGAGTCTCTTTTTCTCGCAGATTTTACAAACCAGTTACACAGTTCTTTTTACACCCTCCCGATATCCTTTTCCCGCAACGAGATCGAAGCTTCGAGGATCGATCCGAACCCGGAAGCCCCGCCTCCACGAAGGTGCGCATGAAGTCTTCTTTCAGAAAGAGGCCGGCGATACAGCGCCACCGACTCGGTTATTCGGACGCCCCATCTCTTTCGCCGTCCTTTCTTGTGGAACCGCTCCCAAGCTCGACCGGCAAGACGGAGGCCCGTGAGGACCAGAGACGTCCGACCCGACCGGTTTTCTTGAAGGCCGCCCAGAGCGCCCACGGGCCGGCAGTGGCCTCGACGCCCAGCCGGGCACGGTCGGCCTGGGTACCGCGGAGCCTGTCAGGGCCGCCGTGCTTACAAAGTTCCAGGTGCGTGGCACTTTCGATGAGGGCCAAGTGGGCGAAGGCTTGCGGAAAGTTGCCGAGAAACCACCCCGTTTCCGGCTCGATTTCCTCGGCGTATAAACCTAAGTCGTTGCTGTGATAAAGCAAGCCTGGCTGCAAAAACGAGCCGCCGCCCTCGCGCGCCCGCACGCGAGCCGTCGCATCGACGAGCTGTGTCAGAAAAATGCTGGTGTGAGACGATCGCACTCAACACATACTTTCCTGCAGTGCCACTCGGCAATTTCAAAAGTTGTAACCAACTGAGTGGAAAGGTATTTTTTGGTGGGGTGTTAAGCTTGGGTTAAGGCCGTGGCCTGTTTCGCTACGGGAAGCCCAAGCGAGCAGTCCGTAACATAAGGCCAGGCCAAATCCGGCAATCACGTGCAATCAAGTCAGGAACGCCTCGCCTCTCCCGAAGTCATTCCGTGCAATCTCGACCCGTTCAGTCCGGGGGGGCGGTTTTGTGGGCGGTCAGGCAGAAGCCCGCCGCCGGGATGCCGAGAGCGGCGTTGAACTTGGCGGACAGGTTCTGATGCGCGACCAGGGCGGCCAGCTCGACGACGCCATCGTCGCCGAAAGCGTGCCGGCACCGCTCGATAACCGCCGGATCGACCTCGATACCGGTGCCGGTGATGGTTTCCGCATAGGCCAGGGCGGCTTTTTCCGTCTCGCTGAACCGGGGCGAATCTCGAAAACCAGTCAGATCCTGCAATTGCTCAACCGTGACGCCCCGGTCCAGAGCCCGGGAAGCGTTCAGGTCGACACAGAAATGGCAGCTGTTGAGTTGTGCGATGCGGGTGCGGACGAGTGCGCGCAGCTTGCCATCCAGAGGCGAAGACTTGCGCTCCAGCGCCCGATTCATCAGCTGGAATCCGAGAAAAGCCAAAGGCATCCGCGCCCACAGCTTGACCGGCTCCGGCAGAGTTCCAAGGCACCGACGCATCAGGGCTAGCACGGGACGGATGTACCAGGCGTAAGGGTAGTTCTCAGGGGTATCGATAAAGCTCATGCTTGCTCCGGTCGACAGGTGCATCGGATCGGGCCGCTCCATCGAACCGCAACCCGACGCTAGCTTCAGCAGCATTTCTCCCCGCCGCATTCGGCGATCTGTCGCCCGCCCTTGGTTTCTGCGGGCAGGCGGCGGGTGCCGGGCGGGGCGCACCAGGCCACCGGCTCGGCGAGAATCTTGGGTTCGATGCCGATGAAATGCTTCCGATAAGGCCCCTCGGTAAGGGTACGGAAGGTCCGCTCGCACACGGCGATGCGCTCGCCGCGCGGGAAGATATGCCCTTCCTCGTCGCGCACTTCCACGTAAGGGCCGCGATAGATCACCGCGTGCCCCCGGTCCAGGCATTCGCGGCCGTAGCCCTTGAACGCGAGCAAGGTAACCGCACGGAATTCGATGCCCTCGATGACTTGCCAGGGTTCGGTCTCCCACTTGTCCAAGCACACGGCGCTGAAGCCGGCTTGCACGAAGGCGCGGACGAATTCCCGTTCCTCGAAGGCGCCGGAGATGCAGCCGCTCCATAGGGCGGGATCGTCCTTCAGATGTTGGGGCACGGGTTCGTCGGCGACGATGTCGGAAATGGCGACCCGCCCTCCGGGTTTGAGCACGCGGAAGATTTCCCGTACCAGTTGCGCTTTTTCATCGTCGCCCACCAGGTTCAGCACGCAGTTGGAAATGACCAAATCCACCGAAGCGTCGGCAATCAGCGGCCGGGTTTTGCGCTGCCTGGCCTGCCAGGATTTCAGCGCCGCCAGGGACGCCGCGTCGGTAACCGGTTGTTCGGCCAGGTAGCGTTCCATCGCGGCAACGTCCAAGGCCAGGTCCTGGATATAACCCTTGTGGAAACGTACCCGGTCGCCGCCCAGTTTCTCGGCCATTTCCGACTGGTATTTACGGGCCAGGGCCAGCATGTCGTCGTTCACGTCGACGCCGATGACCAGCCCGTCCGGGCCGACCAGTTGTGCCGCCATGTAGCAGATTTTGCCCCCGCCCGAGCCCAGATCGAGCACGGTATCGCCCTTCCGCACGTAGCGGGAGGGATCGCCGCAGCCGTAATCCTTGTCGATGATTTCCTGGGGCAGCAGTTTCAAAAGCTCGCGATCGTAATCTACCGGGCAGCATAAGGCTTCCTGCCGCTCACGGGCACCTTCGGAATAGCGTTTTCGCACCGATTCTTCTACAAACATCATGGGCTCTCCAAGTTCAGTGTTTTAATTGTGTTCAGTGCGCCGCAGGAACGGCCGCTGCCGGCGGTACAGGCGTAGCAATGATCGGCCGTAGCGATGGCCTGGCCTTACAACGCGCTTGCATGGTTTTCGTGATATGACGCCGTCGCCCGCCCAGCGGCAAGCCCAGCAGCTGGTTGAAATCGCAGTCGTGGACGTAGCCTTGCCAATCGACGCTGATCAGGCGGCGGCACATGACGCCGTCCAGATTTTCATCGCGGTGAGCGTTTTTCAGCAAGCGCAGGTAAGGTTCGAACTGGCCTTTTGACACCAGGGTGCTGCCGAAGCGCTGGATGGGCATGTTGGCGAGGGCATAGAACCGGTTGAACACGATCCCGTAGCGCACTTGCAGTTCGCGATGGTAGGCGGCTTCCAGTTCGCCCTGGGAGGGCGGCAAGGTCGGTCCTTGGGGGTTGTAAACCAGGTACACCGTCAACCCCGTGCCGGGTTGGCCGTAGCCGAGCCCGTCGAGCTTGCGCAGGGACTGGATACTGGCCTCGAACACCCCGTTTCCCCGCTGCGCATCCACATTCTCCTCCAAATAACAGGGGAGCGAGGCGACGATCTCCACTTCTTGCGCCGCGAGAAAGTCCGCGAGATCCTTGTAACCCGACTCCTCCAGGATGGTGAGATTGCAGCGGTCGATCACTCGCAGACCCAAATCCCGCGCAGCTTCTACCAGATAGCGGAAATGCGGGTTCATCTCAGGGGCGCCTTCGGTCAAATCCAATCAAATCCAAGGTGGCGACTCCGGCCCGCCGCAGCAGATCGAGCACCTGGTCCACGGTTTCCCTGTCCATCGTCTCCTTGCGTTTCGGTCCTGATTGACGTGGCAATGCAAGCAGGCCTGATTGCAGCGGTAACCCTGGTTCACCTGCACCGTCTCCAGCTCTCCGCGGACGATGGGGAGAGAATCACCGGACCGGACCAAGGGCAATATCGCATGCATGGCTTGGATTAAACTCCATAGGCAAAGTGAACGGATTGACGATTGGTCGCCCGAAGGAGCCAGACCTTACAGTCTTCTCAAGAAAACTCTGTCAGCCGCGGCTATAAGTTTTCATCCCACTGTCCGACCAACCGATAGCATCATTAGACCATTTTATTCAGGGAAATCCGTTATGAACCGTTACCGTATCGGCCTCGTCATCGTCTTCCTGGCGCTCGCCGGGGCTTTTTTCGTTTTCGACCTGCAGCGCTTTTTCAGCCTGGAGGCACTGAAAGCCCAGCAGGAAGCCATTGCCGTTTATCGAGCCGCCCATCCTTTCCTCGCCGCCACGATTTACAGTCTGCTCTACGTAGCGGTCACGAGTCTGTCGCTGCCCGGCGCGGCGGTGCTGACTTTGGCCGGGGGCGCCGTGTTCGGTCTATTGTGGGGCACGGTGATTGTATCTTTCGCTTCGACCATCGGGGCGACCTTGGCCTTTCTCGCATCCCGCTTTTTATTTCGGGATTGGATCAAGGCCCGGTTCGGCGAGCGCCTGAAAGCCATCGATGCCGGCATCGCCCGCGACGGCGCCTTTTATCTCTTTATCCTGCGGCTGGTACCGGTATTCCCATTCTTCGTCACCAATGTGGCGATGGGATTGACCGCATTGCCGGTACGCACCTTCTACTGGGTCAGCCAGCTGGGCATGCTGCCGGGCACCGCGGTTTACGTGAATGCCGGTACGCAATTGGCGAGGATCGAATCACTGTCGGGCATTCTGTCCCCAGGCCTCTTGTTCTCTTTCGCGCTGCTGGGCGTATTTCCCTGGCTGGCCCGAAGATTCGTGGACGCGATCAAAGCCCGTAGAATATATGCGCCCTGGGAAAAGCCCCGGCGTTTCGACCGCAATCTGGTGGTGATCGGTGCGGGCTCCGCGGGGCTGGTGACTTCCTATATTGCGGCGGCGCTGAAGGCCAAGGTGACCCTGATCGAGAAACACCGCATGGGCGGAGATTGCCTCAACACCGGCTGCGTCCCTTCGAAAGCCCTGATCCGCACGGCGAAACAGCTGAACCGTATCGGTCGGGCATCCGAGTTCGGCATCCGGAGGGCCTCCGCGGAGTTCGACTTCGCCGATGCGATGGAACGGGTGCAGCGGGTAATCCGGACGGTGGCGCCGCACGATTCGGCGGAACGTTATACCAAACTGGGCGTTGAAGTCGTCGAAGGCGAAGCCAGAATCGTCTCGCCCTGGGCCGTGGAGGTGAAAACGGCCGAGGGCACGCGCACGCTGACTACCCGTTCCATCGTCATCGCCGCCGGGGCCCGGCCCTTCGTGCCGCCGATTCCGGGGCTGGAAGACGTCGGCTATCTGACTTCGGACAACGTTTGGGAATTGCGCGACAGACCGAAGCGCCTGCTCGTTCTCGGCGGCGGTTCCATCGGCTGCGAGTTGGCGCAGGCCTTCGCCCGGCTGGGCAGCCGAGTCATTCAAGTGGAAATGCTGCCGCGCCTCTTGATCCGGGAAGATCCGGACGTATCCGAAATCATTGCGCGGCGTTTCCGCGATGAGGGTATAGACCTTCGGATGGAACATCAAACCAAACGGATCGTCGTCGAGAACGGCGAGAACGTCCTGATCGCCGAACACCAGGGGCAAGAGGTACGGATACCCTTCGACCGGGTCCTGGTGGCCGTCGGCCGCGTCGCCAATACGACGGGCTACGGGCTGGAAGAACTCGGCATCGCAACGACGAAAGCGCGCACGATCGAAACCGACGAGTTTCTTCGGACGCTCTACCCCAACATCTATGCCTGTGGAGACGTGACGGGGCCGTTCCAGTTCACCCATACCGCCGCCCACCAAGCGTGGTATGCAAGCGTGAACGCGCTCTTCGGCGATATCGGGAAATTCCGCGCCGACTACCGGGTTATCCCCTGGGCAACCTTTACCGACCCGGAAGTGGCGCGGGTAGGCCTCAATGAACAGGAGGCCAAGGAACGGGGCATACCCCATGAAATCAGCATGTACCGCCTCGACGACCTGGACCGCGCCATAACCGACGGCGAGGCGCACGGATTCGTCAAAGTGCTCACCGTGCCGGGCAAGGACCGGATCCTCGGCGTGACCCTCGTCGGCGAGCATGCCGGCGACCTGATCGCCGAATTCGTCCTGGCCATGAAACACGGGCTCGGTCTCAACAAAGTGCTGGGCACCATTCACATCTACCCGACCCTGGCCGAAGCCAATAAGTATGCCGCCGGGGTCTGGAAACGCACCCACGCCCCGGACAAGCTGCTACGATGGGTGGAGCGGTATCACGCCTGGCGGCGCCGCGAGCACTGATCCTGCCGACATCCCATTGCCCGTAGAGTATTAACAGCCATGACCAAAAAAACGAGCTATCCCGAGGAATGGCCAGATATCGACACCGCGCTCTACGACCGGTCGGTGAAGCTGTTCAGATCGGTGAAAAACCTGCTGGGCGTGAAAATCAAGTTGCACGCCGACTCCCAGCCGGAACAGGGCGATATCTTCCTGTTCAATCATTTCTCTCGGTTCGAGACTTTCATCCCGCAATTTCTGATTCATGAACGAACCGGTGCCTATAGCTGCGCCATCGCCGCCGGTGAGTTCTTTGAAACGGATACCGCCCTGGCCCGTTACCTGAGAAACGTCGGCGTTTTCCCCCATGACCACCCGCGCCTGTTTCCCCTGCTGGCCGCGCAGATCCTTCGGGGCCGGAAGGTGATCGTCTTTCCGGAAGGCGGGATGGTCAAGGATCGCCGGGTGATGGACCGGCAGGGCCGTTACAGCGTTTATTCCCACATCACCGGCGAAAGGCGCAAACATCATACCGGCCCGGCGGTATTGGCGCAGGGTCTCGACGCGTTCAAGGCCACGATCCGCAATGCCTATCGCAACAAGAACCAGCATCAATTGCTGCGCTGGAAAGAGGAGCTGAAACTCGACTGTCTGGATCAGTTGCTGACCGCGGCGCTCAAGCCTACCCTGATCGTACCCGCCAATATCACCTTTTATCCCATCCGCTCGTCCGAAAACCTGCTGCAAAAGGGTATCGAACTGTTCGCCGACCGCCTGACGCCCCGGCAGATGGAAGAAGCCCTGATCGAAGGCAATATCCTGCTCAAGGATACCGACATGGACGTGCGCATGGGCAAGCCCGTCGATCCTTGCATGGTGTGGCGCTGGTGGAACCGTTACGCGCTGGAACTGTTTTCGGCCGAACTCGCCACGCTGGATGACGTATTCGCGCTGCATTCCGCGCCCCGCACCCTGAAACAGCGGATCATGGGCCGATATTTCAGGAAATGCGCCGCCGCCACGCGCAATCAATACATGGCGAACATCTACGCCAACGTCACGGTCAATCTGAGCCATCTGGCTTCCAGCCTGATCATGTACTGCCTCGGCAAGGGACAGCGGTACATCGGGAAAGAACGGTTTTATACGACGCTCTATCTCGCCGTCCGTCGGCTGCAGAAAACCGCAGGGGTCAATTTGCATCGCAGCCTGGTCGATCCGGTCGAATACATGGACCTCGCCGACGGGAGAAGCAAGCGCTTCGAGCATTTCGTCTGTCTCGCCAAAGAGCGTGCGCTGATCGCCGAAGAGGCCGATCGCTACCGGTTCGAGGAAAAGCTTTGCGCGGAATTCGACCTCGATACGATCCGGCTGGAGAACCCTATCGCGGTCTACAACAACGAAGTGGCGCCTATCCGCCGGGTGCGCGAAACCCTGGTCGCGGCGCTGGAAGAATTCGACCGCGTCGACAGACGCCGTCTGGCGGACTTGCGTTTCGAAGACGAATTCGAGGCTTTGGCGCGGGAGAAAAGATTTTATTCAGATCCGCGTTTCGACGACATCAACTCGCTCGAAAGCGCCGATGCCGATCCTTCGCCGTTCTTCCTGCAGCCGCGGCGTCCGAACGGGGTCGGCATACTGCTCATTCACGGCCTGCTTGCCGGCCCGGCCGAAGTCAAAGGCTATGGCGATCACCTGCTAGAGCTGGGCTATACGGTTTTGGGCGTCCGTCTCCAAGGGCACGGCACATCGCCCTATGCGTTACGCGATCAGAGCCGGGACGACTGGTATGCCGGCGTGCGCCGGGGGTTCAATATCCTTCGGGCCTATTGCGACCGGATCATTCCAGTCGGTTTTTCCACCGGCGGCGCCCTGGCGCTCAAGCTGGCGGCGGAGTGTCACCCGGAAATGATCGGTCTGGTCGCCTTGGCCGTACCGGTCAAACTCATAGATTCCGCTTTCATGCTGGTGCCCTTGCTGCATGGAACCAATCGCCTGGCGGGCTGGGTTTCATCCAATGGGGGCGTCAAGCCGTTCGTCGAAAAAAAAACCGAACACCCCAACGTCAACTACCAGAACGCCCCCATCAGGAGTCTGTACGAGTTGCGGCAACTGATCTCGGAGATGGACGAGTTTCTTCCACGAGTAGAGGTTCCTGCCCTCGTCATTTATGGCGATCAGGACCCGGTGGTTTCGTCGAAAAGCGCGCCGAGCCTTATGAACAAACTTGGCGGAACGAATAAAAAGCTCGTATTGATCCCGGCGGACCGTCACGGCATTCTGATGGAAAACACCGCCGGAACCTGGCAGGTCATCGACGAGTTCCTGGCTGAGCTGCGCGCGCAGCCGGTCGCAAGCGAACCGCCATCCGCTCCTGCGTTTCCCATCGAACGCCAAGGTTCGATGTAAGTATTCCCCGGCAGAGCCGGGGACTTTAGAATGTGAGTCTTTCAAAGCGGCTGAACGGAGTCGCTAACGCGGCCCTGAGGTTCTTGGGCCACCAAAAGGTGGCAAATCAGCGCCAGAGGTTCATCTGCTCAAGACGCTGATCTTCGCGTTCCTGGTTTTCGGATGCACTCGCGGATCACCGTTTCGTCCCCGCCTGCGGCCGCGCGGGCAGGCATTTGGAGTGGCTTATTCCATTTCTCAATCAAAAGGAAAACGTTGTAGGCCGGAATGAGCCCTTCGACAAGCTCAGGACAGGTTTGTCCCAGTGGGAGAGAGCTTATTCAGAGCTTTCTTTAGCATTAGAAAACGCTGTCGATTGATTTTTTGAAGCACCACCGCGAACGGCGGATTGGGTACTACCGTTACTGACGAAAATAGGGTTTTTGTCAGTTTTGGCAGTAGGTCACCCAGCCGTTTTTGAAAATTTACGCCATGGAAGGAATGCTGCACGCACAGCTGTGAGCAACAGAACACACCGTCACAGTAGCGCCGTTTCGCTTCCAGTGTGTCCCCGGCAGAAATGAAAAAGGGCTGCATTGCTGCAACCCCTTGATTTTATGGAGCCGGTGATAGGATTTGAACCTACGACCCGCACATTACGAATGTGCTGCTCTACCGACTGAGCTACACCGGCTTGTGGTGCAAAGTAAGTATTATAAAAAATCTCGGCACGATTGCACAAGCGCGCCTGTTGGCCCTAATTCCGCGATTGATTTTCGCCAGGAACCCAAGGGATGCGGATACGAGAGGTTAGAAGGCGATGGGAGCCACTGGAGTAGGGGGATACGATTTTGAGGGCGCGCTCGGGCGATCGAAAGCGATTTTTGGCGGACATCGAGCCGATGTGTCGAACTCGGGGCGCGCCTCATCCTGCCTCAGCATGCGGCATGCGTGAGCCAGCCTGCCGCAGGCAGGGTGGCCTGTTCAGTTGGCTACGGCGCGAAAGGTTACGCGCACTGGAAGCTTTTCTGCCGGATCCCCTGGAACCATTCGACAAACTCGGCCCCGACCTTGAGCGCCCACGCCCCGGCATGACGCACCAACTTCCCCGGCAGATGAAACAGCCGCCAACGCACGGTGGCTACAGCGTGGAAAAGTGTCGGCACCACCGCCCATCGTCTGCGAACCACGCACTCGCCGGCGCAGAAAGCGGTAGTGATCGTCGTGCGCAAGCCTCTAAGGCTGCCGCTGTACGATCGTTTGGTGGTGGTAAGCGAGTTCATTCACGACGGCATGTCGCGCTCGGCGCTGCACCGCCTGCGGGTGCGCCGTGGGCTTTTGCGCCAGCCGGTCGAAGCCTGCCAGAAACCCGCGCACAAGACGTTCAGGACCTACGAGCCGGGTTTCGTGCATGTCGATGTCAAGTATCTGCCGCAGATACCTGACGACACCGCGCGGCGCTATCTCTCTCGTGGTGATCAATCGCGCCACCCGCTGGTTGTACGTCGCCATCCAGCCCGACACGAGCGCGGCTTGCGCGCCGGCCTTTCTGAATGGCCTGCACGAGGCCGCCCGATCAGTTGCTGACCGACAGCGGCAAGGAATCCACTGACCGGCTGTTCGGCGCCAAGGACCGTCAGTCCAGCGGCGAACACGAGTTCGATCGGCTCAGCCAAGTCCTGGCATGGAGCCCCGCCTTTCCAAGCCCCGTACACCGCAGACCAACGGCATGGTCGAGCGTTTCAATGCTCGTATCGCCGAGGTGCTGGCTACTCGGCATTACGATAGCCCGACTTCCGCAACTCAACCCCGGTTTTGCCGATTTGAGGCCTGCCTGGCT